>NZ_JBSWXX010000002.1:0-538911 GCF_056160825.1 Maricaulis sp. ABE4_448
TCCGTCCCCACAAACCGTCATCCTGACGAAAGTCAGGACCCAGATCGTAAAGGGAGATTTGGGCTAGAGGGGCTCGGCCTGAGCGGTGACGGTTTGCGGGATAAGTGCGAGGTCGCGGCCACCGCGCTCTATGAACTGGGCCCTGACTGAAGCCTGCGCCCGCGAAAGCGGGTGTCAGGGTGACGGTGTTTGTGGGAGCGTTTGTACCCCCTCTCCCCAACCGGGAGAGGGCTGAGGCGCGGCTCGCGAAGCGAATTCAACAGGCCGGGGGCCTGTTGAAAGCAACAAAGGGTGAGGGGCGGCCGCGCAGCGGCCCATTCAAGGCTCTTCTCAGCGCTGTCGCGCGCGCCTCATCCGCCCTTTGGGCTCCTTCTCCCCAGACGGGGAGAAGGAAGGAGGCTCTCAGGACAGGGCTTGGATCAATCGATCCCCAGCTCGGCCCAGATCGCGTCGATCTTGGCCTTCGTGGCGTCGTCCATGTCCAGCTTTTCGCCCCATTCGCGATTGGTCTCGCCGTCGACCTTGTTGGTCGCGTCCAGGCCGATTTTCGAACCCAGGCCGGAGACGGGCGAGGCGAAGTCGAGATAGTCGATCGGGGTGTTCTCGACGGTGACGATGTCGCGGGCCGGGTCCATGCGGGTGGAGACCGCCCACATCACATCCTTCCAGTCGCGCGCGTCGATATCGTCGTTCACGACGATGATCCACTTGGTGTACATGAATTGCCGCAGGAAGGACCAGGCGCCCATCATCACCCGTTTGGCATGGCCGGCATAGGCCTTCTTCATGGTGATGACGGCGATGCGGTAGGAACAACCCTCGGGCGGTAGCCAGAAGTCGACGATCTCCGGGAATTGCTGCTGCAAAAGCGGGATGAAGACCTCGTTCAGCGCCTCGCCCAGCACGGCGGGCTCGTCCGGCGGCCGGCCGGTATAGGTGGTCAGGTAGATCGGATCCTTGCGCATGGTAATGGCAGAGATCTCGAACACCGGGAATTGCTCGACGGAATTATAGTAGCCGGTGTGGTCGCCATAGGGGCCTTCCGGACCGTACTCGTCCAGGAGGACGTGGCCTTCCAGCACGATCTCGGCCTCCGCCGGTACTTTCAGCGGCACTGTCTTGCAATCGACGAGCTCGGCCTTCTGGCCCCGCAATATGCCGGCGAACTGGTATTCCGACAGCGTATCCGGCACGGGCGTGACGGCGGCGAGGATGGTGCCCGGATCGGCGCCGAGCACGACGGCGGCGGGCAGGGGTTCCGGGCGTTCCGTCTTCCAGCGCTGATAGTGCTGGGCGCCGCCGCGATGCTTCAGCCAGCGCATCAGTGTGCGCGTCTTGCCCAGCTTCTGCATGCGATAGATGCCGAGATTGAAATCGTCCTGCTTGTCACCGGAGGGACCCTTGGTGACGACCAGCGGCCAGGTGATCAGCGGCGCCGGCTCGCCCGGCCAGCAGGTCTGGATCGGCAGGCGGTCGAGATCGATATCCTCGCCGGTCAGCACCACCTCCTGGCAGGGCGCCTTTTTCACCGTCTTGGGCCGCATCGACATGACGGTTTTCGCCAGCGGCAGCAGGTCGACGGCTTCCTTGATGCCGCGCGGCGGTTCGGGCTGGCGCAGGAAGGCGAGGAGCTCGCCGACCTCGCGCAGTTCTGCGCCCGTGGTTCGCGCCTCGCCGCCCAGCGTGACCGCCTGGGCGACCCGCTTCACCGTGCCGAACAGATTGACGAGACAGGGCATCTCGCTCTTCTCGCCCGTCTCGTTGAGCACATTCTCGAACAACAGGGCCGGGCCGCCGGCATGCAGGGTGCGGCGGTGGATCTCCGTCATTTCGCGATCTGTCGACACCGGCGTGGTGATGCGCACGAGGTCGCCCTCGGCTTCCAGCTGGTCGATGAAGTCGCGCAGGGATTTGTAAGCCATGCGGGTCGGGCTCCGGTGATATCGAATAACCGAAACTGCAACTTCACGGGCGAAAGTCCAGCGTGCGCTGCGTCGCACCTGCAGGACGGCCCGGATTGCGTCGCATTTGAGTCAAGTTCAACTCGAATTTTGCGACACGTTTTGAGCCTTGCTTCAGACGCGGCTGCCATAGACCGCGGCCTGATCGATGGAAGGTTGCTCCGCATGCTGCACAGAATGGTTCTCGTTGCCCGTGCCCGGGTCGATCTGGGCGAGGATGCGCTCAATGGCGATCTGGGACTGATGCTGGCGGCGCACATGACGGCGAGTGTGGAGCGGGAGATGACCGGCGGACTGGTCTGGCTCGACGGTTATTTCCTGGACGTGCTGGAAGGTGATCGCGAGACCTTGCGCGGCTTCTTCCTGGCGATTGCGGCGGACCCGCGAATCTCGGACCTGCGCAGCGAGGAATTTCTGCCGATATCCCGCCGGCAATATTCGCGCTGGTCCGTCGCCCGCGGCGATGCGGCGATCTACGATATGTCTGTACTGCGGGCCTTGCGCGAAGGACATGCCAGCGCGGCGCAGGCGAGCGAGCTTGTCGCCCAGTGCCTGCGCAGCGCCACGCTCGCCGAATCGCCGCCGCTGGCCGCGGCCTAACCTGCTTTCAGTCCGCGGTGCCGGTGTGCGGGCCGGGGCGGTCGCGCAGGGCTGCGGCGACGCCGGCCGCGAGTTCGCTGGCGCCGGAGGCCGCCCGGTTGGTCGCGCCGAAGCGGACAATGACCAGATCCTGCTGCGGCATGATATAGGCCAGCTGGGACTGGAAGCCGCGCATCATGAAAGTGCCGTCAGGCAGGTTTTCATGATCTTCCGGCAGCCAGAAGCCCATGCCATAGGCCCCGTCCGAGCCTTCCGTCGGCAGGCTGACGAGATCCACCCAGTCCTCCGGCAGGAGGCGTTGCCCGTCAATGACCCCGTCTTCGGCATAGAGCTGCGCCAGCCGGGCCCAGTCATGCGCCGTGGCATACATGTAGGAGGAGCCCTGGAAGGTCCCGCTTTCGTCCGGTTCCAGGATGGCGGACCGGATGCCCAAGGGCTCGAACAGGCGGGCGCGCAGCTCGGTGACCTGCTCGGGCAGATTATCGCCGAGTTGCTGCTGCATGGCATGGGTCGCAAGGATCGTATTGCCGCTCATATACTGCCAGTGCTCGCCCGGCCCGTGGAGCCGTTCGCGCGTGGCGGCGAAGTGCGGCATGTCGGACCGGGTCATCAGCATTTGCGAATTCGGGTCCCAGCCATCATTGCGCTCGGCGATGGCCAGCCCGCCGGCCATGCGCAACAGGTCCTCGATGGTGATGTCGGTCAGGCTCGCATCGATGGCGGCGAGTGCGGGAACCTCGCCCTCAGCCTCGATGTCGATCAGCCCGTCGCGCTGCAGAACGCCGGCCAGCGTCGCCATCGTGCTCTTGGTCATCGACCAGCCATGGAAGCGCGTCTCGCGGCTGGCACCGGGTGCATAGCGCTCGGCGACCAGGCGACCCTGGTGCAGCACGGCGACGCCCAGCGTATTGCGCGGATCTGAATCCGCAGCGCCGAAAGCACCGTCGACAGAGGCCTGCAATGCCGTGGCATCGAAATGCGTGTCGCGATGCTCTGTATCGAGTTCGAGCGGCTCGAAGGGCGCAGTGAGCGGGACTTCCAGCTCCGGATCGAAATCGCTGCGGCCGTGGACCAGCGTACAACCCAGTCCTTCGCGATAGACGGCATGCTGGCGCCAGAACAGGCCGAACACGCCCGAGCGGACCTCGCGCGCCTCGGTGTCGATATCATAATGGATCAGGCTGGCGGCTGCCCCCAGAAGCGGGTCTACATAGATCGCCTTGGCCTGATCGGTGTCGAGACCGGCGACGAAGGTCAGTGAACAGGTCTGCTTGGCGACGAGCCCGGTGCCAGAGGGCAGATAGCTACGCCCGAGCGGCGACAGGTTGAGGGCCAGAAGCCCGCCCGCAACCACCACTGCAGCTGCACCAAGAAGAATACGTTTGGCCATGATGTCCCCCGAGGTCCTGGCGTAAATCTAGAGCATTTTCAGCAAAAGTGGGCCCGGTTTTGCGGTTCGAAAATGCGGCCGCTAAGGATCCGGCATTTTCAGCAAAAGTGGGCCCGGTTTTGCGGTTCGAAAATGCGGCCGCTAAGGATCCGGCATTTTCAGCAAAAGTGGGCCCGGTTTTGCGGTTCGAAAATGCGGCCACTCGCAAAACCCGGGACCCGGCCCGTCCGAATGCGGTCTGGCTCAGCCCAGCTTGTCGAAGTCCGGGGCTCGGCGCTCCATGAAGGCGGCGGCAGCCTCGGCAAATTCCGGCGAGCGCAATTGTTCGGCGAACTGGCGCCCTTCCAGTGCGATCCGGTCGGCCAGTGGCTCCGGCGCACGGCGCATCAGGGTCTTGGCCTTGGCCAGTGCCTCCGGTGCTTTGGCGGCGAGAATGCGGGCCGTGTTGCGCACGGTTTCCATCAGCGCGTCCGGCGTCGTGACGGTGCCGACGAGGCCGGTCTGGGCGGCCCGTTCGGCGCTCCAGGACGCACCCAGCAGCAGGAGTTCAGCGGCCACGACATGGCCGAAGGCGCGCGGCATGGTCTGGCTGGAGCCGTATTCCGGCGCCAGGGCGAGATCGACGAAAGGCGTCTTGAAACTGGACCGGTCCGAGCAATAGACGAGGTCGCAATGCATCAGGAGGGTGACGCCGATACCGATGGCCAGCCCGTCGACGGCCGCGATCACGGGCTTCTTCGCATTGAGCAGCGCCTGCATGAAATGCTGGACCGGGGACACCTCGTTTCCATCCATCGCCGGCGGTTGTTCCATGAAATCGACGATGTCATTGCCGGCGGTGAAAATGCCGCCTTCGCCCGTCAGGATGATGACGCGCACGGCCGGATCCCGGTCGCCATCCTCGATCGCCTCGGCGGCGGCAGTGTACATGGCCCGCGTCAGTGCATTCTTCTTGTCGGGGCGGTTGAAGGAAATCGTGCGGATACGCTCCGCGGTATCGACCAGAACCTGTTCGCTCACACGAGCCTCCCATGGATCGTTTTTCAGGTGTTGTTGCCGGACAGGTTAGAGCGTCCGGTACGGCTTTGGAAGGGCTGTGCCAGTTGACGTAAACGTCAAGAACCGTCAGTCGCCCGTGTGACCAGACGGGTGAGTATGTCGTGCAGCCGGTCGGCATCGTCCGTGCCCAGCCACGCTTCCAGCTCGAGATTGAGATCGCGCAGCACATGGTCTGCCGCATCGCTGACGGCGCGGCCTTTCTCGGTCAGGGAGACAACAGCTGAGCGCTTGTCAGTCCGCGAGGCCGTCTTCACGACAAGGCCCAGGGTCTCCATGCGGTTGACCAGCCCGGTGACTGCCGGCGGGTTCAGCGACAATGTCTCGCCGATATCGCCCATGCGCCGCTCGCCCTTGCGGGCCAGCAGGAACAGAACAGCCGCCTGCGCCGTGGTGACGCCGGCGGTCTTCTTCAGGCGCGCATCCGCATCCCGGTTCATCCGCCGGGCCGCGATTTCAAGCAAAAGGAAAAGCCGCCGGTCGACGGCGCGCGCGCGAGCCATGTCCCGAAAGCTGCGCCGATTCTGGCGGCGGGGGGAGGTGCCTCCCGTCAGGGGAAGCGCCAGACCTTTGCGAAGCGGACTTCGCGGTCTTCCAGCTCGCGCTGGACGGGGACGGTGTAGCGGGCCATTTCCTCCAGCTCGCCCCTGGGCAGAAAGGCGCGGCCGGGATCACCGATCAGCACGGTTGCGCCCCGCCGGTGCAGGCCGGCCAGCCAGTCGCCGATCCGCAAGGCCAGCTCGACCTCGTAGAAGACATCACCAGCCAGCACGACATCCCAGCCGTCATCGCGGCCGGCAACGTCCTCAAGGCGTGTGGCAAGGGTAACATGGTTGGCGGCCGCATTGGCCTCGATCGCCGCGATGGCGAACGCATCCATCTCGCTGGCCTCGACGGACCGCGCGCCGGCCTTCAGGGCCGCGATGCCGGTCACACCGCTGCCGGCGGCAAAGTCGAGCACGCGCTTGCCGCGGACACTGTCCGGATGGTCGAGGCAGTATCGTGCCAGGGCCTGGCCGCCGGCCCAGGCGAAGGCCCAGAAGGGTGGCGGCAACCCCATTTCGCCGAGGGCCTCCTCGGTTTGCCGCCACAGCGCCACGGTTTCCACGGCAAGATGCAGCGGAATTTCCGGAACCAGTGGCGGTGGCATCAGGGCGGTGTGGTCGCGGATGAAGCGATGGGGATCACTGATGGATGGCGATGTCACGGCAGTGCCCCGGCCAGAAAGTCGCGAAGACGCCGGCCTCCCGACCGGTCAGATCAGTGCGCCCAGCGCCAGCGTGGCGACCAGCAGCAGGCCGCTGGTGCGGTTGGCCTTGAACAGGGCAAGACAGCGCGCACCATCTTCCACGTCCAGCTTCCGGACCTGGTTGAACAGGTGCGCCGTATAGACGGTGAAAGGCAGCACCACCCAGGGCGAGGCGCCGCTCAGCCAGATCGCCAGGGCGACGAGAAGGGCATGGGCCCCGTAGAAGCCGGCCACCCAGTAGGGTGTGCTCTCGCCGAACAGGCGGGCGGTGGATTTCACGCCGACGAGGGCATCATCCTCGACATCCTGGTGGGCGTAGATCGTGTCATAGCCCAGCGTCCAGAACACGGCCGCCGCATAGAGCGCGATCATGGCGGGCTCGATCACACCGGCTGCTGCGGTGAAGGCAACCGGGATACCCCAGTTGAAGGTCAGACCCAGCCAGGCCTGCGGCCACCAGGTGATGCGTTTCATGAATGGATAGGCGGCCACCAGGACAAGCGCCGCCAGTCCGACACCGATCGCCAGGGGTGGCAGCTGGATCAGGACCAGCAATCCGACCAGCGCCTGGCCGGTCAGAAAAATCCAGGCTTGGCGCAGGGTTATGGTCCCCGCCGCCAACGGGCGGTCGGCGGTGCGGGCGACCTGCGCATCCAGGTCGCGGTCGACAATGTCGTTATAGGTACAGCCGGCGCCACGCATGGCGATGGCGCCGATGGCGAAGATCACCGCATACCACAGATCGGTCCAGCCGAGGCCGTCGCCGGTGCGGGCCAGCATCAGGCCCATCCAGCACGGCAGGCCGAGCAGCCAGAATCCGATCGGACGGTCATAGCGCGCCAGACGCAGATAGGGCCGCACCGCCGGCGGTGCGCGATCTACCCAGGTCTTCGGAAGGCTGTCGGCGACTCGCCGGTCGAAGTTCAAAACCATCTTCGCTGTGTGGCAAAACCGGCCGGGCAGTTCAAGCCGCACTTGACGCACCGGCGCAGCCCCGCCAAAGCGAAGGCATGTCGAACGACCCGAGACTCTTTATTGGCCAGGATCTCGCCGCCGGCCGGGCTGTCGCCCTGCCGAAGGAAGATACCCATTATCTCATCAATGTGATGCGTCGCGCGGCGGGCGATACGGTGCGCCTGTTCAATGGCCGCGACGGCGAGTGGCGGGCGCAGATCGTGGAGACCGGCCGCAAGGCTGTGATCCTCGAACCCCTCGAACAGACGCGGCCGCAGGCCGGAGTGCCGGACCTCTGGCTGCTCTTCGCACCGGTCAAGCGCCAGAAGACCGATCTGATGGTGGAGAAGGCGACCGAGCTGGGGGTGGCGCGGCTGTGTCCGGTTTCAACGGCCCGCACGCAGAGCGAACGTGTCCGCATCGACCGTTTCCGCACCATCACCAAGGAGGCGGCCGAGCAGACCGAGCGGCTCGATTTGCCGGAAATAGACGAGCTGGAGCGGCTGGAGCGGGTGCTTGATGGCTGGGATCCGGCGCGGCGGCTGATCTATTGCGACGAGGCCGGTGACGAGGCGGGCGAGCCCTGGGGCGGTGCGCGCGGGCGCGGCCAGCCGATGGCCGCCGCGCTGGCCGGGCTGGAAGCGGGGCCGGCGGCGATCCTGATCGGGCCGGAGGGCGGCTTCTCAGATGCCGAGCGCACACGGCTGCGGGATCACGATTTCGTCACCCCGGTGACGCTGGGGCCGCGCATCCTGCGCGCGGAAACCGCTGCCATGGCAGCACTCGTGCTCTGGCAATCCGTTCACGGCGACTGGTGTTGAGGCCGTATCCGCCAATGCATCGCGGCAATCCGCAGATACCGGCCCTTGTTCTCGCCGGAACGCCCACATATCTGTTGCGGATATTGACGGCAGAGCGGGGGCGCCTGGAATGAGTGGCACCTATAATCCGGGCGGCGAAGGCGCACCCGTCGAAAGTCTGGACCAGCTGACGGCCTATTTCGCGGCCGGCTGCAAGGCAGACGCCGATTTCCGTATCGGCACCGAACACGAGAAATTCGGGTTTGCGCTCGAGGACCACACACCCCTGCCTTACGAAAACGGTGGCGGGCCGAGTGTGAAGAAGATGCTGGAAGGCCTGGTGGCTTTCGGCTGGACGCCGATCGAGGAAGACGGTTTCGTCGTGGCTCTCAAGCGTGCGGGTGCCTCGATCACGCTGGAGCCGGGCGGTCAGTTCGAGCTCTCCGGCGCGCCGCTGGAAACCATTCACGAGACCTGTGCGGAAGTGAACGGCCATCTGCGCGAAGTGCGCGAGGTCGCCGACCGTATCGGCGCCGGCTTCCTGGGGCTGGGCTTCTCGCCCAAATGGTCCCTGGAAGACACGCCGATGATGCCCAAGGCGCGCTACAAGCTGATGAAGGCTTACATGCCCAAAGTGGGCACGATGGGCCATCAGATGATGTTCCGCTCGTGCACGGTACAGACCAATCTCGATTTCGCGTCCGAAGCCGACATGGCGAAGAAATTCCGGGTCTCGCTGGCGCTGCAGCCGCTGGCGACGGCCCTGTTCGCCAATTCCCCCTTCAAGGACGGCGGGCTGAACGATTTCCTGTCCTTCCGGGCGCATGTGTGGACCGACACCGACAATCACCGCACCGGCATGCTGCCCTTCGTCTTCGACGAGGGCTTCGGCTTCGAGCAGTACCGCGACTGGGCCCTCGACGTGCCGATGTATTTCGTCAAGCGCAACAATGTCTATCTGGACGCCACCGGCCAGAGTTTCCGCGACTTCCTCGACGGCAAGCTGCCTGCTCTGCCGGGCGAACGTCCGGTGCTGAGCGACTGGGAAGACCATCTCTCCACGCTCTTCCCGGAAGTGCGTCTGAAGACCTTCCTGGAAATGCGCGGTGCCGATAGCGGACCGTGGAACACGCTGTGCGCCTTGCCGGCTTTCTGGGTGGGCCTGCTGTACGACTCAACGGCGCTGGATGCGGCCTGGGACCTGGTGAAGGACTGGACGGCCGAGGAGCGCAATGCCTTGCGGACCGGCGCGGCCCGCAGCGGGCTCGGAACGCCTTTCCGTTCAGGCACGCTGCAGGATGTGGCCCGCGAGGTTCTGGCCATCAGCCGCAAGGGCCTGAATGCCCGCAAGCGTCTGAACGGTCATGGTGAAAACGAGTCGCTCTTCCTCGACGATCTGGACGAGATCGTGAAGACCGGCCGCACCCGGGCCGAGGATCTGATCGCGCGTTTCAACGGCGATTGGGGCGGTTCGATCGAACCGGTGTTTACCGAAGCCGCCTACTAGCGAACCGCTCCCGTCCCCTCCCCCTCGCGGGCAATTGATTGTCACAGCCGCGTCACAGGCTTGAGCCTGGATGCCGTGCATGGTCAATTGCGGGCCAGAAATTTGGCCCGCCGGTGGGGCGGGGACGGGGAGAACATGGTTATCAATCTGGTTGTTGCCATCGGCATTGTCGTGACCATCGCGACGGCAATTCCGGTGTTTCTCGAGATGCGCAATCACCCGAAAGGGCTGCACATCCTCTTCTTCGCCGAAATGTGGGAGCGCTTCTCCTACTACGGTATGCGCGGTCTGCTGATCTTCTATCTGACCCAGCATTTCCTGTTCGACGACGCCTTCTCCAGCTCGCAATATGGCGCCTATACCGCTCTGGTCTATCTGCTGCCGCTGGTCGGCGGCTATTTGGCCGATAAGTATCTGGGCAACCGCAAGGCCATCGCCTTCGGTGCGCTGCTGCTGGTCGCGGGTCACTTCACCATGGGGATTGAAGGCGAGCCTGCGCGCGAAGCGATTGTCTATGACGGGGGCCAGTACGAGCTCGTGGCCGAAGGCCGCGGCGCTGCGCGGACCGTGTTGCTGGAAGTTGGCGACGCCACCTATGATTTCTCCGCCAATTCCGCGGGCGATCTGGTGATCGAGGGCCTGCCGGCGAGCGCAGCGATTCCGGCGACCCTGCCGGCCGGCTCGTTCGAAACGCAGATCATCGAGCGCGAGCGGATGTTCGTGAACATCTTCTACCTCGCCCTGGCACTGATCATCATGGGTGTCGGCTTCCTGAAGGCCAACATCTCCTCGATCGTCGGCCAGCTCTACGAAGAAAACGACCCGCGCCGCGACGGTGGCTTCACCCTCTACTATTACGGCATCAATCTGGGGTCCTTCTGGGCGGCCATCCTGTGCGGCCTGCTCGGAGAGACCGTGGGCTGGTGGGCCGGCTTCGGCCTGGCCGGTGTGGGCATGCTGGTCGGCTGGCTGGTCTTTGTCCGTGGTCGTGCGCTGTTCTTCCTGCCGGGCACCAATCTGATCGGCCATGTCGGCAATCCGCCGGAGCCGGAGAAGCTGAAGCAGAAGGTCTTCGGACCGCTCAGCCGCGAAGGTCTGATCTACCTGCTTGGCGTCGCCGGCGTACTGGTCGTCTGGTTCATGGTGCAGGCCCACACGATCATGTTTGCAGGCACCGATCTTCTGGCGGTCCTGCTGATCATCGGCGGTCTGCTCTTTGTCGGCTACATGATCTACTACATGGTCACCGAGTGTACGGCGGTTGAGGCCCAGCGCCTGATCCTGGCCATCTTCCTGATCGTGACCTCGGTCGTATTCTGGGCCCTGTTCGAACAGGCCGGCTCGTCGATGAACCTGTTTGCCGCCCGCAATACCGATCTGTCGGTGGCGGAAGCTGCGGTCTGGAATCTGGGCCCGATCGGCATCGAGATGAGCCTGACGGCATCGCAGACCCAGTCCTTCAATGCCGGCTTCATCCTGATCTTCGCGCCGGTCTTTGCCGCGCTCTGGGCCTTCCTCGCCAAGCTTCAGAAGAACCCGAACACGGTTCTGAAGTTTGCGCTGGCGCTGGTCCAGGTCGGCCTCGGCTTCATGCTGCTTGTCTGGGGCGTGAGCTTTGCCGATGACAGCTATCGCGTGCCGCTGATCTTCCTGGCGGGCGCCTACCTGCTGCACACCACCGGTGAGCTGTGCCTGTCGCCGGTCGGTCTGTCGGCCATCACCAAGCTGTCTCCGGCAGCCGTAGTGTCCTTCATGATGGCAGGCTGGTTCCTCTCCAGCTCCTTCGCGCAATACGTGGCAGGAATCATTGCCACCTTCACGGCGACCGACACGGTTGCCGGCCAGGTGCTGGATCCGGAAGCGGCGCTGAATGGCTATGCCTCCGTCTTCCAGGCGATCGGCCTCGTGGCGATCGTTCTGGGTATCGTGGTCGGCGTGTTCAGCTTCCTCCTGAAGAAGCTGGGCCACGGCCGTGCCGAAGATCAGGTCATGATCCCGGCGGCCGCCGAAGCGGCAGGCCCGGAACAGGACGCGCATCCCAAGGCGTGATGTGGTCCTGACACCGACATAAAGAAGGCCGCGGAGCTGATCGCTTCGCGGCCTTTTTCTTTACGCCATCCGTGTTGCGCTACTCCTCGCAGGCGTAATCCGGCACGGCGGCGTCGATCTGGAAACTGCCGGTCTCGCGATCGACAGTCACCTCGGCATATTGCAGCAGGTCCATGCCCAGAACGATGGCGGGTTCGTTCTCCCAGCCGAGGTGCTCGAAGATGTCGAGATCCGCGTTCAGCACGCGGAGTGACGGGAAGCACAGACCACCCATGCGGAACTGCCGGATCGACAACAGGCTGGCCTCTTCCACCTCGCGGCCGTCAATGCCGCCGACCGTCATGGCCCGCATCACCATGTGACGGCTCCCGACGAGGCGATCGAGTGGAACATTCGCGATCGTCCGTGCGCTGCCGCTGTCGAGCATCACCCTTACCGGACGGCTGGCGCGAAGCATGGCGGCGTCACCGACCAGAAGGCCGGCCGGATCGATCCGGCCATCGGCGCGGGATGCGGGGGAGGGGGCCAGTTCCAGTCGTCCGGCGGCGAAGTCGACGCGGTAGCGCTCGGCGCGAATGGCATCGACGCCGAGGAGGCCGGCGACGGGGATGGGTTGCCCTTCCTCAACGGGAATGATCACGCTCAGGAGGTCGATCGGAGACTGGTCTCCGAAATTGAGGCTGTGTAGCGCGAAGCGCTCGGCCTCGAAGCGCGTTGTCAGTGCCTGAACATCGTCGACATGCTCCCAACGCGACTGGAAGCCCAGTTGTTCTGCGATAGGGGCGGCGATTGCCGTGTGACTGGCGCCGGTGTCGAGGATGAAGGGGAATGGACCGTCTTCGCCGATCGTGACGGGAAGCAGTAGATGTCCGCTGGGTGTTCGTTCCAGCGGGATGCCGTCTCCGCTCGACATGTCGCTCGAATATGCGGGCGCCGACGCCAGTGTGGCGGCGAGTATCAGGGCGGCGCAACGGCCGGTCAGAAGATCATGGGCATGCGACATGGTCCTGCCTCCCTGCAGGTTCGCCAGCAGCCCCTCGCTGGTCTGTGGTTCCGGATTCCGGCGCCTGTACAGCGCTCTCGTCCTGTCTTGCTGTTGTCACGGTACGCCGCCTTGTGAGGCAGCTGCAAACGGGACCCGGACGTTCCGGGTCCCGTCGCGATCACTAGAACGTGTCCTGGAACCGCAGATAGGCGTACTGGCCCATCGAGATGTTGCGGTACTCGATGGCATCGATCACGCCATCTGCACGCGATCCGTCATAGAAGACCCGCCGGCGGTCGTCGCCATTGTTGAAGACACCGTCCACCCCGGCTCGCACGGTCATGCCGAACCAGCGTGTCGTCTCGACATAGATGTCGAAATCGCCATCGGTATTGTCAAACTCGCGGTACTCCTGAGCCAGGAAGGTCTCGCCGTTGGTGACCCAATGATAGTCCCAGCCCCAGGCGAGCTGTTGCTGCGGGAAGGTCTGCCGGAAATCCAGGCTGAGTTCCCATTCGCGAACGCCGGACCAGTGACGGCTTTCGCCGGTGAGCGGGTCGTCCACCTGGGTGTTGTACCATTCCAGGAAGACATCGATGACGGCATTGGTCAGGCCGAAACGGTCGAGCGGCGAGGTCAGGTTTCCGGTGACGCGCAGATTGGTCCCGTCGCCGATATTGCCCGGTGCATCGAAGACACCGTCATCTGTGACGATCGGCACCCAGCCGTCGAGGTCCTGGATCCAGTCATAGCCGACCTGCAGCGAGAAGGAGCCGTCCTCGCCAAAACGCCGTTCCCATTCGGCCTCGATGGTCCAGGTCCGCTGGGGCACATAGTCCGGATTGCCGAGAACGGGATTGTCGTCGGCGACGTCGATGGAGCTGGCGAATTTGTCGAATTCCAGCTGGTCGACATCGCGCCGCGCCGTGAAGCGCAGCCGGTTGCGGTCGTCCTGGCGCCAGTTCAGCGTCACGCTCGGCTTGGCATAGGTGAAGCTGCGCGACTGTTCCGCATCGCCTGTCTGGGTGATCTCGGAGAACTCGTAGCGCAGGCCTGTTTCTACACTCAACCTGTCGCTGGCCGACCAGACGTGGTTGGCGAAGATCTCGCTGCGGGTCTCCTCGACCCGTGTCGACGAGACAGGCAGCGGGATGGGTGTGACAACCGTGCCGTCATCCTCGAACAGGTCCAGGTCGGTATCGCGGGCATTGATCGCGGTTTCTGCTCCGATCTCGAAAGCGTGAGCCGGGACCGGATTCCAGGACAGCGTCTGGCGCAGGGCCGTTTCCTCGTAGTCGCCGTCGAGGCTGACGATGGTGGCGCCGACGAATCCGGTCTCCATATCGTAGAGTTCATAGGGCTCCGGACCGTCTTCCCAGCTTTCGCGACTGACCAGCAGGATCGTCTCCGAAGACAGGGTGCCGGTAAGATCGCGATTATAGGTCAGCGTTGCCGATGCTTCCCGGCCTTCATCCTGCGTCTGGTTCCGTTCGATGGCGACGGGGGAACCGGACGTATCGCTGACAAAGCCGATCGCGCCCCTGTGCCAGGACCGGGCCTCGAACCGTCCGTCGAAACGCAGGCGTGACCGGTCATCAATGGCCCAGTTTACCGAGATGGTGGGAATGATTTCCGAATAGGCACGCTGATCCGAGACCCGCGAATAGAATTCCGGTTCGTCCTGGCCATTGTGGAAGGCATGGTGCTTGCGCAGGCGATTTCCATCGAAGCCGCCTTCGAGGCCCAGTACGATGTCCGCGGTGCCGATCGGCATGGAGTAGGATATCTCGCTCCAATTCCCCATGCGCCCTGAATCCGTCAGGACGAAGCGCGACGCCCATGATCCCGAGCGCCCCGTGCCTTCACGCAGGATGACGTTCACCAGGCGCGGATGGCCACGCATGTCGTATTGCGGCAAGGCTTCCTGGATCAGCTCGATCCGGGCGACATCCTCCATCGGGATGCGCTGCAGGACCGTCTCCAGGGACAAGGACTTGTTCGACGGCCGCTGGCCGTTGACCAGGAGGTTGCCGAAACTGTCACCCAGGCCGCGGCGATCAGTATCGCCACCCGAGAGCGAGAAGCCCGGCACGCGGCTGACCATGTCCAGCGCCGTGACCGGTGAATATGTAGCAAAGAAGGCCGGCGCATAGATTGCTATCCCGGCTTGTGTCTCGATAATGGTGTCCGCAGGCCCAGCGTCTGCGTCATCCCGGAATGCCCAGGCTGAATCACCAAATAAAGCGGCTGTCGCGGCCCCTGCGACCACGCCGATAACTGTCCCTCGCATTGTACCCCTGACGAGTTGTGCCAACCCAGCGTCCCTTGACGACTGGAGTAGTACATGGCGGGGCCTTATAATACGTAAGCTTTCGTAAGGTGAATCACGCGCCTGTTATTCGGCTGTGTTGCTGCGGCGCGGCATCAGCTGCCGGCGCCGCCCACCGTCAGACCCGAAATCTTCAGGCTGGGCTGGCCGACTCCGACGGGCACGCCCTGGCCAGCCTTGCCGCACACACCGACACCCGGATCCATCTCGAAATCATCGCCGATCATCTCGATACGGGTGAGGGCAGTCGGTCCGTCGCCGATCAGCGTGGCGCCTTTCACCGGCGCAACCACCTTGCCATCCTTGACCCGGTAGGCCTCGGTGCACTGGAAGACGAACTTGCCGGAGGTGATGTCGACCTGGCCGCCGCCGAAATTTACGGCATAGATGCCGTCTTTCAGGCTCTCGAGCATTTCCTCGCGCTTGTGATTGCCCGCCAGCATGTAGGTGTTCGTCATGCGGGGCATGGGCGGGTGCGCATAGGATTGCCGGCGGCCATTGCCGGTCGGCTTGTGGCCCATAAGGCGGGCATTCATGCGGTCCTGCATGTAGCCGGTCAGGATGCCGTCCTCGATCAGCACGGTGCGCTCGGTCGGCGTGCCTTCATCATCGATTGTCAGCGAGCCGCGGCGCTTCTCCATCGTGCCGTCATCAATCACCGTCACGCCCTTGGCGGCGACCTGCTGGCCCATGCGGCCGGCAAAGGCAGACGTGCCCTTGCGGTTGAAATCGCCCTCCAGCCCGTGCCCGACGGCCTCGTGCAGCAGCACGGCCGGCCAGCCGGGACCGAGTACAACGTCGAACACGCCGGCGGGCGCATCGACGGCGTCCAGATTGACCCGGGCAATCCGCAACGCCTCGTCCGCCAGCGGCTTCCACGCGTCCGGCGCAATCCAACGGTCGAACTCGGCGCGACCGCCGGCACCGGCCGACCCGGTCTCGCGGCGGCCGTCACGTTCCACGGTGACCTGGACGTTCAGGCGTACCAACGGCCGGATATCGGTCTTGATGTCGCCATCGGCGCGGATGATCGAGACATTGCGCTTGGCGCCGGCGATGGAGGCCGAAACCTGCACCACGCTGGCATCCTTGGTTCTGCAGTATGCGTCGATCTCCTGCAGCAGTTTCACCTTGGTATCGAAGGCCGGATGCGCCACCGGATCGACGGCATCGTAAAGCTTGCGATTGGTGCCCGCCGGCGGCGGCGCCAGTACACCGGCATGGCCGCGCTTGACGGCACTCGCGGTTTCCGCGGCGCGTTTCACAGCATCCAGCGTTGGATCAGAGGAATGGGCATAGCCGAAGGCCTCGCCCGCCACACAGCGCAATCCGAATCCGCGATTGGAATCGAAGCTCGCGGATTTCAGGCGGCCGTCGTCGAAAACGAGGGATTCCGAAACGGCTGTTTCAAGGAAGAGCTCACCATCGTCAGCGCCGGACATCGTGCCGGCGAGGACCGGTGTGACGTCCTCGACGTCGAATTCGAACTGCTCGATCGGTTCGTCAGACATGGCGGCACTCCAGAAGCGTTTTCACGAGCATGACATAGTCGACCGGGGAGGACGAGGGAACACGCGCAGGTCAGCGAAGCCGCAGCGGCGGCGGGCAATTGCCGGGCAATCCGTTCAGGGCGCTGAGACGTTTGGCCGCATATTGAGTCGGGGCAAGCGGCCTATAGTCGCAAGTCCAATCGGGGTGACAGGGCGAGAATGCCTCGCAATTTCGGTTGGACGAGGAGTGTGGAGCTTTTAAAATCAATATGTTGCCGACTATTCGGACATCATGTGCGAATGCCGGTACAAAAAATGCCGTTGACGGCCTGACACGGCCGTGACCGGGCTCTATATTCCGCCGCCATCGGCGGGAGATTCCTGCCTTAATGCCTGACTTGTATGGGGAAGCCATGCGATTCCTGACCGCACTCGTGCTTACGTGGACAACCGCCGCTGCCGGCGCACTCGCAACGCCCGGCCAGCCGACGGACGGCCATCTGGGCTTTCAGCCGGCCGTCACGCCGATCATGGAACGCGTGACCAGTTTCCATAACATCCTGCTCTGGATCATCATTCCGATCACGGTCTTCGTGATGGGCCTGCTGCTGTGGGTGATGATCCGCTACAACCGCAAAGCCAATCCGCAAGCCAGCAAGAACAGCCACAACACGCTGCTCGAAGTGGTCTGGACGGCGGTGCCGGTGATGATCCTGATCGTGATCTCGGTCTTCTCCTTCCCGCTCCTGTACTTCCAGGACGAGATCCCGGAGGCGGACTTCACCATCAAGGCGACGGGCTATCAGTGGTATTGGGGCTATGAGTATCCCGACCACGAAGTGCCGCAATACATCTCCACGATGGTTGCGGACGAGGATCTGTCCGAAGGCCAGCTGCGCAATCTGTCGGTCGACTATCCGGTCGTCGTTCCGGTTGATGCCGTTGTTCGCCTGCAGGTGACTGCGGCCGACGTGATCCACAACTGGGCGATGCCGTCCTTCGGCACCAAGATGGATGCCATTCCGGGCCGCATCAACGAAGCCTGGTTCCAGGTGACCGAAGAGGGCACCTATTACGGCCAGTGTTCCGAGCTGTGCGGCATCCGCCACGCTTTCATGCCGATCGAGGTTCACGTCGTGTCGCAGGACGCGTTCGACGCCTGGGTCGAGGCCGGTCCGGGTTCGGACGAAGCCAACGCCGTGATTGCTGAATATTCCGCCGCGCGGGAAACGCGCCTGGCGCAACTCGACTAGGGATGGGCTGAACCATGTCTGCTGACGCCGCTACGCACGACGATCACACCCCGAGCATGTGGGACTGGCGCCGCTGGGTGCTGTCGACCAACCACAAGGACATCGGCACGATGTACCTGGTCTTCGCGATCTTCGCGGGGATTATCGGTGGTGCCCTGTCCGGCCTGATGCGCTGGGAACTCATGGAGCCGGGCCTGCAGGTCTTCAACAACGGTTTCTGGGGCAACGAGCACAATTACAACGTCGCCACGACGATGCACGGCCTGATCATGATCTTCTTCATGGTCATGCCGGCGATGATCGGCGGTTTCGGCAACTGGTTCGTGCCGCTGATGATCGGCGCGCCGGATATGGCCTTCCCGCGGATGAACAACATCTCCTTCTGGCTGCTGCCGTTCGCTTTCATCCTGGCCGTCATGTCGATGTTTGTGCCGGGTGCTGGCGGTGACATGGGCTTCGGCGGTGGTTGGGTGCTCTACCCGCCGCTCTCGACCTCGGGCCATAACGGACCGGCGATGGACCTCCTGATCCTGTCCCTGCACATCGCAGGTGTCAGCTCGATCCTGGGCGCCATCAACTTCATCACCACCATCTTCAACATGCGCGCGCCGGGCATGACGATCCACAAGATGCCGCTCTTCGTGTGGTCGGTTCTGGTGACGGTCTTCCTGCTGCTGCTGTCGCTGCCGGTCCTGGCTGGCGCCCTGACCATGCTGCTGACCGACCGCAATTTCGGCACGACCTTCTTCGATCCGATGGGCGGCGGCGATCCGGTGATGTACCAGCACCTGTTCTGGTTCTTCGGTCACCCGGAAGTCTACATCCTGATCCTGCCGGGCTTCGGCATCATCTCGCACATCGTGTCGACCTTCTCGCGCAAGCCGATCTTCGGCTATCTCGGGATGGCCTACGCCATGGTGGCGATCGGCTTCATCGGCTTCATCGTGTGGGCGCACCACATGTACACGGTCGGCATGCCGGTTGATCTGAAGGCCTACTTTATTGCTGCCACGATGGTGATCGCGGTGCCCACGGGCATCAAGATTTTCTCCTGGATCGCAACGATGTGGGGAGGCTCGATCGAATTCCGCACGCCGATGATGTGGGCGATCGGTTTCATCTTCCTGTTCACCGTGGGTGGTGTGACGGGCGTCGTTCTGGCCAATGCCGGTGTCGACCAGTCCCTGCACGACACCTATTACGTGGTGGCGCACTTCCACTACGTGCTGTCTCTGGGTGCCGTCTTCGCGATCTTCGCCGGCTGGTACTACTGGTTCGAGAAGATCTTCGGTGTGAAGTACAACTCGATCCTGGCGCGTCTGCAGTTCGCCTTCTTCTTCATCGGCGCGAACGTGATCTTCTTCCCGCAGCACTTCCTGGGTCTGCAGGGCATGCCGCGCCGCTATGTCGACTATGCCGACGGGTTCGCCCTGTGGAACTATGTGTCCACGGTGGGCTATCTGATCATGCTGGTGGGTATGGTTCTGTTCTTCCTGGTGCTCATCGACGCGATGGTGCGCCGCCGGAAGGCCGAGGCCAATCCGTGGGGCGAAGGCGCCACGACGCTGGAGTGGACCCTGTCTTCTCCGCCGCCCTTCCACCAGTTCAACGAGCTGCCGAAAATCAAGTAGGTGGCACGTTGGACACGCTGACCCAAACCGGCGTTACGCACGCAGAGGGCGGGGCTGTTTCGACAGCCTCGCCCCGCGACTTTTTCGACCTGATGAAACCGCGGGTGATGACGCTGGTCGTCTTCACTGCCTTTTCCGGTCTGGTCGCGGCTCCGGCCGACATGGATCCCTTCCTGGCCTTCATGTCGATCCTGTGTGTGGCCATGGGCGCCGGCGCCGCCGGCGCGCTCAACATGGCCTATGACGCGGACATCGATGCCACGATGAAGCGCACCCGCAAACGGCCCGTGCCGCGTGGCGCGGTGTCGGTG
Organism: Maricaulis sp. ABE4_448; assembly: GCF_056160825.1. Lineage (NCBI taxonomy): Bacteria > Pseudomonadati > Pseudomonadota > Alphaproteobacteria > Maricaulales > Maricaulaceae > Maricaulis > Maricaulis sp. ABE4_448. The sequence continues at coordinate 19,566 of NZ_JBSWXX010000002.1, forward strand.
TCGAACGCCTACGGCTTCGGCGTGGTGGGCGCGGTGCTGTCGGTTCTGCTCATGGCGCTGTCGAGCAATTATCTCGCAGCAGGCCTTCTGGCCTTCTCCATCTTCTTCTATTCGGTCATCTATACGATGATCCTGAAGCGCTCGACGCCGCAGAATATCGTCATCGGCGGGGCCGCCGGCGCTTTCCCGCCCATGATCGGCTGGGTCGCAGCGACGGGCGAAGTCTCGCTCGATGCGGTTATCCTCTTCATGATCATCTTCCTGTGGACGCCGCCGCACTCCTGGGCGCTGGCACTCTACAAGTCCGGCGACTATGCCGCGGCCGGTGTGCCGATGATGCCGGTGGCAAAGGGCCCCAAATCGACCCGGCTGCAGATCCTGCTCTACTCGATCGTCATGGTCGTGTTTGCCGGTGCACCCGTTCTGACGGGGCTGGGTGGTCTGGCCTATGCTGCGACCTCGCTGGGCGGTGGCGCGCTGTTCATGCTGCTGGCTTGGCGCGTCTTCGCATCGCGGGCCGGTGAGGCCGGTTCGGCCGAAGAGGGTGAGCTTTACGCCGTCCGCGCCGGGGACAAGGCTGCACGCGATCTCTTCGCCTATTCGATCGGCTACCTGGCCGCGCTCTTCGCGGCGCTGATTGCCGAACACGGGTTGGGCGCTTATTTCGCGGTTCCGGGAGTGGCGGGATGAGCGATCGCGACGACGACAATTTCGGTTTCCATCATCGTGAGGGCCAGGCGACGGGCGAGCATGTCCGTCTGACGCCGGAACAGGAAAAGGCCCGCAAGCGCCGCAATGTCTACATTGCCTGGGGCCTGGTCGCCTTCATGGTCGCGGTCTTTCTGATCACTGTTGTGCGCCTGAGCCAGAATATTGCGGGAGCAGCCGGATGAAGCGCCTGTGGCAGAACCCGAATGCCCGTGTCGCGCTGATGGCCGGAACCACGGCGGTGGTGATGGTTGGCGCGGCCTTCGCGGCCGTTCCGCTCTACAACCTGTTCTGCAAGGTCACCGGTTATGGTGGCACCACGACGGTCGCCATGGGCGAAGCCGGTGAGATCCTCGATCGTGAAGTGACCGTGCTGTTTGACGCCAATATTAGCCGCGACCTGCCCTGGGAATTTCATCCCGTGCAGCGCTCGATGACGGTGCGTATCGGCGAGACGGCGCTGGCCTATTATACGGCCACCAACACGTCCGACCATCCGATCACCGGTGTGGCTACCTACAATGTCGCGCCCTTCAAGGCCGCGCCCTATTTCTCGAAGCTAGAATGTTTCTGCTTCATCGAACAGACCCTGGAACCGGGTGAAAGCGTCGAAATGCCGGTGCTCTTCTTTGTCGACCCGCTGCTCGACGAGGAAAGCCGGCTGGACGACATCACGACACTCACCCTGTCCTACACGTTTTTTGAAACCGAGGGGGATGCGGCCTCGTCCGACGCCGCGCCTTAGCATTGAACCTTGACGCCCCGCCCTGTAATCAGGGCGCATTAAGGGGCTGATTTGAAATCGCAGGAGATTCGCGATGGCTGGGCATGCCGCAAAGCACGACTATCACCTGGTTGATCCGAGCCCGTGGCCGTTTGTGGGCTCGCTCGGTGCCTTCCTGCTGGCCGTGGGTGCGGTCGGCAATATGAAGGGCCTGGTCGGCGCGGATCACCCGCTGGCCTTCATGTATGGCGACGGTTCCTGGGGCGGCCTGCTCCTCGGCTTCGCTGTTGTGATCTACACGATGATCGGCTGGTGGGGCGACGTGATCAAGGAATCGCGTCGCGGTGACCACACACCGGTGGTCGACCTGCACCTGCGCTATGGCATGATCATGTTCATCGCCTCCGAAGTGATGTTCTTCGTGGCCTGGTTCTGGATCTTCTTCGAATACGCCATTTTCCATGAAGTGCGTGCCGGCTGGGATGCCGCTACGATGGCCGCTGACTTCCAGGGCCTCGGCAGCTGGCCGCCGGTCGGGGTAGAGACGTTCAATCCGTGGCACATCCCGCTGATGAACACGCTGATCCTGCTGCTCTCGGGCACCACGGTCACCTGGGCGCACCACGCCCTGCAGCACGGCGATCGCAAGGGCGCCACGCTGGGCCTGATCTTCACGGTCGTGCTGGGCATCTGCTTCACCTCGCTGCAGGTCGTCGAATACATGGAGGCGCACTTCGCCTTCTCGATCGCCGATGGCGGTAACCTCTACGGGGCCGCTTTCTTCATGGCGACAGGCTTCCACGGGGCGCACGTGGTCATCGGGACGATCTTCCTGGCGGTCTGCCTGTTCCGCCTGCTCGCCGGCCACTTCACGCCGGAGAAGCATTTCGGTCTCGAGGCTGCTGCCTGGTACTGGCACTTCGTCGACGTGGTCTGGCTCTTCCTGTTCGCCTTCGTCTACGTCGTCTTCGGCTAGGAGCCAGGCAATCATGACCAGACCCTCCCCGTTTCAGGCCGGCCTTTCAGGACGGTGTCCGAAATGCGGGGAGGGGGCCATGTTCGACGGGCTTCTGAAGATCGCGCCGCGCTGCGATGTGTGCGGCGCGAACTTCGACAAGGCGGATGTGGGCGACGGGGCCTCCGTCTTCGTGATGTTCATCGTCGGTTTTCTTGCCGTTGTTCTCTATTTGCTGATCGAGGTCGCCTTCTCGCCGCCCTGGTGGGTGCACCTGATCTTCCAGATCCCCTTTATCCCCGTCGTCTCGATCCTGCTGCTACGGCCGATCAAGGGGCTGCTTTTCGCGCTGCAGTTTGAACACGACGCTCAGGAAGCCCGGCTCGACGACTAGACGGGCGGCCTTCCGGCCACAGATATCCAAGCCTCCCGGAGGGACCGGGCATCCCATGCCGCACTTCCGACCGCTGCCGCTTCTCACCCTGTTCAGCCTGCCAGCGCTGGCTCTCCTGCTCACGCTGGGTACCTGGCAGATGCAGCGCATGTCCTGGAAGGCGGGCCAGATCGATGCCTTCGAGGCGCGCGGCGAGGTGGCGAGCTTCCGGGCCGCGTTGTGCAACGGTTTCGAGGGAGATTTCGGACCGAGCGTCACCGGCCCGGCACCGCTGACGGGGGAAACCCTTCGGGTCTACACCCTGCGCGACGCGCCGGGCTGGGCCCGCGTCGGCGTGATGTCCGTGCCGGCTTGCCAAGCCGGTGATGCGGACCGGCTGGTGTTCGTGGAAACCGGGTTTGAGACCCTGATACGCGGCGATCGCACGCCGGTCTCGCAATGGCGCATCGAACCCCTGCCGGCAGCAGGCGTTTTCAGCGGGCGCAACGATCCGGATACCAATCAGTGGTATCGTTTCGATGTTGATGCCATGGCCGCGGCACTCGGCGTCGATCCGGCGCGCATTGCCCCGGTGTGGGCACGGGCCGATCTCGGCCTGCCGCAAAGCCTCGCCCAGACACCGCCTCCGCGGCATCTGGGCTATGCGTTGACCTGGTACGGGCTGGCGCTTGCGCTGGTCGGTGTCTACGCAGCTTTCCACGTCGCGCGTGGCCGGTTGCGTCTTTGATGCGGCGCATGCCGGTCGAATGATGTAGAGAGAAGGCGGACAACAAGCCGCCCGGACGGGAGAATGGATTGGTGGCAGTTTGGCGCGAAACTCCGTGGGACGCCCCGCTGATCGGCGAAGGCATCCGGCTGCGCACGCCACAGCTGGAGGATTATGAGGCCTGGGCCCGCCTGCGCAGCGCCAGCCGCGCGCACACCGAGCCGTGGGAACCCGCCTGGACCCAGGACGAGCTGTCCAAGGGCGCCTTCCGCCGCCGTATCGAGCGGTATGACGCGGACCGCAATGCCGGAACCGGCTACCCCTTCTTTGTGATGCGTGCCCGCGACAATGTTCTGCTGGGCGCCTGCAATCTGAACAATGTCCGTCGCGGCGTGCTGCAGAGTGCGGATATCGGCTACTGGATCGGAAGCCCCTATGTGCGCCAGGGCCACACCCGCGCCGCCGTCCGCCGGGTCCTGGCCTTTGCCTTCGACGAGTTGCGCCTGCACCGGATCGAGGCGGCCTGTCAGCCAGCGAACACGGCGTCCCGCACGCTTCTCGAGGCTGTCGGCTTTACCCATGAAGGGCTCGCCCGCGCCTATCTGAATATCGCCGGGGAATGGCGCGACCATGAGCGCTACGCCATCCTCTCAACCGATCCGCGGTCATGACGGGAACCGACTTCGAGGCCGGCGCGCGAGCAGCCGGCGCGGTCGCCTTCGCCTGCGACACGGCTGCTGGCCGGGTGCATTTTACCGGCGACTTCGCCCGCTTCGGACTGGATTCGGCACAGCTGGCCTGGACCGGCTTTCTCGATCGTCTCGGTCCGGCTGACCAGTCGCGCCTGACGGCGGCGCTGGAACGCGAGCACATAGATATCCGTCTGCGGTTGATCGGCGACAAGGGGCAGCTCGCCTATGTCCGTTTGCTCGGCCGCCGCAAAAGTGACGGCCGGGTTGAGGGGCTGATGACACCGGCTGGTAGCACCGCCGATGGAGCTGGCCGGATCAGCGAGGAACATGCGCTCGCCAATGGCGTCGAGAACGGGGAAGTGTTGGCCTGGTACCAGCCGGTGATCGATCTTTCGACGGGCCGGCTGGCTGGCTTCGAGGCGTTGGCGCGCTGGGATCGTCCGGGGCTGGGCGTGCTGGCGCCGGATGATTTTCTCGACATGGCCCAGGATCTCGATCTGCTTGAGCGTATTTCCGACCAGGTGCGTAGCAGTGCTGTCGCAGACCTGTCGTCCTGGCGCACCGCTCATGTGACATCCGGCACCCTTTTCGTGGCCGCCAATGCAACAGTTTCCGAACTTGTAGACCCGGTTTTCTGCGACCGCCTGATTGCGACGGTGAAGGAGGCGCAGCTGCCGGACGGAGCCTTCAAGCTGGAGATCGCGGAAACCGAGATCATGCGCGATCCGGAGCAGGCGGCCGGCGCCATGAAGCGCCTGTCCGAAGCGGGGATCGCTCTCGCGCTGGACGATTTCGGCACCGGCTATTCCTCGCTCGCCCGGCTCGATATGCTGCCCTTCGATGTCGTCAAGATCGACCGCTACTTCATCCGCGCGATGACCGCTGACGAAAGCGCGGGAACCGTCGTGAGATCCGTGATTCAGCTGGCGACACATTTCGGCATGAAGGTCGTGGCCGAAGGCGTGGAGAGCGTCGAGGCGGCAGATCGCCTGCGCGAGATGGGCTGCCAGTTCGCGCAGGGCTATCGGTATGCCGGTGCCCTGTCTCCGGACGCTGCGGCGGGTGCCGTGGCTGATGGTATCGCCGGACGGTTTGCAGCGCCGGGCATCTAGCTGCGAGAGTTCACACCTAGCGTTCGCGCAGCCTTTTGATCGTGCCGGAGAAATTCAGGCAGGGCTTGCCCTCGGCCGTGACCACCCCGCGAACGAAGATAAGCGAACCACCAGCCCTCAGCACTTCGCCGCGCGCTTCCATATAGTCACCCTCGCGGGCGCTGCCGAGGAATTCGGAGGTGAAGGCGACGGTCACGCCATAGCCTGACGGCCCCATCTCCTCGTGCGCAATGCCGAACAGGGCAAAGTCGGCAAAACTCATCAGGCAGCCGCCATGAATGATACCCATGCCGTTCAGCTGCTTTTTCTGCACCCGGAAGGCACAGACCGCCGCTCCATCGACATGGCGATAGAAGAAGGGGCCGGCGGCCTGTTCGAAAGGATCGGTCGGCCAATAGTGCCAGCCGGCGAATTCGCCGCTTTCAACGGTGTGCGCATTCATGAGTGGATCTTTTCGCTGTTGGGAGGTCCGGCGGCTCAGGCGTGGCCGGAGATCATGGAGAGGTGTTCGGGCGTTACGCCGATCAGGTCAAGAGCGGCCTCCCACTTGCCGGCATCCTCGGTGTCGAAGATCAGACCTTCATCCGGATCTGTGACCAGCCAGGCATTGGCGGCCAGCTCATTTTCCAGCTGGCCGGCGCCCCAGCCGGCATAGCCCAGCGCCATCAGGCTGCGTCGCGGCGGATGCACCGACGCAATCGCCTCAAGCACGTCGCGCGTAGCGGTAAGCAGGATGCCGTCGCAGACGGGCAGGGTGGACTCCTCGGCGTGAAAGTCGGTCGAGTGCAGGACAAAGCCGCGATCCCGGTCGACCGGACCGCCCAGCAGGACGGGCCGGTCGGGCGCGCCCTTGCCGCCCGCGATGTCGAGCTGCTCGAACAGTTCCGGCATGCGCAGGCCTTCGACGGGCTTGTTGATGACAATCCCCATCGCGTGATCGGCGGCATGATCGCACATCAGGATCACGGCGCGGTCGAAGCGCGGATCGCCGATGCTCGGCGTGGCGACGAGAAGCTTGCCGTTGAGGAAACTCTCGTCCACATCTGTGTCGGTCGCACGGTCCATGGTTGCCATGTTCGCCGCAAAGAGGGGATGCGTCCAGCCAGGTTCCCGCTATCTTGCCGTGCGTGTTTGCATGAATACTAACTCACAGGAGAACTGACATGACCCTTTCGGTCGGAGATCGCCTTCCCGAAGCCAGCTTCATGACGATGACGGCAGACGGGCCGACGAAGCTGTCGACGGACGATGTGTTCGCGGGCAAGACCGTGGCGCTGTTCGCAGTGCCGGGCGCCTTCACGCCGACCTGCTCGGCCAAGCACCTGCCGGGCTTCGTCGAAAAAGCGTCCGAGATCAAGGCGAAGGGCGTCGATACGATCGCCTGCGTGTCGGTGAACGACGTGTTCGTCATGGACGCCTGGGGCAAGTCCCAGAATGCCGGCGACGATGTGGCAATGCTGGCCGACGGCAATGGCGAGTTCGCCAAGGCAGCCGGCCTGGAAATGGACGGATCCGGCTTCGGCATGGGCACGCGCTCGCAGCGCTTCTCCATGATTGTGAAGGACGGCGTCGTGTCCGAACTGAACGTTGAGGCACCCGGCGAATTCAAGGTGTCATCCGCTGACCATATTCTCGGTCAGCTCTAGGGATCTGCCCTGGTTCGGCCCGGGCGGCGCGGTGCCGCCCGGTCGCCGGCAAGATAAACAAGAAAGGGGTTCCGCATGGATTTCGGTCTGATCGGTATTGGCGTCTTCTTCCTTCTGGCGCTTTTCATCATCGCTTCGGTGATCAAAACGGTGCCGCAGGGGCGGGAATTCACGGTCGAACGCTTCGGGCGTTTCACGCGGACCCTGAAGCCGGGCCTCCACTTCATCATGCCCTTCATCGACTCGATCGGCTACAAGATGAATATGCGCGAGCGCGTGCTGGATGTGCCCAACCAGGATGTGATCACACGCGACAATGCGACGGTGTCCGTCGATGCGGTCGTCTTCATCCAGGTGCTCGACGCACCGCGCGCGGCCTATGAGGTCGACAATCTGGAATTCGCCATCATCAATCTGGCGCTGACCAATGTGCGGACCGTGATCGGTGCGATGGACCTGGACGAGACCCTGTCCAAGCGTGACGAGATCAATGCCCGCCTCTTGGGCGTGATCGACGCCGCCACCAATCCCTGGGGCGTGAAAGTCACCCGGATCGAGATCCGCGACTTGTCCCCGCCCAATGACATCACCGAGGCCATGGCCCGCCAGATGAAGGCGGAGCGCCTGAAGCGCGCGGAGATCCTGGAGGCCGAGGGTTCCAAGCAGTCGGCCATCCTGCGTGCCGAGGGCGAGAAGGAAGCCGCTATCCGCGAGGCCGAGGGCCGCAAGGAGAGCGCCTTCCTGGACGCCGAAGCCCGCGAACGCGAAGCCGAAGCCGAAGCCAAGGCCACCCAAATGGTCTCCGACGCCATCGCCAAGGGCGACGTGTCTGCCATCAACTACTTCCTGGGCCAGAAATACGTCGAGGCCTTCGGCAAGCTGGCGACCAGCGAGCAACAGCGCACCGTCATCATTCCCGCCGAGTTCTCGAACATCATCGGCACTATCACCGGTGTGGGCGAGCTGGGCAAGGCAGCGCACGACGCCGTCAGCGAAGCGACCCGCAAGGGTCAGGGCTGAGCAGTCAGGCGATAGGAGGTTTTGGCGATGGATATCCTCTTTTCAGTCTTCGACCGTATGAATATGTGGGCCTGGTGGGCGATTGCCGGCGTCATCCTGATCGCCGAACTGCTCACCGGCACCACCTACCTTTTGTGGCCGGCCGCCGCGGCTTTCCTGACCGGCTTTGTCGCGATGGAAGCGTTCGGTATCAGCTGGCCGATCCAGTTGGGTGTGTTCATCGTTCTGACCCTGCCGCTCCTCTGGGCCGGCGACCGCTGGGTACGCCCAGCGCTGAAGTCGGGATCGGACAGCGGTCTCAACGACCGGTCCAGCCGCATGGTCGGACAGCGGGTGACCGTGGTCGGTGCCTTTTCGGCAGGACAAGGGCGTGTGCGTTATGGCGATACGGAATGGTCGGCCCAGACGGTAGACGGGTCCGATCCGGAAGCCGGTGCGCACTGGTTCGTGATCGAAGTCCGCGGCGTCATACTGACAATTGCACCGGCGACCACAGCGACCGACGCGCACCCCACTGCGTAAAGTTTCGGGTTTGATCAAAATTTAGGAATTTCGGAAGCGAGGTAGCAAGACACAGGCCCTAAACGTTCGCTCGCAAACGCACCTAACCTCGCTGAGTGAACGCCATGAACAAGACCATCCTCTCCGCCTGCCTGTGCCTTTCCATGATTGCAGCTCCAGTTGCACTGACCGGAGCTGCCGCCGCTGCCGACGCGCCCGAGCGCGAAGCAATCGAGCGTGTTGCCCCGGACTACCCGCGCGGCGCCGAACGCCGCGGCATCGAGGGCTCGGTCCGTGTGACCTACTCGGTCGCCCCGACCGGTGAAGTCGTCAATGCCGAGATCGCCGAAGCCACGCCGGCCGGCGTGTTCGACCGAGCGGCGCTGTCGGCCATCGAATCCTGGCGCTTTGCGCCGGCCGCAGCCCAGACCGACGGCCATTCCTATGAGCTGGAATTCCGTCTGAGCAACTAGTCTCCGTCTTCGGGGGACGGCAAAGCCGGCCTGGGGCCGCGGCAGACATGCCGCGGCCCTTTGTCTTTTCCACACGATGTTTTTGCTGCGGCGCGTCAAATATTCGTTTTCATACGCAAGTGCACAATGCCGGTTTTTAAATTCATCGTAACGCCCGGAACCTAAACTCGTGAAAAATCGGGCGCGCACCACTGGTCGCCTGCTTTTCGGGGGGTAGGATTGGCAGACCGTCACAGCTCACGAGAACTCGAAAACGCCGATATCGCGACGGCCAATGAAGTCCTCTCTGCGATTGCGCGTGTGCAGAGTGTTTTCATTTCCGGCGAGGGGGCCGAGCGCGAAGCGTTCGACGATCTGCTGGAGATGGTGCTGCGACTGACCACTAGCGAATACGGCTTTATTGGTGAAGTGCTGCAGGATGCCGGCCGCCCCTATCTCAAGACCTGGGCGATAACCGACATCTCCTGGAATGCACAAACCCGCAAGTTATACGAGACGAACCAAGCCAGTGGTGTTGAGTTCCGCAATCTGGACACCTTGTTCGGCTACAGCCTCAAGACAGGTGACCGGGTCATCGCCAACACACCGGCGGAGCATGCCGAAGCGGGCGGATTGCCGCCCGGCCACCCGCAGCTCAACGCCTATGCCGGTATTCCGCTTCACTCGCATGGCGAGTTTGTTGCCCTGCTGGGGCTGGCCAACCGGCCAGATGGATATACGGATGCGGCGCTGAAGGACATTTCACCGCTGCTGCAGACGATCGGCGACATCATCTACGCACGCCGTATTTCCCGCGATCGGGACGACGCGCTGCAGCGGCTGGCCGAATCCGAGCGCCGTTTCAGCCTGGTGATTGCCGGCATGACGGCCGGAATCTGGGAACTCGATCTCGTCAACAACGAGCTGTTTACCTCGAACCGCCTGCTCGAGATCATCGGCCGTCCGCCCAGTGACGAAGACCGCGGTACCTACGCCCGCGACGGTCTGGACCTGCTGCTGTCGCGGATACATCCCGACGACCGGACGCGGGTTCACAAGGCCCTGCAATACGCCTGGACGACCTGTGAACCACTGGAGATCGCCTTCCGGTTCGAGCACGCAGACGGACACTATCTGCACCTGAATGTTCGCGGACAGGCCGAGCAGGACACGTCCGGTTGCGTGATCCGCATGGCCGGTTCGGCCGAGGACATTACAGAGAAAACACGTCTGGTCGACGTCGAGGAAGGCACGCGCGCGCGGCTTGCCGCTGTTACCGAGCTGAGCGGTATCGGCAGCTGGGAAGTCGATCTTGTGACAGGCGCGGTAGAATGGGATGCAACCACCCGCCGTATCCTCGAAGTTCCTCCGGCCCGCACTATAACGCGCGAGGACCTCATGTCCTTCATACCCGAAGAAGCACGCGCGGGCGTGCGCGCGACGGTTGAAGGATTTGTCGGTAATTTGAGCAATTGGGACATGGAAGTCCCCATGATCACGGCCGGCGGCCGCCGCATCTGGGTACAAGTGCTCGGCAAGCCGGTGATTGCAGATGGCCGGGCTGTCAAGCTTATCGGTTCCTATCGCGACGTGACGGAACGCCGCTCACGCGAGGCCGAAATGGCGACCCTGTCGAGTCGCCTGTCCATGGCGCTGGAAGCCTCTGCTGTTGGTGTCTGGGAATTCGGTATCGACGAGCCTTATTGCTGGTGGGACGAGGCGTGCAACCGAATGTTCGGACGCGATGGTTTCGACGACATGACGTTCCAGCGCTGGCGTGAATGCGTGCACCCGGACGATTTCCATCGTGTGATGTCCGTTGTGGAAGATGCGATCAATGGTGGCGGGCAGGCCAACTTTGAATACCGGGCCGTTTTGCCCGATGAGACGGTGCGGCATGTCCGTGTGAGCGCGTCGATTATCCAACGCTATGACGGAAGCCGGGTTATCTCCGGCACCAATTTCGACATCACCGACGATGTGAATACCGCCCGTGAGCTGGACCGCCGCCGCGAGGAAGCTGAGCAGGCCAATACGGCCAAGTCGCAATTTCTGGCCAATATGAGCCACGAGATCCGAACGCCGCTGAACGGCGTTCTGGGCATGGCGCAATTGCTCAAGATGACCCACCTCGACGGGGTCCAGGCGGGCTATGTCGAGACCCTGCAATCCTCAGGCAGGGCCCTGCTCAGCCTGATTGAGGACGTGCTGGATATTTCCAAGATCGAATCCGGTATGGCGGAAACGGCTTTCGAGCCGTTTGACCTGCGTGACATGGTGGCCGATGCGCTGCGCGTGGTTGAGCCGACGGCACGCGAGAAAGGTCTTGCAGTCGCTTGCAATGTGGCTGCCGATTTGCCGGCCATTGTGGGGGGTGATGAGGCCCGGTTGCGCCAGGTGCTGATCAATATTGCCGGCAATGCCGTCAAGTTCACCGAAACTGGCCGTGTCGACGTCCGGATACACCGGGCCGAAGGCGACCGGATCCGGTTCGAAGTCCAGGACAGCGGTCCGGGTATTCCGCAAGACCGGCTGGAGCATGTCTTCGACCGGTTTGCACAGGTCGATGCATCCGTTACGCGCAAGCATGGTGGCACCGGTCTGGGGCTGACCATATGCCGGGAGATCGTCCGGCAGGCCGGCGGCGAGATCGGGGTCAACAGCCGCTTGGGCGAGGGGGCCTGCTTCTGGTTCGAGCTGCCGCTACCGGAGATGGCCGCCGTCGAGGACAATGATGTACGCGGGGAGCGGCTGGCGGTGCCGGTCGCGCCGGGCCGGATTCTCGTGGTGGACGATGTCGAGACCAACCGCGTCGTCGCGGCCGCCCTGGTTCGCTCACTGGGCCATGAGGTGGATACCGCCGCCGAGGGGCTGGAGGCGATCGAAGCCCTGGCCAACAAGCCGTATGACGCCGTGCTGATGGACATCCAGATGCCCGTCATGTCGGGCGAGGACACGATCATACAGATCCGCAGTTCGGGCGAACGCTGGGCTGACTTGCCGATATTCGCCGTCACCGCAGATGCGACGGCCGGCGCGCGCGAGCGCTATCTCGATATCGGCGCGACGGACTATCTGTCCAAACCGCTCGATCTGGAAAACGTGTGCCGCGTTCTCGAGGCGGCCCTGTCTGCAGAGCCGGACAAGGGTGAGGCGGGCGGGCTGGCAGCGGCCGGCTAGCGCGCTTCGGCGAGCCCCTCGCGGGCGAGCTCGTCGGCGCGTTCGTTCTCTACATGTCCGGCATGACCCTTGATCCACTGCCAGTCGATACTGTGCGTCTGCGTCAGCGTGTCGAGGCGTTGCCAGAGGTCGATATTCTTCACCGGCTTCTTGTCGGCGGTCTTCCAGCCGCGCTTCTTCCAGCCATGGATCCACTTGGTGATGCCATCGCGCAGATAGACACTATCGGTGACCAGTTTCACCGTCTGCCCGGGGCGTTTGAGCGCTTCGAGCGCTTGAATCGCCGCCATCATTTCCATGCGGTTATTGGTGGTGTCGCGCTCACCGCCCTTGAGTTCCTTGCGGTGGCCGTTCCATTCCAGGATCGCGCCCCAGCCGCCGGGGCCCGGATTGCCGGAGCAGGCGCCGTCGGTATGGATCACGATCAGGGTCATTCGGGATATTTTTCCGCCATGTCGGCAAGGCCGGCCCGGATCAGCTCCTCGAGCACGACGAGGTCCACATCTGCCAGCTTGTTGATATAGAGACAGGACTTGCCGAGCTTGTGCTTCCCGAGCCGGCCGAGAATGGCACTGAAATCGGTATAGCCGGGCATGATATAGACTACGAGATTGGCCTTGCGCGGCGAGAAGCCGGTGCGCATGAAATCGCCCTCGCGGCCGCTGTCATACCGGTAGTGATATGTCCCGAAGCCGATGATGGACGGCCCCCACATGCGCGGCTCTTCGCCGGTGATGCGGGCCATCATCTCAAGCAGGGTTTCCGCATCGGCGCGGCGGACCGGGTGCTCGATCGAGGCGATGAAATCTGCGGGCGAAACGCCGGTCGGCTGCGTCTTGTTCTCGCTCATCACAGGCGTCCTCAGGCCACTGCACGCGGCAGTTTGAAGACGACGTCTTCCTTGGTCACGCTGACATGCTCGACGGTCACGTCAAAGCGCTCGCGGAACGCCTGGATGAGACCCTGTACCAGGTCCTCGGGCGCCGAGGCGCCGGCCGTGATGCCGACACTGGCAATCTCGCCCAGAGCTTCCCAGTCGACATCGGCCGCGCAGGAAACCAGTTCGGCCCGCGGCGCGCCTGCACGTTTGGCGACTTCGACGAGGCGAACGGAGTTGGACGAGTTGGGCGCACCGATCACGAAGACAATGTCCGAACGCGCGGCGACCGCCTTCACGGCGTTCTGGCGGTTGGTGGTGGCGTAGCAGATGTCTTCCTTGTGCGGTGCCTTCATCTGGGGGAAGCGCGCCTGCAGCACCTCGACGATCGCCGACGTGTCGTCCACCGACAGCGTGGTCTGGGTGACGAAGGCCAGCTTCGTGACATCGCGCGGTGAGAAGGCCTGCGCGTCCTCGACGGTTTCCACCAGGGTGATGGCGCCGTCGGGCAATTGTCCCATCGTGCCGACGACTTCGGGGTGGCCGGCATGGCCGATCAGTATGATCTCGTCCCCATTGGTAAAGTGGCGCTGGGCTTCGACATGCACCTTGGAGACGAGCGGGCAGGTGGCGTCGACATAGATCATCTCGCGCCGCTGCGCTTCCGCCGGCACGCGCTTGGGCACGCCATGTGCGGAAAACACCACCGGCCGGTCGTCCGGGCACTGGTCCAGCTCCTCCACAAAGACGGCGCCCATGGCTTCCAGCCGTTCGACGACATGCCGGTTGTGGACAATCTCGTGGCGTACATAGACCGGCGCGCCGAAACGCTCGAGCGCGCGCTCGACGATCTGGATTGCCCGGTCCACACCGGCGCAGAAACCGCGCGGAGCGGTCAAGAGGAGGGTGAGTGGCGGTAGGGGCGCGCTCATCGGCTCGCAATCTCCTTCAGCGATGCCGTTGCGGAAGCCGCATGTGCATCGTATGACCGTCCTAACAAAGTGCCCGGCCGCTATCCAGTGGCGGGGTCCGTTTCCAGGACAGGTAGTGCACAATGTATTTCACTCGGGCGTTCTCCAGTCACGTGCGGTCAATCGCCGCCCTCGCTGTCACAGCTGGCCTTCTGACCGGCTGCCAGTCGGTGTCCGATGCCCTCTCGTCTCCGGAACAGAATGCCGGACCGTGTCCGTCGGCCCTGTCACTGTACGAAGCGCAGCGCCTGGTCGAGCTGGAAGGCGGCGAAGTCGCCTACGAGAATGTTGGCTTTACCGGCGAAATTCTCGCCGTGCGCTCGCTGTGCAGTTATTACGGCGAACGTCCGATCCTGGCGAATCTCGAGATCGACATGGGCTTCGGCCGTGGTCCCGCAGCCCGCGGCGATGCGCGCACCTATGAGTATTTTGTCGCCATTACCCGCCGTGACTTCGACGTGATCCACAAGGAAGTCTTCCCGATCCGTGTCGAGTTCGATGCCGGTGAGGACCGCGTCTACCTGACCGAGGAGATCGACGCGATCTCCATCCCGCGGGCGGGCGAGGACACGTCGGGCGTGAACTTCGAGATCATTGTCGGCTTCGAGCTGACCCCGGAACAGATCGCCTTCAACCGCTCCGGTCAGCGTTTCCGCGTGGCGGCCGGCCAGGACTAGAAACATGCCTTCTATTGCCGAACAGCTCAGCGGCGTGCTGGGCGACGCGTTTGCTTCCCTCGAGCTTCCGCGGGAGCTGGGCCGTGTCACCCCGTCCAAGCAAAACCCCGAACGCTTCCCCTTCCAGTGCAATGGCGCCATGCCGGCGGCCAAGCAGGCGGGCAAGCCGCCGCGCGAGATTGCGCAGGCTGTGCTGGACCGGATCGCCGGCGATGCGCTGATCGAAAAGGCCGAGATTGCCGGGCCGGGCTTTATCAACCTCCTGCCGGCCCCCGCAGCGATCAACGCCCGCGCCGCAGAGATTGCGTCGGATGATCGTGCCGGCGCACCACAAGTGTCCGAACCGCGCAAGGTGATGATCGATTTCGGCGGTCCGAACGTGGCCAAGCCGATGCATGTCGGCCATCTGCGTTCCTCTGTGCTGGGTGACAGCCTGCAGCGCCTGTTCCGCTTCCGCGGCGACACGGTGATTTCCGACATCCACCTCGGCGATTGGGGCCTGCAGATGGGCCACCTCATCACCGAACTGGAGGAAGAACAGCCCGATCTGCCCTATTTCGATGCGGCGATCACGGAGGGTTATCCGTCCGAACCGCCGGTCGATATCGAGGATCTGGCGCGGCTTTATCCGCAGGCCTCGAAGAAGGCCAAGGAAGACGCCGACCGGCTGACAAAATCGCGCCGCGCCACGGCCGAGCTGCAGGCGGGCCGGGCCGGCTATCGCGCCCTGCTGAGCCACTTCATCGACGTTTCCGTGGCGGCGCTGAAGAAGGATTTCGGCGATCTGGGTGTCCATTTCGACCTGTGGAAGGGCGAAAGCGATGTCAATGATCTGATCGACGGGCTGGTGGCCGACTTCAAGGCACGTGGCGTGGCCGAAGAAAGCGAGGGCGCCTGGGTCGTCCGGGTCGCCCGTGACGGCGACAAGAAAGAGCTGGCGCCGCTGATCCTGGTGACGTCGGAAGGCTCATCGCTTTACGGCACGACCGATCTCGCCACCATCTTGGACCGCAAGCAGTCGGTCGGCCCCGATCTGACGCTTTATGTCGTCGATCTGGCGCAGTCGGATCACTTCGAACAGGTCTTCCGCGCGGCCGACAAGGCCGGCCTGGCGCCGGAAGGATCGCTGGAGCACGTCAAGTTCGGCACGGTCAACGGCACTGACGGCAAGCGTCTGCGCACGCGCGACGGCGGGACATTCCGTCTGGCCGATCTGATCGCCAGCGCCATCGAACGGGCCGACCAGCGCCTCAAGGAAGCGGGGCTCGCCGCCGATGTCGGTGCGGAAGAGCATGACCGGGTGGCGCGCATGGTGGGTCTGGCGGCGATCAAGTTCGCCGACCTGCAGAACTATCGCACGACCAACTACGTCTTCGACCTGGACCGTTTCACCAGTTTCGAGGGCAAGACCGGTCCTTACCTGCTCTATGCCGCGGTGCGGGTGAAATCCCTGATGCGCCGGGCGACCGAGGCGGGCGTCGAGCCGGGGCCGATTTCGGCCGAGGCGGCCGAGGAGCGCGATCTCGTTCTGGCGCTGGACGCTTTCGGCGCGGCGCTGGAGCAAGCGTGCGAGAACCGGGCGCCCAACGCGATCTGCGACCACGCCTTCACGCTGGCCCAGGCTTTCTCGAAATTCTACTCGGCCTGTCCGATCCTGTCGGCAGAGACGGAAGCCGTGAAACGCTCGCGGCTCGCTCTGGCCGAAGCGACGCTGAAGCAGCTGGAGCTGTGCCTTGGCCTGCTCGGTCTGGAAGCCCCGGAACGGATGTAGCGCTCTCCCCCGAACGGGGGAGGTTACCCGCACGGCAATCGGGTAGGGTGGCGAAAACCGGGAGTTTCACATGATTTTGACTGCTCTTGCCGCTCTCCTCGTGGCGTCTGAACCTTCGACCTTCTCTGACGATCCGGCGGATCACTCTGTCTGGATGCAGCATGCCTGCCGCATCCAGCAGGTCGACCGCAGCGGCGGTGTGCCCGAGGACCACGACGCGTTTTGCTCCTGCCTTGACGGTCATCTGCAGGACAATGCGACACCGCAGGTCTACCGCCTGTTCGCACTCGGCTCGCAGGGCGCCATCCAGGACCGCTCCATGCTGCCCGACTGGGAGGCGGCCCGCGACACGTCTGCGGCTGAAGCGGCGGCGCTTTCTGCTGAGGAGCAGGCGGGCCTGATGGGGCTTTTGCAGGGCGGTCTGGGTGCCTGTGTGGGCTACGCCTACCAGAGTAATTGACCGGGCACGGATTAACCGGCCCCGAAGGCACAATCGCTCTGGCAAGGCGCAAACAGCTTCAGCTCAGCCTCCTCCTTGTCGGTTGAAAGCGCCGGAGCGGATGTAGACGGCGGTGCTATTGCGCTCCGGTTTCCAGTTCGGCGATACGGGTCCGGGCATTATCGCACCAGCCACATCCGCCGTCGTCCGGCGCGAGCGCCAGCGATGTGCGGAAGGCTGCCAGCGCTGCCTCGGTATTGCCCAGTGCGAATTGTCCTTCACCGAGGCTGTCGTACAGATTTCCATCGTCCGGGAAGAGTGTGGTGTTCAATTCGAACAGGGCGACAGCCCAGTCCCCACGTTCTTCACTCAGCAGATGAAAGCCGACCCGATTGAGAATGCGGCGGTCGCTGAGCGTGCGCCTGGTAATCATTTCCAGGTGCGCGGGCAGCTCCGTGACCCGCTCAATTGGCTGGCTCTGGCTGAACTGGTTGATCAGCGTATAGGGCGAGGCGTGAACCGGGGCGGCTTCGTAGGCCGGGTCTACCAGCATGCGACGCACTACCGCGCCCATGCGATCCGCGGCGGGGCGGCTTTCATTCGTCCAGTGCATGATCAGAATGTCGTCTGCCGGATAGCGGCGGATCGTTGCATTGAAGAGCCCGTTCGAGCCGGCGTGATTGACGGGTCTTCCCTCGGATCCGGTTTCCACAACCCAGCCATAGCCATAATGGTCCGGGTCTCCTTCTTCCCAAGGGACGTGCGGCGCGTGCATCTGTGCGGTGGACTCCGCTGACAGAACAGTGCCGTCCTGCAGTGCGCGATGCCATTTGCCCATGTCGACAAGCGTTGTGTAGAGACCGCCATTGCCCAACATGTGCCACGAGACTTCCTCGTCCCGCCAGCGGTGGATGAAGCTGCCGATATCCGCCCGTTCGGGATCCAGGAAGCCGTGGAAGTACATGTGCGCCAGGTCTTCATCATCCCAGTCGCGCAGGCGGTAACCGGTCTGCTCCATGCCGGCCGGGTCCAGCACAGCCTCGATCAGGAAATGTTCGTAAGCCATGCCGCTGATGTCCTCGATGATCGCGGCGAGAACAGTGTAGCCGGCATTGCTGTATTCCAGCGACGTGCCCGGTTCACGGCTCAGCGGACTGGCGAACAGCGCGGCAAAGAAATCCTCGCGCGATTTGTAGGGGCTGTGATCGCTGCCTTCATAACCGCCGGTATGGTCCGATAGGCCGGACGTGTGTGTCAGCAGCTGGTGGATGGTGATACCGGTCTTGTCGGCAGGCAGAGCCGCAAAATACTGATCCAATGTGTCGGATACGCTCAACTGGCCGCGTTCCTGGAGCACGAGTATGGCCGCGGCGGTGAACTGCTTGGTCAGCGAGCCCATGTCGAACACGCTTTCAGGCGTTGCCGGATACTGGGCGCCACGATTGGCCAGTCCGTATCCGGTCGAAATGAGGGTTTCGTCGCCGATCGTGACCAACAGGCCGCCGGCCGAACCAACCGCCTCTGCCGTGGCGATATAGTCCGTGATGCGCTGCTGAGTGCCTTCGTTGACCGTAACGACCTGGGCAAATGCGGACGTAGAGACGAGTGATGTGGCCGCCAGAAGGCTGGCAGCAAAAATCTTGAAAGGCATGAACGTATCCCGAGCTGGTTCGCGGTTGGGATGCAGGCAGGGGGCGATTTGGATGCAATCGGGGCTCAGCGGGCGGCAGTCGCTGCACCCTGCCTGGAAGCGTTGTATTCTCCCCATCCAGTACCGGTCTCCACCTGTCCTGTCATGGCGGGTTACGCCCTACGAATTAACCGCCTTGTGACATTGACTCTTCGCCATGGATTCATAGAGTCCGCCGCAATCGCGAAGCCCGTGTGAAATCGGGGGAGGCGGGACCAAACTCCCCGCGGGAGAGACCGGCAAATAAGGCCGGCGCCGAAGGCGCAACCGCCCCGGAAACGCTCAGGCCGAAGGACCGCGGGAGAGATAAACGCTGGAAAGTGGATGGGGGCACCTCCATCCCACCGACGGAGCAAGCGACTTCCGCCGTGATCGGACGGCGCGAGGAAGATCGCGGAATCTCTCAGGTTATCGGGACAGCGGGGGCGAAGGCTTGCAGGCACACGGGCTTGCAGGATCGCCCCCATGCAAGGACCCGATCGATGACCGGCACGCTTTTCAAGACACCCCTTCACGCGCTCCATGTCGAGCTGGGCGGCAAGATGGTGCCGTTCGCCGGCTATGACATGCCCGTCCAGTATCCGCTGGGGATCATGGGCGAGCACAAGCATACACGCGAAAAGGCCGGCCTGTTCGACGTCTCCCATATGGGCCAGGCGCGCTATACCGGCGACGAAGCCGCGCTGGAAGCACTGATCACGGCCGATCTGTCTGCGATCAGTGCCGGCGAACAGAAATACACCCTGCTGCTGAACGAGACCGGCGGGATCCGCGACGATCT
Source organism: Maricaulis sp. ABE4_448 (assembly GCF_056160825.1). Lineage (NCBI taxonomy): Bacteria > Pseudomonadati > Pseudomonadota > Alphaproteobacteria > Maricaulales > Maricaulaceae > Maricaulis > Maricaulis sp. ABE4_448. The sequence goes on from NZ_JBSWXX010000002.1 coordinate 38,862, forward strand.
GATGGTGTCGCGCCCGGACGGGGAGGGGCTTTTCCTCGTCGTGAACGCGGCCACCAAGGATAATGATTTTGCGCTCATCGAAAACGCGACGAAGGGCAAGGGCACGCTGACCCGCATCGAGGACCGCGCGCTGCTGGCGCTGCAGGGACCGGCGGCGAAGGATGTGATGGAACGCCTTTGCCCGGACGCCTGCAAGATGGTGTTCATGCAGTGCGGCGTCTTCACGCTGGACGGCGCACACGTGCTGATCTCCCGGTCCGGCTATACCGGCGAAGACGGGTTCGAGATTTCCACCCCGGAAGACGATGCCGAGCGGATTGCCCGCCTGCTGCTTGATCAACCGGAAGTCGAGGCCATCGGCCTGGGCGCGCGCGACTCGTTGCGCCTGGAAGCCGGGCTTTGCCTCTATGGCCATGACATGGACGAGACCCGCACACCGGTCGAAGCCTCGCTGATCTGGGCCCTGTCGAAGACGCGGCGCGAGCGCGGGGATTTCCCGGGCGCTGACGTGATCGCGGCGCAGATCGATGCGAAGACCTGCCAGAAGCGAGTCGGGCTCACCCTGACCGGTGCCCCGGCACGCGAGGGTGCCGAGATCGCGTCCAAGGACGGCACCGTGATCGGCATCGTTACCTCGGGCGGTTTCGGTCCGACCGTGAACGGTCCGGTCGCGATGGGCTATATCGATCGCGATTTCATGCAGCCTGGCACCGAGGTCGATATTCTCGTCCGCGGCAAGCCGCGGGCCGCGAAAGTGATGAAGATGCCGTTCGTGACGGCGAATTTCTATCGGGGCTGATGCTGCGGACCGGGTAACCGGACGGGCAGCCGCCAGGCGTTTTTCAGGCTTTTATTCTGGGGCAGGAGACAATCATGACCACCCGCTATACCGAAGACCATGAGTGGATTTCCCTCAATGGCGATATCGCCACGATCGGCATCACGGCCTATGCCGCCGGCCAGCTGGGCGATGTCGTTTTCGTCGAACTGCCGGATGTCGGCAAATCCCTGAAAAAGGGCGACGAGTTCGCCGTCGTCGAATCCGTCAAGGCCGCCTCCGAAGTCTATGCGCCGGTCGATGGCGAGATCGTCGAGATCAATGACGCGCTGGAGAACGAGCCGGCGAAGGTCAATGAAGACCCGGCCGGCGACGGCTGGTTCGTGAAGATCAAGGTGTCCGACACGTCCCAGCTCGACGGGCTGATGGACGAGGCCGCCTACCAGGATCACACGGCCTGATCATGTGGCGCACACTGCTTCGCCCGGTTGTCCTGATCCCGTCTGCGGCTTTCGTCGCGATGATGGTGCTGTTTGCACTGCGGGACAGCCCGGCGCTGTGGTTTGCCCTTCTGATCGGCGGCGGCGCGGCACTGCCGGCAATCGCCATGTATTTCAGCCGCAATTCGGACGAGGCGGATGCCTCGTCCGGCAACACTTCCAAGCCGGAGTAGCTTGATGCGTTACCTCCCCCATACCGATACCGATCGCAAGGCGATGCTCGAGGCCATCGGCGTCGCTTCCATCGACGATCTGTTCCAGGACGTGCCCGAAGCGGCGCGGCTGGACGGGCTGATCGACCTGCCCACCAAGCAGGGCGAACTGCAGGTCGAACGGGCGCTCGGCGCCATGGCGTCGAAGAATATTTCGGCCGGCCAGGCGCCCTTCTTCGTGGGAGCCGGCGCCTACAAGCACCACATCCCGGCGACGGTGGATCACCTGATCCAGCGCTCCGAATTCCTGACGGCCTATACGCCGTACCAGCCGGAAATCTCCCAGGGCACGCTGCAGACCCTGTTCGAATTCCAGACCCAGGTCGCGCTCCTGACCGGCATGGATGTGGCCAATGCCTCCATGTATGACGGCTCGACGGCCTGCGCCGAGGCGGTGATGATGGCCGCCCGTGTGACGCGCCGGAACAAGGCCGTGATGGCTGGCGGCGTGCACCCGCACTATGTGGAAGCGTCCAAAACGCTGGCGAAATACTCCGATGTGGAGATTTCGGTTACCGATCCGGATGTCGCCGACCTGTCCGCCGTGATGGCGGCCATCGATGATGAGACCGCCTGTGTCGTCGTCCAGACGCCGGACGTGTTCGGCCGCCTGCACGATCTGCGGGCCCTGTCCGAAGCCGCCCATGAAAAGGGTGCGCTGGTGATTGCCGCCTTCACCGAATGTGTCTCGCTGGGTCTCGTCGAGAGCCCTGGTGCCATGGGTGCCGATATCGCTGTGGGCGAGGGTCAGTCGATCGGGGTCGGCCTGAATTTCGGCGGACCCTATGTCGGCCTCTTCGCCTGCAAGGACGATCGCCGCTTCATCCGCCAGATGCCCGGCCGCCTGGCGGGCGAGACCGTCGATGCCGATGGCCGCCGGGGCTATGTGCTCACCCTGTCGACGCGCGAACAGCATATTCGCCGCGACAAGGCGACCTCGAACATCTGCACCAATTCCGGCCTGTGCTCGCTGGCCTGGACCATCCACATGACCCTGCTGGGCGAGCGCGGCATCACCACGCTGGCCCGTCTCAATCACGAGATGGCCTGCGCCCTGGCCGACCGGCTCTCGGCGATCGAGGGTGTGGAACTGGTCACCGACACTTTCTTCAACGAATTCACCCTGCGCCTGCCCAGACCGGCAGCACAGGTGGTCGATGATCTGGCCAGGATCGGCGTGCTCGGGGGCGTTCCTGCCAGCCGGCTCTATCCCGGCAAGTTCGAGGACCTGCTGATCGTGGCGGCCACGGAAACCAATACGGATGGCGATCTCATCGCCTTCGAAAAAGCGCTGCGCGGAGTACTTTAAGATGGGCATGAACACGCAAGGCCGTCCCACCCGCATGGCCGAAAATATCCAGACCGGCGGTTATGCCGACACCATCTCGGGCAGCCGCGGTCTCGACCAGGCCGAACCGCTGATCTTCGAGCGCGGCAATCTGGAGCATTGCGGCGTCGACCTGCCGGAGCCCCGGGGTACCGCATCCCGCCTGGGCGGTCTGGAACGCCAGGGCCAGATCGGCCTGCCGGGTCTCGCCGAGCCGGAAACCATGCGCCATTATGTGCGCCTGTCGCGGAAGAATTACGCCATCGATCTGGGTCTCTACCCGCTCGGCTCGTGCACGATGAAGCACAATCCGCGGCTCAACGAGAAGATCGCCCGCCTGCCGGGCTTTGCCGATGTGCACCCGCTGCAGCCGGCCTCGACCGTGCAGGGCGCCTATGAGCTGATGGGCGAGCTGGCCCACTGGCTGATGACGCTGACCAACATGCCCGCCGTGGCGCTGTCGCCGAAGGCCGGCGCCCATGGCGAGTTCTGCGGCATGATGGCGATTCGCGCCAAGCTGGATGCCGACGGGCAGACCCACCGCCGCCGCGTGCTGGTGCCGGAAAGTGCCCATGGCACCAATCCGGCCACTGCCGTGCAGTGTGGTTTCTCCGTCGACGAAATCCCCGCGGACAAGACCGGACGGGTCGACATGGAGGCCTTCAAGGCCAAGTTGGGCGATGATGTTGCCGGCATCATGCTGACCAACCCCAATACGTGTGGCCTGTTCGAGCGGGATATCCGCGAGATCGCCGACCTGATCCATGAGGCGGGCGGCTATTTTTACTGCGACGGGGCAAACTTCAACGCCATTGTCGGACGGGTGCGTCCTGGCGATCTCGGCGTCGATGCGATGCATATCAACCTGCACAAGACCTTCTCCACGCCGCACGGCGGGGGCGGTCCGGGTTCAGGTCCGACCGTGCTTTCGGACGCGCTCGCGGCCTTCGCGCCGGTGCCCTATGTCGTCAAGGATGGCGAGACCTGGAAAATGGTCGAGCACGCGGACGAAGCCGAGGGCGAGCCCTTTGGCCGGATGGCGGCCTTCCATGGCCAGATGGGCATGTTCACCCGCGCGCTGACCTACATGATGAGCCATGGCTCGGACGGTCTCAAGCGTGTTGCCGAGGATGCGGTGCTCAACGCCAACTACATCCTCGCCCGGCTGAAACATGTGATGACGCCGGCCTTTGAGGGCAGCTGCATGCATGAAGCCCTGTTCGACGACCGTTTCCTCAAGGACACCGGCGTCTCCACGCTCGATTTCGCCAAGGCGATGATCGACGAGGGTTATCACCCAATGACCATGTATTTCCCGCTGGTCGTTCACGGTGCCATGCTGATCGAGCCGACCGAGACCGAATCGAAGGGCGGGCTTGACCGCTTCGTCGACGTGCTCGAGGCACTGGCCCTCGCGGCGACCTCCGGCGAAAGCGACCGTTTCCTGGCGGCGCCGGTCCACGCCCCGACCAAGCGTCTGGACGAGACCCGTGCGGCCCGCCAGCCCGTGCTGCGCTGGACGCCGGACAGTGGCGCGGCCGCTGCCGCGGAGTAGCCGCAGCCCCGTGGCAGAATGTCGCGGCCCTTCCCTGGTGGAGGGCTCGCGCTGAAAAAACACCGACGCCCCCGCTGACATCCGGCGGGGGCGTTACTATTTTATGCCTGCAGCCACGGCTCAGACGGTTTCGCCGGGCAGTGTGCGCTGCAACATGTGGCAAGATACCAAGCCGCCAAGGAAATGCCGCCCCGGTGTGAGAACCGGTGCGCATATGCAACAACCCGCTGCTGACTCCGGGCCGCTGCCTGAATTTCGGCTTTTTTGTCTCGCATTGGGGTCATGTTTACGCGTTTAGTGTTGTCTGTCCCGATGGGTGTCCCTCCCTCACGCGGCACCCCACGAACGGGACGGGTTGGAAGATGGTCACGGCGATGAATGAATCCCTCAACGGATGGGCTCAACGGAATGCTTTCGGCGCGGTTGTCGTGCTGATCATCCGTACCGTCTGCGTCGCTGTCGGGCTGGCGCTGATGGCGCTTGCCATCCCTCTGGGCTTCCTGACGCCCTTCATCCCGATCGGCCTGCCGATGGGCCTGCTCGGTCTGGTGCTGGTGGCAGCCGCGTCGAAGACGCTGCACACCTACATCACCAACACGCTGCGCCGCTTCCCCTGGGTGTGGAAACGTGTCCGCTTCGCCTTCGGCGAGAAGGAGCCGGCGGAGTAGTTCCGCCGCCCGTCATTCGAATTTCAGTCTGAAACCAGTGTGCGCCCGGCGCGAGAGATCGTGCGGGATACCGGCCTCGTCGGCATAGCCCTTCCAGCGGGCTGCGGCCTGCAGGACATCGTCCAGCATGCCGCGCAGCTGTGCCGGTTTAAGGTCTGCATAGCGGCCGAACTCGACGAGATCTGCGAGCGTGAAACCGTCGGTCTTGCCGGCGAGCGACATCTGGTGCTCAGATGTCCAGGCCCCGTCGGGATTATAGGCGTAGACGACGTCGAAGGCCGGTGCGAGTGACCAGTTGCCGGCCTTGTCCATCAGGAAGGCGATATTCTTCACATGGTCGTCCTGGTTGCGGATGACGATGTTGAGGAGCGCCCGGCGCACCATCTGCTCCATCGCCGAGCGGCCCAGACCGAGCAGGCGCAGGGTCTCGATGGCCTGCTCATAGGCGTAGGCACGTGGCTGGTTGTAGTCGAAATGGCGCATAGCCCCCAGCGACTGCATGTGCAGCTTGCCGCCGCCCGGCGTGCGATCGAAGCGCCGTGTCATGAAGTGGGCGCGCCCGCCTTCCTCATGCAACCGGCATTCGCTCATCTCGATCCCGGCATCCACGGCCAAGCGGTAACAGGCGTATTCCAGCCGGCCATAGCCTTGCGGATCGGCGATCTCCTTGTCGGCATTGCCACTGACCCCGTCGAACTTCAACAGCCAGTGTTCAAATCCGTCCGGCAGGTCGAGTTGGCCCGAGCGGAACGCCCCGCTTTCCCGGTTCCAGGCCAGCACGGCCTTCGCACGCGCGCCGCCGGCCGAGGTGCCGACGCGCAGGATGTCTTCCATCACCCGGTGATCGTCTGTCCCGGTGAGCCGGCCTTTCACCTCCAGGCGGCTGGAAGTCATCCGGTCGGCCAGTTCGACGAGCGCGTCGATCGCGAGCGGCCGGCCGCGGCCGGACGGGGCAGCGCTGGACGGCTCGAATTCCAGTGCGCCCATGCCGCGCCGGCCGGTATAGCAAAGCCGCTCAACCGGATCGAAATCGCCCGGGGCGCGACCCTGTTCGGCGAGCCAGCGGTCGATCAGCAGATTGCCGAACTTGTCCGGCAGGCTGTCGGCCAGCAGGCCGGGCAGGCCCTTGAACGTATCGCGAGGCAGGGCAGGGAATTCGAACACGCCCGTGCGCAGCGGCATGGTGAGCGGCGCGACCTCGATCCCCGAACGGGTAAAGGCGGGAACGTATTCGAACGTACCGATCTGCCGCCGGTCGTCCCACAGCACGGCGCCGATCCGGCGGCCCCACAGGATCACGTCGGCGCGCGTCATGTTCCGTCAGTCTCGTCGCCCCAGGTCCAGGGCGTATCCGTCACGGCGGGCTCGTCGGCACGATCGCGCACCCGCTGCCGCTGAGGTGTGCGTCTCGTGTCGAGCGGGCTCACTGTAGCGTCGGGGATGACATCCAGCAGGCGATGGTCGAGATCGAGGGCGCGAAGCAGGCGGGCGAATGTATCCAGCGTGCCGTTCCCGTCGGCCTCCAGCCGGCGCAGCGTGCGTGCGGAAATACCGGCTCTTTCGGCCAGCTCTTCCTGCTTCAACTGCCGCGATATCCGGTAGGCTTCGATCCTGAGGCCCAATTGCTCCAGCAGACTGGAGATCGGGCCCGTGTCAGTATCATCCAGAGCGGCCATAATTGTCCTCTAATCGCAAACTGAAACAATAAGCGGACAAATATGTCCTTTTATCCGGTTTGTCAATAACAGGACAAAAATGTCCTATAAAGTGGTTTCGTGGGGTTAAAAGGACAAATATGTCCGGTTTTGGTGCGCGACCAAGAAAAAGCCCGCGGGAAACCCGCGGGCTTTGCAATCTCGAAATCCAAAGAGAGCCTAGTTGAGCTGTTCGCCAACGGCCTTGATGTCGGCATCGACGATCTTGTTCAGATCGGTCTTCTTCAGCTTGGTCTTGAGGATTTCCTCGGCCGCACTGGCCGCCAGCTCGGCGGCCGCGGCCTTCACCTCGGCAGCGGCGTGGGCCTCGGCCTGGGCGATACGTTGCTCGGCAAGCGCCGTGCGGCGTTCCAGGCGCTCGGTCATGTCCTTGCGCGCTTCCGCCTTCAGCGTCTTCGCCTCTGTCTTGGCCTGGGCGACAATGGCCTCGGCCTCGGCCTCGGCTTCACGCTGCTTGCGCTGATAGGAGGCCAGCATTTCCTGGGCTTCCTCACGCAGGCGCTTGGCTTCTTCCAGCTCCGACTTGATCGCGTCGGCGCGGTCGTCCAGCGTCTTGGCGATGGTCTTGTGGACGCCGAAATAACCCAGCACCGCAAAGAAGGCGATGAAGGCCAGGAAGGCGTAGAAGGTCGGATCGGACGGCTGGGCCGCGAACCACTCACCCGAGAACAGGGCCGGGCCGTGGCTTGAGCCGTGAGCGGCGTCTTCAGCGAACAGGGTCATCTTATGCCTCCTTCGCCTTGATCAGGCCGTCCACCGTCTTGCCGGCATCGGCTTCGGTGATCTCGACACCCGCCAGCGCTTCGACAGCGGCCGCCGTAGCGGTCGCCGCGATACCGCGGACTTCGGCGAACGCCTTGTCCTTGGCCTTGCGGATGGCTGCCTCGGAGGCGTCCTGCTTGGAGGCCAGCTCGGCCTCCACTTCAGCCGTCTCCTTGGCGATCTCGGCATCGAGCGCCTTGCGCGTGTCGGCCGCAATCACGTGCGCCTTGGCACGCGCTTCGGCCAGCGCCTTCTCATAGGCTTCACCCGCGGCTTCGGCATCGGCCTTGGCCTGGGCAGCAGCATCGAGATCGTCGGCGATACGGTCGCGACGGTCTTCGATCGTCGTCTTGATCTTCGGCAGGATAAAGCGATCGAGCGCGATGTAGAGAATCACGAAGAAGATCGCCAGCCAGAAGAGCTGGGACGCAAAATAGGTCGGGTCGAACGGCGGGAACACAGCTTCCGCAGCGCCGTGCGCTGCTTCGGCCGCGTGCTGTGCGACATCAGAATGCGGTGCATGCGTCATGGGACGCGGGCTCCCTTGGAAAGGTGGAGCAGAAACGGGAGCGGCCGGATCCGGATGAGCCGGCCGCCTCCGGTATGATTTAGGCCACGAACAGCAGGATCAGCGCGACCAGCAGGGAGAAGATGCCCAGCGCTTCCGTCACGGCGAAGCCGAAGATCAGGTTGCCGAACTGCGACTGAGCCGCAGACGGGTTGCGCATGGCACCCTGCAGGAAGGAACCAAAGATGTTGCCCACGCCGACAGCAGCACCCAGCATGCCGAGGCAAGCGAGACCGGCGCCGATGTATTTGCCCATTTCTTCCATTTGAAAACTCCTTCGAGGATATGTCTGGCAGTTGGTTGGGTTGGACTGTGACGTCTGCGGTCTAGTGACCCGGGTGCAGAGCGTCGGAAAGGTAGATGCAGGTCAGGATGGCGAACACGTAAGCCTGCAGGAAGGCGACCAGGAACTCCAGCGCCGTCAGGCCCAGCGTCATCGCGAACGGCGCGATGCCGAGGACATAGCCGCCCACGCCGAGACCGGCGCCGAGCATCACGATGAAACCTGCGAAGACTTTCAGCAGGATGTGGCCGGCCAGCATGTTGGCGAACAGACGCACCGAGTGGCTGATCGGACGCGAGATAAAGGAGATTACCTCGATCAGCGACACGAAGGGCAGGATGTAGCCCGGGACGCCGGACGGTACGAACAGTTTGAGGAATTTCGGACCGTTCTTGAACACGCCATAGATAATGACGGTCAGCCAGACCAGCATCGCCAGGGCCACGGTCACGATCAGGTGGCTGGTGATGGTAAAGGAGTGCAGGCCCGGTCCCGGGAAGTACGGGAACATGCCCAGCATGTTGGCGACCAGAATGAAGATGAAGAGCGTAAAGACGAACGGGAAAAAGCGCAGCGCGTCAGGACCGGCGGTCGAGCGCAGCATGTCCGCCACAAAGCCGTAGATGATCTCGGCCACCGACTGGGCGCGGTTCGGCACCAGGGCGCGGCTGGACATGGCCAGCGTGAACAGCGCAACGGTGAGGACCGTCGTCAGCATCATGAAGAAGCTGGAATTGGTGAAGGCCAGATTCAGGCCGAAAGCTTCGAACGGAACCAGCTCGTGAACTTCGAACTGCTTGATCGGGTTGGTGTCTGCCACGCCCGGCCTCTCTTCAATCGCTAATGCGGCCAGGGCCGCGATTCTTCCGGCAGAGCCCGGTGCGCCTAGCGCTCCTGCGACTCCGAACTGATTTCCTGCGCAGCCCTTACGACATTCAGCGTACCGGCTGCAAACCCAAACATCGTTCCGGCAATCAGCCCCCAGGGCGAAATGCCGGCGAAATGGTCCAGGGCAAAGCCCAGACCTCCGCCGACCAGCACCCCGCCAAAGAATTCTGACCCGTAGCGCATTCCCAGCTGCCAGGCAGATCGCTGGGCGTTATCCGGTTCCGGTCTGTACTTCTCGCGCCGCGCATCAATGCGCTGCTGCAGAGAGTCCAGATCGGCTTTGGATGGGTCGCGCGGGCTTTCGTCTTTGCGTGACATGACTGTCCGGTCCGCCAACGGAAGAAAAGCCCCCCGCAGGCGCGCGCACACTATCCACGGCCCCCCGGCAAGTCAAGCAAGGGTGCAGGCGATTTAACCTGCTGAAATAGAAGGGTGAAATACCTATTCGGCGGCGATGAGTTGTTCCGCGCTCACCAGGTCGACCGAGACGAGCTGGGAAACACCGCGTTCGGCCATGGTCACGCCGTAGAGCCGGTCCATGCGCGACATGGTCAGCGCATTATGGGTGATCACCAGGAAACGTGTCTCGGTCAGCCGGCGCATTTCGGCCAGCATGCGGCAATAGCGGTCGACATTGGCGTCATCCAGAGGTGCATCGACCTCGTCGAGCACGCAGACTGGCGCCGGATTGGACAGGAAGACCGCGAAGATCAGCGCCGAGGCTGTCAGCGCCTGCTCACCGCCGGACATCAGCGACATGTTCTCCATCTTCTTGCCCGGCGGGCAGGCCATGATCTCCAGGCCAGCTTCCAGCGGATCGTCGCTCTCGGTCAGGCGCAGTTCGGCATGGCCGCCCTCGAACAGGGTGGAGAAGAGATTGCGGAAATGTCCGTCGACAATATCGAAGGCTTCCAGCAGGCGGGCCCGGCCCTCGCGGGACAGCTCGTCGACCGCCTTGCGCAGGCGCGCGATCGCCTCGATCAGATCATCCCGCTCGCGCGTCATCTCTTCCATGCGCTGGCTGAGTTCCTCGGCTTCCTCATCGGCGCGCAGATTGACGGCGCCCAGCCGCTCGCGGCCCTGGCGGGCCTCGTCCAGACGGCGTTCCAGCTCGGCAGGGGTCAGTTCGGAGATCTCGTCTTCGTCGACCCGTTTGGACAGCGTGCCCGGTGCCTCGCCAGTCGCGTCCTGCAGGCGCTCCGTCGTCTCGTCAAGCCGTTCCTTGGCCCCGGTGAGGCGCGCCTCGGCGGCGGCGCGGCCTTCGCGTGCGGCAGAGGCGGCGGCCTCGGCCTGGCGGGCGGCGCTGTCGGCTTCCTTCACCTGGCCTTCGGTGGTCGAGGCCGCTTCACGGGCGTCTTCCGCGGCCCGCTCGGCGGCCTGCACCTTGCCGGTCAGGGCGAGAATCTTTTCCTGCAGCACTTCGGGTTTTGCCCGCGCCTCGTGGAGCGCCTTGCCGGCGTCTGCCGACTGGCTCTCGATATCGGCAATACGGGCTTCGGCCGCCTTGCAGCGCTCTGCCCAGGCGTCATGATCGCGCTTGAAACCCATGCGGCGTTGACGGCGCAGCTCGCCTTCGCGGCGCACACCGTCGAGCCGGGCGCGCGCGTCGGCCGCAGTCTGGCGCGCCTCGTCGGCAGCCTCGCGGGCCGCGTCCAGAGCCTCGGTATCGCCATCGCTGGCTTCAGCCTCTTCCAGAAGGGCCTGCGCGGCCTCGCGGCCGGACTGGGTTTCGGCCTGTTCGGCCGTCAGCCGGTCGATCCGTTCCTTGAGCGCCGTGGCCCGGGCGGCATCCTGGGCGCTCTTCTCGCGCAGGGAGGAGACCCGGGCGAGGGCATCGCGGGCTGCCCGGTCGGCCGGACTGATTGCGGCGCGGGCCGACTGTTCGCCGGCACGGGCGGTTTCCGCGGCCGTGCGAGCGGCGGCCTCAGCCGTACGGGCTGATTCGTGAGCTTCGGCCGTGTCTTCCAGCTCGGCGCGGACGGCCTCCAGGCGATTGCGGTTTTCCAGACGCGCAACGGCGGCGGACGGCGCGTCGGCGCGGGCGACCAGCCCGTCCCAGCGCCACAGATCGCCGTCACGCGTGACCAGACGCTGGCCCGGCTTCAGTTTCGCAGCCGCCTCGGCGGCCTTTTCCGGTTTGATCACACCGATCGCATCCAGCCGTGCCTTCAGCGCCTTGGGCGCTTCGACATGATCGGACAGGGGCACGCAGCCGCCCGGCAGCATCTCGGCCTTCACGCCGGCTTCCGACCAGTGGCGTGATGCCGCCGGATCGAGCGACGCTTCCAGATCGTCGCCCAGTGCAGCCGCCAGCGCCTGCTCATAGCCCGGCCGGGCACGCACGGCGTCCAGCGCCGGCGACACGGTTTCCTGCATCGACGCGGCGAGCAGGCGCTCCAGCGCCTGGGCTTCCCGCTCCAGCCCGTCGCGGGCGGAGGCCATGTCGCGCCAGGTCTCTGCGGCGGTCTCCAGCGCAGCGTCGGCCGCCTGGCGCTCGGTTTCGGCCGTTTCCAGCCGGGCGCGCGCCTCGGTAAGGGCGGTCTCGGCCTGTTCGGCATCGATTTGTGCGGTCTCAAGCTGGTGCAGAGCGGGCGAGGCTTCCAGCCGTTCGCGCTCGTCACTGGCGCCATGGATCTCGCGGGCGATCTGTTCCAGCCGCGTCTCGAACCGGCCCAGATCGCGGCGGGCGGTCTCGATGGCAGCCCGCTTGTCGGCGGCTTCGCGGGCGCGTTCGTCCAGCTCGGCCTCGGCGGCGAGGCGCTGTTCCTCGGTGGTCTCGGCGGCTGCGCGTGCGGCGTCCAGATTGGCGCTCTCGCGCTCGATTTCGGCGTCGAGGCCGGCGATGGCCTTGGCCGCCTCATCACGGCTGGCCTGGGCATCCTCGACGATCTGCCGTTCGCGGCTGGTGGCCGAGGCGAGTTCGTCCAGGCGCGCTTCCAGGCGTTCGATGGTGCGTTCGATCTCGGCGGCGTCGCGCTCCAGCAGATCGCGTTCGCGTTCCAGGCGGCGCAGGGCTGCTGCGGCTTCGGCTTCGGCCTGGCGGGCAGGCTCTCGGGCCGCCGCCAGGACTTCCGCCTGGGTGCGGGCTTCGGCCGCGGCGCGGGTGGCGGTCTCGGCGGCGTCGCGCTTGTCGGTCAGGTCCGCCTCGGCGGTATCCACTGCAGTCGCCGCTTCGCGCCAGCGATTGAGCCAGACGGCGGCTTCCAGCGCGCGGATCGAGGCGGAGAGCTGGCGGTAGCGTGAGGCCTGGCGGGCCTGGCGTTGCAGGGAACCATGGCGGGAGGAGATGTCGTCGATCACCTCCTGCAGCCGGTCCAGATTGGCTTCGGCGCCTTTCAGCCGCAGCTCGGCCTCGTGCCGGCGCGCCCGCAGTCCGGACACGCCGGCCGCTTCTTCCAGGATGCGGCGGCGGTTCTGCGGCTTGGCGGCAATGAGTTCGGAGATCTGACCCTGGCGGACAAGGGCCGGCGAATTGGCACCGGTGCCTGCATCCATGAAGAGGAGCTGGACGTCCTTGGCGCGCACTTCCTCGCCATTGATCTTGTAGGCCGAGCCGGCCCCGCGCGTGATGCGGCGGGTGATCTCGAGGCTGTCGGCATCGTTGAAGCGCGCCGGGGCGAGCTTGTCCTCATTGTCGACAGTGAGCACGACCTCGGCATGATTGCGCGAGGGCCGGGCGTCGGTGCCGGCGAAGATCACGTCTTCCATGCCATCGCCGCGCAGCGATTTGGCCGAGGTGGCGCCCATAACCCAGCGCAGGGCTTCAAGCAGGTTGGATTTACCGCAACCGTTGGGTCCGATCACGCCTGTAAGGCCCGGATCGATCCGTAAATCCGTGGGATCGACGAAGGATTTGAATCCGGCCAGCCTCAGCTGTGTGAACTTCACCCGACCTCCATTGCACCGCCTGCCCACTCTTGTAGCGGAGGATTGCGGCGCTTTCCTGATGCGATTCTAGTTTTCCGAATCGGACTCGTTCAGGAAGTGAAGGATGATTCGGCGGAAGGAGTCTTCGCTCATTTGGCCGGGAGCCCTTTCCCCATTGAGAATAAGGGGTTCGTCACCATAGTAGAAGAGCAGACCTTCCCCGCGATTGGTGCCCATCAGCACATCGCCGCCCACCAGGAAGGCCGGCGTGCCGGGGATTTCGTACTCGACCGACTGCTGGGCAGACGCATTGAGCGCCTCATTCATCGCCGGGTCCTGCAGGCAACCCATGAAGGCTTCCGGCGTGAGACCGACAGCGCCGGCAATCCGGTTATAGACACCCAGCACATCGCCGCCCTCGCGCGCGGTCTCGAACAGGCTCTGCTGTTCGGCGAACAGCAGGTCGACGGCATCGAAGAAACGGTCTTCCGGTGCGCATTCGGCGAGGATGGTGCTGGCTGCGGCGAGCTGGACCGGATTGGTCAACATGGGCCGGAAAACCCAACGCACCCGGCCGGTATCGACGAACTCCTCCTTCACCATCGGCCACACGGCTTCCTGGAAATGGGCGCAGTGCGGGCAGGCAAAGGAGGCATATTCCACGATCAGCAGCGGCGCTTCGGGATCGCCCAGCGCGTGATCGTCGGCGGTTTCGGCCTGGCCGGGATGCTGGCCCAGTGCTGCCGGGGCGGCAAACAGAAGGAGCGCCAGCCCGCCAGCGATACGGTTGAGAAGACCGGTCATTCGGCAGTCTCGCCGGCTTGCGCAAGAAGGTGGTCGATAAGGCGGGTGAAGGTTTCCGCATCGGCAAGGCCCGGCAGCGGCTCGCCATCGATGACGACCTGCTCGCCGTCGAGGAAATAGGTGTATTCTGTCGCGCCCGGCGCGCGGCGCGCTTCCAGCATGCGGCCGTTGAAGATGAAGCGCGGCGTACCGTCCACACCGTCAGCGATCGCGCGGTCATGCGCGGCGACGATGGACTGGTTGATCTCCTCATTATTGAGGCAGGCGATGAAGTCCTGCTCGCTCAGTCCCATCGAGCGGGCGATCGCGAGATACTGGCCACGCGCACTGCCCTGGGTCTGGGCGGCCTGAAAGATGGCGCGCTGCTGGCGAAAGAGCAGGTCGACCATGTCGAAATAGCGCTCCTCGGGCACGCAATGGGCGAGCGAGAAGCCGGCAATGGCGAATTGCGGCGAGCCGGTGATCATCTCGCGCAGCACATAGCGCATGCGTCCGGTCTCGATGTAGTTTTCCTTGATCGCCGGGAAGACTTCCTCATGGAAGGCCGCGCAGTGCGGGCAGGCCACAGAGGAATATTCGATCATCGTCACGGCTGCGTCAGCATTGCCCATGCCGCGATCGCTGGCGCGCTCATAGCGGGACTGGCCCTCTCCGGGCGCGTCGCCGCCACCGCAGGCACCCAGGACAAGGCTTGCCGTCAGGGCGGCTGCGGAAAACACACGTCGTGTCAGGTTCATCGAAAGGGCACTCCCCGAGAAATTGCCTATAGCCGGGACGGCTCTGTCCCGTGCGGTCTCGCCGCAGCTTAACCGCTCAGGCGGGGCTGTTGCCACCGCCTCGCTCAGATTTGATCAGCGCTTGTCAGGATCAACCGCCGGCGGCTTGTGCCAGAAGATGGTCGATCAGGCTCGAAAACGTCTCCCCGTCCTGGCGGGCGGGCAGGGGGGCGCCGTCGATCATTACCTGTTCGCCGCCGAGGAAATAGGTCGCCTGGGACGCCCCCGGCGCAGTGCGTGCCTCCAGACGCTCGCCATTGAAGGCAAAACTAGGGGTCAGCGTCACACCGCTGGCCATCGCGGCCTCGTGCGAGGCGACAATGGCGCTATTGATCTCCGTATCGTTCAGGCAGGCATCGAACTGAGCTTCGCTCAGTCCCATCGACCGGGCGATCGTCACATAGCGGGCGCGGACATTGCCACCGCTGCGGGCGGTGTCGAAAATCGCCTGCTGCTGCTGAAACAGCACGTCGATCGTGTCGAAATAGCGCTCTTCGGGAACGCAATGTGCCAGCGAAAAGCCGGCGACGGCGAATTGCGGCGGGCCGTTCAGCATCTCGTGCAGTACCACGCGCATCTGGCCGGCCTCGATATAGGGCTCCAGCGCCGGATACACTTCATCATGGAAGCGGGCACAATGGCCGCAGGCGACCGAGGAATATTCCGTCATCGTCACCGGCGCATCCGCCGAACCGAGGCTGCGGCCGGTTTCGGCTATCGCGCTGCCGCCAGGGTTGTCCGAAGAATTGCCGCAGGCCGACAGGGCTGTAGCTGCCGCCAGGGCAGTGGCGGTGAAGAAGCGTCGTGTCAGTGTCATGTGTCCCCCGGGAAACGCCTGGATGCTACGGCTCGTCCCGGCGGTGAATCGCGCGGGAAAACCGGTCGAGTGCCGACAATAGCCGCGCTTCCGGCGTTGTCGCCTCTGTCTCGCCGGTGTGTGATGAAGATTGCGGTTTTTTCACGCTCGTCGCGGGGGCATCGGCGGCGCGGCTGGCCTGTCCCTGCACGACGCGCAGGCGGGTCGGGGCCCGGTCGCCGGAATGGGTGCGGATGCGCTCGAGAATCCGGCGGCTCTCTGCCTGCAGGACCGCCCCCGCCGGACCGCGCGCCTCGATCACCAGCGTGCTGATACCGCCGCTGCGCTGTACGGTTTTCGGCGTGCTCCAGTCGGCCAGGCGCTTGCCGACGATTTCCGGCCAGTGCTCGCGCAATTGCTCAACCCCGATGCCGAACTGCCGGGTCAGGGGTTTCAGCACCCGTTCGGCCGCCCGCCCCGCGGAGGGCGCGGGCTGGATGGCCCGCCGGCCGCGGCGGCTGCCGATATAGGCGCTGGCTGCGGCTTCCAGTGTTGACGAGGTCGGTTTGCGCTTCATGCTGCGCACTCTCGCCGTGAAGCAGCCCGCCTGCAAGTCCTGAAGGTTTCGATGAGCGCATCCCTTTCCCCGCGACAGGATATCGCCCGCCTGCGTTCGGCGCTGCTGGACTGGTATGACCGGGAAGGCCGGACACTGCCCTGGCGGATCCGTCCGGAAGACCGCGCGGCCGGCCGCGTCGCCGATCCCTATGCGATCTGGCTGTCGGAAATCATGCTGCAGCAGACCACGGTGCCGCACGCAACGCCCTACTGGTTCCGCTTTCTTGATCTCTGGCCGCGGGTGGAAGACCTGGCTGCCGCGCCCCGCGAGCACGTAATGCGGGAATGGGCGGGGCTCGGCTATTATGCCCGGGCGAGAAACCTGCATGCCTGCGCCATCCACGTTGCCGAGGTGCTGGGCGGTGCATTCCCCGATACGCTGGACGGGCTGAAAGCCCTGCCTGGGGTGGGCGAGTACACGGCGAATGCCATTCTGGCCGCCGCTTTCGACAAACCGGCCAGCGTTGTCGACGGTAATGTCGAGCGCGTGATCACGCGGCTCTACCGGGTGCAGGCACCCTTGCCCAAGGCCAAACCGGAGATCCGCCGCCTGGCCGGTGCCATCGCCTCAACGGACCGGCCGGGCGACTATGCCCAGGCGATCATGGATCTGGGCGCAACGGTCTGTGCTCCGCGGACGCCGGACTGTGCCGCCTGTCCCTGGGCCTTTGCCTGTGCGGCCCGCGCGGAAGGCGACATGACGCGCTATCCGCTGAAGGAAAAGAAAAAGCCCAAACCGGTGCGCCTTGGTACCGCCTGGCTGGTCAGGGGCGAGCAGGGACTCTGGCTGCGCCGGCGGCCCGACAAGGGCCTGCTCGGCGGCATGGTCGAAGTGCCCTCGACGGTCTGGGCAGAGGTCCCGCCGGAGGAGGCGCCGCCCTTCAAGGCCGACTGGGTCTCGCGCGGCGAGGTGCGCCACGTCTTCACCCATTTCGAACTCCGGCTCGACGTGCGCGAAAGCGCCCCCGCCCCGGACTGGCAACCGGAAGACGGCTACTGGGCCGCCGAGGACAGGTTGGATGAAGAGGCCTTGCCCAGCGTCATGCGCAAGGTGGTGAAGCTGAGGCGCTGAGGCTCTTTTCCAGGGTGGGGAGGGGGCTGAAGTGGCGACCATCCACCAAATAGCCCTCCGCATTTTCTCGGCTGAAAGCCCGGCGAAAGCCGGGCGAAGTGCCGGGATCTACCGGAAGCTCATCGCTTGAAGTGATCTTCGGTCGGTCCCGGATCTGCGGCCTGGCTGCGCAGGCCTTCATCCGGGAAAGATCGAGTGGGAGAAGAAAGAGCTGGCGGCTCACATTTCACCGTCACCCTGACGAAAGTCAGGGCCCAGTTCATAGATCTGGATGGCCGCGATCTCGCACTTATCCCGCACATCGCCCACATTCGACTTGAGCCGCGTTAGCCGAAATTCCGCTTTACGATCTGGGTCCTGACTTTCGTCAGGATGACGGTTTGTGGAGGCGGTTTGGGAGATTTATCCCCGCCCGTTCAACTGGGCGTATGCTCGTCAGCGGTTTCCGGGATGGGAGGCATGAGCTCAGTCCCTTGTGCCCGGGAGCGTGCGGAGCTCGTCCGCGCCTGGTGGGTGACAGCATCAGGCTCCGGCGTGGCCATCTGCGGGGACACCGGCAAAAAGCTCGACCGGCCCGTGCCTGCAGGTTTCGAGACGGTCCCGCAAGGGACCGGGTAAATCTCCGCGTGCGGGATGCCTCGGGCATCACCACCAAACCTTCAAGTCCGGACACGATGTCCGCCGTGCATCCCGCACCCCTCTCATCGCTCCAGGGCGCAAGCCCGTGGAGGGTTTCGTGCTGGGAGCCTTTCCTCCCCATGGAATGGGGAGGTGGATCGCCGCCAGGCGGCGAGACGGAGGGGCGCCGCGCCAGCGGCGGTGTGTCAGCGACAGGCTCCACCGCCTCCCGGCGCTCCGCGCCGGCCCCTTCGACCCGCGGCTAACGCCGCGGCCCACTTCCCCACACGGTGGGGAAGAAAGACAGCGAGCCGCTTTCCCCGGATTTATTCCGGGGTCTGGCGGCGTTTCAGGCGGAGGCTCAACCGGGCCCCGGCACGGGGGCCGGGGGAAGTGGAGCGGGCCGGGGAAAACAGAGCGCTGTGGGGAGAACTCAGCCGTCCAGCGTCGCGCGGACTTCGGCGCGCAGGATGTCGATCGGGGCGAGGCCCTGCTTGGTGCGCACATGCCAGTAGGTCCAGCCATTGCAGGACGGGGCGCTTTGCAGCTGGGCGCCGACCTGGTGGATGGAACCGGCGCGGTCGCCGGCGATCAGTGTGCCATCGGCCCGCACACGCGCTGAATGACGGCCCTTGGGGCAGTAGAGGGTGTCGCCGGGCTTTACGAGGCCGCGTTCGACCAGGGCGCCGAACGGGATCCGCGGCTGGGCGCGTTTGGACTGGGTGACGCTGAGCGCTTCGCTCGAGGCGGGCGTAATGGCGTCCAGCCGCGCGCGGGCCACTTCAAGATACTCCGCATCGCGTTCAATGCCGATGAAATGCCGGCCGAGGCGTTTGGCGGCGGCGCCGGTCGTGCCGGTGCCGAAGAAGGGATCGAGCACGACATCGCCGGGATTGGTGGTCGACAGCAGGACCCGGTGCAGCAGCGCCTCGGGCTTTTGTGTTGGATGCGCCTTCTTGCCGTCCGCACCTTTCAGGCGCTCGGCGCCGGAACAGATCGGCAGCGTCCAGTCGGAGCGCATCTGCACACCGTCGTTCAAGGCCTTCATGGCGGCATAGTTGAAGGTCGGGCGGGCTTCCTTGGACTTGGCAGCCCAGATCAGGGTCTCGTGCGCATTGGTAAAGCGCGTGCCCTTGAAGTTCGGCATCGGGTTGGATTTGCGCCAGATGATGTCGTTGAGCACCCAGAAGCCGGCATCCTGGAGAATGCCGCCGACACGGAAGATATTGTGATAGCTGCCGATCACCCAGATGGCGCCATTGGGTTTGAGGACGCGGCGCGCCTCTTCCATCCAGCCCCAGGTGAACAGGTCGTACTCGTCGAACCCGCCGATCTGGTCCCAGTCGTTGTCGACGGCGGACACTTTGGAATTGTCGGGGCGGTGCAGGTCGCCGCCGAGCTGGAGATTATAGGGCGGGTCGGCGAACACCAGGTCGACGCTCGCATCGGGAAGCGACTTCATCACTTCCACGCATTCTCCCTCGAGAATCTGGTCGATCCGGGACTCTGCCATGACACGCCACTCCACTCGTTCTTGCGAGGGGAAGTTTTCCCGCGTCTATGGCTAACGGGCCGTTAAGCATCAATCAAGTTTTCCACAGCCGTGCGCATCTGGGGAAAACTGCGTGATTCGCAGGGCTTCGCGCACCGGTGCATAACTCATTCTGTGGATCGGGCAGGGGCCGAGGGCCATCAGGGCCTCACGGTGGGCCTTGCTGGGATAGCCCTTGTGTCCCTCCAAGCCGTAGCCGGGAAAGCGCCGGGCGGCTTTTTCCATCAGGGCATCGCGCAGCGTCTTTGCAATGATCGAGGCCGCGCCGATCGCCGGCTCACGGGCATCGCCTTTCACGATAGCCTCGGCCGGGCAGGGCAGGTCGTCGGGCACGCGATTGCCGTCGATGAGTACCCGGACAGGCTTGACCGGCAGGCGCGCAACGGCCCGTGCCATGGCCGTCATCGTGGCGTGAAGGATATTCAACCGGTCGATCTCGGCCGGTTCGGCAATGCCGATCCCCACCCAGGCCTTCGCGTGGATCTCACGGGCCAGCGCCTCACGGCGGCGGGCCGTCAACGCCTTGGAATCGCCCAGCCCGGTGATCGGCCGCGCCGGGTCGAGGACGACGGCGGCCGTCACGACAGGCCCCGCCAGCGGCCCCCGGCCAGCCTCGTCGACGCCCGCGATGTGCATATCTGCAATGTTTCCCACGGCGTTAAGGCAATCCTTGTCTTTTGCTGAGAGGGTCATGGGCAGAGCAGATCCTTCGAGGCGCCGAGTGTATCGCGTTTTCTATTGCGTGACGGTCGAACACGACCTTCGGCTCGTCGCGGTTGCCGCCCTTTTGTGCGCCTTGTCGGCCTTTGCTGCCGTCGGGATGGCGCGCCGCGGGCAGTCGGCACCGGACGACCGGCAGTCCTTGTGGCTGATCGTGACCGGATTCGTCAGTGGTGTCGGCATCTGGGGCACACACTTCGTGTCCATGCTGGCTTATGAAGCGCCGGTACCGGTCGAGTACGGCCTGTTCGGTACGGTCGGTTCGCTCCTTCTCGCCATTTTCGTGACCAGCTGCGGCTGGACCTATGCTGTGCGCATGCCGCAAGCCTATGGCGCGCCGCTGGGTGGGGCAGTGGTCGGCGCCGGGATCGCGACCATGCACTTCATGGGCATCGACGCCATGAATGTCGGTGCGGACATCGTCTGGGACGCACCGTTGGTGCTCGTCTCCATAGGCGCCGGCATGCTGTTCGCGGCCTCAAGCGCAACGGTTCTGGTTCGCCTCCGCAGCCTCGCCGGTCTGACGGGGGCAGGTGCACTGCTCGTGCTGGGCGTGGTGAGCCTGCATTTCACGGCGATGTCGGCGATGCAGCTAGTGCCGTCCGTGCCGGGTATTGCCGACGGCGCGGGAGGCGCGTCCAAGCTGTTGGCCGTTACCGTCGCTCTCGCGGTGGTCTTCGTGATCAGTGTCGGTCTGGCTGCTGCGGCACTGGATGTGGTCCTCGGCGCGCGCCGACAGGCCGAGGCCCAGCGCCTGCAGGCACTGTCGGACGCGACGTTCGAGGGGATTGCTATTGTCCGCGAGGGGCTCGTGCGCGAGGTCAACGAGCCGCTCTGCGACATGCTCAAACTGCGGCGCGCCGATCTGCTGGACATGCCTGTCAACAAGCTGGCGCTCGACGCGGCTGCGATGTCCGCCCTGGCAGATATCGACGATACACGGCCGGTGACCTGCCGTCTGCGCGGCCGCAATGATGGCGGCCTGACTGTGCAGGTGCGGGCCCGCAAGATCGATTTCGGCGGCGAGGCGTCGGACGTGCTGGTGTTCCGGGATGTTTCCGCCGAAGAGCGGGTGCGGGCGCGGATGACCCATCTTGCCCACCATGACACCCTTACGGGGTTGCCCAATCGTCTCCGTTTCCGCGAAGCGCTTGACGACGCCATCGAACAGGCCTGGCAGAATGACACGATGGTCGCTGTGGTGTTCTTCGATCTCGACCGGTTCAAGGAAGTCAATGACGTCCATGGCCATGCGACCGGGGACGCGCTGTTGAAGGCGGTCGCTGAACGCATGCTCGACACGCTGCCGGACAAGGCAATCCCGGCGCGCCTGAGCGGTGATGAATTTGCTGTCGTGCTGCCGGATGTGTCCGGTCATGACGAGGTTCTGGGCACGGCGCAGCGTGTCGTCGACCATATCGGCGTGCCGGTGGTCATCGGTCAGCTGACGCTGAATGTCAGTGCGTCCGGCGGGGCGACGGTCTTTCCGCTCGATGGCGAGGACCCGGACCGGCTGATGAACCAGGCGGATCTGGCTCTCTATCACGCCAAGGGGCAGGGCCGGAACCAGGTGCGCGGCTTCGATCCCAAGCTTGGCCGGATGCTACAGGAGCGCCGCCTGCTGGAAGCCGATCTGGCCATGGCGATCGAGGACGAACTTCTCGAACTCCACTTCCAGCCCCAGATCCGGCTCGGCGATGGCGCTATCGTCGGCTATGAGGCGTTGGTGCGCTGGAATGACGAGAAGCGGGGCTATGTTTCGCCGGCCGAATTCGTGCAGATCGCCGAGGAAACCGGCCAGATCCTCAAAATGGGTGAGTGGGTGATCCGGGCGGCCTGCCGCGAAGCGGTCAGCTGGCCGGAAGACCGTCGCGTCGCCGTCAATGTCAGTCCGGCGCAGTTCCGCCAGGGCAACCTCGTGCTCAGCGTTCAGCAGGCGCTGCGGGCCTCCGGTCTCGCGCCGGGGCGGCTGGTGGTCGAGATCACCGAGGGCGTGCTGATCGACGACGAGGCCCGGGCGCTGGAAGTGATGCGGGCGCTGAAGAATCTTGGTGTGTGTCTGGCGATCGACGATTTCGGGACGGGCTATTCTTCCCTTGCCTATCTGCGCACTTTCCCCTTCGACAAGATCAAGATCGACCGCTCCTTCATCACCGGGATCGAAGATGATCGCGAAGCGCAGATCATCGTCCAGGCGACGATCGATCTGGCGCGGGCGCTGGGCATCAGCGTGGTGGTGGAAGGTGTCGAGACGTTCGGCGAACTCGCCGCGCTGGGCTGCCAGCCTGACCTTATTTTGCAGGGCTTCCTGGTATCGCGCCCGGTTTCACGCGGGCATGTGCCCGGTTTCGACAGTTTTTCGGCCGAACAACGCCAGGCCATTGCCGACCAGGTCAATGGCGGCAGCGGTGACCTGCTGCGCGATCGCGCCTGATCTGGCGGCTCAGAAAAGACTCGGTTGACCGGCGGAGCCGAGAGGGCGTTCGAATTTGGAAAAGTCGAGTTCGGTGCGCGGTGCGGTCAGGCCGTAGCGGCGTATGGCGGCGCGGACGCGGGTGACGATCAGCTCGGCCAGCGGTCCCTGGCCGCGGCCGCGCGTGCCCCATTGCGGATCGTAGTCACGCCCGCCGCGCATCTGGCGGATCAGCGACATGACGCGTCCGGCCGCATCGGGCCGGGCCGTCTGCAGCCATTCGCGGAACAGATCCTTGATCTCCAGCGGCAGGCGCAGGAGCACGTAGGAGGCATTCACGGCACCCGCTTCGGCGCCCGCCTTGAAGACCGCCTCGATCTCGTTGTCGTTGAGGGCTGGAATGATGGGCGCCATCATCAGCGTGACCGGAAGGCCGGCCTCAGACAGTCCCCGGATCGCTTCGAGCCGGCGGTGCGGCGCTGCGGCGCGGGGCTCCATGTCCCGGGCCAGACGCCGGTCGAGCGTGGTCACGGAAATCGCGCCCTTGGCGAGGCCATCGGCGGCCATCGGGCCGAGTATGTCCAGATCGCGCAGGACCAGCGCTGATTTGGTGATGAAGCTGACCGGGTGCCGGTAGCGGGCGAAGACTTTGAGGATTTCGCGGGTGTGCTGCAGGCGCCGTTCGACCGGCTGCCAGGCATCGGTATTGGCGCCGATCACGATCGGTTTGGGTTGATAGCCCGGCCGGTTGAAGAAGGCCTCCAGCAGGGCCGGGCCGTCGGGTTTGGCGAAGATCACGCTCTCGAAGTCGAGGCCCGGAGAATAGCCCCAATAGGCGTGACTGGGCCGGGCATAGCAGTAGATGCAACCATGCTCGCAGCCGCGATAGGGATTGATCGACTGGTCGAAGGAAATGTCCGGCGAGCTGTTGGTCGCGACGATGGAACGGGACGCATCCTTCAGGATGGTCGTGCCCAGGCGCGGCGCCGGCGCATCTGCCTCGGTCCAGCCGTCATCGAAGGCCTCGCGGGCGAAGGCCTCGTACCGGCCCGATGCGTTAGACCGAGCGCCCCGGCCCCGGACGCCGTCCCCCGGGGCGGTGGGGGATCCGGCAGAGGGGGCCGCCTGAGGGGCGTTTAGGGCGTAGCCACCTGGGCGCTCGGTCATGAGCGCACTATGACTCACGATGAGAACAAATCAAGAACAATTTTTGGAAAAATCTGAAAGATGCGGAAGAATCCTGTTGGACCCGCCTCCCTTTATCTAGCCAGCAAGGCGCGCTTCCAGGGCCAGCATGTCCTGCCACGCCAGACGCTTCTCCGGGGGGCGGCGGAGCAGGTAGGAGGGGTGGAAGACGGGCAGGACCGGAATTACCCGGTCCGTCGATTCGCCCTGCGGATCCCGCACGGCATACTCGCCCCATTGACCGCGCAGCCGGGTGATCCCGGTCGATGTCCGCATCAGGGATTGGGCGGAGATACCGCCGGCGACGACGAGAATATCCGGTGCCTTGAGGGCGATGTGCCGTTCGATGAAGGGCAGGCACATGGTGATCTCTTCCTGGGTCGGTGCGCGATTACCGGGCGGACGCCAGTTCAGGATGTTGGAGATGTAGAGATCGTCCGGCCCCAGCCCGATCGCGGCGAACATGCGGTCCAGCAATTGTCCGGACCGGCCGACGAAGGGTTGGCCTTGCTCGTCCTCTTCCTTGCCGGGCGCTTCGCCGACCACCATGATCCGGGCTTCGCGATTGCCGCGGGCGAAGACCGTGTTGCGGGCGGTGCGCTTGAGCGGACAGCCCTCGAACGCGGCAATAGCCACCTGCAAGTCGTCCAGTGTGGCGGCGCCGGCCGCGAGTTCCTGCGCCGAGGGGCCGTCATCGGGTGCCTGGCCATAGCCGGCTGCCCGTGCCGCCGCCGCGGTGGCGGTGCGCTGGGGCGCAGCCTGTTGCGTATCGCGGACGGTGGCGGGTGTTGATGAGGGAGGCGCGCGGTCATGCGCCGCACCGGCCGCCGGCACAGGCCGCGGCCGCTGGATCGGAGCATCGAGCTCGATCCCGGCTTCCTCCCACCACGCGATCAGGGCCTTGAGAGCCTTTTCGTCGTGCGGGTCGAGTGTGGCACCTGGGTTGGACATGGCTTACGCGTACGTCAACGTAATAACTTTGATCCGGACAGCCGGACACGCTAGATGGGTATTCGATCCTAAGGTATGACCGAAGGCCTGCAAGCGGGGCAGTGCTGAAACCGATGAGAAAAGAGTGGGAGCAGGAATGACCGACGCACCGATCGAACGCGAATCCATGGAATACGATGTGGTGATCGTCGGGGGTGGCCCCGCCGGTCTGTCGGCCGCGATCCGTCTGAAACAGCTTGCCGATGAAGCCGGGCAGGAGCTGTCGATCGCCGTGCTGGAAAAGGGCGCCGAGGTGGGCGCACACATCCTGTCCGGCGCCGTCGTCGATCCCAAGGCGCTCAACGAGCTTATCCCCGACTGGGCCGAGAAGGGCGCGCCGCTCAACGATCCCGTCAAGACGGATATTTTCGAAGTGCTCGGTGCGGCCGGTTCGATCAGCCTGCCGACGCTCTTCTTCCCGCCGCTGATGAGCAATCATGGCTGCCATATCGTCTCGCTGGGCAATGTGTGCCGCTGGCTGGGCGAGCAGGCCGAAGCGATGGGCGTTGAAATCTATCCCGGCTTCCCCGCTGCCGACGTGATCGAGGAAGATGGCGCCATCAAGGGCGTGGTGACCGGTGATTTCGGTCTGGCCCGCGATGGCGGTCACAAGGATGGCTACCAGCCGGGCATGGAGTTGCGCGGCAAGTACACGCTGATTGCCGAAGGTGCCCGCGGCTCGCTCGCCAAGAAGCTGATCGGCCGCTATGGACTGTCCGAGGGCAAGGAGCCGCAGAAGTTCGGCATCGGCCTGAAGGAGCTCTGGCGCGTGAAGCCGGAGAACCACAAGCCCGGCATGGTGAAGCACACCATGGGCTGGCCGCTCGACAATTCCACCGGCGGCGGCTCCTTCATGTACCACTATGGCGACAATCTGGTCTCGATCGGTTTCGTCGTTCACCTCAATTACAAGAACCCCTGGATCTCGCCCTTCGAGGAGTTCCAGCGCCTGAAGACGCACCCGGCCATCCGCGAGGTGCTGGAAGGCGGCGAGCGCATCTCCTACGGCGCCCGCGCCATCACCGAAGGCGGCTTCCAATCGGTCCCGAAACTGGCTTTCCCGGGCGGTGCGCTGATCGGCTGTTCGGCGGGCTTCGTGAACGTGCCGCGCATCAAGGGCAGCCACAACGCCATGAAGACCGGCATGCTGGCGGCGGAAAGCGTGTTTGCCGCCATCGGTGCCGGCCGTGCGCATGACGAGCTGGCGGAATACCAGACGGCCTACGAGAATTCCTGGGTCGCCAAGGACCTCAAGGCGGTGCGCAATGCCAAGCCGCTCTGGTCGAAATTCGGCACCACGATCGGTATCGCCCTGGGCGGGCTGGACATGTGGTGCAACACGCTGTTCGGCGGCTGGTCGCCCTTCGGCACGATGGGTCACGGCAAGACCGACGCTGCAAGCACACAGCCCGCGGAGAAGTTCCGCAAGATCGATTACCCCAAACCAGACGGCAAGCTGACCTTCGACCGTCTGTCCTCGGTCTTCATCTCGAACACCAATCACGAGGAAGACCAGCCGGTTCACCTCAAGGTGGCCGATATGGACCTGCAGAAGGCCTCCGAACTGGAGGTCTATGGCGGCCCGTCGGCGCGCTATTGCCCGGCCGGTGTCTATGAGTGGATCAAGGACGAAACGACGGGCGAGGAACGCTTCCAGATCAACGCCCAGAACTGCGTCCACTGCAAGACCTGCGACATCAAGGATCCCAACCAGAACATCAACTGGACCACGCCGGAAGGCGGCGGCGGTCCGATGTATGCGGGAATGTAATCCGGCGCACAGCCATCAGGCCTTGCGCGCCGGGCGGTGCGGAGCGAGCATGAGGCCATGACAAGCATCCTGCGCGCCTGGCCCGTACTGTTCGCGGCAACGGCCCTGACATCCTGCGTGACCGTGCCGGCCGAGGAGGAAACCTCGGCCTATGGTGCCTTTCTGGCTGCCCGCTATGCCGGTGTGAACCGCGACGCGGCGGGCGCGGCGGACTATTATCTCGAGGCGCTCGACCGGTTGCCGGGCAATTCAGTGCTCGCCGACCGGGCCTTCATCACATCGGTCATCGCCGGCGATCTGGACCGGGCCTCGGCCCTGGCCGTTTCGGCAAGCGAGGCGGGCGACCCCAGCCGGCTTGCGACCCTGTTTCGCGCCTCCGACCGGATCTCGCGGCACGACTATCGCGCGGCCCTGAGCGTTCTCGACGCGGCGCCGGACTATGGCCCCTATAACACCTTCTTCCAGGACATATTGCGCCATTGGGCGTTGATGGGCGCTGGCCGGGGCGACGAAGCCCTGACCGAGGTCGGCGAGATGCAGGCGCCGGGCTTTCTGGCGTCGCATCTGTGGCTGCACAAGGCGATGCTGTTCGAGGCCGCGGGCAATCCGGCAGCGGCCGAGGCGGCTTACCGTTCGGCCGTCTTCACCTCGACCTTCCGCCGCCTGTCGACGGAAATGTATGGCGGTTTCCTGATGCGCGAAGGGCGTCGCGCCGAGGCTGCCACCCTGTTCGAGACCTATCTGGAAGATGATCCGGAGGAGGCCAGCATCCAGGCGCTCTACGAGATCGCCAGCCAGGGCCGTCGGGCGCCGCGCCGGCCGGACATTCCGGGACTGGCCGCTCGCGCCGTGCTTGGACCGACGGCCGATCTGGCGGCCCAGGCCGATATGGACCTGACCATCATCTATATGCGCATGGTCCAGCGGCTGGATCCGGATCTTGCGCCGCTGCACATCGTGCTGGCCGGCTCGCTCGACCGGATCGGCCTGCACGATCTCGCGCTGGCCGAATATGCCTCGGTTCCCGAAGGTCCGTTCCGGCTGGGTGCGCAGATCGACCGGATCGTGCTGATGGCGACGCTGGGCCGGATCGAGGCGGCCCATGCCGCCGCGCGCGACCTTGCTGAGAGAACCGGTGCTGCAGAGGCGATCCTGCTCTATGCCGACATGTCCCGGATCTCGGGCGAATGGGCGGCGGCGGTCGATCTCTATGGTCAGGCAATGGCGCTCAACCGCGAACAGGGCTTGCCGGATGACTGGCGCTATCACTATTTCCGGGCGTCCTGCTATCTGATGCTGGACAACTGGGAGGCCGCCGAGGCCGAGTATCTTGCTGCGCTGGAGCTGGCCCCGGGCCAGTCCACCGTGCTCAACGATCTGGGCTATATGTGGATCGACCGCGGCGAGCGCGTCGATGAAGCCTTCGAGATGATCGTGCAGGCGGCCGATCTCGCGCCGGAAAACGGCAATGTAATCGACAGTCTGGGCTGGGCCTACTACCAGCTGGGCCATTACGATCTGGCAGTGCAGGAACTGGAGCGGGCGGCGGAACTCAACCCGGGCAGCGCGACCGCCAATTACCATCTCGGCGATGCCTACTGGCAGGTCGGCCGCCGTCTGGAAGCGGGCTTCCAGTGGCGCCGCGCCATCGATCTTGACCCTGCGGACGAGCAGCGCGAGGGGCTGGAATACCGCCTCGAGCACGGCCAGCCGCCGGAACACACGCCTGTCTATGCCGCCAATGGCGACGCACCGGCCGATCCCGCCGAGGTGCCGGAGCCGTGAGCCCGGGCGAAGTCCGGGAATTCGCACCGGCGAAAGTCAACCTCACCCTCCGGGTCGGACGCGCCCGGGCGGACGGCTATCACCCCCTCGACAGCTTTGTCGTGTTTGCCGACTGGGGCGACGAGGTCCGCGTCGATGACAGTCCGGCCTTCCTGCTGACCATGTCCGGCGAACCCTCGCGACGGCTGGCCGGCGGGCACGACAATCTCGTCATGAAGGCGGCGGTGGCGCTGCAGCGCGCGGCTGGTCTTGATCGTGCGGCGCGCATTCATCTGCACAAGGCGATCCCGGTGGAGGCCGGGTTGGGCGGTGGGTCGGCCGATGCTGCTGCAACGCTGCGGGCGCTGAACCGGTTCTGGAAGCTGGACTGGCCGCTCGACCGGCTGGCCGAGCTGGGGCTCGGCCTGGGCGCGGATGTACCGGCCTGTCTTTATTCCCGGCCGTTGCGCATGCGCGGGATCGGCGAATGGATCGAGATGGTCGAGATCGGGCCGGGCCTGCCGGCCGTCATCGTCAATCCGGGCGTGGCCGTTCCCACAGGGCCGGTGTTTGTCGCCTTCGACAGCCGGGATCCAGGTCCGCTGGCAGACGGGCCCTGGTATCAGGGCGATCTGGCCGGCTGGCTGACTGGCGAGGCCAATGATCTGGAAGCTGTCGCGATCGGCCGGGAAGGTGTGATCGGCGATACGCTGGAATGGCTGCACGCCCAGCCCGGCGCCTGGCTGGCGCGGATGACCGGGTCCGGCGCCAGCTGTTTTGCCTTGTTCGACACGATGGACGAAGCGGAAAGCGCCGCTGAAGCCTATCCGGGTTTCGCGCAGGCGGTGACGCTGGGAGCGCCGGAGATGCCGGCATGATGGCGGGGCTCGTTTCTGCCCTGACGGCTTTCTGCGTTGCGCTGGCCGTGGCTGGCATGATGTTGCGCGCGGGTATTCTGGATCGCCCGAATGAGCGTTCCAATCATCGCGATCCGACACCGCGCGGTGGTGGGCTGGGGGCGATGGCGGGCGTGTTTGCGGCCTGGGCGCTTCTGGACGCCGGCAGTCCGGCAACCGGCGCAGCGCTGGCCGGGATTGCGCTGGGCGGCGGGGTCGCGGCTGCGTTGGGTCTGCTGGACGATCTGGTCACTTTATCCGAGACGCTCAAATTTGTAGTTCTGGCCCTGGTCTCGATTGCCGTGGCCGGCATGGCGGGACCGGTCACCGAGCTTGGGATTGCCTTGCCCTGGCTCGTCGGACTGGCCGGCTCGGCGCTGTGGATTTTCACAACGGCTAATGCCGTCAATTTCATGGACGGATCGGACGGTCTGATCGCCGCGGTCCTGATCCCGGCGGCTCTGGCGCTGGGCGTTCTGGCTGAGGGCAGTGTCGCCGTGGCGGCGTTCGGCGTGGCGGGTGCAATGGCCGGATTTGCCGTGTGGAATGCGCCGCTGGCCAGCGCGCGTGGACGCCTGTTCTGCGGCGATGTTGGGGCGCTGGGGATGGCGGTGGTCTTTGCCGGACTGGCGCTTTTCTGGGCGCGGATGTCGGGCGAGGGGGCAGTCTGGCTGGTGCCGCTGCTGATCCTGCCGCTTCTGGGTGACGTGCTTCTGACCATGGCGGCGCGGGTGCGGGTCGGACGGTCAGCCTTCGTGGCGCACCGGGCGCATGCCTATCAGCTGATGATCACGCTGGGGGCCAGTCATCGCCGCGTGGCGGGGCTGTGGGCGGTGTGGAGTGCGGGCTGCGGTGCCGTGGCCCTGACGGCCCAGGCGCTGGGTGGCGGTTGGGTCAATGCGCTGGCCCTGGCGGCCGGGATTGCGGGCTTCTGGATCTTCCACCGCCAGGTCCGCAAACGGGCCGAAGCAGCCGGTCTGGACGTCTATCAGTAGCGAAATTGCTGCATCAC
The DNA here is from genome assembly GCF_056160825.1 of Maricaulis sp. ABE4_448. Taxonomy (NCBI): domain Bacteria; kingdom Pseudomonadati; phylum Pseudomonadota; class Alphaproteobacteria; order Maricaulales; family Maricaulaceae; genus Maricaulis; species Maricaulis sp. ABE4_448. The sequence continues at coordinate 68,972 of NZ_JBSWXX010000002.1, forward strand.
AAGCATCACACACGTGCATCACAAGGGCCGCATAACGCACCCATTGCGGTGACAATCAGGCGTCACGCTCGCGCAGAATGCCGGCAGCGCGTTCGCGGCGCGTCGGGAAGCGGTAGAAGATGTGCGTGCCGATCCGGCGCGTGCGCACCAGATTGTCGTTCCAGTAGGGATCGACGGCGACGGTGTGATAATGCGTCGCGCGACGGGTGACGTCGCGGCCGAAACCCATGAAGGCGTGCTGGGCGACCAGTTGCGAGCGGCGCCAGGAACGGCCGCGCGGTTCGCGGATCATCGAGCCGTCGCAGGTGAAGGTGAACTGACAGCCGGTCACCCGCTCGGCGCCTTCGAACACCACACCGCAGATCGTGCCGGGATAGGCCGGATGGCGGACCCGGTTCATGATGACCTGGGCGACGGCGAGCTGGCCGACAAAGCTTTCCGAGCGCGCTTCGTAATAGATGGCGTGCGACAGGCAATCGACCTCGGAGGTCAGATTGGCGGCGGTCGAGAAGTGTGAGCTGTCGAAGGTCTGCAGATCGTCGAGCGAGCGGGCGCGCAGGACAGCGCCGGCCTCATTGTCGGATTCCAGCAGGATGGAGGCGATGCGCAGCGTGCGCGGGGCTTGCCAGTCGGCACCGATATCACCGCGGGCGAGATAGGTGCCGGCCAGGCGCTGCCATTGCAGCGTCTCGTCCTGTTCGCGGGCGCGGGCCGAGGCCAGGTTCAGCACCAGGATGGTCAGCGCGCACAGCACCAGGGCGGCCAGCATGTGAAATGCGGTCGCGAGCTGCTTCTGTTGGCTGCGTGCGTCGTCCAGATTCATCCGATCACTGTTCGTTCTGACCATTCGTCGAATCGACTGCCGATTCTTCGAATCTATCATGGCCGCTGCTTACTGAATCCTTCGTGAAATAAGGAGCGCGTATCTATGGGCGCGCGGCGATCAGGTCAATATCGCCTGCCGATTACAAATAAGAAATGACTCTCCCCTGGGAAGGGAAGAGCCGATTTCTCTTGTGTTTCTCTTGGCTTGCCTTGGCCATCCGCAAAGGAATGGCTGGCTTGCGCCCGCTCTGCTCAGAGCCGGCGTAGCCGGGCCTGGGCCGCCGCGAGGCGGGCGATCGGCACGCGATAGGGCGAGCAAGAGACGTAATCCAGGCCCACTTCCTCGCAGAAATCGATCGAGTTGGGATCGCCGCCATGCTCGCCGCAAATGCCCAGCTTCAGGCCGTCGCGCTCGGCGCGGCCCCGCTCGGCAGCAATGCGCACGAGATCGCCGACACCGTCGCGGTCGAGCGAGACGAAGGGATCCTTCTCGAAAATACCGGCCTCGATATAGTCGTTCAGGAATTTGCCGGCATCGTCGCGCGACAGGCCGAACGTGGTCTGGGTGAGGTCATTGGTGCCGAAGGAGAAGAATTCCGCATCGCGGGCGATATCCCCGGCACGCAGGGCGGCGCGCGGCAGTTCGATCATCGTGCCGATGAGATATTTCGGCTTGCCGCCGGTCTCTTCGGCCACGGCCTTGGCGACGCCGGCGACGCGGGCCTTGAGGATGGACAGCTCGGCAGCGGTGGCCACCAGCGGGATCATCACTTCGGCGAGCGGCTGGAAGCCGGTTTCGGACTCCACGGCAACCTGGGCCTCGAAGATCGCCCGGGCCTGCATCTCGTAGATTTCCGGATAGGTGATGCCCAGGCGGCAGCCGCGATGGCCCAGCATGGGGTTGCTTTCGGCGAGGTCGCGGGCGCGGGCCAGCAGCTGGTCGGCCGGCAGGCCGGTCGCCTTGGCAACGTCAACGACATCCTCTTCCGAGTGCGGCAGGAATTCGTGCAGCGGCGGATCCAGCAGGCGGATCGTGCAGGGCCGCTCGCCCATGATGCGGAAGATCTCCTTGAAGTCCTCGCGCTGCATGGGAAGGATCTTGTCCAGCGCCGTGACGCGGCCGTCCTGGTCGTTCGACAGGATCATCTCGCGCACGGCAGCAATCCGGTCGGCCTCGAAGAACATGTGTTCGGTGCGGCACAGGCCGATGCCCTCGGCGCCGAAATCGACCGCGGTCTGGCAGTCGGCCGGCGTTTCGGCATTGGTGCGCACCTTCATGCGGCGGTGCGTATCGGCCCAGGCCATCAGCTTGGCGAAATCGCCGGTCAGCTCCGGCTTGATCATCTTGGCTTCGCCATAGAGGACCTGGCCGGTGGCGCCGTCGATGGTCACGGTCTCGCCGTCCTTGATAATGCGGCGGCCGACCGCGAACTGCCGGTTGGCATAATCGATCTTGATCTGGCCGGCACCGGACACGCAGGGCCGTCCCATGCCGCGCGCCACCACGGCGGCGTGGCTGGTCATGCCGCCGCGTGCGGTGATGATGCCTTCCGCGGCATGCATGCCGTGAATGTCTTCCGGCGAGGTCTCGATGCGAACGAGGATGACTTTCTCGCCGGACTTGCGGCGTTCCTCGGCCTCGTCACTGTCGAACACGACCTTGCCGCAGGCCGCGCCCGGTGAGGCGGGCAGGCCGGTGGTCAGCACATCGCGCTCGCCTTCCGGATCCAGGGTCGGGTGCAGCAACTGGTCCAGCTGGGCCGGATCGACGCGCATCACGGCCTCGTCCGTGGTGATCAGCTCTTCGGACGCCATGTCGACGGCGATCTTCAGCGCCGCCTTGGCGGTGCGCTTGCCATTGCGGGTCTGCAGCATCCAGAGCCGGCCGGCCTCGACCGTGAACTCGATGTCCTGCATGTCGCGGTAGTGGCGTTCCAGCTTGTCGAAAACGGCAGAAAGTTCGGCAAAGCTCTCCGGCATGGCGGCTTCCATGGACGGGTTGTCGTCGCCCATCTTTTCGCGCATCGCCTCGGTGAGGCATTGCGGCGTGCGGATGCCCGCCACCACGTCCTCGCCCTGGGCATTGACCAGGAATTCGCCGTAATAGCCGGTATCGCCGGTCGACGGGTCGCGGGTGAAGGCGACGCCGGTGGCGGACGTCTCGCCCATATTGCCGAACACCATGGCCTGGACATTCACCGCCGTGCCCCAGCTGGCCGGGATGTCGTGCAGGCGGCGATAGGTCTTGGCGCGCTCGGTCATCCACGAGCCGAACACGGCGCCGATGGCGCCCCACAGCTGTTCGCGCGGATCGGCGGGGAAATCGCGGCCCAGCTCGCGTGCCGCGGCTTTCTTGTACTCGGTCACCATGTGGACCCAGTCATCGGCCGACAGCTCGGTGTCGAGCGAGTAGTCGTTATCGTCCTTGAACCCGTCCAGAATGTCCTCGAACACGGCATGGTCCACGCCCAGCACGACGTCGGAATACATCTGGATAAAGCGGCGATAGCTGTCATAGGCAAAGCGGCGGTCGCCGGACAGTTTCGCCAGGCCCTCGGCGGTCTCGTCATTGAGGCCCAGATTGAGCACCGTATCCATCATGCCCGGCATGGAGGCGCGGGCGCCGGAGCGCACCGAGACCAGCAGCGGGTTGGACGGATCGCCGAATTTTTTGCCGACCGTCGCTTCCAGCTTGGCCAGCGAGGCCTCGACCTGGGCTTCCAGATCCGCCGGATAGGCGTGGTCATTCTCGTAATAGGCGGTGCAGACCTCGGTCGTGATGGTGAAGCCCGGCGGCACCGGCAGGCCCAGCTTGGCCATCTCGGCCAGATTGGCCCCCTTGCCGCCAAGGAGCTCACGCATGCCGGCTTCGCCTTCCGAGTCCCCTCCACCGAAGGCGTAAACCCATTTGGTCTGTGCGCTCATGCTATCGAACTCCCGGAGTTAGATGTGCGACGTGGCCTGCGCCACCAACCCCTTCTCCGAAGGGAGAAGGTGCCCGAAGGGCGGATGAGGGGGAAACCCCGCTCAGGGATTGAAGGGCGAAAGACGGTGTCTTCCCCCTCTCCCTCGATCCCTCTCCCGAGGGAGAGGGAGGTGTTCGTGGTGTCGCCACAACCCCCTTCTCCCCGGCCGGGGAGAAGGTGGCCCGAAGGGCCGGATGAGGGGCCTTAGACGACACCGCAAAATCCTTGTCATCCCGGACGCATGCCCGGCCTCGGGCCGGGCGGATATCCGGGACCCATAATCCCGATGCGTGTCCAGCTGTCGCGGATATCGAACCTGCTTCCGGCCGGCATCGGCGCGTATGGGGCCCGGCCCTGCGCCCCGCCAAATGCGGGGCATCCGGCCGGGATGACAAGGTGTTTGTTGTTTCCACGACGCGGCCGGAACCTGCCTCAGGCAGGTGCGCGACGGGATGGCCGTGAACAATGAAAAGCATGATGCCTCTAGCCTGCAATCCGGTCGAAATCGGCGACGGCGCGGACGGCCGTGCGGATTTGCGACAATAAGAAAAGCCGGTTGCGGCGCAACGCAGCATCTTCACTGTTGACGGTGACATGCTCGAAAAAGGCATCGATCGGTGCGCGCAGCGTTGCCAGGGCCGCCATGGCAGCCTCGAAATTCTCCGCGACCAGCGCCTGCTGCGCCTCGCCCTTCACCGTGTTGACGGCGGCGATCAGCGCGCACTCCTGGTCTTCCCGATCCTTCCGGCCGAGATAATCCGCTTCCAGCTCGTTTTCGTAGCTGGTTGCATCCTTCTTCTCTTCCGCCCGCACGATGTTCGAGGCGCGGTTATACCCGGCCAGCAGGGCCGCACCGTCCTCGGTGTCGAGAAAGGCCTGCAGCGCCCGCGCCTTGGCCGTGACGCGCACGAGATCGTCATCGCCGAGGGCAAAGACGGCGTCGATCACGTCATAGCGGATGCCCTCGTCACGCAGGTGGACCTTCAGGCGGTCGGCGAAGAAGGCGAGGAGGTCGGAAACAATCTCGGGAAGCTTAACGTCCAAATGGGCAACGCGACCAGCTTCGGCTCGGTCGATATCCTCATCGGAAACATCGCTATAGGCCTCAAGATCGAGAAGCCCTTCAGCAAGAAATTGCTCTCTGTAGGCGGCCCCAGAAAACTCCAGAACACGGCTAAGCGGGAGCTTTAGGCCATTCTCGAGAGCAATTCGTATAACGCCAAGCGCCGCACGCCTTAGTGCAAACGGATCTTTTGAGCCTGTTGGTTTTTCACCAATCAACCAGAACCCCAAAAGGGCATCGAGTTTGTCAGCGAGCGCGACAGCGATCGACACAGCCTGACTAGGTACAATGTCACTTGGACCTTGTGGCTTATAGTGATCACGGATCGCATCTGCGACCTCTGTGGTTTCACCTGCTGCAAGTGCGTAGTAGCGCCCAATCACTCCCTGCAATTCAGGAAACTCGTAAACCATCTGGCTCACCAAGTCCGCTTTTGCATAGTGGGCGGCTGTCCAAACATCGTGCTCGTCGGCGCCGACAAGTTTCCCGATCTCTTTCGAGAGACTGGTAAGACGATCAACCCGAGCTTCAACTGTTCCGAGTTCGGCGTGAAACGTTACGTCTTCAAGGCGGCCCACCATGTTGCTGAGCGGGGTTACTTCGACCCCAAACTCTGGTGGCACGTGTTGATCGACATCCCAGAAATGGCGGGCGTCGGAGAGGCGGGCCGAGAGGACGCGGGCATTGCCCGCCGCGATGGCCTTGCCGCCATCGGGCGCGACCTGGTTGGCGATGACGACGAATTTCGACGTCACGCCGGTCTCGCCGGGCTTTTTCACCGCGAAATACTTCTGGTGGGTCTTCATGGTGAGGGTGATGACTTCCGGCGGCAGGTCCAGGAAGTCCGGATCCATCTCGCCCAGCAGCGGCACTGGCCATTCCACCAGGCCGGCGACTTCGGTCAGAAGCCCCGGATCCTCGACCAGTTCCAGACCGGCCTCGCGGCACACCCCGCGCGCACCGTCCAGAATGATCGCCTCGCGCTCTTCGCGCTGCTGGATCACATGGCCCTCATCGCGCAGCACTTTCGTGTATTGCGCAAAATCCGTGATCTCGAACGGGCCGCGGCCCATGCGGCGATGGCCTTCGGTGAGATTGCCGGTGCGGATGCCGAACACCTCGAAATCGACGACATCGCCATCGAACAGGCACAGGAGGCGCTGGATCGGACGCACCCAGCGCTGGCTCTTCTCGTCCTCGCCGAACTTCATGGATTTGGGCCAGGGGAAGGCTTTCATCACTTCGGGGATCGCCTCGGCGATCACTTCGGCCGTGGCGCGGCCGGGCTTTTCGATGATGGCGACCCAGAATTCGCCCTTCTTGTCCTCGCGCTTCTCGCAGGCGTCCAGACTGTCGACACCGGCCCCGCGCAGGAAGCCTTCCACGGCCTTGTCCGGCGCACCGACGCGCGGACCCTTGCGTTCCTCGCGCACGTCGTCCGTCTTCACCGGCAGGCCGTCGATGGCGAGGCCGAGGCGGCGCGGTCCGGCAAATGTGGTCAGCGAGGACCAGGCGAGACCCGCCGCCGTCAGCTTCTCGCCCAGCAGACGCTCGAGATCGGCCTCGGCCTTCGGCTGCATGCGGGCGGGGATTTCCTCGCAGAAGATTTCAAACAGGAGTTCGGACATTATCGGGTTCCGTTACGAGGCGTGCTCTTGTGCCGCCCAGCGCTCCATCAGCGCGTAATAACTGTCGTCGGGCGCCTTGTCATAGGTCAGCGCGTTTTCGTCGAAATTCATCCAGCCCTGGGCCGAACGGGTCCAGATATGGCCGACGGGGCGCAGCTTGGCGCGGTCGTCCAGCGTGCCGGCCTTCAGCGACAGGGCCGGGCGGCCCTCGGTATCGTTGGCGATGCGCGTGCCGCACTTGCCGCAGAACAGGCCCAGCTTGTTCGACTTGGAGTCGGTGGGAATGGAGAAGGCCGCCACCTCGCCCTTGAGGAAGCGGAAGCCGTCGCGCTCGACCAGCATCGACATGCCGAAGGCCGAGGAGGACTGCTGCTGGCAGGTCGTGCAATGGCAGGTGTAGAGCGTCAGCGGCTGTTTGGTGAGCTCATAGCGCACCTCGCCACACTGGCAGCCGCCGCGAAGGGGAAGTTTCATCGGGTGGCCTCCGTGACGAGGGTGAGGGTGCGAATGGCGCTCGCCGGCAGAGGGCGGTGTTTTCCCCCTCTCCCTTGATCCCTCTCCCCGGGGAGAGGGAGGTTGTGGAAGCGCCACCGGGACACCCCTTCTCCCTGGGGAGAAGGTGCCGCGAAGCGGCGGATGAGGGGGAAATCCCCGCTCGACGTGGCGGAGGTGCAGACAGCCACCATTACGCCCCCTCCGCCTGCGCGCGTTCGCTGGCGACCCAGGCGTCGGCGCAGCCCTTGGCGAGTTCGCGGACGCGGGCGATCCAGCTGGCGCGCTCGGCCACGGAAATGGCGCCGCGGGCGTCGACCAGGTTGAACAGGTGCGAGGCCTTCAGGCAGAAATCATAGGCGGGCAGGGGCAGGGGCTTGTCCAGGTTGAGCAGCGCCATGCACTGGCTCTCCGCGCCCTTGAACCACTCGATCAGCATGTCGACATCGGCATGCTCGAAATTGAATTCGGAATACTGGCGCTCGGCCTCCTGGAAGACGTCGCCGTATTTCAGGGCCTGATCACCTTTGGCACCGTTGAAATCCAGATCGTAGACATTCTCCACGCCCTGGACATACATCGCCAGGCGTTCCAGCCCGTAGGTCAGTTCGCCGGAGACGAGGTCGACATCCAGCCCGCCGACTTGCTGGAAATAGGTGAACTGGCTGACTTCCATCCCGTCGCACCAGACTTCCCAGCCCAGGCCCCAGGCGCCCACAGTGGGGTTTTCCCAGTCGTCCTCGACAAAGCGCACATCGTGCAGGTCGCGATCGATGCCGATGGCGTCGAGCGAGCCGAGATAGAGGTCCTGGATGTCGGCCGGGCAAGGCTTCAGCAGCACCTGGAACTGGTAATAATGCTGCAGCCGGTTGGGGTTCTCGCCATAGCGCCCGTCGCCGGGGCGGCGCGAAGGCTGGACATAGGCGGCGCGCCAGGGGCGCGGGCCGAGCGAGCGCAGCGTCGTGGCCGGATGCAGCGTGCCGGCGCCGACCTCCACATCATAGGGCTGCAGGATGGCACAGCCCTTCCCCGCCCAATAGGTCTGAAGACGCAGGATCAGTTCCTGGAAGGAGGGCGCAGTGTCGGCGGCCATATCTCAAAGTCCCGGCGAAAGAATACGCGGCAGAAATCGGGCGGACACTAGGCAAGCCCGCCCGCCTAATCAAGCACGGGAGTCCCTGTCCCGCTGCGCTTCCTGTTGCGGCGCAGCACCGTCATTGAGCCGCGCCTCCACCGCCCGGCGCGCCGCATCGGCGGCGGCATCGCGGCTGGCCGTCTTCCGGCGCCCGAAAGCCAGCCAGAGAATGACGGCCAGAAGGACAAGGAGCGCGGTGGCGATCATGGGGTGCTGATACTCTCTATAAAGCGCCGGGACCACCATCCTTCCCCATCAAGGGGAAGGATGAGACGTGACATGGCGATCATCCGCCCATCTCCACCACGGCGCGGCCGCGCATTATGGCTTCGGCCTCGGGTGTGTGACGCTCGCCTGCGTGCAGGATGAGGGGCGGCAACAGCACCAGCGGGGCGCGTCCGCCGATGCGGGCGGAGACGATGACGCGCTTGGCCGGCTTGTCGATGCGCGGATGGACGGGCTTGATCACGACCGAGCCGAAACTCTTCTCCAGCCCGTGACAGATATCGCCCAGCCGGTCGGCGCGGTGGATCAGGGTCAGCTTTCCCTTGGCGTTGAGACTGCGCGCGGCGGCCTGGATCCAGATGCCCAGCGGCGCGCTGCCCGACAGCCAGGCGTCGCGCTTGCCGTCCTTGGGCGCGCGCAGAACGCCCGGATCGTCGAAATAGGGCGGGTTGAAGAAGACCTGGTCGGCACCGTGCCCGGCGCCCAGGCGGGCAATGTCCGCCGTCTCGATCTCGATATTGCCGTCCAGCGCGTTGGCGGCGACATTCTCGCGCGCCAGCCCGGCCGCGGCAGCATTCTTCTCATAGCCGGTGATGCGCACGCCGGGCATCCGCCAGGCTGCACACAGCAGCGCCGCACCGGCTCCGCAGCCGAACTCGACCAGCTGGTCGCCGGGGCGGGCATCGATGGCCGCGGCCAGCAGCACGGCATCCATGCCGGCGCGATAGCCGTCTGCCCCCTGGCGCAGCAGCACCTGGCCGTCCAGCAGCCGGTCCTCGGTGATCTTCTCCGCCGTGCTCATTCGCGCTCCGCCAGCGCTTCGTCGATCAGCTGGCGGGCGCGATCAGCCTCCTCGTCGATGACGGACAGGCGTTTCTTCACGAATTCAATGCCGCCGCCATACATCGAGGCCATGCCCTCATCGAGCACGAAACTCTCGATCCCGGCGTCGCTGAGCACCGAGCGCGCGAAGGAGAGCTTCACCGGATCGGCGGTCTTGAGGACATCTTTCACGGGCTTTTCATTCCCTGTGCTGTTTCGTCACCGCCTCCGCGGCTTGCCGCGCGGGGATCGGATTTCTATTGTCTCGATCCGTTTCACCGGGTGCAAGAGGAAGCTGGCTTGGACAGCATGCTGAAAGCCGACGCGGCAGACGTTCCGGCGCGTGAGAACGCCGCCGAACGCCTGGCCACCCTGGCCTATGACGACATGCGCCGTGTCGACGCGCTCATTCTCGAGCGTCTGGACAGCCATGTCGCGCTGATCCCGGAACTGGCCCGCTACCTGATCGAGGCCGGCGGCAAGCGCGTGCGCCCGATGATCACGGTCGCCGCGGCCAACATGCTCGGCCATACCGACATGGCGCCGATCCGGCTGGCGGCTGCCGTGGAATTCATCCACACCGCCACCCTGCTGCACGATGATGTCGTCGACGAGAGCGGCATGCGGCGCGGCAAGGTCGCGGCCAATCTGGTCTGGGGCAATGCGTCCAGCGTGCTGGTCGGCGACTTCCTGTTCGCGCGCTCCTTCTCGCTGATGGTCGAGGCCGGCTCGATGAAGGCGCTGGGCGTGCTGTCCGCCGCTGCGTCCACGATTGCCGAGGGCGAGGTGCGCCAGCTCTCCGCGGTCAAGGATATCGGCGTTTCCGTCGACACTTATATGCAGATCATCGACGCCAAGACCGCCGCGCTCTTTGCCGCCGCGGCACAGGTCTCCGGCATTGTCGCGGCCCGTCCGAGCGACGAGGAAGCCGCGCTGGAAACCTATGGCCGCGAACTGGGCCTGGCCTTCCAGCTGGTCGACGATGCGCTGGATTATGGCGGGGCAGCCGCCAAGCTGGGCAAGTCGACCGGGGATGATTTCCGCGAGGGCAAGGTCACCCTGCCGGTCGCGCTGAGCCTGAAACAGGCCGGTCCGGACGAGGCCGCCTTCTGGCGCCGTGTGATTGCCGAGACCGATCAGACGGACGGCGATTTCGAGCGGGCGCTGGACTATATGAACGAACACGGCGCCCTGGCCGCCACGGTCGAGCAAGCCCGCGATCACGCAGCCCGCGCCCGGGCGGCCCTGTCCGGTTTCCCGGACAATGCCTGGCGCCGGGCGCTGGGCGATCTCGCCGACTTCGTGGTCGAACGCGCTTACTAGGCGGCGCCGGGTTTTTTTGGGTCGCGTGATCGAACCGGTGAACCGGGTCCCACTTCACCTGATCACGCTCTACTTGGGTGGTCGCGTGATCGAACCGGTGAACCGGGTCCCACTTCACCTGATCACGCTCTACTTGAGCGGTCGCGTGATCGAACCGGTGAACCGGGTCCCACTTCACCTGATCACGCTCCTTCCATCTCCGGCAGTGCACTGGTGAAGGCCTCGATGGCGCACATGCGCGCATACCAGTCCTTCAGCCGTCCCGTCGCCGGCCGCCAGCCGGCGAGGCCCAGCTGGGCGATATTGCTGGCAATGGTCAGGTCGGCGATGGTCGGCGAGGCGGTGCCGGCGATCCAGGCCCGGTCGGCCAGGCGTTTCTCGATCATCGGTGCCAGTTCCGCCATGCGCGACTTGCCGCGCGCGATCGCATCCCCGTTGCGCAGTTCCCGCGGGGCGAAGACCGAGTTGAACACGATATCGGTCACCGCCGGGGCCATGCGGCTCTGGCACCAGTCGGTCCACTGGTCGACTTGCGCGCGCACGGTGGGTGGCGAGGGGTACCAGTTTTCCAGCGCATGGCGATTGCACAGGAAGCGCAGGATGGCGGTGGATTCGTGGATCTTCAGATCGCCCTCGACGAGGGTCGGAACCTGGTGGTTGGGATTGATGGCCAGATAGGCGTCGGACAGGTGCTCGCCCTTGTCCATTGCGACATGGCGGGCGGTCCAGGGCAGGCCCTCGGCCTCCAGCAGCGTGATGACGCGCCGGGCGTGCTGGGAGAAGGGGAAGGTGTAGAGGACGTACATGGTGGGCGGATCCCGATCGTCGGCACTGCCCCGCGCAGCGCCGTTCACCCAATGTTCTTACGCCCTTCGCCCTGACAGCATGGCGTCAGCAGTCTCGTCGTCAGCGTGTATTCGCGCGAACAGCGCGGGACAGTCATTGTTAATCATATCGCGTCATGCTCCGGTGAAACGCGAAATGCGCCGAAACCCGAAGCGGAGACGACATGGCGATCGCCGACACCGGCACACCTGACCGTATCTGGCTGTGCATGGCCGACAGTAACCGCACCCGTGTCGTGTCGCGGGCCCTGGCCAAGGGGCTGGGCATGACGGTCTATATGGGTCCGACCATGGACGAGGAGGGCCCCGTCGCGCTGGTCGTTGCCGACGACGCCCACGCCGCGCGCATCGCCGAGGCGAAGGGCAATGCCGCCCCCGGCCAGGTTTCCCTGCTGGTGACCGCAGCCGCCCGCCGGGCCGGTGCCGACGTCTTCCTCGATCACGACACCGATGCCGGCACGCTGACCAATGCCATCGAAGGCCTTCGGGCCTGGCGGGCCTATTCGCTCGCCGTGCCGCACCGGCAGGATATCGGCCATGGTGCGATGGCCGCCTTTGCGGGCGGCGAGTTTTCCGTGCAGACGCTGGAGCAGGCGCGCGATGTCGCGATGTTCATCGGCCATGCCTGTCCGGACCCGCGCCGGGCCGCCGTCGGTCTTTATGTGCTGATTGCGAACGGGATCGAGCACGGCAATCTGGAATTTGACGCGACCGAGAAGGCCAAGGGGCTCGCCGATGGCAGCTGGTCGCGCAAGCTGGCTGCCCGCATGGCGGAGCCCGCCTTTGCCGGCCGGCGCGTTCGGGTGGGCGTTCATCGCGGCATGCGCACGATCAGCGTGCTGGTGCAGGATGACGGGCAGGGCATCGATGCAGAGACTGCGGAAATGGCCAATCCGGCCCGCGCCGGCTATCGCGGCAAGACCGCCCGTCTGGCCCGCTCGATGGGCTTCTCGCAGGTGAACTGGCTGGGCACAGGCAATACGGTCGAGGCCTCGATTGTCCTGCCTGATACCGGCAGTGATGCCACGGCGGCCCCGCGTCGCACGGCCGCCGCGTCCTGATCCCCGCCACCAGGCGACAAAGATGAACGCCAGCTGACCGGACGGGTCATCGCAGGCTCAGCGCCGCTGCGCGATAGTGTCCTCGTATCATTTGAGAGGACGACCGACATGCCGCGCAAATCATCACGATCCATCGCCGCAGCCGCCCTGGCCGCCATGCTGAGCCTGCCCGGCCTGGCATCGGCCCAGACCGTGCCCGTGGTCGACGGGGTCCGCGGTGTGCCGCTGGCCGCCGGCGAAGCCTGCGGCCTGCAGTTCTATCGCGCCTACCGCTCCGGTCCGCTTCTGGCGAAAGTCGAGGGCGGTCATCAGGGCCATTACACGCTGACACTCTGGCGCCGTGGGCCCGGCAATGCCGTGCTGGCTGAGCTGGCCGGAGACTATGACAGCCGCGGCCGCCACGAGACGGTGCTCGCCGAGTCGCAGCTGGAGCGTCACTTCATCCAGATGCGCGCGCCCGGACCGCAGATGGGTGCGACCCAGGTGGACCCGTCGCGCATCGCCGCCCAGCTGGACGTCTATGATGCGCGCGGGCGCCGGATCTGCACCAGCCGCCGCGTCGACGCGATCGGCATCGGTGCCTTGCGTCCGGCTCCGTCTGCCCGCCCGGGCCTGAGCGCACCGGCGCCCGTCCGGCAGCCCCTCGCACGCCGATACTAGCTTCAGCCGCTCTCCATGCGACCCCGACTGAAGGCCCGGAACATCCTGTTCCGGGCCAGTTTTTTTGAAACGGACAAGCCGGGTCAGCTGGCGTTCATCCTCCTGATCGAAGTCTGAACGCGGCTCTCAGCATCCGCTCATCGGGCCTTCGCTAAACAAGGGTCAGGCTTCGATGCATTGGGCGTCGGCCAGTTGGAAGGAGTACAGATCATGAAAGCACGTCTTCTCATCGCCAGCGCCCTCGCGGCGGTTTCGGTTCTTGGAACGGTGGGTGCCGCCGAGGCGCAATCGCGCAACCGCGTGAGCATCGCCCAGGAAGGCTACCGCAACGACATCGCCGGCCGTCAGACGGGCTATCGCCAGCACATGGTGATCAACCAGCGCGGCGAGCGCCAGTATGTCACCGTCATCCAGGACGGCGCACGCAACGGCACCACGGTTGGCCAGCGCGGGCGCTATAACGAGGCCCATGTCGACCAGTACGGCCGCGACAATGACGCTGTGGTCGGCCAGCAGGGCCGCAACAATTACGCCCGCAATATCCAGACTGGCCGCCGCAACATCTCCGGCATCTCGCAGATGGGTGCGAATAACACGGCCGTGACCGACCAGTACGGCTCGAACAACGCTGCTGGCGTGATCCAGGTCGGCAATGGCCAGAACGCCCGCGTGACCCAGACGGGCAGCGGCAATGTGACCCTGGTTATCCAGGGGGACCACTAGCCCGGCGACCGTCCCGGGGAAGCCTGGCTGCCAGGCTTCCCGGGACCCGTCCGGGACAGGAAGACAGCAAGCAAAAGGAGGCTGTCATGACAGTTAAACTGGCAATTCTCGCATCGGCCGCTTCGGCCGCCGGCCTCTGGTTCGCCGCCCAGGCCGATCCGCTTCCCGATTTCGTTTCGGATCATATCCGCGGCGGCGAGGCGGCCTGTGGCATCGATGTCTCGCAGACCTCTGACGGTCTTCTGCTGACGGCGTGGAGCGCCCCGTCCCGGACACAGAGCTGGCGCATGGTTGTCACCCAGCGCACCGGCGGTGGCGGTTTCGATATCGTCCAGGAAGGCGATGTGCCGCCCGGTGACGGCGCGGTCGCGGTGTCCGATCTCCTGATCGATACCGGTGCGGACTTCTCCGCCCGGCTGACCGCCTGGGACGCCAATGGCGATCCGGTCTGCCGCTTCGGAGACCGAATCTAGCCGGCCTCGACGACGCTCATGTCCCCGGCTGCCCGGCCGGGGACAGGCGTGTCCAGCGACATCGGCGCATGCCCTCCATTCTCTTGCAACACCGAACCGGCTCCCCACTTCCTGCCGGTCAATCGGTCTTGCGGGAGGAAACCATGACCATCAACCTGTCCGACATCGCGCGTACCCAGCTCGATCAGACATTCCGGGCGCTCGACACCATCCTGGCCAAGGGCGCGGCGCACGCAAAGGAGCGCGGTGTCGACGAGACGGTCTATCTGGGCTGGCGTCTGGCTGCCGACATGTATCCCCTGACAAGCCAGATCCAGCTTGTCAGCGATTTCTCCGTCCGGGGGCTTTCGCGGCTGGCCGGGCGTGATCCGGTCTCCATGCCCGATGACGAGACGTCCTTCGAGGCGCTGCGTCTCCGGCTCGCAAAGGCGCGTGAAGCAATCTGGGCGCTCGATCCGGCGGCCCTGAATGCCGATCCCGAGGGCGCCATCACCTTTCCCGCGGGCGCGCTCGGCGATCTGACCCTGCCGCGCGGGCGTTATCTGCAGAACTACGTGCTCGCCAACACCCTGTTTCATGCCGCAACGGCCTACAACATCCTGCGCACGATCGGGGTGTCGCTGGGCAAGGCCGACATGATGGGGGCGACACAACTTGTGGCAGAATAATAATATACTACGTTTAAATCGTTGAAAATAAAAGACAATAATCGTCAAAATTAAGTGGATGTTAACAGGGTGAGCCGAACGTCTCGGGCATCTTGTCACGGGAGGGACAGATGCCTGCAACTGAACGCCCGGTTCGCCCTGTTTTCCGCTTGTCCTTGCGCGTGGAATAGGGGGGCAATGATGTTCTTGTGCCGCCTCGCCTTCTTCAGCCGCCGCAACTGGTATTTCGACACGCCGGACGAAAACAACGGTGTCCTCCGCTCTATCCTGACGGCCGGGCTGCGCAACAATCCCAAGCGCGCCCTGAGCGGTGTGCTTGTTGTCGACGGCAATCTCTTTGTGCAGATTCTCGAAGGGCCGCGCGGCACGCTGTCGAACACTTTTTGCCGGATCCAGAATGACAGCCGCCATGGCGGCCTGGTCCTGGCCGGCTTCGAGGAAGTTGCCGAGCGGCTGTTTCCCGACTGGAGCGTGGTTGTCCGCGATGCACCGAAGATCCAGCGCCGCCTGCCCTGGATACCCGAACCGGAGTCCGCGACGTTCGAAACGCTGGTGCACAACGCCCACCGGCTTGTGAAATCCGGTTCCGAGTTCAGACGTATAACCGCAGAGCACGAGGTGCCTTGATAGTAAAATACTTCTGGCTTGGCGGAGTCAGATGCGCTTGGTAGCTTCGTATAAAGACATATAAAAATTGCGGTTACTGAGTAATGGATTGGTCGCGTAAAATCAAAGAGTTACGTTTTCTGGAGAATCTCAAACAGGACGCGTTGGCACAACAGCTCGGGGTCAGTCAGGCCAGTGTGTCGCAATGGGAGCGGAGCGTCGCCCAGCCCCCGGCGCATATAAAGGCCAAGCTAAGGCGCCGCCTTCTGGTCTCGCCGGGTGAGCGGATGAGCGCCGCCGTACGCACCAGTGTTGTCGAGAGTCCCAACCTGTGTGGCCTGCTGACGATGCGTGATGGTGAAGTCGTCGTCGAATTGCTCAGCCATGACAGCTATCGCCTGTTTCCCCTTCTGACGCCGGCCGATCTGGGTAAACCCCTGCGGGGCAAGCTGGGACGGGATATCGACCGCATGCTCGACCGGTTGGTCGGAGAGGGTGCATTCGGCGGCCGCGTGCAGTACGCCAAGCTGGCGGTGACCGCGCACCGGAATGGACTGTCGGCAGCGGGCGTCGCGACCGTGACGCCTGTATGCAGCCAGGGTGAAGCCTGTGTGCTGCGCTGCGAGGTCCGGCTGCTGGCGCCCGGAGAAGCGGTTCCGAAGCTGGAACAGATCACGCATTTTTCCTGGGACGAAGCCGACCCGGACGTCTGAAGCCACTTCAGCGCATTTTCGGACCGCAAAACCGGTGCCCACTTTTGCTGAAAATGCCGGATCCTGAGCGGTCGCATTTTCGGACCGCAAAACCGGTCCCCACTTTTGCTGAAAATGCTCTAATCTTCCCGGCAGAACGGGGAGGGCAGGATGATGTTTGCGCTGATGACGCTGGTGGCGGGCCTGGCGGCCGTCCAGGAGCCGGTCGAGGTGCGGGCCTTCGAGCCGCAGGGTTTCGTGACATCGGTCACGGTCGAGATCGCGGCGCCTGTCGGCGAAGTGTTCGACGCGGCCACGGGCGATGTAACCGGCTGGTGGGATCACAGCTTTTCGGAGAACCCGGCCGAAATGGTCATCGAACCGCGCTTCGACGGCCGTTTCTACGAGCGCTTCGAAGCCGGCAGCGAAAATGGCAGCCTGCACGCGCGGGTGATCTTCGTGAATGCGCCGAACCAGCTGCGCCTGCACGGTCCGCTGGGCTTGTCCGGCCGGGCGGTGGATCTCGTCTCCTCCTGGCAACTGGACGAGGCCGCGGAGGGCGAGGCCACGCGTTTCACGGTCGAGCTGCACGTGTCGGGCGAGGTCGATGCGGAGCTTGCAGGCGTCGTCCGCAATGTGTGGCAGCACTTCATCGGTGCGCGGCTGAAACCCTATGTCGAGGCCGGCTGCCATCTGGCTCCCGAGGCGCCTTGCAGCGCCTTTGCCGACTAGCCGGGGTTGGCGTGGCCGGGCCCGGGGCCTATTTCCTCCGGTATGAGCAAGACACGCACACTCCCGGACGAACTGCCGCTCTTTCCCCTGGGTGGCACGATCCTGCTGCCTGGTGAGCGGCTGCCACTTAACGTGTTCGAACCGCGCTATCTCAACATGCTGGACGATGTGCGGGCCGGGGACGGGCATATCGGCATCATCCAGGTCCGTCCCGGCGGGACGCCGGATCGCCCGGCCCTGGCCGGCGTGGGCACGGCGGGCCGTCTCGACCATTTCGAGGAAACCGATGATGGCCGCTATCTGATCGCGCTGACCGGTGTGTGCCGTTTCGTCCTGACCGGCGAGGCGGACACGCAGACGCCCTATCGCGTGGCCGAGGCCAATTACGGTCCTTTTTTCATGGATATCGAGCCGCGGCGCGCGGTGGAGGCGGACCGAACCCGTCTGATCGGCATGCTGCAGGCCTGGTTCCAGAGCGAACATGTGGCGGCGGACTGGGAAAGTGTCGCCGAAGCGCCGCTTGTCACCGTGGTCGATCAGTTGTCGATGTCGGCGCCCTTCGGTGCGCTCGACCGGCAGCGCCTGCTCGAGGCGGCCGACAGTGCGGCGCGGCTGGGCGAGATGGAGGCGATCCTGGCGGAGCGGCTGGCCGGAGGGGCCGGCGGGCCGGTGCAGTAAGCGGGGTTACCAGAGCGTGATCAGGTGAAGTGGGCACCGGTTCACCGGTTCGATCACGCGACCACCCAGCATCCCGGGGCAGGGTCGATTCCGCAGGAAACGATCCTGCTCTAGCCTTTCAACCAGGCGCGGGCGGCGGCTTTGGACGTGAACCAGGCGGCCGTATCGCCCAGGCGTTCATGCGCTTCGATGAATTTCCGCACTGTTGCCACTTGGTCCGGCCGGACGACATAGGCGGTCTGGTAGCCGCGTTGTACGCGCGCGAGAGCGCGCATCCAGTCTTCCCATTCGAAGGGGGACATGCTGAACACGGCGCGGCGCACATCATTCATGATCAGGCGCGAGTCGATCCGGTGCGTCAGCGTGGTGAAGGCGCGTGCCGACCCTTCTTCCGATCCCCGGCTGCGTTCGCCGTCGGTATAGAGCTCGATGATGCCGTCATTCAGTGTCAGCGAGAACCCTTCCATGGAGTAGCTGGTCTTCACGATACCCTCTTCGTCTGCTGCGGTCGCACGGGTGCGGTGCCGCATGGTCCGGTCTCAGCGATGCGCGGCCAAAGCATTTTCAGCAAAACGGTTTTGCGGTTCGAAAATGCGGCCCCTCAAGAAGCCGGGCCGGAGCGAAATCGGAAGAGGGCGCAGGGGCGATGAAACAGAAATGCGGCATATCCCCCTCGATTGCGCCCTTATGTTACGAGAACGGGGCGTTTTAACGATAATTTTGCCGAGAATGTGGCGAAATCGAAAACCTCTCGCGTTGCGCGGACATGGCCGCCATGCGTCAAAGCAGGTCCGGCGCCTCCGGACGGGCTTTCAGACACGCACAATGGCGCATCTGCGTTTCGCACAGCCGGTCGAGCCAAGCATCCAGCGCGGCTGACAGGATACGTTGCTGGGACTGGCCTGTCTGCACCGAAACAGTCCGCAGCCGCCGCTTCTGTTCCGCCGTCAGCCGCACTTCGGCGCGGCCGGAACGCGCGATCCCGGCATGGGGATCCTCGGCAAGGCCGGGCAGATCGCCCCGGCCGCAGCAGGCCGGCGGCAGGTCATCCATGCCATCGGCAGGTTTGCGGGCGATGAGCGGCCGGTCGCTGCGCTGTTCGACATCGCGCCGTTCGTCGGGCAGCGGGACAGGCTGGGCCGGCCGGTCGACATAGCTGGCGCCGGCAAAGCCGGAGGGGATGGCGGGCGCGGCCTCGCCCTTGCGGGCAAGCAGTCCGGCGTGAAGGCTGGCATATTTTCGCATCGACCGTCTCCGTCCTCAGGCCAGGTGGCGGCGTCCGAAGGGCATGTGCGGGCGGCGGCGATCGGCCTGACCCTTCGGCGGACCCTGATCGCTCTTGCGCCGCTCCACCCCGTCCCAGTTCGAGTTCGAGGCTTCCGGTGCGGCGGGGGATGCGGGACGCGGTGGCGGCTGGCCGCCCATGCCGAAGCGCGGCGGCAGGGCATAACCCGGCCGGTCCTCCAGTGCGACCTCCTCCTCGCCATCGTCCAGACCGGCCATGCCGGCGCGGGCGGGAGTGAGGATGTCCTGTTCGAAGGTCTGGCGCGGCGCCCGGTCGAGCATCGCCATGGCGCCACCGCGCAGGCGGAACAGGCGGTCCTCGAAATAGGCCCACAGATGGGCGACTTCCCCGGCCGAGCGGCCGGTCTCGTTGACCTCGCCCACCGTGCGCCCGTCAATCATCGAGGCGGCGAAATCGACCCGGTGGTGCAGCGTGACCGGGGCGACGGTGCCGTGCTGGGAGAGGGCGACAGCGGTCTCGCCGGTAATCCGCGCCCGTGCCGTGGCGGAATTGACCACGAAGACCAGCGGCTTGCCTTGCATCTGCACGATATCCACCGTCGGCCCGACGGCGCGCAGATCGTGCGGGCTGGGCCGTGTGGGGATCACGACGAGATCGGCATGGGTGATCACTTCGGCGATGGTGGAGGTGACCGCCGGCGGCGTGTCGATCACGATCAGCCGGTAGCCGGCGCGCTCGAGAAAATCGATATCGCGGCCGAGATCCGGCACCGAGACCTGGGCGAAGGCCGGCGTCTCGCTGGCGCGCGCATTCCACCATTTCGCCATCGAGCCCTGCGGGTCGGTGTCGATCAGCGCGACCGGCCCGGCGCCGCAGCGCTCGGCCTCGACGGCCATGTGGGCCGACACGGTGGTCTTGCCGGACCCGCCCTTCTGCGAGGCAAACACGACGACCTGGGCGGTTCGCCGGCGCGGTTTCTCTTCGGACATCGCTCACCTCTCAACCCGTCCGTCCTGGACGATCCCTCTGGTGCATCCGCCGCCGATGAAACCAGCGATGTCTTGCGGCGCGGTTCAGCGCGGCACCCGGATTTGAGGCGAATTTTCGCCGTATTGTCGCAGTCTGCTGCGATGCACGTGCTGCAGGCCGCGCGGGAACGCTTCTCTGCGTCCGCACGTTGCAAGTGCAGGATCAATCAGAAGGGACGCATGTCATGGCACAAGAACAGACCGTCACCGGTGGCGATATCTTCCGCATCATCGCCGCCATCCTCCTGCCGCCCCTGGGCGTCTTCCTGCAAGTGGGTATCGGCGCCCAGTTCTGGATCAATATCATCCTGACCATTCTGGGCTATATTCCGGGCATCGTGCATGCTGTGTGGATTATTGCGCGCCGTTAGAGATCGACCCATGGCGAAACTTCCCGTCTCGCGGGCGGATGAGAAGGCGCGGATCGAGCGGCTGGCACGCTGGCTCGATGCGCGCTTTGTCATTCCCGGCACCGGCATCCGTTTCGGACTGGACAGCCTGATCGGCCTCGTGCCGGGCGTGGGCGATCTCGCCATGTTCGCCCCGGCGGTCTGGATAATCGCCCGCGCCGTGGCGCTGGGCGCGCCGGCGCATCTCATTATCCGCATGGCGATCAATACCGGGCTCGACCTGGTGATCGGCGCCATTCCGGTGCTGGGCGATCTGTTCGACCTGGGCTTCAAGGCCAATCTGAGAAATGCCCGCCTGCTGTCGCGCTGGCTGGATCGCACCGGCGACGGCCAGACATAGCGGCCTGCATCCCCTTCGTGCCGGACGCGCCGTGGAGATGAGGTGGCGCTCTCTTTCTCCAACGCTCCACTTTCCCCGGCGCCCGGTTGAGCCTGCATCTGAAACGCCGCTCTCTCTTTCTTCCCCACCGCGTGGGGAAGTGGGCCGATGCGCAGCATCGGGTCGAAGGGGCCGGCGCGGAGCGCCGGGAAACGGAAGAGCCAGGCATCAACACACCGCCGCTGACGCGGCGCCCCTCCGTCTCGCCGCCTTGCGGCGATCCACCTCCCCATGAAATGGGGAGGAAACAGCACGAAGCCCTCCACCCGCTTGCGCGCTGCCGCGCTCCGCGGCGCTTTCGCACCGCCCCCTCAGTCCGCTAACGCGGACAGCTCCCCCGCAAGCGGGGCGAGCCCCTGGGACCCAGCACCCCCTCTCCCCCACCGGGGAGAGGGCAGGGTGAGGGGCGGCCGCGCAGCGGCCACTCGAGGACGGCTAATAAGCCCGGCTCTGCCGCATCCAGCATGCGGGTTATGGGTGGGGAGTGGGTTTTGCCTCAAGGAAGGCTTCGAGCCGCTCCGCAAGATCGTCGCGTCTGGTTTCGCATTCCCATATGACCATTACCGACCAGCCCAGCGCTTCCAGCGTCTCAATATTTGACGCATCTCGTTCGACGTTGCGTTGAAGCTTGGGCAGCCAGTACGAGGTGTTTGACTTTGGCGGACGGCCATCCAGACACGCCGGATCTGTATGTTGATGCCAGTAGCATCCATGGACGAAGATCACTTTTCGCCGTGGTCCGAACACAAGATCGGGCTTTCCAGGCAGATCCTTGCGGTGCAGGCGGAAGCGGTAGCCTAGCCGGTGGACCAGCGACCGGACTAGCATTTCCGGCTTCATGTCTTTTGACCGGATCGCAGCCATATTGGCACTGCGGCGTTCGGGGGAAAGCTTGTCGGTCATTCTAATTCATTGAGGTTGCAAGAACTTTAGTGTCCGCCTTATAGATGTCGTGGGGTCAAAATGGGGCGGTGAATTGAATAGTGAGCCAAAATTGACGGATTTGCAGATCCGTATCCGCGATCTTCTGAAAGCAAATCCACAGGGTTTGACTGTACAGGATGTGAGGCGCGAGTTGGACTTGGGGGGCTCTCAAGAACAACTCGGAAGGCGAATTCGAACGCTGCGGCCCTACTACGAGGTTCCCTTGCGGCGCGTGCACGGTGAACAACGATACTTTTTTTGTGGCAGGCGTAAGGAGCCATATGCAGATGAAGGGATCGTTTCGGGGGCGCTACGAGCTCGGTTGCTGAACCACGCCAATGGCCGATGTCAAATGTGTGGAAAGACTATCTCGGAAGATAAGATAAAGCTGCAAATTGATCACAAGATCCCACGGAATTGGGGAGGGCGTACAGAAGAACCCAATCTTTGGGTAATATGCCAGCCTTGCAATGGAGGGAAGCGGGATTATTTCTCCACATTCGACGCCGATACCATGGCCAAAGTTCTAGGATTTAAGTCCGTTTATGAGCGAATCGGGGCGTTACTAAAACTAAAACAAGGTGAGCCAGTAGATTCAAGAATTCTGGAGTTCGTCGCCAATTTCGATGATTGGCAAGATGATTGGCAAAAACGTCTGCGGGAGCTTCGTTATCCGGTTATCGGATGGAAAATTCAAAATACGACCGCTAAAGCTATCAACGGAAAAAAAGAGTCGTTCTATACTTTATTGGAATGGGCTGAGCTTCCCGAAGATCATCGCACTCTCATCAAGGAATTCGAACGAGAAAAGCGTAAGCGTCGTAATTTGGAGGATGATCAGTAGGAGCCAAGCTAAAGCGTTGAATCACGCCACTTGATGAATTCGCCCGGGCATAGTTAGCGCATGATTCAAACGTGTTGCAACGGCTTGTGCGACCGGAGGTGGAAAGGCATTGCCGATTTGGCGGTAGGCTGACGTTTTCTTTCCGTAGATCTGCCAGTCGTCCGGAAAACCTTGCAGACGGGCGACCATGCGGACCGTCAGGCGCGGCATCCCAACGAAGTCAGGTTCTGGAGCTTCTTCAGCGATAGATTTCCCATTCACGCCGAGAGTCTGCCAAGCAGCCTTTGCGCGCGTCGGTCCGAGGTCAGGACCGCCGTGCTTCTTGGAGCCGCCAACGATGGTGGGGGCGATTTCATTGGCCCGCTCAGCCCAGGCTTTCGCGCCAGGCCAGCCGTTGGCAGCCATCAGGTCTTCTAGCGTTTCACCGACGGTCTTGGGGTTGTGATGCAACGGATCGGGCCACTCAAAGTGATCTTTGAAGGCGTGTTTGATTGCGACAATGACGACACGCGGCCGAAGCTGTGGAACGCCGTAGTCGGACGCATTGAACAAGCGCCAGTCACACCAGTAACCCAGTTTATGGAGCTCCCGCTTCAGGTGGCCGCGGTAGTCCTCAAAAACAGCACCGAGGAAGCCCCGGACGTTTTCGATCATCACAGCGCCAGGCTTGATCTCATCAACGATGTCGATCGCGGCGGGGAAAAGATTGCGTTCGTCCTTGTCCCCCAGCTGCTTGCCGGCGACAGAGAACGGCGGGCAGGGCAAGCCGCCCGCGACCAGATCGACGCCTTTGAACTTACTGGCGTCAAACTTGCGGATATCACCTTCCCAGACATTCCATTCCGGGCGGTTCAGCCGGAGCGTCCGGCAGGCATCAGCGTCGATTTCAGCCACGCATTCATGGTCGAAGCCGGCGCCTTCCAGCCCGATGGCTTGGCCGCCTGCACCCGCGCATAGCTCCACCGATGTGAGCATGTTTGAGGATTTTCCGGCGAATCCGAAGGTGATTTGTCCCGACATATTGTGCTCCGCTCTTGGGCGGAACACTAAATACAGTATCTCGCCGCATCAATAGAACAAAACGAGAACATACTTATTTGTGCACAGGTTGTCTAGCCAGCTCGGCGTTGCCGCCAGTCGGAGATCCAGTTCTTCAAACCGTTGAGCCTGTCCATCCGTGATGACTTGCTTCGTGTGCGAGAGCTCGCGCCCTTTCGAAAAAGAAGCAAGTTTGCATCGATCTTATCCTCATCAGTGATGGCGCTGGGCATGTCTTCGTAAGCCCTACAAAACGCACCTAAGCTAGCGGACCACTCTGGGTAATCTTTCTTTGGTTCGCTGCGAACTAAAGCGTGAAGTGTGTAAATATTGTTTGGTGATGAAAAAATATTTTTGATGGTTTTGTCATCAAACAATCTTTTGGCTAGTTTCAATGTGGATACTATTGCCCCAATGTCGCTCTCTCTTTCTTCATATTCATTTGTGTAAGTATCGTAAAGTGTGTTGAGGGACGAGGAGGTGTCGTTTGTTATCCCGTTCCGCTCGAAACCTAGTAACTGACTCGCGAACTCGACATCGGCCATCCGTCTTGCCCGGCTGATTGTGAAAAGGCCTAAGTCCGTCATCTCCGGTCTGTTGGCCAGTATCTCAGACGCCCTTAAGAAAAGACCGTTCATACGAGCGTGCCTAATTTCTTGGGGGTTCAATGACCTGTCGGTTTCATTGAGTCTCGCAAATATCGAACGTATCTCGTCTTTCGTTGTGCTGCTGGGTATTCTTCTAGTGTTTATGTTGTACTGAAATATTTTTTGCTTTAGGTGCTGTGGTAAGTCCTTCCATAAAGAGTCTGCGAAATCAGACTCCCGATGCTCTTCATTCAAATATGACTTTTTTAGTGGCCACTCGTTGCTGATATACTGGCGTATGGTTGTGAGCCTCTGTTGTCCATCAACTATGCTGAATGACTGATTTCCCTCATCATCAGGCATCTGGTCCCATACATATATTTCTGGCATCGGGTAATCCATGATAACGGTCTCAATAAGTCGAACTTTCTGTTTGTCTGTCCAGACAAGACGTCTTTGATAAGATCTGTCGACAAAATATTCGCCTTTGGACATGCTGGAATTTATTGCAGCAATGTTGGGGCGCTCGGTTTGTATTTCGTTATTGAATCCCATGTCTTGCTCCAAGTTTTTGGAGACTCCAAACGTGGTATGTTTTGGCGTCGCTCCAGGTTTCGTAGATTCTCAATTTTGCGGTTTGTTCAATTCCGAGTTCTGAGGTTGCTGCTCTGCGAAATCTTCCAAGAAGCTTCATTAAGTCCCTAAGGTAGTGCGTTTCGTGGAAGTCATCGCTACCCAGCATTATAAAGCGTCTAAAGATGTCACCTTGATAGATGTTTTTGGCGTTGATAGCCCCATTGTAGTGAGCAGTTCTTAGGTTTTTCCACGTGGAACGAAAAAGACCTCGCGAAACAACAACTAGATCGAGATCGGAACTTTCGGGGTTGAACGCGGCAAAATTTTTCTCAGGCGCTAGGCTAAAGCCGTATTTCGCGCTTCCGACAACAGCGATGTGATCCGGAGCAACCTTAAAAACAGAGCCCAACGTGGCTCGGAGGTCGTCATAGTGCCTTCTTGTTGCAGTCGGAAAGTACCAAGCGAATTCGTCAAAGAGGCAACAGTCTACAAAATCAACAGGGCCTCTTTTCCGAAGGCGGGTGAGGAGGGCATCTTTGTCCAAAGTCGTGCTCGCGTGGATATGTGACGCTCTATTGCTATTTGTGATTGATCTTATCAACGCTTTTCTGTGGGATTTTCGCATTTTCTGCAAGTGAGTCCCTGCTCACCCCGCAACCTCCCCCCTCAACGTCGCCGCCCACCTTCCCAGGGCTTCGATGGACAAGCCGCCACCCTTCTCCGCCCTACGGGCTATGGACAGCGAAACCGCCCCTACTCCCCCTTCAACCCCATAATCTCGTCCCTCAACCTGGCCGCTTCCTCAAACTCCAGATCCGCCGCGGCCTCCCGCATCCGCTTCTCCAGATCCGCAATGACCGCCGTGATGTTCTCGCCGCCCAGGGCGGCCTGGCCGCGATCCGACATCCCGCCCGGCTTGCCGCTGGACTTCTTGCCTCTCCCCTTGCTCGCGACGCCGCGCCCCTTCGCTTGCGACTCCATCACTTCTTCCAGGATGTCGCTGATGCCGCGGGTGATGGTGCGGGGGGTGATGTCGTGTTCTTCGTTGTAGGCGAGCTGTTTGGTTCTCCGGCGTTCGGTTTCGTCCATGGCGCGCTGCATCGAGCCGGTGACGGTGTCGGCGTAGAGGATGACTTTCGAGTCGGCATTGCGGGCCGCGCGGCCGATGGTCTGGACGAGGCTGGTCTCTGATCTCAGGAAGCCTTCCTTGTCGGCGTCGAGAATGGCGACGAGGCCGCATTCGGGGATGTCCAGGCCCTCGCGCAACAGGTTGATGCCGACGAGGACGTCATAGACGCCCAGGCGCAGGTCGCGGATCAGCTCGATCCGCTCCACCGTGTCGACATCGGAGTGCATGTAGCGGACCTTGAGGCCCTGCTCGTGCATGTATTCGGTGAGGTCCTCGGCCATGCGCTTGGTCAGCGTGGTGACGAGGGTGCGCATGCCGCGTTCGGCGGTGGCGCGGGCCTCGTCGATCACATCATCGACCTGGGAGGCGCCGTCCTTGGCCACCGGGCGCACCTCGACCGGCGGGTCGATCAGGCCGGTCGGGCGGATCACCTGTTCGGTGAAGACGCCGCCGGTCTGGTTCAGCTCCCAGGCGCCCGGCGTGGCGGAGACCGAGACGGTCTGCGGCCGCATGGCGTCCCATTCCTCGAATTTGAGCGGGCGGTTGTCGAGGCAGGAGGGCAGGCGGAAGCCGTGCTCCGCCAGGGTTTTCTTGCGGTTATAGTCGCCCTTGTACATCGCGCCGAGCTGCGGGATGGAGACATGGCTCTCATCGGCGAAGACGAGGGCGTCTTCCGGGATGTATTCGAACAGGGTGGGGGGCGGCTCGCCCGGCTTGCGGCCGGTCAGATAGCGGGAATAATTCTCGATACCGGCGCAGGAGCCGGTCGCCTCGAGCATTTCCAGGTCGAACTCGGTGCGCTGCTGCAGGCGCTGCGCCTCGAGCAGCATGCCTTCGGCCTCCATCCAGGCGAGGCGTTCCTTCAGCTCCTTCTTGATCTGGACGATGGCCTGGTTGAGCGTCGGCTTGGGCGTGACGTAGTGGGAATTGGCGTAGAATTTCACGCTCTTCAGCTCGGCCATCGCCTTGCCGGTGAGCGGGTCGAATTCGGTGATCGCCTCCACCTCGTCGCCGAAGAAGGAGATGCGCCAGGCGCGGTCGTCATAGTGGGCCGGGAAGACCTCCAGATTGTCACCGCGGACGCGGAAAGTGCCGCGGATGAAGGCGGCGTCATTGCGCGTGTATTGCAGATCGACCAGCCGGCGCATGATCTCGCGCGGATCGACCTCATCGCCGGGCTTCAGCTCGAACGTCATGGCGGTATAGGTCTCCACCGAGCCGATACCGTAGATGCAGGACACCGAGGCGACGATGATCACGTCGTCGCGCTCCAGGATCGAGCGGGTCGCCGCGTGGCGCATCCGGTCGATCGCCTCGTTGATGGAGCTTTCCTTCTCGATATAGGTGTCGGTGCGCGGCACATAGGCCTCGGGCATGTAGTAGTCGTAATACGACACGAAATACTCGACGGCATTGTGCGGGAAGAAGCTCTTGAACTCGCCGTAGAGCTGGGCCGCCAGCGTCTTGTTGGGCGCGAGGATCAGGGCCGGGCGCT
Organism: Maricaulis sp. ABE4_448; assembly: GCF_056160825.1. Classification (NCBI taxonomy): domain Bacteria; kingdom Pseudomonadati; phylum Pseudomonadota; class Alphaproteobacteria; order Maricaulales; family Maricaulaceae; genus Maricaulis; species Maricaulis sp. ABE4_448. Next base: position 96,245 of record NZ_JBSWXX010000002.1, read on the forward strand.
GCACCGCCTCGATGATCTTGGCCATGGTGAAGGTCTTGCCGGTGCCCGTCGCGCCCAGGAGGACCTGGTCGCGCTCGCCGCTGGTCAGCCCCTCCACGAGCTCCGCGATCGCGGCCGGCTGGTCGCCCATGGGCTGGAATTCGGAGACACAGCGGAAGCGCTCGCCGCCTTCGGATTTTTCCGGCCGGTCCGGACGGTGCGGCGTCCAGGCGGCCGGCGCGGACGGCAGCTGGTCCAGCACGAAGTCTTCGGGCGCAGTGAGGGTGTCGTCGACGGTGAGCTTGGTCATGCGCCGAATATGCGCACTCCGGCGCCGCTCGGCCAGTGCCGCGGGTGCAGGCGGGGTGAGGTCCCTGCCAGCGTTATGTCATGAGGGGTCATACGGAATGATCCGCCGGTCACCGGGCGTTAAGCATGCCGCGCGCATAGTGGCGCCTCAACAAGGGAGGCCCCGATGTCCGAGCTTGCAGACAGTGCCGTCAACATTCTTCTGGTGGATGACAGCCCCGCGGTGCGTACCGTGATGCGAACCCTGCTCTGCGGCCTCGGTGTCACCCGGATCTATGAAGCGACCGACCGTGAAGAGGCCTTCATCATGGCCCGCGTCTGCCGGCCCGACCTGGCGCTGATCGATCATGATCTGGGCCGGACGAGCGGGGTGGATCTGGTCGCCGCCTTCCGTGATACCGCGACCAGTCCGATGCCCGAACTGCCGCTCATCCTGCTGGCGCCGACGGGTATGGAATACCTGGCTGAACAGGCGCGTGAAGCCGGTGCGGACGCAGTCCTGCCCAAGCCGGTCACGGCGCGCATGCTCGGCGAGCGCATCCTGCAGCTCACCGGTCCGGCAGAAGCCGGTGAAGCGCTGGCCCGCAAACAGGCCTGAGATCCGGCCGGGTTATTATTAGTGGCAGTGCGCATGGCGACGGGGTGTGGCCGTCCGGCGCGCGGGTCGGTAAGAGGGGCGTGAACCGGCGCACCGGTGCCGGGCTTTGCCGGGCCGGTTGTGGATTGTCCCCTGATTTGCCGTTCCGTTTGTCCGTCACCCCTGCGAGGTTCGGCGGGCATGGGCGCGGCCTGCCATGATTGACCTGACGACATGCTGACGATTTCCAGTCTCGACTACCGGATCGGCGAACGTTCGCTGTTCGAAAATGCCTCTGTGCAGATTGCTGCCGGCTGGAAAGTCGGCCTCGTGGGGCGCAACGGGACCGGAAAGTCGACCCTGCTCGGGTTGATCCGGGAAGCCTTTGTCGAGCCCTCGGCAGACAGCTCGATCCGGATCAACAAGGGCGCGCGCATGGGCTGGGTGGCGCAGGAAGTGGCGGCTTCCGACCTGACGATTCTCGACGTGGTGCTCGCCACCGACACCGAGCGTCACGCGCTGATGCAGGAATCCGAGACGGCCACCGATCCGGACAGGATCTCGGAAATCTTCATGCGCCTGGCCGATATCGATGCCTGGTCGGCGGAGGCAAGGGCCGCGGAAATCCTCACCGGTCTGGGCTTTTCCAATGCCGACATGTCGCGGCCGACGCGGGAGTTCTCGGGGGGCTGGCGCATGCGGGCCGCCATCGCGGGCGTGCTGTTCTCCGAGCCCGACCTGCTGCTGCTGGATGAGCCGACTAATTATCTCGACCTGGAGGGCGCGGCCTGGCTGGAGACCTATCTGAAGAAATACCCCCACACCGTGCTCCTGGTCTCGCACGACCGGGCGATGCTGAACCGCTGCGTTACCCACACCCTGGCGCTGGAGCACAAACAGCTGACGATCTCGTCGGGCGGCTATGACGACTGGCTGAAGCTGCGGGCGGCGCGCACGGCGCTGCTGGAGGCCCAGCGTGCCAAGCAGGATGCCGAACGGGCCCATCTGCAAGCCTTCATCGACCGCTTCAAGGCCAAGGCGTCAAAGGCCAGCCAGGCTCAGTCGCGGGTCAAGATGCTGGAAAAAATGCAGGACATCGCGGTGCCTCTGGCCGAACGCACAACGCCGTTCAACTTCCCGGCCTCCGGCGACAAGCTTTCCCCGCCCTTGTTGCAATTGAGCGGCGCGTCGGTCGGATACGGCGACGACGCGGTGATCCTGAGCGGGCTCGACCTGCGGCTCGACCCCGACGACCGCATCGCCATCATCGGGGCGAACGGACAGGGCAAGACGACGCTGGTCAAGTCGATCGCCAACCGGCTGCCGCTGCTGGCGGGTGACCGTGTGGCGCCCGGCGCGCTGCGGATCGGTTATTTCTCGCAGGACCAGATGGACGAGCTGCGGCCCGGCGAAACCGTGCTGGACCATGTCCGCGACGCCCTGCCGCCGCAGGTAACGGAATCCAAACGCCGCGCCGTTGCCGCCGCCATGGGGTTCTCGCACGAGAAGGTCGAGACGGTGATCGACAAGCTGTCCGGCGGCGAGAAGGTGCGTCTGCTGATGGGGCTGATGTCGCTCGACAAGCCGCACATCCTGATCCTCGACGAACCGACCTCGCACCTCGATATCGACAGCCGGGAAGCTCTGATTCACGCGCTTAACGCCTATGAGGGGGCGGTGGTGCTGATCACCCACGATGTCTACCTGGCGGAGGGGACCGCCGACGAGCTGTGGCTGGTCAAGGATGGCAGGGCGTCGCGCTATGAGGGTAGCCTGCAGGACTATCGCAAGCTGGTGCTGCAAGCGGAGCGCGGAGAGTCGTAGGGCCGGGCCAGAGGGCGGGCCGGGCTGGCTAGCGCCCCTCTTCCAGGGCGGGCGCGGCATCGCGGTCCGGCCATTGCGCTGGCCGGATAAGGCCTTCCGTGTCGAACCCGCGGGCTTCCAGATCGGCAAGGCGCGCCTCGATGAAGGCCTCGCCCGGCTGCGGATCACGCGAGAGCACCCAGAGATACCGGCCTTCCGGTTCTGAAACCACCGCCCAGCTATAATCCTCGGCCAGATCAATCACCCAGTAATCCCCGTAGAAGGGGCCGAAAAAGCTCACTTCCAGCTTCGCCGTATCGGCCGGGTCGGGGTAGCGGGCGCGGCCCTCGGCGATGTCCGGAGATCCGTTCAAGCCGTGCTTCCAGCAGCGATTGACCACGGCGACAGTTCCGTCGTCGCGGGGCGTGTAGTGGGCCATCACCCCGTCGCAATTGCGCTCGAACCCGTGGTCGGCGCGCAGGATCTCGAACCATTCTCCCGCATAGCGCTGGATATCCACGGCCGGCACGGTCTGCGGCGGCGTGTCGCCGGCCAGGCGGTCGCGCGGCGGTGAACAGGCAGCCAGTGCCAGCACGGGCAGGATGAGAGGCAGGATCAGGGCAGGGCGCATCGGGACCTCCGGACATCTGGCGATGCCGTAACAACTAGCGCGGTGCCGTGACGGTTCCAGCGCGCCGCCGGGATGTCGTGACACCGCGAAGGGGGTGTCAGGCGTCGTCGTAGACGTCGGCCGCGATCACCGCATCCAGGCCGATCTCCAGCTGGTCGCCCAGCAGCGGCGCGCCGAGCAGATATTCCGCGGTCGAACCGGTGCGGCGGGCGCGGGCTTCGCGTACGGCGTCCGGGAAGTCGGGCCCGTCATAATCGCCGCGGCCGATCCAGTAGAGCGCGACGAGTTCGGCCTGGGCCTCCTCGTCAAGAGAGCCGATCCAATCTTCCAGCTCGGAGCGGATCGGATCGTTATCGCCGGTCTGCAGTGTTTCGACGGCATCCGTCTCGCCACTGTCCGGATCGCGCTCATAGTCCTCGATCGTTTCCTTGCTGTCATAAGCCCGGGCCTGGAAGACCAGTTTCCGGACCATTTCCTCCGCAATGTTCATGACGACTCCCTTTCCGGTCGGGTGTGATGAAGCCTGACGGTAGCTTGACGAGACTAGCACGGATCGCCGGTCGCGCGGAGCGATGAAACGGGGTGCGGCACTTCGGCACAGGGGGCTGCCCCGGTCCTTCCGGTCAAGACTTGGTTAAGGACGAATTGGCACTATCGCGTTGCACACCTGATTCACCGCGGCCCCCAAGAGATTCCATGTCCGGCAGCTTCGACCGTATCCGCGTCCTGATCGTCGAGGACAACGCGCACATGTCGACCATTCTGCGCACGATCCTGCAGGGGTTCGGCGTGCGCACGATCGTCGAGGTGCGCGATGCCGCGGACGCGTTCGAGACCATGCGCGATGTCAATCCGGACTTTGCCCTGGTCGACTACATGCTGGGCGATCTGAACGGGCTGGAATTCACCCGCCTGGTCCGCACCGCGTCGGACAGCGCCAACAAATACCTTCCGATCATCATGGTGACGGGCCACACGGACCGCTCCAAGGTGATCGAGGCGATCAATGCGGGCGTCAATGAATACCTGGCGAAGCCAGTCCGCCCTGTCGATCTCTTCCATCGCATCACGGCGCTGATCGAACGGCCCCGCCGATTCATCAAGGCTTCGACCTATTTTGGCCCGGATCGCCGCCGCCGGCAGGATCCGCGCTTTACCGGCCCGTGGCGCCGGTCGACGGACGAGGAAAAGGCCGCGGGCTGAGGCTTCGCTCAGGCGGCCGCATCGAGATCCACTTTCCGGTAGACGGAGAAGACGATGACCACGTCCTGGGCACCGACCGCCTTGCGCTTGCGGATGATGGTGCCGAAATCGGGATTGTTGACCAGATAGTCCGGTCCGATGCGGACGAGTTCCTCGCGCGCGATCAGGGCGGTGTCACAGCTCAGGGGCGCGCCGCATCCGGAATGACAGGCCATGGCATCGGCCTGTTCCAGAACCCCCGCCATGCGCGCGCCCGCAGCCTGGTCCGAAATCATCACCCGGCCATAGGGATCGAAGCCGAGCTGGTCCAGATCGAAGACGATACCGACATTCGCAGACATGGCGATCTCCCGTGTTGCACGCACAGGATGTACACCTTTTGTTCCGCCCGTTCAAGGGGTGTGTGATCCGAAAAGTCTATGCTCGGGCGGCATCCAGGAGCGCGGAGATCTCGCTGGCCTGCGTGCACCAGCTGGTGACGAAGCGGCAGGAGCCGTCCGGCCACTGATAGAAGCGGGCACCGGCTTCTATCAGACGATCGCCGAGGGCTTCGGGCAGGCGGATGAACACCTCATTGCCCTGTACCGGGTGCATCACCTCGACACCGTCGAGCGCGTCCAGTCCGCCGGCCAGGGTGCGGGCATGGGCGTTGGCGGTGCCGGCCAGATCGAGCCATAGATCATCCTTCAGCCAGGCTTCGAACTGGGCCGCGAGAAAACGCATTTTAGGTGCCATATGGCCCCCTCGCTTCTGGCGGGCCTGAAGCTCTTCGAACCGGTCCATCACAGATGGAAAGAGGATGACAGCCTCGGCGCCGAGCGCGCCATTCTTGGTCGCTCCGAAACACAACGCGTCCACTCCTGCTCTCCAGGTCAGCTCGGCCGGTGTGCAGCCGAGCGTTACCAGCGCGTTTGAAAAACGGGCGCCATCCATGTGCACGAAAGCCGGGCGCGCGTGGATCCGTTCCGCGCGTTCGGCCACCTCCGCCGGTGTATAGGCCGTACCGCTTTCGGTGAGGTTGGACAGGGACAGGACGCGGACCGGGCTGGCATGGACGAAGCCTTCCGGAATCTCGCCCAAAGCCCGGTCGAGGGCTTCGAGCGATATCTTCGCATGGGCACCGGTGAGCGGGATCAGCTTGGCGCCACCGGTGAAAAATTCGGGCGCGCCACGTTCGTCGCGATGAATATGGGCCTCGTCATGGCACAGGATAGCGCCGTGTGAGGGACACAGGGCTGACAGGGCCAGCGCGTTCGAGGCCGTGCCCGAGACCGCGAAGAGCAGTTTCAGATCGGTCTCAAAAATCGTCTTCAGCCGGGCTTCCACCCTGGCCGAGATCTCGTCGGCGCCATATGAGGCGGCGAAACCGGCGTTCGCGGCGCCAATCGCTTCGATCAGCGCCGGGTGAGCGGGGGCGGTGGTGTCGGACAGGAAATTCATGGCTGCAATGGACTTTGCCGGAGCGGTGGCGTCAATCGCCGAATGCGGGGTCCGGCACCAGTGGCGGCAGGCTGTCGCGCATCTGGTCGGCCGAGGAGGTCATGCGGCCGGATGGATCGGCGAGGGTCGACTGACCGTCCAGGTCGCGCACGGGCAAGCCGCGGCCCGCATAGAGAGCGCGGATCTGCATATCCGTCAGGTTCGCGAAAGCCGCTTCTGCCTTGGCGATATTCTCCGGGCTGGCAAATTGCAGCATGGGCAGGCCCTCGGAACCGTCGCTGGGCGGGCAGCCGAGCGCGTCGCGATTGGCGTCAGACGTCGAGAGACAGAAGACATCCCGCACGACACCTCCGGCGCCACCACCATTGATGCCATTGGGCAGGGGCATGGCGTCGCCGATGAACTCGGTCGGCCGTTGCGGCGCGCCGCCACCCCCGGCGGGCGTCTCGTCCTCTTCGATCTGATCTTCGGGCTCCGCAGGGGCAGGCACCTCTGCGCGCTCTGTCGAGGGGGCAGGCGGGACGGCCTCGACGGTCTCCGCCAGCGGCTCCTCGGCGACCGGTTCCGGCGCGTCGGGTTCGGGTTGAGCGACAGGTTCCGGATCCGGTTCGATAGCCTCCGCGGGCTGTGGAGCCGGCAGGGTCACGAAAACAACATCGATAGCCTCCGGTCGCTCGACGGAGGCGAACCGGTGCGGCAACAGGATGAGAAGAAGCAGCAAAGCCCCGTTTGCGGCGATCGACAGCGCACCGGCGAGCAAACGGCGGCGCAGGACCTCGGTCGGGGGCGCGAACAACGCTACGCCCAATCCAGCCTCCCTTCGGCCCCCGCCGTGACTCATGCATAGCGGAGCGCGGCAGGCCTGACCAGTGCGGCTGGGGATTACGAATGCGTCAGGTGGTCACCACGACGGGTTCGGCCCAGACCACATAGCGCAGCGGGCCGGGGGTGACGGTGTCGAAGGGCCAGCAGGTCACCAGTGCCAGCCGGGCCGGCCCGCCATTACCGGTTTCGATGCCGGAGCGGGCCGCCTCGACAATCCCGCTGCCGGTGACACGGAAGGCGAGGGGCGGCGCATCGGCCCGTTCGATGATCACGGTCTGGCCTGGTTCGACATGCTGCAGGAAGCGGAAATGCGTGTCGCGATGGGCTGCGATGACCGAAATCCCAGCTTCGCCGGGCCGAGCCGAGGCCGTGAGCAAGGCGGGGCCGAAGGCCAGCGCTTCGCCGCCCGCCTCGGCCAGCACGATGGCGTGTTCGCCCAGATCCGGAACGGAGAGCCGCGCCACGGGCCAAGTATCGGCCCAGGGCCATGGTGTGGGCGCGGTCTCTCCGTCGATCGCACGGGCCCAGGCTCTGGCGAGCAGGACTTGTGCAATTTCAGCCTTGGCGCCGATCCAGACGCCCTGCCCGATGAGAGCGGTGCCGGCGGCAATCAGGGCCAGCGAGGCGGTCTTGGCGAGGACAGGCAGGCTCAGCATGTGCGCGGCTTCCGCTGCGCCATCCGCCAGGCCAGACCGGAAAGGGCCAGAAGGGCGCCGAGCAGGATCAGCCATTCACGCGGCGTTGCGGTTGCCGGCAAGGCCAGCCCGTTGCGAACCTGCGCATCGCCTGCCGCTGGCGGCGTGCCGGGGGCGAGGCGGTCGATCAGGGCAGGATCGAGTGCAGCGCGGTGCTGCGGTCCCGGATTGCGGTTCATCACGGCCTCAAAGTCCCAACCGTGCGGCACCATCAAGGGAACATCGCGCGCGGTCAGAGCTTCGTCCGCCGGCCGAGCGGGCGTCACATCGACGGCCACCAGGCTGGTCAGGCGCGAGACGAGATGAAAGTCGAGCGCGGTCTGGAGGACTTCGGCATTGATCGCCTCGGCACTGGCGCCCTGATAGCGGAGCTCTTCGATTGCGCGGATCCGGTTGCGGGCCCACAGCGTGGCGATCCCGTTCGCGGACCGGGCATCGGACAGGGGCAGATCCTCCTGCCAGAGGGCCTCACCCATCCGGCCTTCCAACCTCATGCTGCCGGCCGGGCTGTCGAGGCGGGCCGTCATCAGCACCGGTTCGCCATAATAGAGGTCCGGCAGCGGCGCGGGCCAGATATCGCTCAGCGCGCCTTCGGGGAAGAGCGCGTCGAGATCGGTCATCACCGGACGCTCCAGTGCCGCAAACAACGCGTCCATCGCGCCGGCGACTTCCGAGACATCGCCGATATGGGTGAAGGTGCCGCGGCCGGCCCGCGCTGCACGGCTCATGAAATAGGTGTTGGGTGCCGAACCGATGCCAACCGGGAAGAGGCGCGACCGGCCCAGCCCGTCATGGATGGCGGCGAACAGGGCGTCCTCATTGCCGATGGCGCCGTCCGTCAGGAAGACCACCTGGCGCACGCGGCCGGTATCCTCGGGCGTGGCATCGATCAGGGCGGCCTGCATGGCGGGCAGCATCTCGGTACCGCCGTTGGCGTCGAGCCCGCGAACGAAGCGCCGGGCCCGGTCGAGATTATTCCGGGTTGCGTCGACCGGCGCTGGAAAGACCTGCTCCATCGTGTTGTCGAAGCGGATGACGTTGAACCGGTCGGCCGGCTGCATCCGGTCGAGCGCGCTGAGGAGGGCCTGCTTGGCTTGGCGCATGGAAGCGCCCGCCATGGAGCCGGAATTGTCGATCACGAACACGGTCTCGCGCGGCTGGCGCGGTGTGTCCGCACCGAGTTCGGCCGGCGGCAGGACCTGGGCGAGAAGATAGGTCTCGCCATTCAGCGTTTGTGTGAAGAGGGCGGCGCTGGGGCGCTGCTCTTCGGCCGGGCGCCAGGTCAGCACGAAATCGCGATTGGCGGGGACCGGTCCTTCGGCGAGCGAGATCCGCGCATCGCCATCACCCATGCGCTCGACCAGGGTGGCATGATAGAGGCTGGCGATCTCTCCCGGCTCGAAGCCCGGCTGCAGGCGGGCTGAGATAGAGACGGGCAGGCGCAGGGCGTTTTCCGGCTCGTCATCCGGATGCACGAGCGGCGGTGTGATGCGGTGGGCGTCTGGCAGCGCGGCCGGGGCATTGCGGTTTTCAGCGACGAATTGCGGTGTATCGGCCGGGATATAGCGCGGCGTGATCGCCAGCGGCACGCGCAGCTCGAATGCGCCATCGGCGAGGCGGGCGACATCCTGATATTCGATCTGGACGATGATCGTCTCGCCGGGGCCGATATTGGCGACCGATGTGGTGAACATGTTCGGCCGTTCCTGCTCGAGCAGGCTGGCACGCTGGCCGTTCGCCCGGGCGTCCTCATAGATCCGCCGCGCCTGGCGGCGCTCATGAATCTCGCCTTCGATGAAGCGGTCGCCGACCTGCATGCGCAGCCGGTCCACGCCCGCATCGGCGGGCAGGGGAAAGACGTAGGTTCCCTCGACCCAGGCATCCGACGGATTCTCGAAACGCTGGGTGACGGTGGCGCGCGCGATCGGTCCGGCAATATCGAGCGCGATATCGGTCGCAACCAGCGGTGCGGGAATGTAGAGCCCGGCATCGACGGTGCGGATCAGCAGCGCGCTTTCGTCCATTTCCGAGAGCCGGACCAGTCCGGCCTCCCGCGGCGCCGGCGTGTCGGCCCGCGCCTCCGTCCAGAGTAAAAGCGATACAATGAAAACGGCGGCGGCCAGGACGAGGGCGAAACCGCCCTGCGAACCGGACCCGCGGCTGCGGCGTGTGGATGTCATCTGGATACTCCCCGAAACGCGCCGGCCGCCCCGCCTCTGCGAGGGTGCGGCAGGGGCGGCCGGCCTCCCTGTCCAAAGGCACGCTGGACCGCGATCACGGATGCGGCAGGGCGGGAATGCGGCGATCAGGGGGAAAAGTGGGGCGATTGCGGGGCGGCTGACCGCCTCCGCCAGTCATGCAAAAACGCCGCGAGGTTTTGGCGATACTGCATGGCTGGGCTATTGGCGGGCCCGGCAAGCCCGACTAGGGTCGTGTCTTCGCATACAAGATCCGGGACACTGTCATGACCTTTACGCCCTCCGCTGCGCTGCAGCGCGTGCAACCCTCCGCCACGCTCGCCGTGACCCAGAAGGCCCGCGAACTGAAGGCGAAAGGCATTGACGTCATTTCGCTGGGCGCTGGCGAGCCGGACTTCGATACGCCGGACCATATCAAGGAGGCGGCGATCGATGCGATCCGCCGCGGCGAGACCAAATACACCGCGGTCGACGGTATTCCCGAACTCAAGGACGCCATCATCAAGAAGTTCCGCCGCGATAACGGTCTGGAATACACGGCGGCCCAGGTGCATGTCTCCACGGGCGGCAAGCCGGTGATCTACAATGCGTTGCTCGCCTCGATGAATCCGGGCGATGAAGTGATCATCCCGGCGCCTTACTGGGTGAGCTATCCGGAAATGGTGAACCTGGTCGGGGGCACGCCGGTGCCGATCCGCGCCGGCATCGAGAGCCGTTTCAAGATCACGCCGGAACAGCTCGAAGCCGCGATCACGCCGAAGACGCGCTGGCTGATCCTCAACTCGCCCTCCAACCCGACGGGTGTCGGCTATACCGCGGACGAGCTGAAAGCGCTGGCCGACGTGCTGCTCAAGCACAGCCATGTCTGGATCATGACCGACGACATGTATGAGCACATTGTCTACGAGGGCTATGAGTTCGCGACCATCGCCCAGGTCGAGCCGAAACTCTATGACCGCACGCTGACGATGAATGGCGTGTCCAAGGCCTATTCCATGACCGGCTGGCGGATCGGCTATGCCGGCGGCCCGCAGGCGCTGATCAAGGAAATGGGCAAGGTTGCCTCCCAGACCACGTCCAACCCGTGCTCGATCAGCCAGTGGGCTTCGGTGGAAGCGCTCAACGGCGATCACGGTTTCCTGGAAGCGCGCAATGCGGCCTTCCTGCGCCGCCGGGACCTGGTGCTGGAGGCGATCAATGCGGCAGACGGCCTCGTCGCGCCGACGCCGGAAGGGGCTTTCTATGTCTTCGCCGACTGTTCCGGCACGATCGGCAAGACGGCGCCGGACGGAACACGCATCGAGAATGACACCGATTTTTGCTCGGCCCTGCTCGAGGCCGAAGCCGTGGCGGTCGTTCCGGGTGTAGCCTTTGGCCTGGAACCGGGTTTCCGGATTTCCTATGCGACGGATGATGCATCGCTGAAGGAAGCCGGCCTGCGGATCCAGCGCTTCTGCGCTTCGCTTGGATAGGTATAGAGCTGTTCAATGGGAGCTCTAGTAAATCCTCATTTGAATTATGGAATTCCGGGGCCCATATATGAGTCAGACGCCGCGGCGCTGCCGCACGCGAACCACGAATGGAGAAGACGATGAGCATCAATATGGGCCTGTCCGAAACGCAGCGTGAGGCGATGTCCAAGGCCGTGACGGCGGTTCTCGCCGACACCTATGCGCTCTATTTCAAGACGCACGCCTATCACTGGAATGTCACCGGTCCGCGTTTCCACGACCTGCACAACCTGTTCGAGGAACAGTATAACGAACTGTGGGCCGCGACTGACGACATCGCCGAGCGCGTCCGCGCCCTGGGCTTCGTGGCGCCGCGCACCTATTCGGAAATGTCCGATGCCGCCACCATCAAGTCGGGTGGCGAGGAAACCGAATCCAACGCCATGCTTCAGGACCTCGTGAAAGGCCATGAAGCCGTGGTGGCGACGATCCGCAAGGCGCTCGAACTGGCCGGCGAGCATGATGACGAGGCGACGTCCGACCTTTTGGCCCCGCGCCTGTCGGCCCACGAGAAATCCGCCTGGATGCTGCGCTCGACCATTGGCTGACGTGCGCCTCCAGACCTGTCAGGAATGAAGGGCTCCGGCGTTCCAGGCGTCGGAGCCCTTTTTGTTCCTGCTGAAGGATGTGAGCGGCTATGACAAGAAAAACGCCCCGGCCATACAGCCGGGGCGTCAATAGTTTGGTCGGGCGGGGAGGCCCGAAAAGGGTAGGCGCCGGGCCCGATATAGGGGAGGAGACGGGACCCGGCGCGAAGTGCATACCGTATGGGGAGGAGACGGATATGCAGAACTCAGATGGGGGATCTGAGCGCGCGACGTCGCCGCCGCGTTGGAAGGGTGTATGACGCATTCGCGAAATAGCGACCAGAGCCATGCCGGCATGTCGGCCATGCATAAACGCGGCAAGGACACATTCTTGCCATGCATTCCGGCCGATTTGGTCACAGTGTGGTCAGCTCTGCCAGCGGCGCGCCTGTTCGATCAGGAAATCGCGGAAAGCGACAATGCGCCGTGAGCCGCGCAGTTCGCTGGGATAGACGAAATAGACTTCGAAATCCGGGCCGACCAGGTCCGGCAGGACACGCTCGAGGCGCGGGTTCTCGCGGGCGACATAATCGGGCAGGGCAGCGATACCCATACCGGCCTCGACGGTCTTCATCACGCCATAGATCGTATTGACCTCGACAACGGCCGGGCGCGGCGGCGCATCCGGTTCGCGGCCGGCCTTGGCGGCCCAGTCCAGACCCGGGATCGGGGCGAGCTGTGGCGGGCCGTAATGGATGATGGAGTGCTCGTCGAGATCCCCGGGCGTGAGCGGCCGGCCACGACGTTCGAGATATTCATGGCTGGCATAGAGGTGCTGGCGCACGGCCAGCAGCTTGCGCTGGACGAGATCGTTCTGCGTCGAGGCCCAGGGCCGGATGCCGACTTCGGCCTCGAGTCCGGCCAGGTCGAGCTCGTGATCGTCCAGCATCAGCCGGATGCGGATATTGGGATATTGGTCGTGGAACTCCGACAGGCGCGAGGCGAGCCAGATCGCGCCGAGCGCGGTCGGCGCCGTCACCTTGAGTTCACCGGACGGTTCGTCGCGGGCGTCGTGAACGCGTGCCTCGGCGACGGCGACCTTGCCGTGGATCTCGCGGGCGGCCTCGTAAAGCAGATTGCCCGGCTCTGTCGGGATCAGGCCGCGGGCGTGGCGGTGGAAGAGGGTGACGCCGAGATCGTCCTCCAGCGCCGCAATCTGCCGGCTGACGGCCGATTGTGACAGGCCGAGCATTTCGGCGGCTCGGGTCAGGGACCCGGCCTGTGCAGCGGCATGGAAGGTCTTCAGCTTGTCCCAGTCCATGCCCTGCGTCTCCCCGGAATCGGCATCTCCGGGGGGCAGTCTATCTGTATGGGCACAAATCGCGAATGCACAATTGCGGCGGAACCGGCACCGGGCCGGTTCCGCCGTGCTAAATGCCCGTCTAGGCGTTGATGTTAGACATTCGCGCTTCGGGATACCGGCCGCCCTTCACATCGTCCGCAAGGCGGTCGAGGCGTTCGGTTTGCGCTTCGCTCAGCTTCACGCCGCCTGCCCCGAGATTGATTTCCAGATTGGCGAGTTTTGTGGTGCCCGGGATGGACAGGATGTCCTCGCCGCGGGCGAGCACCCAGGCCAGTGCGACCTGCGAAGGATGCGCGCCGACTTCGCCGGCCACTGTCTTCACTTCCTCGACGAGGGCAAGATTGGCCTCGAATGCGCCTTCCGCGAAGCGCGGCTGGTGGGCGCCCTGGCGGAAATCATTCTCCGCCGGCTTGTAGTTCTGGGTATAGCGGCCGGTCAGAAGACCCCGGCCCAGCGGCGAATAGGCGACCAGCGAGGCGCCGATCTCCCGCACCGCCGGTAGCGGTCCGTCCTCAATGTCGCGGCTGAAGATGGAATATTCCGACTGCAGCGCGCTGATCGGATGAACCGCATTGGCCCGGCGCAGCGTCTCGGCTGAGGCTTCGGACAGGCCGAGTGCTCGGACCTTGCCTTCCTCGACCAGTTTCGCCATCGCGCCGACGGTTTCCTCGATCGGCCGGCTCAGATCGACGCGGTGGAGATAGTAAAGGTCGACATGATCGGTCTTGAGGAATTGCAGCGACTCCTCGATGGCGCTGCGCATGTTCTCCTCGGAACCGTCGACATCGACAAAGGCTTTGGTGTGCTTGTCGCGGACCGGACCGAACTTGGTGGCGATCACCACCTTGTCGCGGCGGTCGTGGAAAGCTTCACCCAGCAGGCGCTCATTGGCGCCCATGCCGTAGAGCTGGGCTGTGTCGAAATGATTGACGCCGGCATCGATGGCAGCGTGCAGCAGGGCAACGCCGTCGCGCGTGTCGACGGCGGGGCCGTAAAATTCCGACAGGCCCATACAGCCAAGGCCGATCGGGTTTACGAAAATGCCGGAATGTCCGATTTCGCGAGTCTGCATGATGGTCTCCCCTGGTGGAGATGAGGTTTGGTGGATCGTGTGGTTGTGCACACGTAAAACGACGTGAGCACTCACTCACATATGGGGTGGTCAATGCGAAGGTGCAAGCCCTGCCGGTCAGCATAACGGTTCAGTTAGTCTAGCGGTTCAGGCGCCAGGAGTCCCAGGCGGTCTCGATCGCCATCTCGATTTCGGATGCGGTCCAGTCGCGCCCGGCATTGGCCTGCTTCAGCATCGAAACCATGGGCGGGAAGAAGAAGGCCGTCAGCACGGTTCCGGAAATGTCCTTGATCTCGCCGCGGGCCTGACCGTCCTCGATCAGCGTGCGGATATGGCGCACGAAGCCGTCATGGATGGGTGTGCTGTCGCGGTCCGACAGCGGATATTCGGAAAAGCGCTGGCCGTAGGTGAAGGCGGCCGGATCCGCCCGGTAGGCATTCCAGACGCCGCGCCACAATTGCCGGAACCGGTCCCGGAAACTGCCCGAATCGTCGGTCTCCGCCATGACGCTGCGATAGACCGCTTCCTTGATGCCGGAATAGACCGCGACGAAGAGCGCGTCCTTGTTGTCGAAATGCCGGTAGAGCGTGCCCTCCGCTACGCCCGCACGCTTCGCGATCGCGGCGGTCGTGGCGGCGGAGAAACCGTCTTCGGCGACGAGTTCCAGCGCCGACCGCATCAGCTTTTCGCGGGTGGAGGCGAGCGGAGCGTTCATGAGGCCAGCAGGCGCGATCGGGGCTCAAAAGTCCAGAGCCCCGATGGGCGGCCTATTCCTGGGAGGCCAGATAGCGTTCCGCTTCAAGCGCAGCCATGCAGCCCATGCCGGCGGCCGTGACGGCCTGGCGATAGACGTCGTCGGTCACGTCGCCGGCCGCGAATACGCCCGGGATCGAGGTTTTCGGCGTGCCCGGCTCGACGACGAGATAGCCGCCATCCTTGGTTTCCAGCTGGTCGAGGAACAGCTCGGTCGCCGGTGCATGGCCGATCGCCACGAAGAAGCCGTGCGCGGGGATGTCGGTCGTCTCGCCGGTGTTGACGTTCTTCACGCGAACGGCCGTGACGCCCAGCGGATCCACGTCACCGAGCACTTCTTCGACCACGGAATCCCACACCACCTCGATCTTCTCGTGCTTGAACAGCCGGTCCTGCATCACCTTCTCGGCGCGCAGGCTGTCACGGCGGTGCACCAGGGTGACCTTGGAGGCGAAATTGGTCAGGAAGAGCGCTTCCTCGACCGCTGTGTTGCCACCGCCGACGACCACGACGTCCTTGCCGCGATAGAAGAAACCGTCGCAGGTCGCACAGGCCGACACGCCGAAGCCCTGGAATTTCTGCTCGCTCTCGATGCCCAGCCACTTGGCCTGGGCGCCGGTGGCGATGATGACACTGTCGGCGGTATAGGTCGTGCCGCTATCGCCCTTGAGTACGAAGGGGCGGGTTTTCAGATCAGCCTCGACGATAATGTCGGAGATCATTTCGGTACCGACCTTCTCGGCCTGCTCGCGCATCTGTTCCATCAGCCAGGGCCCCTGGATGACGTCGGCAAAGCCGGGATAGTTCTCGACATCCGTGGTGATGGTCAGCTGGCCGCCCGGCTGCAGGCCCGCGATCAGGACCGGTTTCAGCATGGCGCGGGCGGCATAGATGGCAGCCGTATAGCCGGCGGCGCCGGAGCCGATGATGATCAGGCGTTCGTGACGCGTGTCGGACATGAATAAACCTCTGGTCAGTCTTGCGGGCAGGCCGGTGCCGCTGTGTCTCTTGGATGTGATCGGACCCCTATATAGAGAGTCCCGCCGGACGTGCACGCCTCTCCTGCTGCAGACCGGCCATGCAGGTCAAAGCGGAAGCAGGGCCTGCACCAGCGCCATATCGCGGCTGCCCGGCCAGCCCATTGTCTCGAATACGGTTTCTGGCGCCTCGCCGGTCTGGATCAGCCAGGCGGCGTAGAGATGGGCCGAGCGGGTACCGCTGCGGCAATGCAGGACGATGCCGCTATCCGGATGGGCTGCCAGCAGGCGGCCCAGGCGCACGGTCAGCTCCGGCGATGCCCCCCAGGGGCCGCCGATCGGCAGCTCGACATACTGCATGCCCCGGCTCGCGACAGCGTCGGCGAGGTCGAAGGGCAGGGCGGCGGTTTCTTCCGGCGTGCGCGAATTGACGATCAGCGCCACACCGTTTTCGGCCCAGCTGTCGAGATCGGCTTCGCGGGGCTGGCTGGCCAGCGCGACATGACCGTGCCGGCACACGACCGGGTCGTTGGAAGGTGAGGACATGAAAGGGAACCTCATTACGGTGCAGGCTGCCACCGGTCGATGACGGCGTGCGCCATGCGGCGGGTCTCGTCCAGGGGCGGATAGGTCCAGGTTTCAAGTGTGCCGAGGAAGGGGCGCAGGGCGCCCTGCGCAGTCAGCGCGGCGTGCAGGCGCGAGAACTTGCCCGGCTTGCCGTCCATCGCCAGCAGGTAGACCGGCTTTCCGGTCGTGGCCGCTTCCAGGATCATATTGGTCGATTCTTCCGTGACGAAGATCCAGTCGGCGGCGGCCAGGAAGGCGAAATAGGGATTGTCGCCCTCGCCATCGAAAAACCAGACGCGCGGATCGCTGCCGAAGCGTGCGGCGAGCCGTTTGCGGATCGTGTCCGGCGTACGCCGCGACACGGTCGCCATCACGCTGACGCCCTGGTCCAGCAGGCCGGCGATCCGCTCTTCCAGATAGCGGCCGATCTTCGGTGTCATCCGGTAGCGCTTGGAGGCCCCGCCGATCAGGACGGCAGCCCGTGGTGCCGGCAGCGCATCGATCTGTGCGGAAAATCGGGCCCGGGCCTCATCCAGCTGAGACGCTGTGATGCGGTTGGGCGAGCCGATCATCGGCAATGCGTTCTCCCGGCGCAGCCTGTCATGCGCGGGTGCCACGATCAGGTCGAAGCTCGAATAGCGGCCGCGGGGATCCTGCACATAGACGTAGAAGCAATCCGGAAAGACACGGCGAAGGCGTCGCGCCTGCGCGATGGCGGCGCGTCCGCAACCAACCCACAGATCGGGATGCGAGTTGGCGGGCAGGGTGACGAAACCGTCCTTGCGCACCGTCACGCGTTCGATCCGTGTCGGATTGTCCAGTTCGCGTGCGACGGCTTCCGCCAGGCCGAGCGCCTGGTTCTCGATGCCGCGGCGGCCATCCGAGACGACCCAGATGGTCAGTGTTGCAAGTGTGGAAGACGGGTTGGACATGTTCCGACTTAGACGGCGCAGGCGTGGGCGCGTCAAGGCCGGTTGACGGGCTGCGCTACGCGTGTAACAACATGCGACATATGTAGCGCGACAAGGCTGGAGTATCCGCATGTCTGCATCACCGCCCTCCCAGGCCGAACTGACCGTTCTCAAGCATCTCTGGAATGCCGGGCCGCAAAGTGCCCGCGAGGTGCAGGACGCGATCTCGGCCGATACCGGCTGGTCCTATTCCACCACGCGCACGCTGCTGACGCGGATGACCGAGAAAGGCCTGATCCGCCGCAAGGATGTGCACGGCCTGTCCGTGTTCACGGCCAAGGTCGAGAAGGTCTCGATGATGAGCCGGATGATCCGCGAGTTCGCGGCCAATGTCCTGGACATGGACGGCCCGCTGCCCGGCACGGCTTTCGCCTCCAGCCGCCTGTTCAGCGAGGAGGAAGCCGCCGCGCTGACCCGGCTGCTCGAACAGGCCGATGATGCGGAGCGCGGGGAGGACGAGGCATGACCGGCGGACTGATTGACGCGCTCCTGCTCGGCGGCGGCCTGTCGGTCATCGCTGGCGGCGCGGCCTGGGCGCTCGCCCGGCTGCAGCGGCGCGGCGAGGCGGAGGCCGATGTCGCGCTGTGGCGTGCGGCGCGGATCGTCGCTTTGCTGCCGGTACCGCTGGCCGCCATGATCTATGCCGTGCCGCAGACTGTGTCAGCGGGCGGCGCAGCGCTGGTTTTCGAGCCGCAATTTGCCGAAGTGACAGGCCCGTTACCACTTGCGGGAGAGGCGGGCGGGTTCATGCTTCCGGCGCTGCCGTCGCTGACGCAGATCGTCCTGGCGCTCTATCTGGCCGGACTTGTGGTCAGCCTGGGACTGGCGGGGCTGCGCCATCTGGCACGGCGCCGTCTGATCGCGGCCAGCCGCCCGGCCAGCCGCGAGGAACGCCGGCCGCTTGAAGCGCTTGCCGAAAATATCGGCGTTCGTGCTCCGGAGATGCGGGTCGGGCCCGACACAGCGTCGCCCATCCTGACCGGCTGGCGGGGTGTCGTCCTGGTTCCGGCAGCCATGCTGCAGCGGGCCGAGGCGCTGCGCTTCGCCCTGGCCCACGAGCTGAGCCATCTGCGCCGCGGCGATGAGCGGGACCGTCTCCTTGGTGCCGCGCTGATCGCGCTCTTCTGGTTCAACCTGCCGCTTCGCTGGATCGAGCGGGAACTCAATGCGGCGCGGGAAATCGCCTGTGACCGCGACACGCTGGAGGCGCTGGGGGGTGCACGGCGCAAGGCTTATGCGGCTGCGCTGATCGAAACCATGCGGATTGCGGCGCCGCCGGCGTCTGCTTTCGGCCCTCACGACAGGAGACATCGTGAAATGCGGATCAAGGCCATCATGACTTCAACTGCCAGCCGGCGCGGACGCGCGGCCTGGCTCGCTGCCACAATCCTCGCCGCCGGACTGCCGGTCGCCGGTGCCCAGGCGCTGATCACCGAACGGCGTGTCGTTGCCGAGCCGGCCGAGCATGTTCAGCCCCAAGCCGAGCCGCGGGCGATGACGGCTGAAGCGGGAGAGACGGTTCTGTCTGCCCAGGAGGCCCAGCAGAATGAGGATTGGCAGGCATCGATCGAGCGTCTGTCGCCGGTGATCGAAAGTACGCAGAGTTCAGCTTATGACCGGGCGATCGCGCTGCAGCTGAGGGGCCGGGCTCTCTTCGAGCTCGGGCAGGCCGAGGCGGCGATTGCCGATTGGCAGGGCGCGATCGAGACCGGTGCCATGGATGAAGACGGCCGCCGTAATCTGCGCATCAATATCGCCCAGCTGATGATCGCCGATGGCGATGCCGAGGCGGGCGCGGAAGCGCTTGAGGCCGCGCTCGGCGAGGATGAGCCCGATCTGCGTTTCATGCGGATGCTGGCCCAGGCCTATGGCCAGGCGGGCCGTTTCGAGGACGGTCTGGGCTATGCCCGTGCGGTCTATTCCGACGATCCGGCCGAGGGCAATTTCCACCTGCTCTACTATTATCTCCAGGAATTGGGGATGGAGCAGGAGCTGAGCGCGCTGCAGGAAGAGCGCGAGACGTCCGGCGAACCCAAGGTCAATCGCCGCGAGGCGCCCGTCGCCCCGGTGGCGGCCGAACCTTCGCCCGAACCGCATCCGGCGCCGCATGCCGAACCCGCCTCCGAGCCCAGCCCGGTCCGTCAGGTCCGGCCGGCCCCCCAGGCCGAACCCCGCGTCGAGACGCGTCCTGTGACGGCGCCGGCCCCGTCGCTGACCCATCGCGTGGCCCATGGCCGGATCAGCAGCCGCTATGGCGATCGTCCGGCCCGTCCGGCGGGAGCCCGGCAATTCCACCATGGTGTGGATATCGCGGCTGAGCGCGGCACGCCGATCGTGGCGCCGGGACCGGGCGTGGTCGTGCATGCTGGCGCCGGCTTCAACGGTGAGGCTGCATGGGGCAATACCGTCGCAATCGATCATGGCAATGGCTGGCAGACGGTTTATGCCCATATGGAAGGGTTTGACGTCTCGGTCGGCGACCGTGTGTCGTCGGGTCAGCAGATCGGCCGTGTCGGCTCGACCGGCCGCTCGACCGGACCCCACGTCCATGTCGAGCTGCACCAGAACGGCGAGCGGATCGACCCGGCTGACTATCTGCCCGGCCTTCGCTGACAAGGCTTTCGCGGCCATGCGGCCAAGGTGCGCGAGCGCATCATTGTGATCGCATGACCGTGACATGGCGGCATCATGGATGCTCCATAGCGGCATCATTCCGTGACATTGTGTGCCATTTTCCAAGGGGGATTGCGCACTGGCGGCCGCACACTGCCGCCACGCCTCCGGCTTTGGCCGGGGGCGGTGTCGTGTCTTCACGCTGTCAAAGAGCGCGACCAGTGTCGCACGCCCGCAGCGGGTGGGGACAAGTTTTTGTCGTCAGGCAGTTTATGCGGCGTGGCTTGCCGCTCTCTGCGCCTTTCGCAAGCCCCCGCCATCCCCCGCTCCGCGAAGCGGGGAGGAAAAGGCCACAAACAAAAACGGCGCCCATCGGACACCGTTTTGCATTCATTGCGATGTCTGCCGGAACCTAGCCGCCCCAGCTCACATCCATGATCTCGTAGCTTTTCAGGCCACCCGGGGCATTGACCTCGATGACGTCGCCCACCTCCTTGTTGATCATCGCGCGGGCGATGGGGGAGGAGACGGAGATCTTGCCGGATTTCACGTCCGATTCGTCGTCGCCGACGATCTGGTAGGTGGCTTCCTCTTCGGTGTCTTCGTCCAGCACCGTGACGGTTGCACCGAACTTCACCGTGTCACCCGACATCTTGGCGATATCGATCACCTGGGCGCGCGCCAGCTTGTCCTCGAGTTCCTGGACCCGGCCTTCGATATAGCCCTGGCGTTCCTTGGCCGCGTGATACTCGGCGTTTTCCGACAGGTCGCCGTGCTCGCGCGCTTCGGAGATCGCGGCGATCACCGCCGGACGTTCGACGGATTTGAGGTGTTTCAGCTCTTCGTCGAGGGCTTTGTGCCCTGCGACGGTCATCGGGATCTTGTTCATACGACCACTTATCTTCGGGAGTGGAAGGCAGGCTAGCCTCCACGAAGTTGACCATCAAGAGTAGGTCTGCAGGGCCACAGGTTCAAGCGCTCCTTCATCGATCCGGCGCAAGGACAGAATTGCGGCGCGCGCGGCCGAGGCTGTCGTGTAGCACGGGATGCGCATGTCCAGGGCGGTACGGCGGATCGAATAGCTGTCCAGGTGCGACTGGCGGCCTTCGGTCGTGTTGAAGATCAGCTGGACTTCGCCGTTTTTCATCAGGTCGACAATGTGCGGCCGGCCCTCGAACACCTTGTTGACGCGGGTCACAGGCACGCCGGCATCCTCGAACACGGTGGCGGTGCCCGCCGTGGCGAGAATCTTGAAGCCGAGCATCACCAGCACGCGGGCCGGCTCGACCATGGCGGCCTTGTCGCCCTCGCGCAGCGAGATGAAGACACCACCCGAGCGCGGCAGTTTCACACCGGCGCCCAGCTCGGCCTTGGCGAAGGCGGCCTCGAACATGGTGTCGATGCCCATCACCTCGCCGGTCGAGCGCATTTCCGGGCCGAGCACCGGGTCGACGCCCGGGAAGCGCGCCCAGGGCATCACCGCTTCCTTGACCGAGATGTGTTTGGGCGCCGGGTCCTTCAAGCCGAAATCCTTCAGCTTGGCGCCGGCCATCACCTTGGCGGCGATCTTGGCGACCGGCTGTCCGATGGCCTTGGCGACGAAGGGCACGGTGCGCGAGGCACGCGGATTGACTTCGAGCACGTAGATCTCGCCGCCCTTGACCGCGAACTGCACGTTCATCAGGCCCTTCACGCCGATGGCCTTGGCCATGGCGACAGCTTCGGCCTTCAACTCATCGACCATCTCTTTCGAGAGCGAGTAGGGCGGCAGCGAGCAGGCGCTGTCGCCGGAGTGGACGCCGGCTTCTTCGATGTGCTGCATCACGCCGGCCACCCACACATCATCGCCGTCGCAGATCGCGTCGACATCGACCTCGTCGGCATCGGTGAGATAGCGGTCCAGCAGGAGCGGGGACTTGCCGGAGACGT
Source organism: Maricaulis sp. ABE4_448 (assembly GCF_056160825.1). Lineage (NCBI taxonomy): Bacteria > Pseudomonadati > Pseudomonadota > Alphaproteobacteria > Maricaulales > Maricaulaceae > Maricaulis > Maricaulis sp. ABE4_448. Next base: position 118,188 of record NZ_JBSWXX010000002.1, read on the forward strand.
GCACGGCTTCGCGCAGATAGCGGTCGAAACTGTCGATCTCGCGGATGATTTCCATCGCCCGGCCGCCCAGCACGTAGGAGGGGCGCAGCACCAGCGGGAAGCCGAGCTTCTCGGCTTCGGCGCGCGCCTGTTCTTCGGACGAGGCGATGGCGTTGGGCGGCTGTTTCAGGTTCAGCCGGTCCAGGAGGTCCTTGAAGCGCCAGCGGTCTTCGGCCAGGTCGATGGCGTCCGGTGCGGTACCGAGGATCGGCACGCCTTCCGCTTCCAGCTCGGCGGCGATCTTCAGCGGGGTCTGGCCGCCATACTGCACGACCACGCCCAGCAGTTCGCCCTTTTCCTGTTCCTTGGCGATCAGTTCCAGCGTGTCCTCGAGGGTCAGCGGCTCGAAATACAGGCGGTCGGCGGTGTCGTAATCGGTGGAGACGGTTTCCGGATTGCAGTTCACCATGATCGACTCGATGCCCATCTCGCCAAAGGCGAAAGCGGCATGGCAGCAGCAATAGTCGAACTCGATACCCTGGCCGATCCGGTTCGGGCCGCCGCCGAGAATGATGGCTTTCTTCGCATCCGAAGGATCGCTCTCGCAATCCGCCGTCTCGCTGCCGAAGGCCGGCATCTCATAGGTGGAATACATGTAGGGCGTCGCGGCGAAAAATTCGGCGGCGCAGGTGTCGACCCGTTTGAAGACCGGGCGCACGCCCAGGGCGCGGCGCGCCTTGCGCACATCGGCTTCCTCGCACTTGACCAGCTTGGCCAGGCGGGCGTCCGAGAAGCCCATGGCCTTGAGATTGCGGAAGCCTTCGGTGGTGTCCGGCAGGCCCAGTGTCGTCACGTCTTCCTCGGCGTGGACGATGGCCTCAATCTGGCGCAGGAACCAGGGCTCGTACAGCGAGGCGGCCTGCACTTCGGCGACGCTCAGGCCTTCGCGGAACGCCTGGGCGATGACGCGCAGGCGGTCCGGCGTGGCCACCGACAGGGCGGCGCGCACGGCTTCCTTGCGGGCATCCTCGCTGGAGGCTTCCTCGACGCCGGGAATGTCGACCTCGTCGAAACCGGTCAGGCCGGTTTCCATCGAGCGCAGGGCCTTCTGCACGCTTTCATGGAAGGTGCGGCCGATCGACATGGCTTCGCCGACCGATTTCATCGAGGTGGTCAGGCGGTTGTCGGCGCCGGGATATTTCTCGAAGGCAAAGCGCGGGATCTTGGTGACGACATAGTCGATCGTCGGCTCGAAGGAGGCCGGCGTCGCCCCGTCCGTGATGTCGTTGGCGATCTCGTCCAGCGTGTAGCCGACGGCCAGCTTGGCGGCGACCTTGGCGATCGGGAAGCCGGTTGCCTTGGAGGCCAGGGCCGAGGAACGCGAGACACGCGGGTTCATCTCGATGACGACCATGCGGCCGTCTTCCGGATTGACGGCGAACTGCACGTTCGAGCCGCCCGTCTCCACGCCGATCTCGCGGAGCACGGCCAGCGAGGCCGAGCGCATGATCTGGTATTCCTTGTCGGTCAGGGTCAGCGCCGGGGCCACGGTGATCGAATCGCCGGTGTGCACGCCCATCGGATCGATATTCTCGATCGAGCAGATGATGATGCAATTGTCCGCCTTGTCGCGGACGACCTCCATCTCGAACTCCTTCCAGCCGACAATGCTTTCCTCGACGAGGATTTCATCGACCGGCGAGGCATCGAGACCGGTTTTGCAGATCGCTTCGTATTCCTCGACATTGTAGGCGATGCCGCCGCCCGTGCCGCCCAGGGTGAAGGAGGGGCGGATGATGGCCGGCAGGCCGATCTCCGGCAGCACGGCCTCGGCTTCGGCCATGGTGTGCACGGTACGCGAGCGCGGGCTTTCCAGACCGATCTTGTCCATGGCGGCGCGGAAGCGCTCGCGGTTCTCCGCCTTGTCGATCACGTCCGCCTTGGCGCCGATCATCTCGACCCCGAACAGATCCAGCACGCCGCGCTTGTTCAGTTCCAGCGCGCAGTTGAGCGCGGTCTGGCCGCCCATGGTCGGCAGCAGCGCGTCCGGGCGTTCCTTCTCGATCACCTTGGCGACCATGTCCGGCGTGATCGGCTCGATATAGGTCGCGTCGGCCAGCTCCGGATCGGTCATGATCGTGGCCGGGTTGGAATTGACCAGGATGACCCGGTAGCCCTCGGACTTCAGTGCCTTCACCGCCTGAACGCCGGAGTAGTCGAACTCGCAGGCCTGGCCGATCACGATGGGACCGGCGCCGATGATCAGGATGGATTTGATGTCGGTGCGTTTGGGCATCAGCGCGGGCCTTCTTTGTCGTGCGCGCGCGCCCGTCGCGGCGGTCCCGGTCAGGATGCCGTGCAGGCGCGTCGGTTTTGGTGCTGAAGCGGGTACCTAACGCGGAATCGCGGTGATGGCGAGGGGGAAACTGAGGGATTCAGTGCGTTCGGCCGTAACGGCCTGAATTAAATATGAAATAGCCCGCATTTTCAGGCGGAAAATCGTCGCGGAAGGGCGGGTGTCGGCAATCGGGAGAAACTGGTCCGGCCGGGCTCTGGTGTGAGAGAGAAGGCGAGACCCGGTCAGTCAGGCACGAACCGCAACGGCTGGGGGTATGGGTTGATACGGTGGTGCTCCCGATTGCCGATATCTGACGATTCAACTAATATCGCAAAAAATTCAAGTAAAACTTTAATTCAGGATGCAGCTCGTGATCGACAAGGCGCCCGCCGCACACCGAAATGACGCCCGTATCCGGGGGCTGAGCCGCTTTCTGGCGGTGGCCACGCTGGTGCTTATGGTGCTTCAGCCGCTGGTGACCTGGGGCACATGGATGCTGCCCGGCCTGTCCGGCATGCTCGAGCGGCCGGTCCCCGGCAACGGGCTGGGAGGCCCGTCGCTGGACTGGTTCATCCTGCCTGTACGTCTCGGAGCGGCCGGCATTGCCACTGTTCCGGTCGTGATCACGCTCTACGGGCTGTGGGGGCTGCGCGGCCTGTTCACCGAAGGCGCGCAGGGGCGGTATTTCTCGGCCGAAGCCGTGACGGGCTTCCGCCAGTTTGCCCTGGCCAGCCTCGTCAACGCGCTGTGGGCGCCCGCCGGACATACGGTGATGGGCGTCTATCTCTCGGTCGCCAATCCGCATGTGCCGAACGCGCTGGAAATCGCCTTCTCCTCGCGCGATGTCCAGGCCATCGGCCTGGCGCTGCTCTTCTTCCTGGTGGCGCATATCCTGGCTGAGGGCCGCCGCAAGCAGGAGGAGCTGGAGCTGATCCTGTGAGTGATGAGGACGAGACCCTGCCCGGCGAGATCATCGTCCATCTCGATGTCTGGCTGGCGCGCCGCAAGATCCGCTCGAAGGAGCTGGCCGACCGGATCGGCGTCAGCGAACAGGCCCTGTCGATGATCAAGACGGGCAAGATCAAGGGCGTGCGCTTTTCCACCCTGATCGCCCTGTGCGATGCCCTCGACTGCCAGCCGGGCGATCTATTCGAGTTCCGGCGGAACGAGTGACAATTCCCGCCAGAGCATGGGCTGGACATCGCTGCGGGTTCCCGCGACCCGGTTCGACACCATCCAGTGCGCCCGTTCGTGCAGCAGCGGGATGATGGCGGTTTCCTCGAACAGGCGGGCTTCGGCCTGCTGATAGGCGAGGGCGCGGGCGGCGGGATCGGTCTCGCGCCGGGCCCGGGCCATGGCGCCGGCGAAATCCGCGTCACGCCAGTTGAAATTGTCGGCAAATCCGCCGGGCGCGAACGGGTCCAGCATGAAGAAGGGATCGGACTTCAGGCCCCGGTTGAAACTGGCGACGGCGACATCGTAATCGCCGGCATCGACGGCCTGGTAGAGATCGGTGGCGTAGGTGACGAAGATCTCCGTTTCCACGCCGGCGCGCTGCCAGTCATCCGCCACGGCCAGGGCGATACGCTCATTATCACCCGGCGTGGTGCGGATCTGCAGCGGCCTGCCGATCTCCAGCGCCGGGCTGGCGCTGGCGGCCCCGGCTTCCGGATCGATCACCGGTACGACATGGCGCGTCGCGCTGGCTGTGCCGGCAAAGAACTCCTCGGCGATGAAACCGCGATCGATCGCGGCGGACAGCGCCCGGCGCGTTTCGGCGGAGGCCAGTGGCGCGCGGGCGTGATTGAGCTTGAGATAGCGCAGGACCGGCGCATCGAAACTGCGGAAACGCTCGCCCAGCCGGTCGCGCAGGAAGCCGATCTGATTGGCCGGCGGCTGGTCGGCCAGATCGTAATCGCCCGCCCGGAACAGGCGCACCCGTGTGGCGGCATCCTGCACCGCGTCCAGCCGGATGGCCGGGATCGCGACCCGGGCGGCGTCGTAATAGGCGGGGTTGCGGGTCATCGAAAGATGCAGCTGGCTCTCTCCGGTCAGCGTATAAGCGCCGGCCGTGACCATGTTTTCCGGCCGCACCCAGTCGGCGCCGTGGCGTTCGATGACATGGCGCGGGAGAGGGTAGAATTCGCGCATCAGCACGGGCAGCAGGCCCAGCGGGTCGGTGAGGCGGAACTCGACGCTCCGTTCGTTCAGCGCGCTGACCCCCATCGCCTCGGGCGGCATCTCGCCGGCCAGCACCGCGCGGGCGTTCTCGATGGCGAAGAAATCGCCCAGCTGGGCAAAGCTCTGCGTGGGGTCTACCAGCCGCCGGGCCGACCAGACGACATCCTCGGCGGTCAGCGGATGCCCGTCCGACCAGGTCAGCCCGTCGCGCAGATGAAAATACCAGCGCTGCCCGTCATCGCGGAAGGTCCAGCTTTCCGCCAGGCCCGGCGCGACGGATCCGTCGGCTGCATACTCGGTCAGCCCGGCATGCAGCTGCTTGTAGGCCAGGGCGGCGGAGGCGAACTCGCCGCGCGCCGGATCGAGACTGTCGGGCAGATTGGTTGTCGCGACGCGCAGCAGACCGTCCGGCGGCGCGGACCGGCTGCAGGCGGTCAGGCCGGTGGCAAGAGAAGCGGCGAGAAGCGTGCGGCGATCGAGCATCAAGAGATGATGCTGCGATGCGCGCCGGGCAGCCAGCCCTTTTTGGCGCTGCGTTCAGCCGGCGGCGGCGATGCTGTTCGCTCTAGCCTCCACGAGGTCATCCTGACGAAGGTCAGGATCCAGGTCGCAGGGCAACGTCCCGCGGGGACTGGCTCAATCCGGTTTTTCGAACTGGGCCCTGACCTTCGTCAGGGTGACGGTTCCGGGGGGAGCCCGGAATATCTCCGGGCCATCTGTGAACCTCGCTGGAACCTTCACCACGTCGTCGGGAGAAGGCTCAGGCCTCCGCCTTTGCCTTCAGTGCGCCGACAAAGCGGTCGAAGACGGCGAAACTGTCCTGCGGGCCCGGGCTGGCTTCCGGGTGGTGCTGCACAGCCCAGACAGGCTTGTCGGTCAGCTTGAAGCCGGAATTGGAGCCGTCAAACAGCGAGACATGGGTTTCCGCCGCATTGGCCGGCAGGGTCGAGCCATCGACCGCAAAGCCGTGGTTCATGGAGACGATCTCCACCTGGCCGGTCTCGTGGTTCTTCACCGGGTGATTGGCGCCGTGATGACCCTGGGGCATTTTCGCGGTCTTGGCACCAAGCGCGAGCGCCAGCATCTGGTGGCCCAGGCAGATGCCCAGGGCCGGGATGCCGGCCTCGATGACGGCCTTGATGGTCGCCAGGGCATATTTGCCGGTCTCGGCCGGATCGCCCGGGCCGTTGGAGAAGACCACACCATCCGGATTGAGGGCTTTCACCTCGTCGATACCGGCCTTGCCCGGCAGTACCGCGACGCGGGCGCCCGCGCCGGTGAGCAGGCGCAGGATATTGGCCTTCACGCCATAGTCGAGCACGACCACGCGCGGACCGTCTTCCGGTCCGGCGGCATAGCCCTCGCCGAGCACCCAATTGCCTTCGCTCCACTCGCCCGCAGCTTCGCGGGTGACGTCGGCGGCAAGCTCGCGGCCTTCCATGGTCGGCGCGGCGGCAGCAGCGGCCTTGAGCGCCTCGATATCGATATTGCCGGAGGGATCATGGGCGATGGCACACATGGCCATGCCCTTCTCGCGGATGCGGCGGGTGAGGGCGCGCGTGTCGATCCCGGTTACCGAGACAATGCCGCGCGTGCGCAGCCATTCCTCGAAGGAGGATTCGGCGCGCCAGTTGGCCGGCGGGGTGATCGTGGCGCGGGACACCATGCCGACGGCGGCCTTGCGGGCGGGCCCGCTGGCGGCTTCCTCGTCTTCCGCATTGGCGCCGACATTGCCGACATGGGGGAAGGTGAAGCAGACGACCTGGCCGGCATAGGACGGGTCGGCCAGGACTTCCTGATGGCCGGTCATCGCCGTGTTGAAGCACAGCTCGCCGATTGCGGTCCCGCTTGCGCCGGTCCCGTGGCCCAGGAAAACCTGGCCGTCTGCAAGGGCGATGGCGCCTGTGGCCTGCGTCGGATCTGGCTGCGACATGGGGCTCTCCTGCCTTGCGGGGACGCGCGCCGGGCGGCCGGGGAATCGGCTTGCCTCTGACGTCCGGATAAACGGGCGCTTCGCTAGTCTCTTCGACCCGCCGGGTCAATACCGCAAGTCCGGTTCCCGGCCGGATCGATCAATCTTTATGACCGCGGATCGATGAGGGGTTGATTATTATGCGGCGAGGGCATATTCCCCCGGCCCTTGTTTCAGAGGCTGCAAAGCCGAGGATGAGCAGACAGTCAGGAACGCATCTGCGGACAACAGGCCCGGACGCTCGAAACAAATGGCGCTTCCCGGAGGCGCGCGATCACTTTTTCACACCGGAGATTTCGTGACGGGTTGCCAAAGGGCACCCAGAATGGACCAGTTACATCATGTCTCTTCGCGACCGTATCACCGACGAACTGAAATCCGCCCTGAAGGCTGGCGACAAGACGCGTCTGTCGACGCTCCGCCTGATCTCTGCGGCGATCAAGGACCGTGACATCGCGGCGCGCGCGGAAGACCGCTGCGCCGGCTGTGAGGACACGGAAATCATGGCCATCCTGCAAAAGCTTGCCAAACAGCGCGACGAGAGCGCCGAGACCTATGAAAAGGCCGGCCGCCTGGATCTCGCCGAGGCCGAGCGCGGGGAAGCGGAGATCGTCCGCGAATTCCTGCCCAAGCCGATGGACAGCACGGAAATCGAGCAGGCGGCCCAGACCGTCGTCAGCGAACTCGACGCGTCCGGCCTGAAGGATATGGGCCGCGTGATGGGCGAGCTGAAAACCCGCTATGCCGGCCGGATGGATTTCGGCCAGGCGGGCGCCAAGGTGAAGACGCTGCTCGCCGGCGCGGCCTGAACCTGATCCTGATTTGATCGCGTGACGCCGGAAGCTTTCGGGCGCATCATGTCCGGCTGTGACAACGGACGGGTGAGGCGAACGCTTTCAGATGCGGCTGGGTGAGGATTTCATCGACGAGATCAAGGCGCGGGTCCGCCCGTCAGACCTGATCGGCCGCACCGTGCAGCTGAAACGCCAGGGCCGCGAATTCGTCGGCCTGTCGCCCTTCAAGAAAGAACGCACTCCATCGTTTTTCGTCAATGACGACAAGCGCTTCTATCATTGCTTTGCCAGCGGCAAGCATGGCGATGTCTTCACCTGGCTGGAAGAAATGGAAGGCCTCTCCTTCATGGAGGCGGCGGAGCGGCTGGCCGGGGAGGCCGGGCTGCGCCTGCCCGAACCGGACCCGGAAGCCCACGAGAAGACCGTTCATCGCAAATCCCTCGTGGAATGGATGGAGGTGGCCCAGGCCTTTTATCTGCGCGCCCTGCGCCAGCCGGAAGGCGAGGCGGCACGGACCTATCTCAAGGGGCGTGGCCTGACCGGTCAGGACTGCGTGCGCTTCGGTATCGGTTTCGCCCCGGACGGGCGGACGGCGCTGAAGGACGAGCTGGTGACCGCCGGGGCGCCGGTCGAGGACCTGGTCGAATGCGGCCTGCTGATCCAGCCGGATCACGGCTCGCCCTATGACCGCTTCCGCGACCGCATCATGTTTCCGATCCATGATCCGCGCGGGCGCCTGGTGGCGTTTGGCGGGCGGGCGTTGTCGAAGGAAGCGCGGGCGAAATATCTCAACTCGCCCGAGACGCCGATCTTCCACAAGGGTTCGGTGCTCTACCGCTATCCCGAAGCGCGCAAGGCGGCGTCCGATCCCAAGCAGACGATCCGCGGCCTGATCGTGGCGGAGGGCTATCTCGACGTGATCGCCCTGGCGCGTGCCGGGCTGGATCACGGCGTGGCGCCGCTGGGCACGGCCGTCACCGAGGACCAGCTGCAGCTTCTCTGGCGTGCCGGCGGCGAGCCTGTGATGTGCCTGGATGGCGACAGTGCCGGCCGTGGGGCGGCCTTCAAGGCGGCTGACCGGGCGCTGCCGCTGCTGCAGCCGGGCAAGACGCTGCGCTTCGCCTTCATGCCCGAGGGCAAGGATCCGGACGATCTTCTGCGCGAGGAGGGCGCCAACGCCCTGCGCGCAGTGTTCACCGAGACCCGTTCGCTGGCCGATCTGCTGTGGGAGCGCGAGGTGAATGCTGAACCGCTCGATGATCCGGACCGGCGCGCCGGTTTCCGGCGGCGGATCCGGGGGCTTGTTTCCCAGATCGCCGATACCGATATACGGGAAGAATACCGGCGCGAGTTCGACCAGCGCATGGAAGCGCTGTTCGGCAGCCGGCCACAGCAAATGCGCCGGTCCGCAGGAGCTTACGGGCGCAAGATGCCGCCCATGCGGGCCAGTGCCGAATTGAAGCGCAAGACGCAGGCTGCAGGCCGTCAACCGGCCGATCATCTGGCGCGTCACCTGCTTCTCGCCGCGATCGATTACCCCGATATCGCGGTCGACCAGGTGGAGACATTGGCGCTTTTGCGCCTCGGTTCGCTTGACTCACTGCGCGACGCCGTTTTAGACGCCTGCTCTTCTGGGCAGTCTGTGCAAACCGACACGCTTAGGGCCAGATTGGCCGAAGCCGGATATGCGGCAACGATAAAGCGGTTGGACGGAGAGCGCGGCCCCATGCAGGCGGCACTGGGCGGAACGGAGGCGTCCCTTAGGTCACGAACAGAGGCTTGGACGCGTCTGGCTGCAGCCTATATGGAACGAAGCGAGGCACAGCGCCGGCGCGACGAGATACGCGCGCGGCTGAACGAAGAAATTGGCAGGGATGATTCCGAGAGTGTGCGGCGGCTGGTCGAGGCCTGGCGCCGGGAAACCTCGCGATCGGAACAGTCCTGACACGGAACACATTCCAATTGTGCGCACTGGGCAGCGCGACAAGGGACGAATAAATGAGCAAAACGGCCGAAGCCAACGACGCATCGGAAAACCAGGACGGTCCGCTTCTGGACCTGACGGACCAGTCGGTCAAGAACATGATCAAGACCGCGAAGAAACGCGGTTATGTGACCCATGACGAGCTGAACGCCGTTCTGCCGAGCGAGGAATTTTCCTCCGAGCAGATCGAGGACGTGCTCGCGCAGCTGTCCGAGATGGGCATCAACGTCGTCGACAGCGAGACTGACGTCGACGATGACGGCGACAACGCCAAGGCGAATGCCTCCGGCGATGACGACGACAGCGATGATGACGAGGAGGAGAGCGACAGCCGCTCTGTCGCGGCCGCCAGCGGCAAGGCTGCCGTGGTGGGCCAGAATACCGGCTCGTCCGCGGATCGCACCGATGATCCCGTGCGCATGTATCTGCGCGAGATGGGCTCGGTCGAGCTTCTCTCCCGCGAGGGCGAGATCGCGATCGCCAAGCGCATCGAGGCCGGCCGCAATGCGATGATCCGCGGCCTGTGCGAAAGCCCGCTGACCTTCGAAGCCATCATGGTCTGGCGCGACGAGCTGCAGGAAGGCCAGGTCCTGCTGCGCGACATCATCGATCTCGACGCCACCTATGGCGGCCAGCAGGCCGAGGGTGAAGAGGGCGAGGATGGTGAGGGCGAAGCCGAGGGCGCAGCTCCCGCGGCCGCGCCGGCCGACCCGCAGGACAAGTCCGGCGACGAAGACGAGAAGTCTGCCAAGAAATCCTCCCGCGACGATGACGACGAGGATGAGGACGACGAGGAGGAGACCGAAGGCTCCAGCGACGACGAGGATGATGATGACGAGGACGACGGTGCCTCGCTCTCCCTGTCGGCGATGGAAGCGGAACTGCGCGACGGCGTCATGGAGACGCTCGATTCGATCGCGTCCGACTTTGCCGCCTTCCGCAAGCTGCAGGACAAGCTGGTTGCCGCCCGCATCGAGGGCAAGGACCTGACCAAGCAGAGCCGGGAAAAGTACGAGGGGCTCCAGAACTCCATCGTCACCCAGCTCAATACGATGCACCTCAACAATGCGCGTATCGAGGCTCTGGTCGAACAGCTCTATGCGATCAACAAGGAACGCATGTCGCTGGAAGGCAAGCTCTTGCGCATGGCCGACGCCCACGGCGTGCCGCGGGCGCAGTTCATGGACAGCTATTTCGGCAATGAGCTGAGCCCCGACTGGCCGTCCTCGATGGCCGGCACGTCCAAGGCCTGGGACCGCTTTATCGATCGCGAAGCGACCGATGCCGGCAAGATCCGCGACGATCTGGCCGACCTCACCCAGCGCGCCGGCGTGCCGATCGAGGATCTGCGCCGCATTGTGCGCACCGTCCAGAAGGGCGAGCGCGAGGCCCGCGTGGCCAAGAAGGAGATGGTCGAGGCGAACCTGCGCCTGGTGATCTCCATCGCCAAGAAATACACCAATCGCGGCCTGCAATTCCTGGATCTGATCCAGGAAGGCAATATCGGTCTGATGAAGGCCGTCGACAAATTTGAATACCGCCGCGGCTATAAATTCTCCACCTATGCCACCTGGTGGATCCGCCAGGCCATCACCCGCTCGATCGCCGACCAGGCGCGCACGATCCGTATCCCGGTGCACATGATCGAGACGATCAACAAGATCGTCCGCACCTCGCGCCAGATGCTGCACGAGATCGGCCGCGAGCCGACCCCGGAGGAACTGGCCGAAAAGCTCGCCATGCCGCTGGAAAAAGTGCGCAAGGTGATGAAGATCGCCAAGGAGCCGATCTCCCTGGAAACGCCGATCGGCGACGAGGAAGACAGCCATCTGGGCGATTTCATTGAGGACAAGAATGCCGTCCTGCCGATCGATGCCGCCATCCAGGCCAATCTGCGCGAAACCACGACCCGCGTGCTCGCCTCGCTCACCCCGCGTGAGGAACGCGTGCTGCGCATGCGTTTCGGCATCGGCATGAACACCGACCACACGCTGGAAGAAGTCGGCCAGCAATTCTCGGTGACCCGCGAACGTATCCGCCAGATCGAGGCCAAGGCCCTGCGCAAGCTCAAACACCCGAGCCGTTCGCGCAAGCTGCGGAGTTTCCTGGATAATTGAGCCGCCGCGCGGCGGCGGATCATCCCGGACCCGTTCCGGGATCCAGACGCGACACGCTCAATGAAAAGCCGGCCTTCGGGCCGGCTTTTTTATTGGGCTGCCGGCCTGTCCAATCGACTTCCCGGGGCTTCGGCCCTAGAGTTTAGCGATGAACGCCAAATTTCGTGCGATTGAGGTCGATGAGACGACGGCGGCGCTGCTCGAGGCCCGAGCCGCGGCACGCAATCTCACCGTGGCAGAGCTATTGGCTGACCTGGCCGCGAGCGAAGCAGGTTTGCCGGCAGACCTGGCTGAGCAGCGGGCGGCCGGAACAGGACCCTGGTCGCCGGAAGTGCTGGCCGAGGATGAGCGCAGACTGCTGGCCTTCCGCGAGGAGCGCAGCGGTGCTGACTGGAGCGATGTCCGGGACTGGATGGAGAGCTGGGGGCGTCCGTCTGAAGACCCTGCTCCGAAGGCTCGCAAGCTTTGAAGGTCAGGGTCTCAGGGCGCAGAGGAGCATAATGCCGCCGCATTTCGGCGTCTTCCTGTCTGTTCGTGATCAGGGGACAGCTATCGTGAAAATTCAAACGCTTGGCATGGCGACCGCTATGTTGCTCACCGGCCAGGTCTGGGCCCAGACCGCTCCTCAGCTCGATCTCGTCGATGCTGCCGTCGAGCCCTTGATGGAGCAGGGGCATTTCCCCGGCATGGCAGTCGCTGTGTTGCGGGAGGGCGAACCGGTCCATGTGGGGAGCTACGGCCTGGCGTCCATCGAGCATCAGGTGCCGGTTACGCGGGAGACAGTCTTCGAACTCGCCTCGCTGACCAAGCACATGACGGCGCTGGCCGTGCTGACGCTGGCGGAGGACGGGCAGGTGTCGCTGGATGACCTGGTCGTGGACTATCTGCCCGATGAAGCACCGGAGGCCTGGTCGGCCATCACGATCGACCAGTTGCTCGCCAATACCGGCGGTTTGACTCACCGGTTCGAGATGAGACCGAACGGCGAGTTCCTGCTGAACTACTCGACCGAAGACATGCTCGCATCGGCCATGGCGACAGAGATGGCGGCCCGGCCCGGCGAGGACTGGGTCTATTCCGACCAGGGGTATTTCCTGCTCGGTCTCGTGATCGAGCAGGTCACCGGTCAGTCTTATGGCGACCATCTTCAGGACCGGTTTTTCAGCGCGCTGGGGATGGATCAGACGGCCATGCTGGACCAGTCGGCCATCGTGTCGCATCGCGCCGAAGGCTATGCCTGGAGCGAGGCAGATGGTCTGCAGCGCAATCGCCGCGTCTGGCAGTTTGGCCTGACCTCGCATTTCGGGGTGACCTCATCCCTCGTCGACATGATGGCCTGGGAAGCCGCGCTGTCCGGCAGCGAGACCATCAATGCCGGTGCCCTGGCGGCGACGGCCGAGATCCAGCGGCTGTTCGACACCGGGGAAACTTGCGATCGCTGGGGCTATGCGCGCGGCTGGATGGCCTATCATCGGGACGGCCGCACCCTGGTCAGCCATGGCGGTTACGCCGGCACGGCCTATGTGCGCGACCTCACGACCGGCCTGTCGGTGATCGTGCTGACCAATCGCGAGGACACGCAGGAGGCTCTGTCTCCGATGGCCATCGCCTGGGCGGCTGCCCATGCCGTGGATGAGGAATTGCCTGAAGCCGGCCCGCGCTGCTGGCAGTGATCCGGAACGGCTGGACAAGCGGGGCCGCTCTGGCCACCTTGCGCCCATGCCCTTGCATCGTATCGCCATTCCCACTACCGGCCCCGGCCTCTACGAGTTTACCGCCGAGGTCGATAACTTTGCACGCAAAGTAAATCCTGCGGAGGGGGTGCTGACCGCCTATGTCAGGCACACCTCATGCTCGCTGGTGATCCAGGAGAATGCCGACAGCGACGTGCAGCGCGACCTCGCCGAATTCTTCCGGCGGCTGGTGCCCGACGCCGACGATCCGTCCATGTCCTGGTTGTGGCACACCACGGAAGGGCCGGACGACATGCCGGCCCATATCAAGGCCGCGCTGACGCAGACGTCGCTGGGCATCCCGGTCGAGGACGGCCGCCTGCTGCTGGGCACGTGGCAGGGGATCTACCTGTTCGAACATCGCCACCGCCCCCACCGCCGCGAAGTGGTTCTGCACCTCGCGGCGTAGGGCGTGCGGCGTAAGGGATGCGGGGAGGGGACACGTACCGCAGGTACATGTCCCTCCTGGCTAGCCCGCCGCCTGTTCGGCCTTGCGCTTGCGCCACAGGCCGCGCAGCCAGCGGCCCAGCAGCCAGAAGACCGGCACGATCACAATCAGCCAGGGCAGGGCCGAGGCGATGAAGGTGATGACATTGGCCAGGCCGGAAGCGAAATTGCCGGCCAGATTGCGCAGTGCCCGGCCCAGCGGCTCGAAGGCACCGCGGCTGACCGGCTCGATGCGCGAGGTGTAGTTCAGCGTCAGGTCCGACATGGAGACGCGGCCCCGCATGACGCGCAATTGCGCCTCGGCGCCCTCGATCTCGCCCTGCAGGCGGGCCAGCTCACGCTCGACGCTGACCAATTCCTCGACGCTCGCGCCCGGGCGTTCCAGCAGCGCGGTCAGCCGGGTGCGCAAGGTGCGTTTGGCAGTCAGACGCGCTTCGGCGTCATAGATCGAGGCGGTCAGATCGTCGGCCGACTGGGCCTGATGCATGATGCGGCCGCCGGCGGCATCGATCTCGCCGGCCAGACCGTCGCGGAAAGCCTCGATCCAGTCCGGCGCGGCGCGCAGGGAAAGCGAGCCCGCAGAGCCGCGATCGCCCTGGGCATAGATATTGGCATTGACGACCTGGCAGGCTGCTGGTCCGGCATCGAGACAGGCCTGGCGATGCGCTTCGATCAGCGGCTCGGTCGCCTCGCGCGGGGTCTCCAGCTGGTAATTGTAGCGATAGGCAATCAGGCGCTCGGTGATCGCATCTGCGCCGCCGCCCGAACCGGGCTGGGGCTCGGCCTCTATCATGGGCGGGGGCGGTGCGGCTGCGCTGCCGCGGTTAATCCGGTTGCCGGTGACGGTGAGGACGTCCTCGTCGTTCAGGGCTTGTTCGCTGACGGCATAGCCGTCGTTTTCATACCGCTCGGTCCCCTCGCACGCCGTCAGTGCCAGACTGACAGCGAGAACCGCCCAAACGCGTGATGTCATGATCCTGTCCTTTTCTCCCCAAGGGCGCCTCGCCCGCAGAGCATGATGACGGAGAACGGGGCCGAATTCAGGCGTGTAGCCCTGGCGCCCGGCTTGGCCTTGTCTGAGTGGACGCATTTTCGAACCGCAAAACCGGTCCCCACTTTTGCTGAAAATGCCGGGTTCTTGAGTGGTCGCATTTTCGAACCGCAAAACCGGTTCCCACTTTTGCTGAAAATGCGTCAGCCGCCATTCGCGGTGAGGAGACGCTCATAACTGTCCACCAGCGCCAGATAGGGCGGCACATTCGTGTTCTGGATCTCGCCGCCGGTGTCGACCGCCATCTTGATCTCGAAATGCAGGTGGATCGTGGTCGCCGTGCCGCCGAACTCGTTGGACACATAGCCGATCCGCTCGCCCTGGCCGACCCGGTCGCCGGCCTCGACCAGCAGCGTGTCCTTTTCCAGGTGGAGATAGGTGTAGCGCACGCCGTCATCGCTCATCAGGCGCACCGAATAGGAGCCGATCGAGGTAATGGTCCCGTCGGTGACGGCGACGGCCCAGTGCGTGGCATCGTGGCAGGTGGCAGGGCGGATATCCTGGCCCTGATGACCCGTGCCGGACGGGCACATCGGCGTGCCATAGCCCCGGGTCTCGCAGAAATTGTCGCGCCAGGCATAGGCGTAATTGCCGGCATTGCACTGTCCGCCGCCGGGGCCGAGATAGCCGCCATGACCATAGACCTGGCTGTTGGCATAGGCCTGGCCGGCCTCCATTGGGAAGCGCATGGCCGGGGCATAGTTGATCTGCAGCGTCTGGCCGGTGCCGCTGTCGGGCACGAGATCGCCGGCGGGCATCCAGCTGAACGCGATGCCGGCATCATCCTCCGGGCCGGGCGGGAGTTCGGGATAGGGATCGGGGTCGGCGGGCGGGATGTCCTCGGACGGGGCCGGGGGATCTTCCGGCTGGGGCCGTTCGTCCGGCGGGTCGGCCGGTTCGGGATCGGCCGGGACCGGTTCTTCCGGTTGCGGATCGGTTTCGGGGTCGGCCATGGGCGTCTCCTCTGCCATTGGATCCGGGGCCGGCGGGGGCAGGCTGGCCTCCTGCGGCCACCAGATCATCGCCGCGACCCCGGCTGTTGCAACGGCGGCCGCGAGTGTGAGTTCCGCAGCGCGTGACATCACTCCTCTCCCGGTTCGGGGCTGCCGGCGGCAATCATCAGCGCATCGGCGAGCTGGCGGACATAGGTTTCGGAGGTGCAGCGCGTGTCGGTCACGGGCTCGGCGCATTCCACGGTCACCGAATAGGCCGCACCATAGCGGTTGAAGGACAGTTCCCGGCCATACTCGGTCTGGCTGACCCGGTAGCCCGCCGGATCGGCGGCACGCAGCCGGCGGCGGCTGGCTGCGTCCGGCGTAACGGCATGGGCAAGCCGCGTGCCGAACACTTCGACGAGAATGTCCGGCCCGGTGATCGACAGGGTATAGAAATCGGCCTGCGGGAAGAGGCGGGCGACGGCGCTCTCGCCCAGACCCAGCGCCGCCGATGTGGGAATGAGGACAGGCAGGCGCGTCGCCGTCACATTGGCGGCGCCGTCATTGACCGGCTGCGGGAAGCGCTGGACCTGCCGCACGGCGGCGAACTGGGGGTTGGCCTGCGTCTGGGTGCGGGCATCCTCGCGGGCCGCGGCCCAGTTGACGGGCATGGTGCGCGGTGCGTCCGGGGCGGGCAGCTGTTGCTGTTGTTGCTGCAGGGTGGCCAGGCCGGCCGTACGAACGGGTTCGGCCGGCGGCCGGGTCTGGGCCGACACGCCGAGCGAAGCGGCGGCCAGCGTCACGAGACCGGTAATGCGTGCAAGGTGAGTTTCCATGTCCAGCTCCCTTTCTGCGAAGTATAGCGCAGTTTTGCAGCCTGCGCATGAACCTTCGATGAGGGACGGGCGCGCCGAGGCGAGCATCATGAATGAGCGGACTTCATTGCTTGTGACTGCGCGCCGGGCGGTGGCTCATCCAGAATGCAGGATATGGATCGCCCGCCTGCATGTTGGGTGAAACCCGATCCCGGGTACAATCGGTGGCGGTTTCACGCAGTCCTGAATGCCGCGGATCCGGTTTTCGCCGTTGAAATTCCGGTCAGCCGCACGTATGTGCAGTGCAACAACCTCTGTGTAATCAGGAGAGCGCGATGCGCCTCACCATGATGAAATGCAAGCTTCACCGTGCGGTCGTCACCCAGGCGGACCTGCACTATGAAGGCTCCATCTCCATCGACCGCGATTATCTGGAAGCTGCCGGCATCCTGCCGCATGAGCAGGTTGATGTGCTGAACATCAATAATGGCGAGCGGTTCACCACCTACGCCATCGAGGCGCCGCGCGGTAGCCGGACCTTCGGCATCAATGGTGCTGCAGCCCGTCTGGCCCAGCCGGGCGATCGCATCATTGTTGTCGCCTATGCCGGCATGGATGCGGCCGAGGCCGAGAACCATGTGCCGACCGTGGTGCTGTTCGATGAGCACAACCAGGTCGTCTCCAAGCCGAAAGCGGCCTGATCACGCCCTTTGAATACAACCATTCGGAACCGGATGGCTGACTGCACGTTTCTCTTTCGTCACTAACGGACGCAAGGAGCCAGTCATGCGTGCATCGAACAGCCGGAATATCCTGCTCTACGGCGCGGTCGCCGGACTCCTGATCCTGTCGGCAGGCCTCGCTTATGCGCTGTGGCAGGAGCAGCAGAGCGAGACGATCACCTTCGAATTCGGCGGCGAAAGCATTTCCGTGGAAGCCGAAGGCGGCTAGGCGCGGCAGCGCCGGGCCCTGCACCGGAACACAGTAAAGCCCGGGCATCGGCACGATGCCCGGGCTTTTCGTGTCTCGCGGCAGGCCGTGCCTATTCGGCGATGCAGAAGTCGGCATTCACCGAGGCGTTGAGCGTCAGCTGGCCGGCGGCGACCGGCGTTGCGGCCATATCCTCGGCAAAGGCGGCGCGCATCATCACCGGCTGCGGCGAGCCCATATGCGCCTCGCCCATGCGGCGGATACCGCAAAGTTCGAAACCGGCGGCGTCGGCAAACAATTCGGCCTTGGCCAGGAGGTTGGCGATCGCCTGGCGGCGCGCCTCGTCCATGGCGTCCTCGGTATTGTCCGAGCCGAAGGTGACATTGTTAATATTGTTCGCGCCCGCTTCGACCATGGCGTCGATCACGGCGCCGGTCCGCTCGGTGTCCGTCACCTTCGCGGTCACCGTGTTGCGCGCCTCATAGCCGATGATGTTCAGCTCGATCTGACCCGGCTCGCGGCGGTCCGAATAGACCGGCGACACCGAGAGCTGCGAGGTCTGCATGTCGTTTTCGGCGACACCGGCCGCGCGCAGCGCGGCGAACACGGCGGCCATCGCCCGGGAATTGGCGCGCATGGCGGCCTGGGCGGTATCGGCGCGGCTGACAACGCCCGAGCTGACCTGTGCGTAGTCCGGGGCAAGCCGGACTTCGGCCGTCGCCGAGAGCGACAGGGTCGGCTGCGGCTCCTGGACCTGGGCCAGGGCGGAGCCCGCCGTCAGGGCGGTCAGGGCGGTGGTGGCAATAAGTGCGCGGAACATGGGTGTCCTCCAGTGATTTCGATATCTGGCGCCAGACTAACACTGCCGCAGCTGAGTGAAGCCTGAATGGCACCGGCCCAATTCGGCCATCAAGATTGCAACGTCTTAATGTGCACGCGGTTTCCCCGAAACGGCATCCGGATGCGACCGCCTGCGGCCGCATCTTGGCGAGACACGCGCAACCCGGTATCGAAAGAACACGCCGATACGGCGGGCCTGTAGCTCAATTGGTTAGAGCCGGCGGCTCATAACCGCTTGGTTGGGGGTTCGAGTCCCTCCGGGCCCACCATTTCTTCGATCTCACGGCAGTCCGCTTCGCGGACGCCTCCGATGGGGCGGCCTGACCGGCCGACGCGCGGTCGCGCTTGCGAACCCTGCGGGTTCGATGTTGGTTCGTCTGGCTCCACCATTTCTTCGATCTCAGGGCAATTTGCTTTGCAAATGCTTTCGATGGGGCGGCTTGACCCGCCGGCGCGCGGTCGTGCTTGTGAAACCCTGCGGGGGCGCTGCTCGCATGGAACAGGCTCAAGGCTGCGGGGTTTGAACGAGATCTCGCGAGGCACGCCAGTTTCACAACAATTGTGCCGAGAAGACGGTTCAGGGTTCGCGTTACTGATTTACCCGAGGCTGGCTTGGGTGGTCATTTCTGCAAC
Source organism: Maricaulis sp. ABE4_448 (assembly GCF_056160825.1). Taxonomy (NCBI): domain Bacteria; kingdom Pseudomonadati; phylum Pseudomonadota; class Alphaproteobacteria; order Maricaulales; family Maricaulaceae; genus Maricaulis; species Maricaulis sp. ABE4_448. Next base: position 136,937 of record NZ_JBSWXX010000002.1, read on the forward strand.
TATGCGAAAAGTTTTCGCCTTTTGGGGGTCGTCATTCAAAACCGCATGGAATAGACAATAACCATTGGTTAATTCGTCCGGGGGGATGGCGTGTCGGCATCTGGCATTCACGGGCGCGGCGCAATTGCGTCCGCGGTTCTCACTTTTTCTTTGTTCGCAAATGGTTGCGCGTCCGTGATTGATCGGGCGGATGATGAGCGGTTGTCGCTTTTGCGCGCATCCGGAATTGACGCGGAAGCGGAAGCGCGGTCGGAAGAACGCCTCGCGCGCATTCTTGGTGGCGATAACCCGACCGGGCAGCTGGATACCGCCTTCGGTGCCATGGCGCTGGTGAATAATCCCGACCTTGGCAGCCTGATGGAGGCGGCTCTGCAAAGCAACCCGACCATCGGCCGGGCTGCGCAGGGTATCAATCGCGCCGAGGCCCAGCGTCTCAACGCGATTTTTGGCTATTTGCCGCAGGTGAGTGCGTCTCTGCAGCGTGACCAGCTCGACCAGGAAGTCGTGGAGACCGACAATCAGGTTTTCCAGGCCGGTACGGCCAGCTACCCGGTTGATACGGACCGCATCCAGATTACCCAGCCGATCATCGATCTCTCCCGGATCTTCGGCATCCGCATCGCCAATTCCGCCCGCTCCCTGGCCGAGGTGGAGTATGTCAAATCCGTCAAGGATGTGAGTGCTGAAGTCTTCGATCAGTATGTGATCGCGATCCAGTCAAAGCAGCGCGCGGACTTCCTGCAGGCGCGCTTGGATCTGATGGATCAGCAGGTCGGCGGGATCGAGCGCCGGATCGGTGTTGGCGAAGGCCAGGTTGTGGATCTGGCCTCGATGCGCAGCGAGCGCGGCTCCATGGCGGCGGAAATTGCCTTCGAGCGCACGCGCTACCAAAACGCCCTGTCCACTCTCTCGGCCTTGTCGGGCCGTGTAATTACGGGCGGACTTCCCGGTGAGCTGCCGGCTGTGTCGGGTTATGGCCGTCCGACCGGCGTTGAGAGCGCCCTGGCGATCGGCCGCGAGGAAAACCCGGCCATCATGGCGGCGGCCTTTGAGGTCGTGATGGCCAATATGGGCAAATGGCAGTCCATTTTCGATGATTTTGCACCGGTCCTTTCGGCCTATGCCTCGCTCGATCGTGAAGATCGAGAGGATAGCCGCTTTGGTGGTGGTTCGGTGACCGAGGACCAAGTGGTCGGCTTGCAGCTCTCCATTCCGATCTTCAACGCGTCGGGTCGCGGTTTCTCCAGCTTGACCGGTCGTGTGGATGAACGCATCGCCGCACTGGATTACTTCTCTGTCCGCCGCGAAGTGGAGACCGGTATTCGCGGAGCGCATGATCGTATGATGGCGTTGTCCGAAGCGATTGCCGCATCCGAGGTCGCCGTGACCGATGCAGAAGCCGCGCTGGAGCGTGAGCAAGATCGTGTCGCGCTGGGCCAGGGTGTGAATTACAGCGTGCTGTCCCGTCAGATCCGCCTCAATGTCGCGCAAGAACGCCAAGCCTTCTATCAGGCGGAATACCTGCGGGCCTGGGGTGAGCTGCAATATCTCACCGGCGGATCGCTGAACGAGGCCGTTGAGTAATGCGCGGCCTGGGAGTCATCCCGGCCCTGATCCTGCTGTTCACCGGACCGCTTGACGCGCAATTGCCCACCCCGGAGGAGGCGCGCACGCGTCCGATCGATTGCAGTATCCGCGCCTCGCGGCAGATCGAGCTGAGCCCGACATTCGACGGCATTGTCGCGGAAGTTTTCGTGCGGCCGGGGCAGTCTGTCGAGGCGGGTCAGCCGCTTTTGCGCCTGAGCACGGACCTTGAAGAGGCCGAACTGGCGCTGATCGAAGCCCGTGCCAATGCGACCGGCTCGCTGAATGCGGCCCGCCAGCGCCGTGCCGGGTTGCAAGCCCGCGTGGATCGCTTGCGAGAGGCCTATGAACAGCAGGCGGTTTCCTATGGCGAGTTCGAGACCGTCGAGCTGGACTTGCGCAGCGCTGAAGCCGAAGTGGCGCGCCGCGAAGAGGAGCTGCAGATCGCCGCGCAAGAAGCGGAACCTCTACGCCGCAAAATCGAGCTGGCGACTGTGCGAAGCCCGGCCGCCGGTGTTATCGGTGAGGATATTCTCGACCCCGGCGAGGCTACGCAGGGCCAGTCTTTGCTGATGCTGTACGTCCTCTCGCCGTTGCGGGTTGAAGCGTTTGTGCCGCGCGAGCGTCTGCCGGCCGTGACCGCCGCGCAAACACTGGCGCTCAGCGTGGACGGCGGTCCGGTCGATCCAGCTGCTGTGACCTTCGACTATGTCTCGCCGATTGCAGACCTCGCCTCCGGCACGATTTCCGTTTTCCTCCACCTTGAGTCCGACACCATTCTACCGGGAAGCACATGCCAAGCTCACCTGCCCGCCTCCTGATCGCTTCGTTTGTTGCGAGTATTCTGGCGCCGGCTGCGGCTCGGGCGCAGTCGGGAGACCTGTCCTTGGGTGCGAGCTATTCCTCGCTCTACGGTCCCACGGCTCATATCGCCTTTTCCGCCGAGGAATTGGGGGAGAAAAAGGATATCGCGGCCTCGGTGCGCTATCGCGGCGGGCCGGATGGTGAGGAGGGGCGGATTTCCCTGTTGCGCAGTCCGGAGGTCGAGATCGGCAGGCTGAGTTATGCCGTCTCGGCCCACGTGCAGAACTGGGATCACATCCCGTTCGAAAGCCAGGGCGTCCGGGTCTCCGTGGAGCGTGAAAAGCCTGTGGCGCCGCGCACGCACATCGGGGTCGGCGCATTTGCAAGCTATGACGATGTGACTTCTGTCGCTTCCAGCATGTCTGGAGTGCTGGCGCGCGATTTCGGCGAAAGTTCGAGCATCGGCGTGAATGTCTTTACGCGCTTTGAAGATGGTGATTTCGAGCCTTTCCTGCCGGATGCGGCACGCCTCCGCCTGGATGCCAATCTTCAACTGTCCGGCCTTGGCGACCGCAAGTTTGCGGCGCTCGAGCTCGGCGCGCGCTATGAGGTGCCGCTGGGCGGCGGGTTTGCGCTCAAAACCAACGTCAAAGCCGGTGTCATTCGCGGTCTGGACGGCGAATATGTGTCGGTTCTGGACCGGGCGTTTCAAGGCGATCTCGAGCCTCGCGGATTTGAATTCGGCGGGCTGGGGCCGCGCGATGCCGTCACCCTGGATGCGCTGGGCGGGGCAAATTTCTACACCGGAACAGTTGAGGTTCAGCGGCCGATTACCGGCAGCCCGGTGGTGGTGGGGGCGTTTGTTGATTTCGGCAGTACCTGGTCCGTGCCGGGTGTTGGTGGTCTCATGCTCTACGATCAGCACGAGATCCGGGCCAGCGCCGGTGTGTCCTTGGAAATTTCAAGTGATTTCGGAAGCCTCCGCGTTTCGTACGCGGAGCCTTTTGAACGGCAGGATTTCGACCAGGCGCAACGTTTCTCCGTTGCTCTGTCCGCGAGTTTTTAGGCGCCGGCATGGGGGCGGTGACTAAAATATTTTCGGTCTCTCTTCACGGGGTGACCACAAAGCTCGGCAAGCCGGACCGTCTGTCCGGTGCGTCGGAGGAGGCGTGATGTCTGTCAGCTCTATCAACCCGTCCATTCCGGCGCCGGTTCTGCTTGAACCGAGGATCATGATGGATGCCAATCTCGAATGGGACTTGGCGTCGACAACGGCGTTGTCGGGCAGTCTTGCCGGCATCGTGCAATCCTTTGCCGAGCAGTACGCTATGTTCGACGAGTTCGAGGCGCCCGGCTTGCCACGTTCCGCCTTGGAAACGCTCGATCCGGGGCTGCCGGGAAGTGCCGGTCATCAGATGGCGGATCTCGGTCCGCTCGCCGAAGCTGGGGAGCGTGTCCAGACTGCGTTCGCGGACCTTCGCAGTGCGGTCTTGAACCAGACGGCGGATCTGATCGATCCCAGCCTCGACAACCAGCATATGGCGGTTCTGCCCGGATCTGATGCCATTCCCTCTGCCGTCGCGGAAACAGATATTCCGGGCGTGGCTGATGATCTCGAGACTCCAGAAGGCGATGCGCTGCTGGCGGCGATGATGGCGGAGCACTTGTCCGCCTCCGACAAAATCGGCTCGGCGCTGGTATCCGAGGTGATTTCGACGTTCGATGCGGGAGGCGAGGTCACCGGTTTCTCGAAGGACACGGCAAGCCTTGCGGATGTGTTCGTGCCCGGCCTTGATCCGTTTGAATTGTTTGAGCGCGCTGTGCCGGATGCAGCCGACGCGTTGCCGCAATCGTCAATCGGGGCGGCGGGCGCCGTGCCGGAATGGCTGTCTGCAGAAGGAGGGCAGGCGGGTGAAGTTCTGGATCCGGGCTATCAGTTGCCGGGTTCGGATGCACCGGTTCCAGCCTCGCACAGTGTCACCACGGACTTCGCGAAGGGCACGGCTCCGGTCGCCGACCCCATCTCGTTTGAGACCGTTGCGCTGGCTGGCTTGCCGCTGGAACGACCGGCCATCGCGCCGGATATCGTGGCCTTTGCCGCCGCGGCGCTGTCTCCGGGGCGTGGAGGTTTTGCTCAATCCGGGAATGAGACTGGCAATCGTTTGGTGATGAACCAAGGCGAGATTCAGGACTTCAAAACCCCGTCCGCTCTCAATGCAAAAGCCGATGGTCTCGCGACCACCGCGCTGTTGCCGGTCGCCTCAGAAAGCGTGATCGAGGAACTGAACGACTTCAACGCGCTCCGCCTGCTCAATGATCCGTCCTACATGCTCAACGGCATTTATGACCTGTTCCAGGTCGTTGATGGCTTTTTTGATGATTTTCTCGCGGATATCGATCTTCCCATCATCGGGGATGCGATCGGAACCGGGCTGACTTTTTTCGACGATGTCATGAACAGCGTCCTCATTCCGGCGCTGGAATATGCGGAGACTCCCGACGCGGATGGCGCGCTGCCCTCAACTGTCGAATTGATCAACGGTTTCGTGAACGCGCAATTGAACAGCGTGTTTGGCACCGAGGACGTCGAATACCTGCACGCTTATCTCGATACCTCCGGCACAACGGCCGAATCCTTCATATACGGTGCGATCAACTTCTCGGGCGTCCTGTTCAGCGAAATGCTGGACATTGACTTCGATTTTGGCATTCCCGGCCTGAATATCGAAGTGGAGGAAGGCTCCGAGATCCTTCTCGAGCTGAGCTATACGGTCAATATCGGCTTCGGTCTGGATGCGAATGGTTTCTTCCTGCTGAACGATACGGACGACGCCGAAGTGTCGATCGATTTCCTGGTGGATGCCGGCACGTTCAGCGGATCCATGAGTGTGCTGAACCTGCTCGGCTTGTCCGCGAATGCGGTGACGCTCGACGATGATGGCGTAATCATCTCCGATGCGACGACTGATGGCGGCACAGCACAGCTTCATGCCTTCCTCGAAGCAGATCTCTACGGCGATGCCGGCGCGGAAATCGAACGTGATTTCAGTAATATCGAACCGCTTGATGGCAGCGGAAACGTGTTGGCCTACGAGAGTATCCTGTATCTTGACGACATGGATTTCGGCGAGCTGGTCAGCTTCGATTTCGGCGCCGAGGTCGATGTGCAAATTGGCGTGGTCGGCAATATTCTGGACCCGTTCTCTGGCGAAGCGCTGCAAATCGGCGGCAATCCGATCCTGCCGAATGTGGCCGCAGAGCTTGTACTCGATGCGAGCTATACGCTGGCCGAAGGCTTGTCCGTTGATGCTCTGGGGATCCAGAATGTGCGGATCGATGCCAGTCAGCTCTACGATGCGCTGATCCGGCCACTGGTCGATCCGATCATGTCGGTCGTTGGGCCGTTGCTTGAAGTGATCGATGTCATCTTCCAGGACCCGATCGGCCTGTTGAAGGACTTGGCGGTTGATCTGGTGGCGCTCTGGTTCCCGATCATCAAGCTCGGCGACAATATCGCGGAGATCGCCAACTCGATCGCGCAGTTTGTCGTCGATATCGCCGATAGCGGGGGCATGGTGCATTTCGGAAGCTTTGACCTGACGAGCTTTGGCGATGAGCTGGCTACGGGCGAGACCAATGCTTCCGACATCGACATCACCACAATAGATCCCACCGGGCTGACCACGGACGATGGCAGTGGCGGTTTTGGGACTTTCGGTAATCCGGATGACGGTTTCTCCGTCAGTATTCCGCTGCTGCAAGACCCGTTCGGCGCTATTTCACTTTTGCTGGGTGATTTCAGCGGTGTAGAGCTCGTGCGGGCACGGTATACCTGGTTCAATATCGACTCAGCCGATCTCGATTTCACCCAGCTTCTCATCGACTCGCTGGACCTTCCGGCCTTCGTGACCGGGGCGCTGGAGGATCTGGAAATCGGGCCTTTGATTTCCAATCGAATTGAAGGCCATGGCATCACGCAGTTTGAAGTCGGTTACGATCTCAGCGGTGTGCAGAATTTCCTGAATTCCTATGATCCCTTCCGTCTTTTCGATGGCGTCTTCATCGAGGCGGGAGAAGGCTCACTGGTGGATATCGAGCTGGATATCACGATGTTCGCCAATGCGATCGCCGCGACCATCGGCGGGGGCGGCGAGCTCGACTTCAAATTCAACATCACGGATCCGAATGACGACGGCAAGGTGCGCTTGTCCGAACTGCTTGATGCGATCCTGTTCATGGTCAAGAACGGGGCCATTACACCGCACCAGCAGATCGCCTATCTCCTGGAAGGCACGATGGATTTCGCTGTCTTCTCCGAGATCAGCTTCCTTGGTGCGACCGAAACCATATACGAGCTGGAACTGCCCGCGATCGAGCTGGAACTCTTCAACCCCGAACCCAGCCTGGTCAGCGGGCTGGACAGCGATCGCAGCGGCATTCTGTCCCTGGAGGGCTTACTCAACCTCCTGGGCCTTGGTGGGGGCGGTGATGATGAGGTCGGCACGCAAGTGCTGAATCTTGGCGCACGCATCATGGGGGCCAATTCCGACATGGTAGAGGACGGCGATGATCTGGTCGTTCTGGGAACGCTGGCAAACCGGTACATGGTGACGTTGAACAATGCCGAGGGTTCGCTTGAGGGTGAGATCGACCCAGAAGCCAAGGCCGTCATCATACCGGCCGGCGAAGGCGACAATGTCGTTGATATGTCCAACTTCTCCGACGCAGATAGCGATCGGGTGACCATCACCTATTCCGGGGCGGGGCAGGACACGATCACACTTCCCGTCGGCGGATTGAATGTCGTCTTCTCGGGCGCCGGTGATGACATCATCACGGCGCCGGCCGATGCCCGGGGTACGTACATCATCTTCGCGGAAGAGGGCGCCGATACGATCGATATTCCCGGTGGCAATGTAATTGTCTTTTCCGGCGATGATTACGGCATGCGCGATGTGTTTCTTACCACATTTGCCAATGGCGACGTAACGCCCGAGCGCGTGCGCGAGCTGCTCGGACTACTGGAAGATGACACGCCCGATCCTGCCGCCACCGGCTATTACGATGTGGGTGGCGACGCGCCGGTCAATCTCGAAGCCTTGCTGGAAAACTATACCGAGATTTCGCAGCTCAAAGCCGACCGCGATGATGAAACCATCACCGTGGGTGCGGGCAATCATATCCTGCTGACCGGCAAGGGGGATGACGTCATTCGTGGCGACCTCGCCGCGGCGGGTGAGGTCACAGTCCTTTCCGGCGCTGGCGATGACGACATCGCCATCGGCGGTACGACGGTCCTCATCGAGGGGGGCGCCGGTTCCGATACGATCCAGGTCAATGGACAAAACGTCGAGGTCTGGGGTTGGGGTAAAGCGGCCGGCGAGCGCGGCGGTCTGGGCACCGCGTCCGAGATCGATGCGTTGGCCAGCAATGATGGCGATGACATCATTATTGGCGGATCCGGCGATGATCGGCTGTTTGGTCAGATCGGCGATGATCTGATCGAGGGCAATGGCGGCAACGACACGATCGGCGGCGGATTGGGCGATGACGTGATCGCGGGCGGCACGTTCGCCTTCACGCTGGATGAAGCCGCGCTTGATATTCGCGATGTGGACATTGCAAGCGCAATTGATGGCGTGCTGGACATTCGCGTGATCGATGCTGCGGATGGTGACGACACGATTCGCGGCGGCAGCGGCGATGACATCCTGCTGGGCGGCGGCGGTGCTGACACGATCAGTGGTGCGGCCGGGCTGGATCTGATTGCGGGTGATTTCGCCAGCGTCTTGCTCAGCGGCAATATGATCGCACAGCGTATGACCTCGCTGTTTGAAGAGAGCATCGCGCAAGGTTCCGATACGATCGATGCCGGTGCTGCAGACGATATCGCCATGGGCGGCGGCGCGGGCGACAGCCTGATCGCCGCGTCGGGGGATAACATCCTGCTGGGCGATTTTGGCGTGCTCGAGGGCGAAGACCTGCGCGCAGGCGTGGATTCGATCCGCTCGATCAATAACGCGCAGGGCGGAGATGACACGCTGACAACGGGCCGCGGCAATGACCAGCTCATCGGCGGCGAGGCCAATGATGTGCTCAATTCCGGCCTCGGCGTGGATATTCTGTTCGGGGACAATGCGGATATCGATTTCCCGGGGCTCACTCTGACCGGTCTTGCGCTGGATACGGACGGCAATGACACGCTGGTGATGGGTGAAAACCTCAGCGGTGCTGAGCCGGCGCCGACCGATCTCAATGATCTCGCCTTTGGCGGCCTGGGTCATGACACCATCACCGCGACAGTCGGTGGTCTGACCCTGTTGGGCGATAGCGGCGAAATGCGGCTCCGCGCCGATGCGCTGACCGCGCTCGCGAACTATGTCGATCCGGGTAACTCACCTTCCGCCGCTCTGCTGGAGGAGGCGGAAGCCGCCTGGTTCCTGTTCGACATCATGGTGGAAACTGCCCGGACCGCACCGGATGCGCGCGATGGCAATGATGCTGTGACCATCACGGGCGGTATCAATTCCATCGCTTTGGGGGGCGGCAACGATACGGCGTTGCTGCAGGACGGTCTGAACCATGTCCTGGGCGATGATGGGATCATGCAGACCTCTCTCAATGATGCGGGAGATGCCATCCTCTACGAGCTCACCTCCACCGATATGGCCGCTGCGTCGGGCCGCGACACAATCACGGCCGGTGATGGCAATAATGTTCTGATCGGTGGTGAGCAGGCAGACGTGATCCAAGCGGGTGATGGTTTCAACCTGATCCTGGGGGATCGTGGCTACTACCTCACCTCCAATACCGATACGGTCGGCTATTTGCGCTCCGATGCTTCGCTTTTGGGCGGGGATGATGTGATCACGACTGGCGCCGGCAATGCCATCATTATTGCCGGCCAGGGCGGGGATACGGTGTCGGTGGGTGATGGTGAAGACATCGCTGTCGGCGACGACGCTGAGATCACGCATCAAGATGGTTGGGATATCCTGATCGTTGACACCATCCATCATGCCAGTGGCGGCGACGACACGCTGACCGCCGAGGGCACGCACGGCGATAATGTTCTGATGGGGCAGACCGGCAATGATGTCATGGATGGCGGTCTCGATGATGACCTCCTGGTGGGGGATAATGCCGATCTCGAATTCCTGCCAAATGCGCGCGGCTTCGACGGTCAGTCGGGCCTCGACAAACTCGTCCTCTTTGAAAGCCTGGTGCCTGAGGTCGATGGCGATGATGTGCTGCGCGGCCATGACGGCACCGATTATCTCGTCGGTGGCTTCGGCGACGAGCAAATGTTCGGTGGGGACGGCCAGGACTTCCTGATCGGCGATACCGCCATCATGTCCCGGGTCTACACAGCTCAGGGCAATGGTGTGTTCGGTGAGTTGTGGATCGACACGAATTTCGCTTTCGAGACCGGCGGCTATGACGAAATGCACGGCGAAGCCGGCTTTGACGTCATGATCGGCAATCTCGGCCCGGATCTTTTCTTTGGCGATACGGAAGAAGATGCGCTCTTCTCCGACGGGTTTGCCGGCTATTTCACGACCGAATGGGGTAGCGATCTGTTCAATCAGTCTACGCCGCATTGGCAATTGGTGACGGTGAATTTCGCCGGGCCGGGCGCCATTGATATCGTGTCAAAAGCCCAGTCGGCCAGCTCGATCGGCCTGAGCCTCGACCGTGCTCCGGAGAGCGAGCCGGTACGGGCTGAGGCGGGCGCCGAGGCAGACCGCGGTCTGGTCGAGTATGGGCACGCCGTTGCCCCGGGCGTTTCAATCAGCCACCTCGATACGCTGATGGATTATGTGCTCAGCGACATGATGATGTCCGCCATTGCGGAGCTGATTGCGATGGGGCTGGAGGGTGACGCCCTGCGCGCCGCCATTGAAGCTGAGCTCGGTCTGCATATGAGCCGGGCACTGCAAATGAACGGCGTGTCGCAAAGCCTGCTGCTTGAGCGCGTGATGACAATCATCGAAGATCGTCTGGACTTGGATCAGACTGCTGTGGCTCTCCCGCAAAATGCTGATGCCCCGATGATGGTGGCGGCAGAATAACGCGGTCAATTGAGCACACAGAGACCGGCTGAAGGCCTGGAGGAAAGTGACATGAGCGAGAAAAAGACGACAGGTGCACCGGACGAAGTGGGCGGGATCAAGATCAATTGGCATGATGACAAAATGGACAGTCATTACGCCAATATCGGCACCGCTACGGCTAATCGCGAAGAATTCTTTTTGCTTTTCGGAACGCACCAGCACTGGCGTGGCGATCTGGCCGAGACCAAGGAAGTGGACGTCGATCTGGCGCATCGCATTGTGATGAGCCCCTTTGCAGCCAAACGCCTTGCGGTCATTCTCAGCCAGTCGGTCAAAGCCTACGAAGATAAGTTCGGCAAAATCGGTTCCTGACCAGGGCGATGCTCGACACGCTCTCCTGCATTTTCTCCATACAGTCCGGGACCCGCGAGGCTCCGGTCGCGATACTCGGAACGCTTCCAGACGATATTGCGGCGCTTGATGTGCCGGCCATCGCGGCGGGCCAGTCGGCACTGCGCCGGATCGGCGACAAGCTGGTCATTCTGGCGCCGCAGGATGAGCAGGGCGTAATCGGCTTTGTGCTTGATGCAGTGCCCCCTGCCACGCAATTGCAAAAGGTCGCAACGCGCCTTTCCAGGCTCGCCGCCACGGGCCAGTTCACGCCAGGCTTGGCGAATGCGGGGCGTGTATCTGACAGCGCGCCCGGGTGCGCGCGCCTGTTTACCCGTTATCTTGCGAAATCCGGGGGGCGGACAGGCGTGCGCCGTCTATTTGCCATGGCTTGCGATGCGCTGACCAATTCGGGCCAGGCGGACGAGGCCGTGGTTGTGCTGTGCCGGCCGGGAGAGCAGTCGGCGCTGACGCTCTCCTCGGTCCGGTTGGACCCGATGCGCGACGCGATCGCGGATCTTGTGCGGCGCTGGCGGGGGCAAGAGCGCGTCAAGCGGTCAGTCTCTGCTGCAGATCTCGAAGGTGAGGATCTGCGCTGTGAAGACACCATTCTCCTCCTCGACAAGGCGGCTGCCGGGAAGGTTTACATTTCGCTGCCCGCGGAAGGCCAGGCCGGGTTCGGCTTTTTGCTCTTCGATCCAGCGATGCCGGATCCGGAACCCGTCTGCGAAGACTTGCGCGATCTCTTGGAAACACGTCATCGTACTCAACGTGACTGGTCTAGGCGGCGCACCTATCTCCGGCGTGGATGGATGGTCGCGGCGGCAGCTCTGCTGATTTTTCTGCTGCTTCCAACCGATCGCACCATCACCGCGTCAGGCGTCGTCCGGCCGCGCGACGTAGACGTCGTTTCTTTGCATTTCCCCACCTATCTCGACGAGATGCGAGTGGAGGTGGGCGAACGGTTGGAGCCGGGCGCGCCGATCGCCACGCTGACGGCGCCCGACCAGGAGGATGCTCGCGCGTCCGCGCTCTACCAGATCTCTGTTGAAGAGGCCGCAGCGAACGCGGCACTCGCACAGGAGGATTACGGTGCCTACGTGCAGGCGCAATCCCGGGTGGCCCTGCAGCAAACGCGATTGCAGCAGATTGAAGCGCGCATGGCCTTGCTCGTGCCCGCCGCCCCAGAGGGCGGGCGTGTGGTGGCGGCGCTGTCGGGGGGCGAGCGTGGACGCTTTCTGGCCGCAGGGACGGAGATCGCCAGGGTCCAGACCTCTTCCCGTTATAGTTTCGAATTGACGCTCAGCGCCGCCGACGCCGGCTTTATTGAGGCCGGTCAGACCGGTGAGCTGAGCCTGCGCGGGCAATTGGACCGCGCCTACCCGGTCCGCATTCTCACCCCGGCTTCGCCGGATACACGCGGAGAGGATCCCACCGCGCCGCCCGTACTTGTCGCGACGGCAATGATCGAGACGGCAGGCGAGGTGCAGATCGTGCCGGGCCTGTCCGGCTTCGCCCAGATTGATACGGGCCGGGCGATCCGCCTGGCCGTCTGGTCGCGCCATATCGTCGAATTCGTCAGGATGAAGGCATGGACAATCCTGAACTGGCGCATCTGAACCAGATCGAGCTCGACGGCCCGCTTGACCAGCCTGAGCGCGGGGTGATGGCGCGTGACAAAGCGACCGGGAGTATTCTGGTCCTGCCGCGCGAAATTGTGCGGGCTCTCCTGCGGCTCAAGCATGGCCGCGCCGCCGCACCGGGGGACGCAGAGGCTGTCAATCGCGACCGGCTCGGGATTGCCAGCCTGCTGCACTCGATACAACACCTCCGCCAGGTAGGCCGGGCCGGGCAAGAGGCCATCAACCCATTGTTCTTGAGGGTGTCACTCTTCAGCGTGGCACCCTTCCAGCGCTATCTGAGGGGCCTGGCGCGGGCGATCGTCGGCCCGGCCTATCTTTGGGCCATGGCGGTGCTCACGCTTTTGGCGGTTGCGCTGGGCATTCAAAGCGATTGGGCGATCGCAGGCGCCTATCAGAGCATTTTCTCGCCAGAAGCCTTGTTGACCTTCGGGATCGCGGCGCCGCTCCTGAAGGTTTTCCATGAGCTCGGCCACGTGCTGGCCGCTACACGCTATAAAACGCGTGTCGCTCATGCGGGGATATTATTCATTGCGCTTTTCCCGATCCCGTTTGTCGACTGTTCCGACGCGGATGTATCGGCCAACCGCAAACAGCGTGTTGTTATCAGCCTGGCTGGTCTGTTCACGGACATGCTGCTGGGCGTTTTGATCTTCATTGCCTGGCACTTCACAACCGGGGACTTCCTGCGTTCGCTGCTGGGTAATCTGTTCGTCTACCTGACCCTCAACTCCATCCTGTTCAACGCCAACCCTCTGGTTAAACTGGACGGGTATTTCGCGCTCATTGATCTGGTGCGCTATCGCAATCTGTCTCAGGATGGCGGTCGAGCCTTTAAAGCTGTCCAGCTCTGGCTGGGCTCCTTGGGCCGGCTGGGCAGGGCGCCGTCCCAGTCCGGCGAACTGGCGATTCTTGCCTATGCGATCGCGAGTTTTGTGTATCGGATCTATATCGTTGGCTTTATCGCCTACAGCCTGCTCCCGCGGTATATGGGCGTGGGCGCCGTGATTGTGGTGTGGGGGCTGGTCGCACTCTTTTTTGCGCCACTCGCCCGGGCGCCAGCGCCATCGGAACCATCCCAGTCGGACGCTCACCGTGCGGTCTGGACCGTGCGGCTAAGCGTTCTCGCCATGATCGTCCTGGCGCTCGTGTTGATCCGCGTGCCGGTGCGCCAGGATATCGTCGTCGCGATCGACGCATCCGGACACTACGCTGTCACCGTGCCGGAGACCGGCCGCCTTGAGGCGATATCAGATTATGGCCGGGTCGGGCCGGGCGCCGAGTTGGTGCTTCTGGAAAGCCGGGCGCTGCGTGAACAGCACGTCGAACGGGAGGCTGAACTCGCCATTGCCCGGCGCATGCTGGACGCTGAACGCGGTAGTGAACCGGTGCGCGCGGCAACGGCGCGCGAACGAGTCCATTCTCTGTCTACCCAAATCGCGCAGCTGGAAAGCCGCATCGCTCAGGAGACGCTGCGCGCGGAGGTTGGCGGTGTGTTTGTCCCGCTGACCGATTTGCAGCCGGGATCGATTTTCGAAGCCGGCGCAACCTTGGGGGCGTTCTTTCCCGACTCGGGGATGGCCCGTCTATCCGGCCGGTTTCCTGAACGTTACGTGCACTATTTTCGCGACAACGTTCGGGCCGCCGAATTGCGGTTCGATGGGGAGTATCTGCCGCTGGAGGTCTCGCGTCTGAGCCTGCAGGAGCGGGTGTCGGTCGATCAGCAAAGCGGCCAGCGGCTCTATGTTGTTCAAGTGAGCGCGCCCCTGCCACCGTCGGAAATGATGAGCAGCACGGCCCGGCTCCGGCTGGAGTTCCGCACAGAGGCGCTCTGGCAGCGCCTTGTCTTTCATACCCGCGGGCTGTTGCAAAACCTTCAGGACGCCCGCCTTTCGGAGATTGAGCGGCAATTGGGCTGAAGCGGTCTCACCTGTCGCGGGCTGGCGTTCAATCCAGACGCTTTCCGGTCAGCGCTTCAGCCCTGTGTCCCGATCGTGCTTGTTTCCGATCAAAATGCCTGTTCGCCGGGCTGCGACCAGGGCCATGGGTCAGCGATCCTTGATGCCGGGCGCCTTCATGAGCCGCGACCTGATCACGGCCATCTCGGCCATGTCATACGAATGGCGGTCCCGCTCTACCCCGCCGCGATGTCGATCGCATCGACGAGGCGGCCGTAGAAGCGGCGGCCGACGGGGATTTCCTCGCCGCTGTCGAGCGTGACAAGGCGCAACCCGGTATCGCGGGAGACAGCCTGGATGCGGTCCAGATTGACAATGTGCGAGCGGTGGATGCGTTGCAGCGCCGTGCCTTCGAAGGCGGTCTCCAGCCGCGCCATGGTCTCGCGCACCATGTGACGGTCCCGGCCGGTATGGATGAAGGCATAGTCACGGCACGCCTCGACATGCCGGATGTCGGCGATCGGGATGCGGATTGTACGGCCGCCGGTATTGGCCCAGTAGACCGGCTGTTCCGGTGTTTCCGGTGGATGTGGCGCGGCGGCGTGCAGCCGCAGCGCGGCGTTCTCCACTGCCTGCATCAGCGGGCGCAATGACAGGCGTGAACGGGCCCGTTCGATGGCACCGCGCAAACGGTCAGGGTCGACCGGCTTGAGCACATAGTCGATCGCTTCGATGTCGAAGGCATCGATGGCAAACCGGTCATATGCCGTAATGAAGATAACCAGCGGGTTGCCGGCCTGTTTCAGCTCCCGGGCAAAGGTCATGCCGTCCATCTGCGGCATTTCGATATCCAGAAGAACCAGGTCGGGCTGGCGTGTCTCGCACAGATGCATCGCCGAGGCGGCCGAACGGGCGCTGCCCACGACGATCGTTCCCGGGATGGGCTCTATCGTGCGGCGCAGGCTGGAGATGGCGAGCGGTTCGTCGTCAATGATAGCAATTTTCATTCGGCGGCCTCCCTCAGGACCGGAAAGGGAAGTGACAGGCGGCATTCGAATACACCGGGCTCCGGCCGGTCTGTTTCCAGCAAGGCTTCACCGGCAAACAACAGGTCCAGCCGCTGTTCGAGATTGCGCAGGCCGACGCCGGATTGCCGTTCCGCCTCGGGGGGAGGTGGGACTTCCGCAAGGCCGTCATTCCAGATGCAGATCATCACGCCGTGCAGGACGCGATGGATCTTGATGCGTGCGTTGACCGGGGCGGTGGCGTGCGCGACGCCATGCTTGACGATGTTCTCGACGAGCGGCTGAAGTGAGAAACGTGGCAGCGTTACATCGCCCAGCCCGGACTCGACTGACCAGTCCACATTCAGGCGGTCGGAAAACCGAAGCTCTTCGATGGCCAGATAGGCTTTCGCCGCGTCGATCTCGTCATTCAGCGTTGCCAGGGGCGAGCCCTCGCCGTTGAGACTGCGGCGCAGGAGATGGCCAAGATGGATCACGGCTTTGCGTGCATCGGGCGCGCGCTCCAGCACGATCAATGACGCGACGGTATTAAGGGCGTTGAACAGGAAGTGCGGATTGATCTGGTTTTCCAGGAAGGACAGGCGCGTCTCGAATTGAGCGCGCTCGAGCATCAGATTCTTCTGCCGCTCCTCGGCCACATGGTGCTGTGACAGCATGAACAAGCTGGCGCCCAGCCATATCCCGTATGTCCAGATCGTGTTGCCGGTCAGGCTGAGGCTGAAATAAAGCAGGGCGGTTTCGAGCGAGAGCGGCTCAGTCGCCTTCGTCAGGAAGCTTATGATTGCATCAAAACTGGCATAGGCAAGCAAGCCCGCTGCAGCGGCAAGCCAGGACAGTTTGCTCAACAGCCCGCGCCGCACGAATGCGGTGAAGCAGGCTTGTTCCACGGCAATGCCGAACGAGACGCTGGCGATGATCTTGAAGTAGGTTACGCGGGTGACATAGATATCCAGCAGCAGTGGCAGGACAACCAGCGACATGAGCTGGGCGAGGCCAAGAACAACAACAAGGATCACGCCGAATACGCGGATCCTGAGAATGGGGTTGGACAGGTTGTTTGGCACTCGGGCGCTCCAGTTGCGCAGGTCGCATTCCGAGAATATTTGACCGGGCGAACCTTACGGATGCCATTCGTCGCGCTTTTCATTCGTTCATCGCAAACACGGAGCCGTGATCGACGGGATCGTATTTGCGGTCGCATCTGCCGCTGCGGGGGGCGGGGACCACGCGATATGCGTCATATCTCCCGCCCGGGCCACGACGCCCGAAAACCGAACCGGCGGGGCATGAAGAGGGGATAATAATGAAGAGTTTCAAGCGAGCCTGTCTGGGCTCTACCGCCTATGCGCTGGCCGTCGTGATGGGGGCAGCGGTCGCTGTTCCCACCGTTGCGACTGTCGCGAGCGCTCAGGACTACACAAGTGGCGGGGTCGTCGGCACGGTGGTCGACGCGAATGGCAATCCGGTATCCGGCGCCAGCGTGACGCTGCGTTCGCAGGCCCAGGGGTTCAGCCGAAACCTGTCGACTGATGCCAATGGTTCCTTCCGCGCCACCCTGCTGCCGCAGGGCAGCTATGATGTGTCCATCAGTGCGCCGGGTTTTGCCGATATGGCGGATACGGTTGTGATCCGGGTCGGCGGTCTGTCGAACTATACGTTTAATGCCGTCGAAGCGAGCCAGACCGAGACCATCGTGGTGACGGGCACGGCCGTGCAACAGTTGCAGTTCCAGCAGACCACGTCGGGTCTGAATGTGGATGTGGAAGACCTGGTCGCAACGCTGCCGGTCGGCCGCAACATTGAATCCATCATCCAGTTCGCTCCGACTGTTGTGGCGAGTGACAATGACTTCCGCAGTGTCGGTGGTGGCGGCGCCGGTGCGACGGCAGTCGGTGGTGCTTCGGCGGCTGAAAACGCATTCTACGTCAACGGCCTGAACATCACCAATTTCGACACCTATCTGGGTGGTGCGACGGTGCCGTTCGACTTCTACCAGACGGTTGAAGTGAAGAATGGCGGCTATCCGGCCGAGTTCGGCCGCGCGACGGGTGGTGTTATCAACGCGGTGACCAAGTCGGGCACGAATGAGTTCGAGTTCGGCATCCACGGCAACTGGTCGCCGGACGCCCTGCGCTCCGACAGCCCGGACACGTACCTGTCCCGCAACTCGCTGGACGAGAACGAGGCGATGGACCTGATCCTGGAAGCCGGTGGACCGATCATTCCGGATCGCCTGTTCTTCTACGGCCTCTACCAGTTGCGCGACACGAGCAACTCGAATGCATCAATTGCCAACGGGACTTTCGATGTCGTCGAATCCGACGATCCGTTCTTCGGCCTGAAGCTGGACGGGTATCTGACCGATAACCATCACTTCGAACTCACCTATTTTGACACGACGCGGGAGACGACGATGAACTCCTACGCGTTCGACGGTGTCGACACGGTGGGAACGGATGTCATCGGCACCACGGTCTATGAGAATGGCGGTCCGAGCTATGTTGCCAAATACACCGGCAACCTCACCGACAATTTCACCATCTCGGCTGCCTATGGCGTCAGCGAAGACCGTCACTCCGAACTCGCATCGAACCCGGATGCGCCCTACGTCGTCGACCAGCGTTCCGGCACCGCTGTGCGTGTCGGCCCGCAAACGTCGGGCAATAACGACTTCAACGAGACCCGGCGGGAATTCTACCGGATCGACGGTGACGTCTTCTTCGACTTCATGGGGTCTCACCACCTGCGCATCGGCTATGAGAACGAGCGCCTGTCCATGGAGCACGAGCTTGCCCGCACGGGCGGCGCCGACTGGCGTGCCTACACCGTGTCTGCGAGCACGACCAGTATCTACGGTTTGCCGGAGGGCTCCGAAATCATCCGCTCGACCGTCGGCCGGTTCGGTGGGTCGGTTGAAGGTGAGAACCAGGCCTTCTACATTCAGGATTCCTGGGATGTATCCGATCGCCTGAACCTGCAGATCGGTGTGCGCAACGACCACTTCCTGCTCGAGAACCTGATCGGTGAAGTGCCGGTTGATCTCGACAACAACTGGGGCGCGCGGGTCGGCTTCAACTACGACGTCTTCGGCGACAGCGGAACGCGTCTCTACGGCTCCTATGGCCGCTACTACATCCCGCCGGCGCTCAATATGAGCTTCCGCGGGGCCGACCTGTTCGTACGTGAGTATTTCGAGCTCCTGTCGCTCAACACCACGACGGGTGAATTCGTCCTCGGCGATGTCCGCACCACGGGCAATTCCGGTGTGGCGGCTCTTGGCGTCAGCGCGTGTCCTGACGGGGCGATGTCTCCGGCTGGTACAGAGGCTTGTATCGTCTACGGGAACGGCTCCCAGGAGCCGGCAATCTCGAAGACCTCGCGTGATCTGCGTGCGACCTATGAGGACGAGTTCTCGATCGGTATCGATCACGACCTCAATGATGACTGGACGATCGGTGCCCGCGCCACCTGGCGTACCCTGGGCAATGTGTCCGAGGACGTCGCCATCGACGATGCCATTGTCCGCTACTGCCAGGACAACGGTATCGCTGGATGTGAGAATATCTGGTTCGGCGACTACCAGTACGTCATCATGAATCCGGGCGAGGCGATCGACGTCTACACCCGCGATCCGCTGCCGGGTCAGTCCGAACGCACGATCATCCATCTCACCGAAGAGCAGCTCAACCTGCCGACGGCGGAACGCGACTATGCCGCACTCGAGCTGAGCTTCGAGCGGGCGTTTGACGGTGTGTGGGGGCTGCGCGGCTCCTATGTCTGGTCGACATCCTACGGCAATTACGAGGGCACGGTTCTGTCCGACAATGGCCAGGACGATGCCGGTTCGACGATCCTGTACGATCACCCGGGTCTGACCGACAACGCCTATGGCTATCTGCCGAACCACCGCCGTCACCAGTTCAAGGTCTGGGGCAGCTACCAGCTCCTCGACGACCTGCTGGTCGGTGGTAATCTGTCGGTGACCTCGCCGCGCCTGTACGGGTGCCGCGGTGTCCACCCGACCGAAGCCTCCTCGGCCGCCTACGGCGCTTCGTCCTGGTACTGCCAGGGTGTTGCCTCCCGCCGGGGCTCGGAGTTCGAAAGCGACTGGGAAACCCGGCTGGATCTGTCGGCACGCTATGCCGTGCCGATGGGTGACAACCGGGGTGATCTCGTCCTGCGTGCGGACGTTTTCAACGTGCTCGGCCTGGAAGCTGGTGTCGACTACAACGAGAACGGCGATACCGCGGCGGGTACGCCGGATCCGAACTATGGCGCTGTGCGCTACTATCAGTCGCCGCGGTCTGTCCGGATCGGTTTCGACTGGACCTTCTAGGGGGTCTTGGGGGACCTGACGGGAAAGGCGGGCTCTTCGGAGTCCGCCTTTTTCATGCGCGGCGATGGCACTGCCGCCATTCCGGGAGCGTAAACCGTCTAGACTGCCGAGACCGCTTTCGGATCATGGCGGCAGCCATCCCTGCCGGACAGCCATTCGCGCGCGGCGCCCTTGCTGGAAAAAAGTTCGGCGGTTCCACCTTCACTGCGGATATTGCTCGCCGTGCGTTCCATCAGTTCGTGCTGGTTCGCCAGGCAGACCAGGGCGGTCCGGTAGCCGGCGAGCGCGCGAGCCGTCGCGCGTGCGCGCATCTCCAGCTCGGTTGGGTCGAGTATGTATGCCGCCAGGCGTACATCGCAGAGAACTTTGGTGACGGGCCTGCGCGATGTCAGCGCCTGGAAGGCGGCAATCACCGGCGGACGGGTTTCATGGAACTGCTCGCCGGATGCATAGACTTCCATTGTGTCGCCGAGCGGGCGGAGTTCGAAACCGTCCTCGGTATACATCCAGCCTCCAATGCCCTGGTTCGTGCCCCCGGGAGCAGGTCGAATACCTGATCCTTGTCCGGCAACGTCAGCGGAGAACCTTGCCGGGGCGTTAAGCTGGTCTTCATAGGATATGAACCTTCCGGCGCCCCGGCGGCTTGTATCGAGACCGGGTGTGTCCGCAGGGCGACCCAGCGCCGGGTTGTATGACTCTTGTTAACGCCAGCCGCGCTAGTACGGCGCAAGGGAGGCGCTTGCATGTCTTGGCAATGGATAGACAGGCTGGTCGGAGCCGATCCGCGCCTGGATCTGGAACATGCGGTGCGTTGCCGCGTGGCCGCCGCCTTCACGGTCATTTTCTGTCTGATGGGGCTGGTCAACGCGGCCATGCTGGTCATGGTCGTCGACGGCCGTCCGGGCATGGCTCAGCTGGCTGCCGGCACCGCCTTCCTGGCCGCGATCGTGGGGGGTGTCGGGCTGCGGCTGCGCCGGCCGAACCTGACGATCGCCATGATGCTGGGACTGTGCGCGCTGGCGCTCGGCGCTGCCGCCTTTGCCAATCGTGGATCCTTTCCGCCAGCTTCGCTTTACCTGCCCGGGATTGTCCTTGGCGCCTACATCGCTTGGGGGCGCAAGGCGATTTATGTCGCCGCGCTGCCGGTAGCTGCCTATTTCGGTTATGTCCTGTGGGAGGCGGATCGCAATAACGGCAGCCTGCTCGCCTTCAGCCCGGCAGAAATGCTGCACATCCTTGTTGCCGCCTCGGCTTTCTCCTGCGGCTGGATCGTCCTGTTCGGAAGCAGTTTCCGGTCGGCGGCCCATGATGCGCAGCACGCGCTGGAAGAATATAATGCCAAGCTGGAAGCCGCGCTGGCGACGACGCGGGAGGCGAACCGGGCCAAGTCGGAATTCATCGCGAACATGAGTCATGAGGTGCGCACACCGCTCAATGGCGTGCTCGGCATGACCAGTGTCATGCTGCAGGATGCGCACCTGTCCGCCGAACAGAAGCATTCGCTGAAGCTCATCGATGCGTCGGGCAAATCGCTGCTGGAACTGCTCAATGATGTGCTGGACCTGTCCAAGATCGAAGCCGGCGGGATGGATCTGGAAGAAGGCGATTTTGATCTTGTTGCGCTGATCCGCAGCACGGTCGAACATTGGCGTCTGCAAGCGGGGGCAAAAGGCGTCGATGTGGTATTCAGCCGGGATGGTGTCGGTGAGCGTTTCGACGTTTGCGGCGATGCGGTGCGGGTCCGCCAAGTCGTCAATAATCTGCTCTCGAACGCTGTGAAGTTCACGCATCGCGGCGGTATCACCGTCGTGCTGTCGCGTCCGGACAGCGAGAACGGGGCGGTAATCCCGGTGCGGATCAGTGTACGCGATACCGGTGTCGGCATTCCGCGGGACAAGCACGATCTCATCTTCGAGGCCTTCACCCAGGTCGACGCCTCGACGACGCGGCAGTATGGCGGTACCGGGCTGGGGCTGGCGATCTGCCGCCGGCTGGTACGCCAGATGGGCGGCGATATCGGTGTGTCGAGCGATCCGGGGCGCGGCGCCACCTTCACCGTCGACCTGCCTTTCTCTGCCGGCAGCCAGCCTGTGCCCAAGGCGGTCTCGGCACCGGCCGAACCGATCTATCTCGACAAGCCTGTCCGCATTCTCGTGGTCGATGACGTGGTGACCAACCAGCTGGTGTTGCGCGCCATGGTGCAGCAGGTCGTCAGCGGCGACGGGCTGGTCGTCGAATGCGCGTCCAGCGGCCGGGAAGCCGTCAACAAGGCAACCTCCCAGACTTACGACATCGTGCTGATGGATATCCAGATGCCTGAAATGGATGGCGTCAGCGCCATGCGCTGCATCCGCGAGACGCGCAAGTCCGGCCGGGCGAGCATCGTCGCGGTCACGGCGCTGGCATCCGAAGACCATCGCCGCGAGTTCGAGGCTGGCGGCTTCGCCGCCTATCTGCCCAAACCGGTTGAACTGGGCATATTGCGCTCGGTTCTGGCCCGCCTGCTTGCTGCAGCGGAAGAAGACGAGGCGGCGGACAAGCCGGGCGCAGCCGCCCCCAATCGCTAGATCTCCGCCACGATCAACTGCGGCCCGCCTTCGGCAAGCGCCGCTTGCAGGGCGTTGTCGAACTCGCCTGCGGTCGCAGCCCGCCGGGCCGGAACGCCGAAGCCTTCCGCCAGTTTGACCCAGTCCATTTTCGGATTGTCGAGCGACAGCATCTGCTGTGCTGCCGGTCCCGGTTCGCCGGCACCGACCCGGGCCAGCTCGACATTCAGCACGAGGTAGGAGTGATTGGCGAAAACGACATTGACGATGTTCTGCTTCTCACGCGCCTGGGTCCACAGCGCCTGCAGCGTATAGGCTGCCGCACCGTCGCCGCACAGGGCGAACACCTGGCGGTCCGGACAGGCCATCGCCGCACCGACCGCCTGCGGCATGCCCGAGCCGATGGCGCCGCCGGTCAGGCACAGCCAGTCATGCCGGGGGCCGTGCTCGATCCACGGGAAAACGCCCATGCCCGACGTCGTCGCATCGTCGCAGATCACCGAGTCTTCGGGCATGTGGCGCAGGAGGGAAATTCCGACATAGCCCGGATTGAGCGGCTCGTCCGGGAAGAGTTTGGGCGCCTGGGAGAGTTTTGACGGCTTCGGGTCAGGCGCATCGGGAAACTGCGCGGCAAGGCTCACCAATGCACCCTGAATGTCACTGGAAGCGTTGCCCAATGTTACGGTTATGGCACCCGGAGGCGTCAGTTCTCCCGGATGGTCGGGATAGGCGAAGAAAGCGACCGGGGGTTTGGAGCCGGCGATCACGAGAAGGTCGGTGCCGGCCAGTTCCTCAAGAGCCTGTTCCCCGAAATAGGCCAGCCGCTTCGGGGATACCCGGCCGTGCCCACGGGCAATACGGGGCACGAATGTGTCCATGAAGAGTTTTGCGCCGGTGGCTTCGGCGATCCGGCCTGCGGCTTCCAGTCCGGCGTCCAGACAGGCATCATTGCCCAGCAGGATGACTGGCGCCTTTGCGGCTTTCAGGGCATCCGCGACTTCGGTGACGGTATCCGCAGGCACTGGCGTCGCTGCGGGCGGCTCGACCGCTGGCAGTACATCGGGTTCTGCATCCGACCAGGAGCAGTCGGCCGGAAGGATCAGACTGGCGACCCCGCGTGACGGACCATAGGCCTGACGCACGGCTTCAACAGCCATGGCTGACACTCCGGACGGCTCATTTACCGTGCCGACCCAGCGCGACATGGGGCGGCAGACGCCTTCGACGTCGCTGGTCAGCGGGGCGTCGAGTTCCAGGTGATGGCGGGCATGGTCGCCGACAATATTGACCACAGGCGCATGGCCACGTTGGGCGTTGTGCAGATTGGCGAGACCATTTCCGGCGCCGGGCCCGAGATGCAGCAGCGTGCAGGCGGGCTTTCCGGCCATGCGGGCATAACCGTCGGCCGCGCCGGTCGCCACGCCCTCGAAGAGACACAGCACCGATCGCATCCCCTCGATCCGGTCTAGCGCCGCGACCATGTGCATTTCCGAGGTGCCGGGATTGGTGAAACATACCTCCACACCCTGATTGATCAGGGTGCGCACCAGGCTTTCCGCTGCAAACATCGAGACATCCTCCAACCGTGTATCGTCTTGTTTTTTGATCGTTTTAGCGCGGCTTGCGCACAAAATCCGGGGTCAGCGCGTCCAGCCTCGTCACGCCGGTCAGCGCCATGTCGCGCCGCAGGGCACTGGTCAGAATGTCCAGAGCGCGGGTGACACCGGCTTCGCCGGCGGCGCCGAGACCGTAGAGATAGGGCCGCCCGACTGCGACGGCGCGTGCGCCGAGGGCCAGGGCCTTGATAATGTCGGTGCCGCGGCGGATCCCGCCATCCAGGATCACCTCGGCCTCATCGCCCACCGCAGCAACGATATCGGCGAGCGTGTCGATGGTCGCCGGTGCCGTATCCAGCTGGCGGCCGCCGTGATTGGATATCCACACGGCGTCCGCGCCGGCATCGACGCAACGTCTTGCATCATCCGCCCGGCAGATGCCCTTGATCGCGAACGGCCCGCCCCAGGCTTCCTTCATCCAGGCCGCGTCCTTCCAGGTCACGGAGCGGTCGAACTGGGTGTCGAGGAATTCAGCAATCCCCATGTCGCGCGTTTCCAGATCGACCCAGTTGGCCGTGGAGATTTTCGAGGTGGTCGCGATGTCCCACAGATAGCCCGGCCGGGCGAGGACCTGGCTGATGGTCTTGGCATTGATCTCCGGCGGCACGGAAAAGGCGTTGACCAGGTCGCGCTCGCGATTGCCGGCGACGGGCACGTCGACGGTGAGGATCAGGCCGGTGAAGCCGGCGGCCCGGGCACGCTCCAGCGCCTGTTCGACCAGGGCGCGGTCCTTCCAGACATAGACCTGGAACCATTTCGGCCCGTCATTGAAGCGGGCGATGTCCTCGATCGTGGTCGAGGCGAGGGTGGAGAGGCAGTGGATGAGTCCGGCCTTCTTGGCCGCCCGGGCCACGGCGGCCTCGCCCTCGCGCGGATGGAAGAGGCGCTGAACGGCGGTCGGCGTGACGATGATCGGCGCTGAGGCCGCATCGCCCATCACCGTCGTCGACGTGTCGATCTCGGAGATGTCGACCAGCGACTTGAACAAAAGCTCGTAGTCGGAAAAGCGGCGATTATTGCTGCCCAGCGTGATCTCGTCGTCGGCACCGCCGTCGATATAGTCGAACACCATGCGGGGCAGACGGCGCCGCGCCTCTCGGCGCAGCGCTGCGATATTATGGGCATTTTCGATCCGGCTCATGGGGCAGGAGGGTTGTCCTGCCCGCACCGGATCGTCAAGCGGACTGTTAGTCGCGCTCGCCCCGGCGGATGCCGAAGAAGAGGGCGTAGAGCACCGGCACTGCGATCATGGTCAGGATCGAGGCAAAGGTCAGTCCGCCGATAATCGTCACCGCCATACCCTGGAAGAAGGCGTCCGCGAGTAGCGGTGTCATGCCCAGAATAGTCGTGGCGGCGGCCAGCAGCACCGGCCTCAGGCGGCTGACAGAACCGTCGCGCACGGCTTCGAACCGGTCGGCCCCGGCCGTAATCCGCATGTCGATCTCGTCGACCAGCACGATGGCGTTCTTGATCAGCATGCCGGACAGGGACAGCAGGCCCAGCAGGGCGGTGAAGGAGAAGGCGACATTGGTCGCCAGCAGGCCGATTACCACCCCGTTCACCGCCATCGGCACCACAGCCCAGATGATTAGCGGCTGGCGCACCTTGGCGAAGAGCAGGAAGGAGATGGTGAGCATGGCAATGAAGGTCAGCGGCAATTGGCTGCCGAGCGAGGCATTGGCCTCCATCGCGCTTTCATACTCACCGCCCCATTGCAGCGTGTAGCCTTCGGGCAGCTCGACCGATTCCACGATCTCGCTGAAGCGCACAAAGCCTTCCGCCGCGGTCTCGTGCGGCTGTGGATTGGCGCGCACGGAAATCACCCGGGTCCGGTCGCGGCGCTGGATCAGCACGTCCTCGAAATCCACCTCGAAGCGCGAGACGATCTGGGCGAGCGGGACATAGGCGTTCTGCTGCGAACTCCAGACCAGACGGTCGGAGAGATAATTATTGCCGTCGCGCTCGCTCTGCGGTGCGCGCGCGATGATCGGGATCAGCTCCTCGCCTTCACGATAGACGCCGACCTGCGACCCCTCGGTGGCGAACAGCATGGCATTGGCGATGTTCTCGCGGGTGATGCCGATCGTGCGGGCGCGCTCCTCGATGATCACCGGGGTGATGACCGGTGCCCGGCTGCGCCAGTCCGTACGCAGATCGATGACATTGCCGCGCTGGTGCAGCGCCTCGACCATCTCGTCGGCAATCGCGCGCAGCGTATCGGCATCGGGACCGAGAATGCGCGCCTCCAGCTTGGCGCCGGACGGCGGACCGAAAACGATCCGGTCGATCCTCGCCTCGACCTGCGGCTGGGTATCGCGGACATGCTGCAGGATACGGTCGGCCAGGGCCGGGATCTCGTCGCGATGTTCGGTGCGCACGATCACCTGGCCGTAGGCGGTGTTGGGCTGTTCGGAATTATAGGTCAGCATGAAACGCGTCGCGCCGGAGCCGACGAAAGTGTCGAAGGCGACGGTCTCGGGCTGTTCGGCGATAAAGGCGCCGATCTCGCGCATCGTCGCGGCGGTGGCGAGGATGTCGGTGCCCTCCGGTTCCTCGACATTCACGTAGAACATCGGCGTGTTGGAATCCGGGAAGAAGGAATTCTTCACCTGTCCGAAACCGGCATAGCAAACGAACGTGATGGCGATCAGCCCGCCCAGTACCAGCCAGCGCCGGGACAGGGCCGGCTCCAGAATGCCGCGATAGAAGGCATACATGCGGCCGGCGTAGAGGGCTGCATCATCCTCCGGCGCGTCACCGCGCTCCAGCGCCTTCTGGCGTTGGGCGTGGAAGAGGTGGAAACCGATCATCGGCACGACGGTGACGGCGATCACCCAGCTCAGCAGCAGCGAAATCGCGATCACGGCGAAGAGCGAGAACAGGAATTCACCGGTGGCGTCCGGCGACAGGCCGATGCCGGCAAAGGCGAGAATACCGATCACCGTGGCGCCCAGCAGCGGCCACTGGGTCGACTGGACGGCGTCCTCGGCCGCATCGAGCCGCGGCTTGCCGCGCATCACGCCGGTCAGCATGCCTTCGGCCACGACGATAGCATTGTCGACCAGCATGCCCATGGCGATGATCAGGGCGCCCAGCGAGATGCGCTCCATCTCGATAGCGAACATGTTCATGAAGAAGATCGTGCCGGCGACGGTCAGGAAAAGGGCGGATCCGACGGTCAGGCCGGCCCGCCAGCCCATGAAGATGCACAACACGCCGACCACGATCGCAATCGACAGGCCGAGGCTGAGCAGGAAGGAATTGGTCGCGTCGTCCACCACGACGTGCTGCTGGTAGATCGGGTGCAGTTCGACCCCGACCGGCAAACGCGGTTCGATTTCCCGCAGCCGGTCTTCCACGGCTTGGCCGACATCGACGATATTGGCGGTCGACAGCCCCGCCACGCCCAGGGTGAAGGCGCGGACATTGTTGTGATAGATCAACTGGTCGGGCCGGTCCTCGCTGGCCCGGTGGACCTCGGCGATATCGGACAGGCGGATGGTCTCCGAGCCATTGCCCGGCGTGATCAGCAGGTTGGAAATGGTATCCACCCCGCCGAGGGTTTGCGGAATGGTGATGCGCACATAGCGCTCGTCGAGCGGCGTTGCGCCGGCCGAAACGACGGCATTCTGGCGGTTCAGTTCGCTCAGCAGGCTCTCATAGGACAGACCCAGCTGGGACAGGGTCTCCTGCGGGATCTCGATGAAAATGCGCTCTTCCGGCTCGCCCTCCACGGCGACCTTGGCGACATCCTGGACGGTCAGCAGCTCACGCCGCAGCATGCGGGCGATGTCGCGGATCCGGCTGTCGGAATAGCCCTCGGCCGTGATGGCGTAGAAGATGCCGTAAGTGTCGCCGAAATCGTCGTAGACGATGGGCGTGCCGGCGCCAGGGGGCAGGCCCGGCGTGGCATCGCGGATGCGGGCGCGCAGATCTGTCCAGACGGCGGGCATGTCCGGCCCGTCGATCGTGTCATGCACCTCGACATGGATTTCCGCAATGCCTGGCGAGGATTCCGAGCGGATCTCCTTGACCTCTTCCATCTGCTGGAGGGCGATCTCGAGATGCTCGGTGACTTCAAGCTCCACCTCTTCGGCGGTCGCGCCCGGATAGGGTGCGAAGATGATCGCTTCCTTGATGGTGAAGGACGGGTCTTCCAGCCGGCCGACATTCATGAAGCCGAACAGGCCGCCCAGCACGCAGAACAGGATGACCAGCCAGGTCAGGACCGGTTTCTGGATGGAGAGGCGGGCGAGGGAGAGGGCGGTCTGGGAGGACGTGCTCATTGGGCGGTTCCGAAGCGCGGCTGGGTCTCGTCGAGCGGGCGCACGCGCATGCCCTCATGCAGGGCGGAGACGCCGGCGGTGACAATGCGTTCACCGGCCTCGATGCCGGCGGTGATAATGACGCGATCACCGCGCAGCCCGTCGGTTTCCACGACGCGCGGGGCGACCGTGCCGGCTTCCGTGTCATAGACCCACACCGTGTTGCTGCCATCGGGGCGTTCAGAAACAGCGGCCAGCGGCACCGACACATCGGTGGAGACCGGGCCATTGTACTCGAACTCCGCCCAGACGGTGGCGGTCATGCCGGGCAGGATATTGGCCGGGATATCGGCAGGCAGGGCTGCAATGGCACGATAGGTGTTGGAGGCATCTTCGGGTTCGCTCACCAGCTCGCGCGGTGTGAGATCGTAGGTCTGGCCGGGCAGGAAGGAGAAGGCCGCCTCCAGCTTGATCAGATTGTTCTGGTCGAAGGTGGCGACCATGTCCTCGGAAACCGGGATGGAGACCCGCAGCTCGCCGACGTCCTGGATGCGCACGATCGGCTGGCCCGGCGAGACGATGGTGAAGTTGTCGACCAGGCGGCGGCTGATGAGCCCGTCGAAGGGCGCGCTCAGCGTCGCGTATTGCAGGTTCTGCTGGGCGTTTTCCAGCGCGACCAGGCGCAGATCATACTGGGTCTGGGCGCTGTCCAGCGCCGCCTGGGAGGCGATGCCGCGCTCATGCAGGGTGCGTTGGCGCTCCAGATCGGTCCGGGCCTGCTGGAGCTGGACCCGTGCCTCGCGCAGCGCCCGTTCGAAGTCTTCCAGGTCGAGCCGGGCCACGAGGGCGCCTTCTTCAATGCGCTGGCCCTCATTGATCGGCAGGTCGGCCAGCTGGCCGCCCACCTGGAAGGCCATGTCGACGCTCAACCGCGCTTCCACGCGGCCGACGAATTCGTGACGGGTTTCCGGCGCCATGCCGCGAACCTCGCCGAGCTGCACGAAACGCGGCGGGGCTTCCGCGGTCGGCGCTTCGGCCGAACACGCCGCAAGGGCTGCCAGGGCGGCAAGCGCCGGGAGAAGGGTGAGGCGGGTCATGAGTACATCTCCCGGGTCATCTCGACGAGGCGAGCGTTCACGGTTTCGAGCTGGATATGCTGAACGTGGCTGAGGCCCAGCATCATGCTGAGCTTGAGCCCGTCCAGGGCGAGAAAGATGATCTGGCCGAGCACCGGGTCCGGGGCCTTGGCCGACAGACGCTGGAATTCGCCGGCCAGGATCTTGCCGGCGGCATCGAGCAATTGCGGTTGTTCGGCAGCAGCGGCGAGAATGGCATTGCCGATCGGTTCGGCGGCCGTGGTGCGGGTGAGCAGGGCTTCGATGACCCGCGGCAGCGGCGGGTCGCCTGCGGCTTCGGCTTCAGCCTCGGCGCGGTGGATATCGTCGCGCACGCCGGTGACCATGCGGGTCACCATGGCTTCGAGCAGGGCGATCTTGTTGGGGTAGTGATAGAGCACGCCGCCCTTGGAGATGCTCGCCTCCGCAGCAACGGCGTCGATCGTCATTGCCCGCGCACCGTCGCGCGAGACGACGGTTTCCGCAGCATCGAGAATGAGATCCTTGGTGGTGGGCTTTTCGGACATGGGGGCCTGGTCTGATTTCATGTTGCGCTGCACATAAACCGTCCAGACGGTACAGTCAATACCGTCCAGACGGTACAGTTTTGCAATGCTTGCATGAAAATTTGGAAGGCTTCGCGCGTTTCCGCCCGCTTCGGTAGTGCCAGGCCCTCCATGCCCGTTGAGGCCAGTAGAGCCTGGCCCTGGCCTCCCATAGAGAGCGCGCAACGGGCGGTGACGGGCTGCCCCTAGGGCAAGGGCGAGTTTCATGAAGAACTGGATCTGTCTGGCCGCGTCTGCGGTCCTGGCGGCAGCTGGCCTGTCGGCTGGTCTGTCGGCACCGGCGCTAGCCTATGGCCGCGACGGGCACCGCATCGTCTGCGACCTGGCCTACCGGCATCTCACCGAGGCCGCGCGGAACGAAGTGGACCGGCTGATCGCGCTCGACCCCCAGTTCGACCACTTCCGCGATGCGTGTTCCTGGGCTGATGAAGTGCGGGGCACGACGCACCGCCACACGGCGCCCTGGCACTATGTGAACCAGACCCGGGACGATTCACACATCGACCCGGAAGACTGTGCCGAGGACGGCTGCCTCACCCGGGCCATCGACCTTCATGCCGGTATTTTCGCCGACCACGCCCGCAGCGATGCAGAGCGGCTGGAAGCGCTGAAATTCCTGGCGCATTGGGTGGGCGATGTGCACCAGCCCCTGCATGTCTCGATCGAGGGTGATCGCGGCGGCAATGATATCCCTGTGCTGTGGCGCGGCGAGCGTTTCACCAATCTGCACCGCGTCTGGGACAGCGAAATCCTGCTCGACCATATGAGCGAGGAATGGCCCTGGGCTCCGGAAGCCGGGCGCTGGCAGTATCTGGCCGATGCACTCGAGGCGGAAATCCCGCTTGGCGGCGTGGACGTCTATGCGCAGCTCGATTCCATCGGCTGGGCGCAGGAGAGCCATGACATCGTCCGCTCGCGCGAATTTGCCTACTACTGGGCGCGGGCCGACCAGACGATCGAGCCAGGTGAGGCCTACTATCAGCGCTCGTTGCGCATGAGCCGCGACCGGCTGAAACAGGCCGGTGTGCGTCTGGCGGGTCTTTTGAACCAGCTGGCAGGCGAGCGCGAGATCGCGGCCGGCGGTGGTGGCGCTTCAACCCTGTCCGGCGCGCTCGACTAGCTGCGCGGAAACCGACCGGTTCAGCTTGTCGGCCTCGTTAGGGTTTGGTTAATATCTCCGGGACGTTTCGCATCCGTGGGTGATGCGTGTCCTTGGGGGGTGCCGTGGTGGAAGGCATCGACAATACCGTCCTGATTGGGGCGGCGATTGCGCTCGCCGTGATCGCCTGCCTGATCTATATCTATGCCCACCATATGGCCCGGCAACGTGCGAGCTCCGACGAGCGTCAGATCGTCAAGCTTCGCCGCAAGCGCTTCGCCGACTATGAGGATGCACGCCGGGAATACGAAAAGCTTCGCAAGAAGATCGAGACCGGCAATACCGTCCTGATCGACCTGATCCACGATCTTGGCGACGATTTCGTCGGTCGCGACAGTGCCCAGCAACAGATCGCCTTCGACGAGGCGCTGCAGGCGGTCGCGGCGATCCGTCAGGCGAATGCGCGGGCGAAGATCGTGGTCGTTCTGCACACGCTGGGCGGTTATGCCCGCCCGGCCCACATGATCGCCCAAGCCTTGCGCCAGCATCTGGAGAAGATCAAGGGCCACCATAATCCCAAACGCGAGCCTCGGGTCATCGCCCATATTCCCTATATCGCCATGTCGGGCGGCACGATGATCGCGCTGGCGGCCGACAAGGTATGCATGAACAAGACCGCCTCGCTCGGCCCGATCGACACGATTTATGGCGGCTTCCCCACCGATGCTTATAACGCCCTGATCGAGCAGAAGGGCGTTCTGGCGACCCAGGACGTGCTGGTGATGCTGGCGCACGAAGCTCGCAAATACGACCAGTATGCGGTCAAGGTGGCGCGCGAGATTGTCAATCCGGTCCATCGCAAACCCGGCAAGCCCGAGCATTATCTGGCCGACTACCTGTCGTCCGGCGAACTGTCGCACAGCCAGGCAATTTCGGCGAAGGAGGCGCGCGAGCTGGGCATGAATGTCGAGTCCAAGGTCGAGGAAATGATCAACGGTCTGGTCGATGCCCGTATCCGCATGATCAATACGCGCCTGGAATACGAAACCGGCCAGCACGACGATCCCCGCGGAGATCGCCGCGATGGTGGCGGACAGGGCAGCGCCGGCGGCGATGGCGGCGACGTCGCTGAGCAGGTCATCGATCGCGCCATCCGGCACTCCCTGCGCGGGTTTGTGCGGCTCTAGCGGCTGAGGGCTGCAGCGCGGGCTTGAACCCGACGGGCGCACACCCAATCTGTGCCCGGCCCGCCAGAAGGAAATACCGACCATGTCCGCGAAGTCCGAAACCTATGCCGATGTCCGCAAGCAGATCGCCTCGGTGATCGCCGGCGAGACCAGCCTGACCGCCCGCTATGCTACGGCGTCCTGCCTGTTGCGCGAGGCTTTCGGTGAGCGCTTCTTCTGGACCGGTTTCTACCTTGTCGATCCGGACAAGCCGGCCGAACTGGTTGTCGGTCCCTATCAGGGCACGCTCGGTTGCTTGCGCATCCCCTTCGGCAAGGGTGTGTGCGGTGCGGCCGCGGCGACGGGCGAAACCCAGCTGGTCGAGGATGTCCACGCCTTCCCCGGACATATCGCCTGCGACAGCCGGTCGAACTCCGAGATCGTGGTGCCTGTGCGTGATGCCAGTGGTGCGCTCGTCGCGGTCCTCGATGTCGACTCGACCGAGTTCGGGGCCTTCGACACCGAGGACCGGGCGGGGCTTGAAGCCATTTGCGGCGATCTCCTGACGGTGGCATGACGCCGGCGACCCGCTCCATCCGGCTGGACGGTCGGGACATCGCCTACCTGCTGCGCCGGTCGGACCGGCGCACGATCGGATTTTCCATCGGCCATGACGGTCTGAAAGTCACGGCCCCGCGCCGTGTGAGCGAGCGGGATGTCGAGCGCGCACTGGCGTCCAAGTCCGGCTGGATCCTGGCCAAGCTGGATGCCTGGTCGGCGCGGCCAGCGCCGCGCACGCTGGACTTGGCGGATGGTGCGGTCCTGCCCTGGCTGGGTGGCGAGATCAGCCTGCGGCTGGACCCGACCGGTGTGCGCACAAGTGTTCGCCGCGATGGCGACGGGCTGGTCCTGCGCCACGATCCGGACCTGTCCGGCGAGCTGCGCGTGCGCACCCTGACGGCCGCGCTGCAGCGTTTCTATATCCGGCAAGGCCAAGCCCTGATGACGCCGCGTGTCGAGACCTATGCCGCGCAGCTGGGGCGGCCTGTCCGCAAGGTCATCGTGCGGGACCAGAAACGGCGCTGGGGTTCCTGCGCCGCCGATGGCACGATCCGGCTCAACTGGCGGCTGATGGGGTTTCCGGAGCCGCTGATCGATTATGTCTGTGCCCATGAAGCGGCGCACCTCATCGAGCACAATCATTCGCCCGCCTACTGGCGGGTGGTAGCGGGTCTGATGCCGGACTGGAAAGCGCGCCGCGACCGCATGCGCGCCGATGCCGACCGCTGGGTGGCCTTCTGACGATCAGCAACCGTTCCGGCGCAAGGCTTATTCCCCGTCTTTCAGCTTGCGGTCGAAATAGTCGAAGATCGTATGCCAGAGATGAACCTGCCGGGCCTCGCCGCGCACGCCGTGGCGCTGGCCGGGATAGGTCATCATCTCGAACGGATAGCGCCGTTCCTGCATTTCCGAATAGAGCCGCACGGAGTTGGCGAAGATGACGTTGTCGTCCGCCATGCCGTGGATCAGCAGCAGAGGCGTTTCGTAATTGTCCAGGTGCGCAAAGACCGAGGAGGACTGATAGCCCTCGAAGTTCGCGTCCGGGTGATCCATATAGCGCTCGGTATAGGCGGTGTCATACAGCGCCCAGTCGGTGACGGGCGCGCCCGAAACACCGGCCGCGAAGGCGCCGGGTGCCTGCAGCGTGGTCATCAGCGTCATGTAGCCGCCATAGGACCAGCCCCAGATGCCGACCCGGTCTGAATCCACGAAGTCCAGGCTTTTCAGATAGTCCAGACCGACGAGCTGGTCCTCCACTTCGACCGACCCCATGCGGCGCTGGATATGGCTTTCGAACGCCCGACCGCGGTTCCAGGCGCCGCGATTGTCGATGGTGAAATAGACGTAGCCGCGCTGGGCAAAGAGCTGGGGACGCACGCCCTGCCAGCCGCGATGCACCTGCTGGGAATGCGGGCCGCCATAAAGATACTGAACGGCGGGATATTGCCGGTTCGGGTCGAAATCGGCCGGCAGGTAGAGCTGGTAGTGCAGCGTGGTGCCGTCGGCCGCGGTCAGCGTGCCGAACTGCGGTACGATGTGGCCGGCCGCATAGTCAAAATAGGGATGGCCTTCGGTGACGGCGTTTTCCTCGATCCAGCGAATCCGTTCGCCGTCCGCCGCATAAAGCGCGGTTTGGGCCGGTGTGTCGTTGTCGTCATAAGTGCCGATGAAAGTGGCTGCATCGCTGGCGAAAGTGGCCGACCAGCGGCCTTCATCCTGCGTGATCTGTACCGGATCGGCCGAGCCGTCCAGCGGCACCGAATAGACATGGCGTTCCAGCGGCGTCTCGGTCCAGCCGGTGAAATAGACCAGGCCGTTTTCGGTATCGACGGCATCGACCTCGTTGACCAGCCAGTCGCCGGCCGTGACCTGGGCGATCAGCGAACCGTCGGCGGCGCGGTGCTGGATATGGCGGTAGCCGCCCGGCGTGTCCTCGCTGGTCCAGATCACGCTGCCATCGGCCAGGGCGCGGAAATCATTCGTCAGATTGATCCACACATCGGTGGTTTCGACCAGCCAGTCGCTCGCCTCGCCGGTCGCCGGATCGGCGGCCAGGATGGTGAGTTCGTTCTGCATCCGGTTGAGCACCTGGATGTAGGCCGTGCGGCTGTCGGACGCCCAGTTCACACGGGCCAGATAGATGTCGTCGGTCCCGGCCAGCTCGACCTGGCGGCGTTCACCGCTCTCGCGATCGAGGATGAAGAGCTCGACGATCGCATTGTCGGTGCCGGCGCGCGGATAGCGCTGGTCGACCACGGCGGCCGAGCCGTCGGTGGCGATTTCCATGCGTTCGATATTGTCGACCGGGCTTTCATCGACCCGGGCGATGGCGAGATAACGCTCGTCCGGCGACCACCAGTAGCCGGTGCGCCGGTCCAGTTCTTCCTGGGCGACGAATTCCGCCATGCCCCAGGAGATCAGCCCGCTGCCTTCCGTGGTCAGTGCGGTCTCTTCGCCGGTCTCCAGGTCGATGAGGTAGAGATTTTGCTCGCGCACGAAGGAGACGAAATTGCCCTGTGGGGAGATGCGGGCATCGGTCTCGTATTGCGGTGTCTCCATCAGGCGCCGGGCTTCGCCGCTCCCGACATCGACGCGGAAGACGTCGCCATCGAGCGGCACGAGGATGGCCTCGCCCTGACTGTCCCAGTCATAGGAGACGATGCCGCTTTCGGAGATGCGGGCGCGTTCGCGCAATTGCCGGGCGGCTTCGGAAAGCTCCTGCTCTTCCGGTGCCAGCACGCGGGCATCGACCAGGCGATAGGGCTCGCCGCCATCGATATCCATGGCCCAGAGGTCGAGCACGGAGGCGTCCTCCTCCTTGGCGCGCAGGAAGGTGACGCGGCTGCCGTCCGGCGAGAAGGTCAGCGAACGCGGCCGGGCGCCGGCGAGGTCTGGACTGGCAAAGGCGCGTTCGATGGAGAGGGCAGGCTCGGCTGCCGGAGGCGCCTCCGGCGTCGAGGCTGCATCGTCCTGCGCCGGCTGGCACGCGGCCAGAAGGATGGATGTGGCGGCTATCAACCGGTATTTCATGAACGCTCTCCCCATGGGTCCGGCGGCACACTAACCGTGCTCTGCCGGGTTGGGGAGTGGGCGAATACCGTTGACCTCAGGGATGGGCGTGTTTCTCTGGGGCGAGCAGATACAAGCGGTATGATTTGCCATGTCCAGCCCCGTTGATGACTATCTGGAAACGCCCGGCTCATGGCGCGAGGAGATGCGGGTCCTGCGGCCTGTCCTGCTCGATTGCGGGCTCGACGAGGCGCTGAAATGGGCCAAGCCCTGCTATGCCCATGCCGGCGAGAACATCGCCATCATGCAGCCGATGAAGGACGTCCTGGCGCTGATGTTTTTCAAGGGCGCGCTGGTCGACGATCCGGACGGCCTTCTGCGCGAACAGGGCCCCAATTCGCGCTCCGCGAAACGGCTGGAATTCACCGGCGCCGACGCTATCCGGTCGGCGGAACCGCAATTGCGGGCGCTCGTTGCGTCTGCGATTGCTGTGGAGATGTCTGGCGCGAAACTGCCGCCCCGGGGGGAGCTGGAATTGCCGGAAGAACTGACCGAGGCGCTCGCCGACGACGCCGAACTCAGCACCGCCTTCGACGCGCTCACCCCCGGCCGCCAGCGCGGCTATGCCCTCCATATCGCCGGCGCCAAACAGGCCCAGACCCGCCGCAACCGCATCGCCAAACACCGCCCCCGCATCCTGGCCGGCAAGGGCCTGCACGATTGAGCGGGGGCTCCCCACTTCACTCCCCTTTCGTCCCCACTTGGTGGGGAAGTGGGCCCTCCATCGCCTTGGCGAAGGAGGGGTCGAAGGGGCCGGCGCGGAGCGCCGGGAGGCGGTGGAGCCTGTCGCTGACACATCGCCGCTGACGCGGCGCCCCTCCGTCTCGCCGCTTGGCGGCGATCCACCTCCCCATGGAATGGGGAGGAAAGAAACCTGCTCAGCACGAAATCCTCCACGGGCTTGCGCCCTGGAGATATGAGAGGGGGTGCGGGATGCACGGCGGACATCGTGTCCGCATTTGAAGGTTTGGTGGTGATGCCCGAGGCATCCCGCACGCGGAGATTTACCCGGGTCCCTTGCGGGACCGTCTCGAAACCTGCAGGCACGGGCCGGTCGAGCTTTTTGCCGGTGTCCCCGCAGATGGCCACGCCGGAGCCTGATGCTGTCACCCACCAGGCGCGGACGAGCTCCGCACGCTCCCGGGCACAAGGGACTGAGCTCATGCCTCCCATCCCGGAAACCGCTGACGATCTTACGCGCAGTTGAGCCGGCGGGGATAAGTTTCCGATATCCGCCCCCAAACACCGTCATCCCGGCGCAGGCCGGGACCCAGACTGCGACGCAAGCTATTGCCAGGCTTGGCGAAAGCCGACTTGCGACACTGGGTCCTGACTTGCGTCAGGATGACGGTGAGGGGGTGCACAGTGTGGGATAAGTTGCCCCTACCCGGGTTGGGGAGAGGCCAGGTCGGGCCGGGTCAGTTGCGTTCTGCCTGCCTGTTTTCAATGTCCTGCAGGATCCAATCCAGGGCGCGGTCTTCATTGGCCAGAAAGTCTTCCGGCCTGATGGCGACATGAATGTCCGGTGCCAGCGCACCATCCGTTGCGTCTGCAAAGCAATAATGGCGTTTGGAATAGCTGACGAGGTAGCCTGAATTGGGCAGGCTGAACTGGCCCATGTCCTGATAACCACAAGGGTTTGCGCCGCTCGGTTCGCCAACCCGTCGGGCATTGAGCATGTCGGAAAACTGCGCAGCATTGCTCATGGCGGCTGAAAAGGTGACGCCACCCTGAAGGACATAGACCCCTTCGCGCCAATTGATCTGGTCGAGAAGGATCAGGTCTTCAGCGAGCGCCAGCCCGACAAAGAAGTTGCCACCGAAATTCTCGCGAAAATCAATCGCCAGGTTGCGTGTGCCTGCCCGCTGCATTTCGGTCGCTATCGCCTCTGCGAAGGTACGCATTTCGTCTATCGAGGGGTATTGATCAAACCGGATATAGCCCAGTTCTTCGTCGGCCAGCAGGGCAAAGCGGATCCCGTCGGTTTCGATCAGGCCCGGCACTGATTCCAGATTTCTGCGATAGGTGATCGTCTCGGTCACCGAACTCCGGAAGGTTTCGGAGTCCACAGTGTGCAGCTCTACAGATTCTCGCGCGCCATTCCGGTCGAATTGCACGGTCACCCTGTCCGGGTTTTGGGTGATACCGATGGCAACGCCGAGTTCAGCCACCGGCAGGTACATGGCCACGCGAACGGCCTGCGAGTGTTCGTTTTCGGTGAACGGAACAAAGGGCGCCAGTTGTTGATAGACGGACTCCATTGCTTCGCCGTCCCAATGGGTGATCCGGGCTCCAAGCAGTGCCGCGTTTTCCGGCGTCGTTCCCGTCACAATGGCCTGGCCTTGGATCCACCGCAGGGTGATCGGAAAACGATGATAACCTGCGCCCCAGAGCGGCATGGACGTATGGCCGTCACCGATCGAATGGGTGAGCCGCATCAGCGCGGCCACGATTTGGGGCTCGGACAGGTCGGGCAACTGCTCCCTCAGCGTGTCGAGTTCGCGGTAGAAAGTCTCGCGCGGCAGTGAATGGAAGGGGTCGATATGCCTGGCTTCGAGCTCTGCCGCGTAGACGGCAATGTCTTCGCGCCACAGGCGTTCTTGGTCGTCCGACGCGGCAAATGCGTGCGATCCGGTGACGAGGGCCGGCGCCAGTGTTGACACCGCACTTGTCAGGAAAAAGGTAATTGTAGCCAGCCAGTGTCTCACGGGTGAGCCTTTCCAATGGTAGCGTATATTTGTGCTTGCCGGGCGATGACGGCCGCGCCGTCGCCGCTGATCCGTCATCGAGCCCAGAGCGGTTGTCCTATTTCGACATGCGTTTTTGAAATTGGCTTTGCTCCCAGCTGGCGCCGAACATGTTGAACAGTCCAAACAGGACGACGGCATGCAGGACTAGCGCGCCCGCCCAGATTGCGCCTACCAGATACACCCACATGAAGTCGGGGCTGAGGATAGCGTTCAGGATGTAAAGGCCGGGGACGACGAAAACAAGGCAAATCCAATGCAGGTGGAAGGCCTTCAGGTTCTGGACGTACTCGATGGCACTCCGTTCAGCATGGCTGGCCGAAGTCGCGGGGCCGGACGGCATGGTGGATGCAGCCTTGGGGGCGGGTTTCGTGTCCATGTCTTGCTCCTTTATCAATTCGCTCACGGTAGTTTCGAAGACAGCTGCGAGGCATTTGAGCGATTCAAGACCAGCCCTTCGGCCAGCTTCAATGCGTTGAATGGTGCGGACACTCAGTCCGGAATGAAGCGCAAGCTCCTCCTGGGACCAGCCCTTTTCAACGCGTCGTGTCTGAATGCTCATGTCGTCCTCGCTGCCGTATTCCTCTCGAATTGGCGAAAGAAGGAGGGCTTCGGACACGTCAAAAACCCGCCATGTCATGAAACTGT
Source organism: Maricaulis sp. ABE4_448 (assembly GCF_056160825.1). Taxonomy (NCBI): domain Bacteria; kingdom Pseudomonadati; phylum Pseudomonadota; class Alphaproteobacteria; order Maricaulales; family Maricaulaceae; genus Maricaulis; species Maricaulis sp. ABE4_448. The sequence goes on from NZ_JBSWXX010000002.1 coordinate 176,066, forward strand.
CGGGTCGGCGGCAGGTCTGTCAATGAAAGGGTGGAATATGTCCGGCGAGCTGTCAGACTGGCTGTACAGGAAGGTGGGGCGTTGTCTTGAAGGACAAAATCGCAATTGATGATCTCGCCGAAGATGTCTTCGGTCTCAATATTCGCGGCCTGTGGTCCATCGGAACAATCTGGGTCTACCCGACCACCTATTTTACTGCGGCAGGGCAATCGGATTGGGGCGGCCGGTACACGCCGTCCGTCCGACTCTGGCTGTCGCTGATTGCGCTGACATCGCTGCTGCAATTCTTGTGGATCGGCAGCGATACGCCCTTGGTCGCAGCCTACGCCGAAGGGTTCCGGAATGCGGGCATTGTTCCGGCACCCGGCTCCTCTTTCGAGGCGCTGGGCGAGACAGCGGCGCTATGGATTTATGCCATCGCGCCGGCGGCCCAGCTCGCATTATTCCTGTTCATCCTCGGGTTTTTCCCGTTCTGGGGCGAAAAGACGACCTACAGCTTTCGTGTCCGGAACGTGTTTGCGGTCATGATCCCAAGTGCAACCCTGCTGACCCTCTTCCTGCCCGCCATGGCGCTCATTCCGCCGACCCACCTGACGGCATTCGGCGTTCTAATCGGCATGTGCACATTCGGTCTGGACGCGGTGACCGCCTTCCGGGGCGGTTTCAAGACCCGGTCACCGGGTGGGCGGATCTGGCGGGCCGGATTGCTGGCACTGGCAATCCTGGTCCTTAATGTCATTGCCAACATATGCGCCCAGATTACCGGAATTCTCGTGGTCAGCTTTCAATATGGTGCGCCGGCAGCATAAAGCGGGACTTGGCTCGATGCCCTGGCTCGCGACCGATCCCCCACACCTTTCCCGCATTGCCCTTGCAGCGCGTCTCCGCTACACGGTGCGGCTCAAGATTCCCTGCCAGACAAGAGAACCGAACCGCAATGGCCGCCTATAAATACGTCTACCATATGGACAAGCTGTCGAAGACCTATCCGGGTGCTTCCAAGCCGGTCTTCCAGGACATTTCCCTCCACTTCCTGCCCGACGCCAAGATCGGTGTCGTCGGCGTCAACGGTGCGGGTAAGTCCACCCTGCTGAAGATCATGGCGGGCATGGACACGGAGTTCACCGGCGAGGCCTGGGCCGAGAAGGGCGTGAAGGTCGGCTATCTGCCCCAGGAACCGCAGCTCGACGAGAGCAAGACGGTCTGGGAAAACGTCATCGAGGGTTCCGAGCAGAAACAGCTTCTGGAAGAGTTCAACGCCATCTCCATGCAGCTCGCCGAGGATTATTCCGACGAGCTGATGGAGAAGATGACGGCGCTGCAGGAAAAGATCGACGCCGAGAACGCCTGGGATATCGATAGCAAGATCGAGATGGCGATGACGGCGCTGCGCTGCCCGCCGTCCGACTGGGGTGTCGCGGACCTCTCCGGCGGTGAGCGCCGCCGCGTCGCACTGTGCCGCCTCCTCCTGTCCGAACCGCACATGCTGCTGCTCGACGAACCGACCAACCACCTGGACGCGGAAAGCGTGCACTGGCTGCAGACCTATCTGGAAAAGTTCGAGGGCGCCGTCCTGATCGTCACCCACGACCGTTACTTCCTCGACTCGATCACCACCTGGACGCTCGAGCTCGATCGCGGCCGCGGTGTGCCTTATGAGGGCGGCTATTCGGCCTGGCTGGAGCAGAAGGCCAAGCGCATGGCCCAGGAAGAGCGCGAAGCCTCGTCCAAGGACAAGGCGCTGGCGCGCGAACTGGAATGGATCCGCTCCTCGCCCAAGGCCCGCCAGGCCAAGTCCAAGGCGCGTATCAAATCCTATGAGGAACTGCGTGAGAGCGCCGAGAAGCGCGAGATCAACCACGCCCAGATCAATATCCCGCCGGGGCCGCGCCTGGGCGGTGTCGTGGTGGAAGTCGAGAACCTGAAGAAGGGTTTCGAGGACAAGCTGCTGATCGACGGGCTGTCGTTCAAACTGCCGCCGGGCGGTGTGGTCGGCGTGATCGGTCCGAACGGCGCCGGCAAGTCCACCCTGTTCAAGATGATCACCGGCCAGGACAAGCCGGACGAGGGCTCGATCCGTCTCGGCGAGACGGTGCAGCTGTCCTATGTCGACCAGTCGCGCGATGCGCTCGATCCGAACAAGACCGTCTGGGAAGAGATTTCCGGCGGTAATGACATGATCGATCTGGGCGGCAAGGAAGTGCCGAGCCGGGCCTATGTCGGCGCCTTCAACTTCAAGGGCGGCAACCAGCAGAAGAAGGTCGGCCTGCTGTCGGGCGGTGAGCGCAATCGCGTCCACCTCGCCAAGACGCTGCAGACCGGCGGCAATCTCCTGCTGCTCGACGAACCGACCAACGATCTGGACGTGGAAACCCTCGCGGCGCTGGAACAGGCCCTGGAAGTCTATCCGGGCTGCGCCGTGGTGATCTCGCACGACCGTTTCTTCCTCGACCGCCTGGCCACCCACATCCTCGCCTTCGAGGGCGACAGCCATGTGGAATGGTTCGAAGGAAACTTCGCGGACTATATGGAAGACAAGAAGCGCCGCCTCGGCCCCGATGCCGAAATGCCCCGGCGCATCAAGTTCCAGAAGTTCGGCCGGTAGGCCGGCGGGATACGCAAGTCCTGAACGGCCCGGCAGATCGCCGGGCCGGTTTTCATTGCCGTGTATCCGCACGCAGATGCGCGATCAGCGCGTCGATCTGCGCCTCGCGCGGGCCCTCGAGCGGAATATCCGGAATGACCGGCGCGCTGGATGTGTCGCCGGAGGGGCGGATGAAGACATAGATCGGCGCCGCCACCTCCAGCCCGGTATGGGTAAGCGTGCGCAGCTGTACCTGGCCGGTGGAATTGGCGCGGCCTTCCGTCCCCGGTCCGGCTACCGGCGCAATGCCGAAATCCTGCACCGTGGCGGCCAGAACGATGGCCTGGGAATAGGTGCCGGCACCGACGAGAAAGGCTGTGCGGCCGGTGAAACGGTTGGCGAGCTCCGCCGGCGGTTCGACCCATTGGGCGAACGGCATCGATACGACATCGCCGATCTGTGAACCCGGGATCAGGGCCTGGTTCTGTTCGGTGATGCGGGCCGTGACGGCCGACAGGGGCGTGTGACGCTGTGTCGTCAGATAGGCCAGCAGATGGTCGGACAGCATGTGGGCGCCGCCGCCATTGGCGCTGATATCGACAATGAGGATCTCGCTGCCGCGCGCGGCAATCTCGGCGAAGGCCCGGTCGATGAAGGCCCTGAATTCGGTCTCCACGGTCGGTGCAAATGTGTTGAGGGTGAGAATGGCGGCCTCGTCGCGGAAGGCGAGGTCCCAGTTGCCGGGTGTGGTCGTGGTGCGGTCGATGGCGGGGTCGAGCGTCACTTCGCGGCGCTGGCCGCCGGGCTCTTCCAGCGTCACGGTCCAGCTTCGCGCGCCGCCGGTCAGCGCCCACAGATATTGCGGGAAGCGGGTCTCGACCAGGTAGGCGTGAAGTCCGGGTGTATCGCCATTCGTGCGGCGCAGCGCTTGCGCGACCAGTGTGCGGGTATCGATACCGTTGATCGCCAGAATGGTCTCGCCCGGCGCGATCGTGCTGTCGGCCGCGATCGTATCGCTGATGACGGGCCGGCCGTCTGCCAGGCGCACGGGCAGGGTGAAGGCGGCGTCGCCATGGGCGAGATCGGCCTCATAGGCCTCCTGCGGCAGGCGGATCGCGACATGCCCGTCATTGAACAGCGGATTGAGCGGCGACAGGGCAAGCCAGGCCTCGCGCTGGGTATAGTCGCCCTCGAGCCCGTCAATGATGGCGTCGAAGCCGGCATTCACGGCCTCGACATCCATGCTGAAGCCGGGTTGCGGATGGGTGGCGAACAGCCAGTCCCGCCACTCGGTGACATCCGCGGCAACGGCATCGGCCGGGATTGTATCGGTCCCGCCGGCAAGCGCCGGGGTGGGCAGGGTGAGGCTGGCCAGACCTGCCAGCAGCCGGAGTACTTTCATCATGGGACGAACCGTGATCCAATAAAGTGTTACTAGTAACGTAACTGGTAACGTAAATCTTGGAGCGAGGCAATCGGGACATGGCAGACGTGTACGGGAACACACTGGGCGGGCTGATTCACGGCGAGATGGCGCCGGGTTTTATCGGCCTTCTGCTCGGACGGATCGTCGACCGGCTGGTCGAAGAGGGCGTGCAGCCCGCGCGCGAGGCCGGCATTGCCGCACCGCCGCGCACCTTCTCCATGATCATGCTGCTCGCCCGCGCCAGCCAGACCGTGACCGAGCTGGCGCAACGCCTGGGCGTCACCCATGCCGCCATCATCAAGACGGAACGCACATTGGAGAAACTCGGTCTGGTGGGGCGCGGACAGGATGACGGCGATGCCCGGCGAAAACCGCTCTGCCTGACGGCCCAGGGCCGGGCGGAGGCGGAACGCATCGCTGACTTCATGGCCCGGGTAAACCGGGTCTATACCGGACTGTTTGAGGAAATCGGCGTCGACCTCTTCGCTGCGGCCCGGGCTTTTGATGCCGCACTGGACCGGGAAGGGCTGGCGGCGCGGCTGGCGCGGGAGTAACGCTGCCGGAGAGGTGCCGCGTGCCGTGGCTTTTTCGTTGCCTAGAAACGCGCCGCCGAGAAGGGTTCTGCCGGGACTGGCGGTGTCTCCTCGCTCATCAGGGCGGCGAGGAGATCGCCGGAGCCCATGGCCTGGGTCCAGCCGAGATGGCCGTGCCCGGTAATCAGCCACAGACCCTTCGCGCGGGTTTCACCGATGAAGGGGCGGCCATCGGCCGACATGGGCCGGAAACCGGTCCAGGCCTGCTGGTCGCCGGCCAGGAGTTGCGGCGCGAGATCGGGATAAAGGTCGCGGAGCAATTGGCGCAGATTCTCGATCCGCTCCTCGCGCAGTACCGGATCGAGCCCGGCGAATTCCGCCGTGCCGGCAATGCGCAACCGGTCGCCCATCGGCGTGGCGATGGCGTGGCGGGCTTCGTCGACGACCGGCAGGCCGGGGCGCTGGTTGAGACCGGACATGTCCAGGGTGAGAGAATAGCCCTTCACCGGCCGCACCGGCAGGTGAAGCCCGTGTGGCCGCAACAGGCGCCAACTCGTGTGACCGGTGGCCAGCACGATATCGTCGACCTCGATTTCCTCCTCGAGGGTGCGCACGCCGACAATGCGGCCGCCGCGGTCGACGAGATCCGTGATCTGCGTATTCCATTCAAAGCGCACACCGGCCCGTTCGGCCGCCGCCGCGAGCCCGCGTGTGAAGGCGCGCGCATCGCCTGACTCATCGTCCGGATAGAAGATCGATCCGGCGATCCGGTCGGCGACGCTGGCCAGAAGCGGTTCTTTCTCGATTGTCGCGTCGCGGTCCAGCAGCTCCAGCCGCAGGCCGGCATCGCGCAGCATCTCCCCCATGCGCCGCCGCTCTTCCATCGGCGCCGTCGTACCGCAGACTTTCAGCGTGCCGCGAGTGAGATTGTCGAATTCCAGCGCCTCGCTGTCTCGGACGGCCTGTGTAAGGGCGAGCGAGTGGCGCGACAGGGCGAAATTGGCGCGGCAGGACGCTTCATAGCGTTTGCGCGTGGAGTTGGCGAGGAAGCGCAGCCCCCAGGGCACGAGGCCCGGCAGGGGTTTCAGGCGCAGCTTCATCGCGGAATGCGGGTCCGGCAGCGAGCGCAGCAATTGCCAGTGCACGCCCGGCGCATTCCAGGGTTCCGGCTCGGACGGTGTCAGCGCGCCGGCATTGGCGAAGCTGGTTTCGCAAGCGGCCTGGTCATGGGCGTCCATGACGGTGACCGAGTGACCGCGCTGGCGCAGGGCCCAGGCGGCGGCGATCCCGGCGAGCCCGGCGCCGACGATGAGGATTTCCTTTGTAGTCAAAGCGCTCTCCGGCGGGTCCGCCTACATGCGGCCATTTGAACTTCGTGGGGATGCAGATAAAAGCAAGGGGGCATTCGCACTTATCGACTCGGAATTCATGGACGCACTGGTTGCACAGCTCAAGGCTCTGGCGGAACCCACGCGCTTGCGCATTGTCGCGCTCTTGTCGCGGGGCGAGCTGACCGTGTCCGAACTGGTCCAGATCCTGGGCCAGAGCCAGCCGCGCGTCTCGCGCCACCTCAAACTGCTGACCGATGCCGGCCTGGCCGAACGTCTGCCCGAGGGCGCCTATGTCTTCTACCGTCTGACCGATGCCGGCGGCGGCCGGCGCCTGGCCCAGATCGCCCATGATCTCCTGCCCGAGGAGGATCCGGTGATGACGCGCGACTTCTCGCGCCTCGAATCGATCAAGCAGGCGCGGGCCCAGGCGGCCCAGGCCTATTTCGAGAGTGTCGCCGACGACTGGGATCGCATCCGTTCCTTCCACCTGGCCGATCACGAGGTCGAGGCGGTAATGCGAAGCCTGGCGGGTGAGGGGCCATTCGGCCTGATGATCGATGTCGGCGTCGGTACGGGCCGCATCCTGGAGCTCTTCTCCGACCGGGTCGATCGCGGTATCGGTGTGGATATCAACCATTCCATGCTCAATGTCGCGCGGCTCAATCTGGAAAAGGCCGGGCTGCGGCACTGCTCTGTGCGCCATGCTGATGTCGGGGCGCTGCCTTTCGAGAACGGCGTGGCCGATCTCGTGACCGTCCACCAGGTGCTGCACTATCTGGAAGAACCCGCGCTGGCGGTTGATGAATGCGCCCGCGTGCTCAAGCCGGGCGGCAATCTGCTGATCGTCGATTTCGCGCCGCACCAGCTGGAAACGCTGCGCGAGGATCACTACCACCGCCGGCTGGGTTTCTCCGACGAGGAGATGGCGGCCTGGATCGGGCAGGCCGGGCTGGAACTGGTGGAGAAGGCGGCGCTGCATCCGGAAGAACCCTCCGGACAGCTGACCATGAAGATCTGGGTTGCGCGCCAGATCTGAGGCCGGACACGCATCTGGCGCCTTCCCCCTGTGCAGATATCCCGTTGTGCTATAACGGGTTCACCAAACGAAACGGGAGACGTCCGAATGGCGGATGCATTCACGCTGGGATGGGAGGAGTGGGCCGCCTTCCCCAAGCTCAACATTCCGGCCGTCAAGGCGAAGGTGGACACAGGCGCGCGCACCTCGGCGCTGCATGCGGTGTCGGTCGAACCCTTCGGCCCGCTGGAGAGTCCGCAAGTCCGTTTCGTGCTGCATCCGATTCCCGACAAGCCGGAGATTGAGGTGGTGTGTTCGGCGCCGGCCGTCGACCGCCGCGAGGTGATTTCCTCGAATGGCGAGCGCGAGCTGCGCTGGGTGATCGAGACACCTGTACGCATGGGCGAACGGGAATGGCCGGTCGAGCTGACGCTGACCAATCGCGAGACGATGATGTACCGCATGCTGCTGGGCCGTCAGGCGATCCGCGAGGACATGATCGTCAATCCGACCCTGTCCTATGCCCAGGGCGAGCTGAGCTACGATCTCTACAAGGATTTTCCCAAGCGCCGGCCGGTTAAGCGCCCGCTGCGCATTGCCATCCTGACGCGCGAGCCGAACAATTATTCCTCGCAGCGCCTGAAGGATTCCGCGGAAACGCGCGGCCATGTCGTCGAGATGATCAATACGGCGCGCTGTACCCTGGCCATCGATGCCGCCGATCCGGACGTTTATTACGACGGAAAGCCGCTGCCCCAGTATGATGCTGTTATCCCGCGTATCGGGGCCTCGATGACCTCCTATGGCATGGCGGTGCTGCGCCAGTTCTCGATGATGGGCGCCTACTGTCTGAACATCCCCGAGGCGATCGGCGCCTCGCGCGACAAGCTCTATGCCCACCAGGTTCTGGCGCGGGCCGGCATCCAGATGCCGGTGACGGCCTTTGCCCACTCGCCCAAGGACACGGCCAATCTCATCTCCCACGTGCGCGGCGCGCCGCTGGTGGTGAAACTGCTGCAATCGACCCAGGGACGCGGTGTCGTGCTGGCGGAAACGCGCAAGGCGGCCGAGTCGGTGATCGATGCCTTCCGGGGCCTTGACGCCAACTTCATCGTTCAGGAATTCGTCAAGGAGGCCGACGGTGCCGACATCCGCTGCTTTGTGGTGGGCGGCAAGGTGGTGGCCTCGATGATGCGCCAGGCAGAAAGCGGCGAATTCCGCTCCAACCTGCACCGCGGCGGCTCCGCCAAACGGGTCCGGATCACCAAGGAAGAGCGCTCGTCGGCAGTTCAGGCCGCCAAGGCGTTGGGTCTGGCGGTCGCCGGGGTCGACATGCTGCGCTCGTCGACGGGGCCGAAGGTGCTCGAGGTGAATTCCTCGCCGGGTCTGGAGGGTGTGGAGCGGACCTCGGGCAAGGATGTCGCCGGCATGATCGTCGAATATATTGAAGGCCATGTCCGCCAGGTGCCCCCGCGCCGGGTCGGCAAGCGCCGGTCGCGTCCGGCTGAGGAAGCGGCGGAATAGGGAAAGGGCCGCCCGGCCTTGTCAGGACGGACGGCGCTTGGGTCAGCCGGCCGGGATAATTACCCGGTCGACGACGTGGATCACGCCGTTAGACGTAGCGATATCGGCCTGGATCACCTGGGCATTGCCCACGCGCACTCCGTCGGTCGCATCGATCAGCACAGAAGACCCCTCGACAGTCGTGACTGTCTGGATGGATCCGGCGAGTTGGTCCGCGGTAATCGCGCCCGGGACGACGTGATAGGTCAGGATGTCCTGCAGCTCGTGACGGTTTTCCGGCTGCAGAAGCCGCTCCACCTCGCCTTCCGGAAGTCCGGCGAAGGCCGCATCAACCGGAGCGAAGACGGTGAACGGGCCGTCGCCTTTCAGCGTATCGACCAGACCGGCAGCCTGGACTGCGGCAACAAGGGTTTCGAACTGGCCTGCCGCGATGGCAGTGTCGACAATATCGGATTGCATGGATGCGTGATGATCCATCTTGGCCTGGGGCGGAACGGCGTGGCCGCCAGCGAGGGCCGGAGCCGAGATCAGGGCCGCAGACAGGGCGGCAAGCGAGATGAGACGCATGGGTGCGCTCCCTATTGGCTTGAAGGAAGGTCGCCGGCATCGGCCGCCGCCGGCGAAGGGGATCGTCTCATGCATGTGACACAAGGATTTACGGTGCCTGCCCCGTGTCGGATCAAACCTTTCAGAAGCTTAATCTTGCGGGTCGGCGAGCGGTTCGCGCCGGCTTTGTTGGCAAGCTGATCGAGCCGGGGGCCGCATCCGCTTCTTGAGATCAAGAGCGCCGGGCTTCAAGCTGCGAAGAATGAGTGAGATCACTCGGCCATCATCGACACCCGCATGGCCGTGAACCTTGTCCGGACGCGGCGGCTTCAAGCGCGTGAACAAGGAGCCGGGCATCGCGAAAACCCTTCAATCGCTATGAATTACCGCTTGGGCTGTCGTCCAAGGTCCGGGATTGGCCCGAGCTTGCCGTTGCCTTCTCCCTTCCTTCAAGGCACCCTTGCAGTCTTCCAAAAGGTTGCGCGAGCAGAATGGGTCTGCAGATGAATATCGACTTCGTTCGAGCCAATCTCGAACGGCACCGTGACTTGCTCATAGACTTCAATACTGAGTATCTCCGCTGGATCGATGACGCCGTGCAGCACCGGTTCGGGCTCACGCTTCCAAACCTCTTGGGAATGCCTATCCCGGATTATGTCCAGAACTCGTTGGACAAGCTGTGTGAGGGAACGCCGCCAAACGGCGTTGTCTATCTCGTCTTTGATGGGGAATCCGCGCTTGGGATGGGCGGGCTCCGCCGCATACGAGACGGCGTTGGCGAGATCAAACGCATCTATGTCTCCCGCACGAGCCGCGGTGGAGGCGTGGGCGCAAAGATCCTGGATCGGCTCGTCCGTGACGCGCAGAGCTTTGGCTATGAAGACCTGGTGTTGGACACGGGCCCCTTCATGACGTCCGCACATCGCCTGTACGAGGCCGCGGGCTTTGCCGATATCCCGCCCTATCCGGAGGCAGAGGTGCCTGAAGCGCTGCACCATGGCTGGCGCTTCATGCGCTGCCGACTGCGCTGACCGGCCGGCAGCCTTCGGCGAGACGCTGCCCAATCGGATATCAGACCGGCAGCACACTTCTGGCCGCAAGCGACCTGTCGAGGTACCGGCAATCGTGGTCTATTTGATGGCGTGCAGCTTGTCCCACATGTCAATCGGAGGAGCACCCTTCGTCATGTCGGCGACCATCGCGACGAAGTCGGCATTGAAGTAGCCCTTGGTCACGTCCCAGAGCGCCCGGCAGCGTTCCGTGCCGAGCACAAAGAAAATCACGCCGCGATAGGTCTCCCACGACTCCTTCGTGATCGCGCCGTTCTTGTATTGCAGCCACTCATATTCCCGGGCCCGCATCTGCCCGATCATCCAGAAAACGAGTTTCGTCTTTTCTTCGAAACTTGGAGGTTCGGCCTTCGACATGATGAGGCCAAGTTCCGGGAAGTCGACGAACTTGTAGACGCCGGTCTGATCATAGGTGAGCTGTGCCTGCCGAGCTTCAGACCGCATTTGCCGCGCGCCCTGGTGAACCTGCAGCGCGAGGTAGATAAGGGTCGCGGCAACGACGATAGCGCCGGCGATTTGCGCAATAAGTGCCGCTTGCTCAAGATTCATAGTCGCACCTCCAAGCCTTTCTGGACCACGATAGGGCGTCATGGTGTCGTCCGCTATCGAAAGCTCCGGCAGCGAAGCCCTTGTCCTGAAAAAGTGGTGACCGGCACAATTTGACCGAAAGCGCGGGGTGCTGTCCTTTATATTTGGCGTGGGTGCTGCACGTCTGCCACTTTGGATCGCCAGTTGGCCCCGGAAGCCGCACCCAGTAGCGATTGCCGGTCGCTATTCTGGTGGTCAGCGCTTCAAGGGTTTCAACCCATCCCGCCGCCGCCCGGCGTCTCGATTTCGATAGCGTCACCCGCCTCCACATCGATGCGGAACAGGCCGGGCAGGTCTTCCACTGCACCGCCTGCGCGGATCACCCTTTGATGTCCGGGGTAGGCGTCGCCGCCGCCGGCCAGGCCGAACGGGTTTTCCGAGCGCCGCGAGGAGAGGAGGGCGACCTCCATCGGTTCCAGGAAGGTGAGCCGGCGCTGGCTGCCATCGCCGCCGCGCCAGCGTCCTGTGCCGCCGGAGCCGTGACGGATGCGGTGATGATCGACGCGCACCGGGTAGCGCCGCTCCAGCACTTCCGGATCCGTCATGCGCGAATTGGTCATGTGGGTGTGGATCGCGCTCTCGCCGGCAAAGCCGTCGCCTTGGGCATCCACGCCCGCACCGGCGCCGCCGCAGATCGTCTCGTAATACTGGTGGCGGTCATTGCCGAAGGTGAGATTATTCATCGTGCCCTGGGCTGCGGCCATGCGGCCCGTCGCGCCGAACAGGGCATCGACGACCAGCTGGCTGGTCTCCACATTGCCCGCCACCACGGCCGCCGGTGACCGCGGATTGAGCAGGCAGCCATCCGGGATGATCAGCTCGATCGGTTTCAGACACCCCTCGTTCAGCGGAATGGCATCGCCCACCAGGCAGCGGAAGACGTAGAGCACGGCCGCGCGGGCGACCGAGGCCGGGGCGTTGAAATTGCTGTCGCGCTGGGGCGAGGTGCCGGTGAAATCCACGGTCGCCGAACGGTTCTCGCGGTCGACCGAGATGGTGACGCAGATCTGTGCGCCATCATCCAGACGTACCGTGTGCACGCCGTCATCCAGCGCATCGATCACCCGGCGCACGGCGCGTTCGGCATTGTCCTGGACGTGGCCCATATAGGCTTTCACCACGTCCAGCCCGTTATCGGCGACCAGGCGGTGGAGTTCGTCGGCGCCCTTGGCACAGGCGGCGAGCTGGGCCTTCATGTCGGCGATATTCTGGTCGGGCCGGCGCGCCGGGTGCAGGCCTGAAGCCAGCACGTCGCGCACGGTGGCTTCCAGGAAGCGGCCGGTCTCCATCACCTTCACATTGCGGAACTGCACGCCTTCCTCGTCGATGGTTTGCGAGAAGGGCGGCATAGATCCCGGGGCGATGCCGCCGACATCGGCATGGTGCCCTCTTGAGGCGACATAGAAGAGACGTTCCTGTGACACAGGGTCATGCACAGGTGTGACAAGTGTGATGTCCGGAAGATGCGTTCCGCCGTCATAGGGTGCATTTACGGCGACGGCATCGCCGGGACCGAGATCCGGATGCGCTTCGGCGGCGGCCCGGACCGAGGCCGACATGGATCCCAGATGCACCGGCATGTGCGGCGCGTTGGCGACCAGCCCGCCCTCGGCGTCGAAAACGGCGCAGGAGAAGTCGAGGCGTTCCTTGATGTTCACCGAGTGCGCCGTGCGCTCCAGGGCGACGCCCATCTGTTCGGCGACGGACATGAAGCGCTTGTTGAAGAGCTCCAGCCGGATCGGATCGAGTTCGGTGCCGCCGCGATGATCGCCTGCGGCTTCGGCGCGGGACAGCGACAGCGTGCCGTCCTCCAGGCGCGTGGCGGTCCAGCCGCGGTCGACCACAATGGTGGAATTGGGATCCATGATCAGCGCGGGACCGGCCTCGCTCATGCCGGCTGCGAACTGGTCGATGGCGTAGACGGGGACGTCATTCCAGCCGCCGGCATCGAACATGCGGGCCCGGGCCTTCGGACGCGGCGTGCCGGTTTCCGGCGCGGGCATGTCGATCGACCAGTCGGAGGAGCCCGGCGGCGAGCATTCGGCTTCGCGGGTGACCGATTCAACGATCAGCTCCCCTTCCGGAATGAAGCCGAACAGGCGTTTATGGGCGTCTCGGAAGGTCGCCTCCATCATGTCGCGCGATCCGGCCGGCACAGGGATGGACGTGTCCGAACCGGACACCTTGAGCCGCCATTCGCCGTGCGAGCGGATGGCCGCGGCGGGCAGGCCTTGGGCGGCGAGGGCGCTGCGAGCGTCCTCATCCAGGCGCTGCGCAACAAGGCCAGCCTCGTCGAAGGCGCTTTCCAGCGGCGCCTCGACTGCGGCCATGCGGGTTTCGCGGATATCGGCCAGCCCGATGCCCAGGGCGGACAGCAGCCCGCCATAGGGGTGGATCAGCACGGTCGTCATGCCCAGCGCGTCGGCGACGCGGCAGGCATGCTGGGCACCGGCACCTCCGAAAGCGGCGAGCGCATAGCCGGACGGGTTCACGCCCTGGCCGATGGAGATCTGCTTGATCGCCTGGGCCATGCTTTCCACGGCCACAGCGAGAAAGCCCTCTGCGGCCTCCTCGGCGCTGCCCAGCCCCATCTCGTCCGCCAAGGCGGCGAGGGCGGTGCGGCTGGCCTCGACATCGAGCGGCGCGTCGGAGGTTTCGCCGAAAACCTTGGGGAACCAGTCCGGCTGGATACGGCCGAGCACGATGTTGGCGTCCGTTACTGCCGCCGGGCCGCCGCGGCCATAGCCGGCCGGGCCGGGCATGGCACCGGCGCTGTCCGGGCCGACGCGGGCGCGTTCGCCGTCGAAAGTGAGGATGGAACCGCCACCGGCAGCGACCGTATGCACGGCCATCATCGGCGCGCGCAGACGCTGGCCGGCCACCAGCGTTTCCTGCACCCGGTCATACTGGTCGCCGTCATAGCGCGACACATCGGTGGAGGTGCCGCCCATGTCGAACCCGATCACCTTGGGCTGGCCGGCGCGTTTGGCGGTCTTGGCCATGCCGACCACGCCGCCGGCGGGGCCGGACAGTACGGCGTCGCGGGCATGGAAGGCCCCGGCCGGGGCGAGCCCGCCGGAGGACTGCATGAAGAAGAGCGGCGTACCCTCCAGCCCTTTGTCGACCCGGTTCACATAATTGCGCAGCACCGGGGTGAGATAGGCGTCCAGCACGGTGGTCGAGGCGCGCGGCACGATCTTGACCAGCGGCGAGGCGACCGAGGAGCGCACAATCGTCGTGAAGCCGGCTTCGCGAGCAAGGGCTTCCAGGCGGGCTTCGTGCACATCGTTGGCATAGGCGTGCATGAGCGCGATGGCGACGGTCTCGATACCGTCGGTCCGCGCCGCTTCGAGCGCCTGGCGGGCGGCGGCCTCGTCCAGCGTCTGCACGATCCCGCCATCGGCATCGAGGCGTTCCGCGATCTCCACCACCCGGTCGTAGAGCGGGTCAGGGCGGGTCAGGTCGAGGGCAAAGATATCCGGACGCGTCTGGTCGCCGATCACCAGCAGGTCGGCAAAGCCCTGCGTCACCAGGAAAAGCGTGCGCGCGCCCTTGCGTTCCAGCAGCGCATTCGTGGCGACAGTCGTGCCCATCTTCACCGCAGCGACCGGCTCGCCGCCTGACAGGCGGCGCACGCCTTCGGTCGCGGCGTCAGGATAGTCCGGGCTTTCCGACAGGAGTTTGAGCGCCTGCAGCCGGCCGTCCGGGGCGCGGCCGATTACATCGGTGAAGGTGCCGCCCCGGTCGATCCAGAATTCCCATTCGCTGCGCGCGCTGCCGGTCATCGATTTTCATCCGTTCCTGCTGGGCCGGGGAGGTTAAGCATGGCGTGCAGCCACGCAACCGGATTAAGCTGGGGCGGAACTGTCATTCTTCAACCCCAGGGGCTCGCGCAGTGCGCGGGCAGTGCCTACATGGGCACACCGGAGGGCGCGCGCATGAGTTTCTGGAGCAGGCTGGCGGACCGGCTGAGGGGCCGGGAATGCTTCCTGGAGTGCGATGGCTGCGACGAGCGGGCGCGGCTGCACCAGGTCGAGGATGCCGATTTTGCCATGGCCCTGATCGGGCTCGGCGCCAAGATGGCCAAGGCCGATGGTGCGGTGACGCGCAGCGAGGTCCGGGCTTTCTATGAAGTGTTCCGCCCGCCACCGGAGGGCCGCGCGGCGCTGGACCGGGCCTTCCAGCTGGCGACCCAGACGACGCTGGGCTTCGACGGCTATGCCCGCCGGCTGGCCAAGCGTTTCAACTGCTACCCCGCGCTTCTGGAAGATGTGCTCGACGGCCTGTTCCACATCGCCAAGGCGGACGGCGCGGTGACGCCGGACGAGATGCTTTATCTGGAACGCGTGGCCGATATTTTCGGCTTTTCGGAAACCGAGTTCCGCCGCATCCGCTCGGCTCATATCGATGCCGGAGATCATGACCCGTATGTGATCCTGGGAATCGAGGCGGATATTTCCGATCTCGACCTGCGCCGGGCCTATCGCCGGATCGCCTCACAGAATCACCCCGACCGGCTGATCGCCCGCGGCGCGCCGCCAGAGATCCAGCGCATGGCTGATGAGAAAATGGCCGCAATCAACAGCGCTTACGGGCAGATTCTACAGGAGCGCGGTCTCGTCGCATCCGCCGCCAATTGACTGTTGCCCCAAGAATGCCAACATGGAACGTACAGTAGGGGGCGAACTGGACTGGATAGGACGACATGACTGACGCCCGTCAAGCCAATACCGACTTCTTTGCCTCCAAGGCGGGGCGCATCGTGCGCGATGTGCTGGCCGCTCTGATCGCGCTCGCCTTCCTGGGGCTGGTGATCTTCCTGGCTGCCATGCTGACAGCCGCCTTCCTGGTTCTGGCCGGCATTGCCCTGCTCGCCGGCGGTGCCTACTGGCTGTGGCGCAAGCTGCGCGGCTCGCCCCGCGGATCGGAAGACGATGTGCTCGTCGCGACGCGCGGTCCCGATGGCTGGACCGTCGATCTGGGCCGGTAAGTACCGGCCGCTCCCGCAATCGTGACTGTTCGCTGCCCGGGCCCTTGCTAGTCTGGACGCTATCGCCCGTCTCGTGAGGTCGCGCCGTGCGCCGTTTCATTCCGCTTTTTCTGATTGTTGCCTTGCCGCTGATGCTGGTCGGCTGTGTCTCCATGGCCCTGCCCAAAGTATCCGCGCGTCATGGCGGTGAGGCCGCCCGTCCGCCGCTGGAGACAGCGGGGCTCACCCGAGAGCGCTGGGAGGCGGGGCAGGCGGATTTGCGCGCCGCGTTCGAGGCTGAGGTCTACGGTGCCTGGCCGGAGGCCGGGCCGGCGCGGGTTCTCGATCACACTCTTGTGGATGCCGCCGCCTATGACGGGGCCGGCCGTATCGAGGAATACACGCTCGAGCTGGCGGGGGCGCAGACCCATCTCGCCATCGTGCTTCCGGTCGCGGCCGACGGTCCCGTACCGGTAGTGGTAATGCAGATGTTCTGCGGCAATCACGCGGCGCTGGGCTGGCATGGGGAGGTGAGCGGACCGGTGACGGACCGGGCGCCGGATTGCGCACCGTCCGGCTTTGCCAGCTGGTCGACACGGCAGATTTTCGGCCGCCACATCATGGAGCCGCCGGTCGCCGAGATCCTCGCGCATGGCTATGCGCTGGCCTTCATCTATCCTGGCGACATCGTTCCGGACAGTGCCGATGCGGCCGATGCGGCGCTGGATGAATTGTCGGCGGATGTTCAGACCGGCGCCATCGCCGCCTGGGCCTGGGCCTATTCCCGCGTCATCGACGTGCTGGAGGCCGATGACCGCTATGACCCGCAGCGCATGGCGGTGTGGGGGCATTCGCGCAATGGCAAATCAGCCCTGTTGGCCGCCGCCTTCGATCCGCGTATCGATCTGGTGATCGCGCATCAGGCGGGCACCGGCGGCACGACGCTGACCCGTTCGGATGCCGGCGAAAGCGTCGCCCAGATCACCCAAGCCTATCCCTACTGGTTCAATGACCGGTTTGCGACCTATGCCGGCCGCGAGGAGGAAATTCCCGTTGATCAGCACCAGCTGATCGGTCTGATGGCCCCCCGGCCGCTCCTGATCGGCGGGGCGTGGCGGGACCAGTGGTCCGACCCCGCTGGCAGCTGGCGCGCGGCGCGCGGCGCCAATCCGGTCTATGCGCTCTATGGCTCGGACGGGCTGGAGCAGGACGGGCTGGGGGCGTTCGAGCCCGAGGCCGATATCGCCGTCTTCATGCGCCGTGGGCTGCATGGTGTGAATGCCGCCGACTGGCGGCATTTCCTGGCCTTTCTCGATGCGCATTTCGGCGCTGACGAGTAGGCGATGAGGGCGCGCGGACCGGCCACGCGCCCGGGTCACTGAGCTGACTAGCAGTCGCGGCCCTGATAGATGCCCATCAGGCTGGTGCGGCGCAGTTCGGCACGGCGCACATTTTCTTCACGGCGTTCTGCTTCCGCCTGGGCCTGGGCCTGGGCGTGGCCGCCAGCGGCATTCGCGGCGAAGCCGAGGCCCGGAACACGGCCAAGAGCGCCGGAATAGGCGGCTGCGTTGATGGCGGCGCTGGTGCCGACGGCGGCTGCGCTGCCGCGGGCTTCCGCGTTCGCGGCCGCTTGCATGTCGGCGCCCATCATCTGGTCCATGCGGCCGATTTCGGCGCTGAGCTGTTCGCAGGTCATGTCGGCATCGCCGGGGCTGTTGACCTGCAGCAGGGCCGTGGCCGGTTCGGAGCTGGTGGTGGCACAGCCGGCGGCGAGGAGTGCCATCGCGGCCGTCAGGCCGAATGCAGTGATACGGGTCGTCGTCATGTCCTATCCCCTTGAGCAAGCTTGACGCGGCGGGAAGGTGCAGCCGGTCCGTCGTGTCAGCCATCCCCCGTTCGGGGGAGCCCGGGATTTGCGCTTGCCCGCCCGGGCGGCGCAGTCCAAGACAATCGCCATGCGGTTGCGCGATTTCCTGGCCCTGTTTGCCGTTTGTGTCGTCTGGGGCATCAATTTCGTGGTGGCCAAATTCTCGGTGACCGGTGCCCCGGGCTGGGTCGACGGGTTCGAGGGCGTGCCGCCCTTCTTCTTCGCCTTCCTGCGCTTTGTTCTTCTCTATGCGGTGCTGGCGCCCTGGCTGCGGCCGATCCCGGCCAAGCTGGGCACGATGATCGCCATCGGCCTGACCATGGGGGCGGGCCAGTACGCGCTGATGTTCCTGGGGCTGAAATGGGCCACGCCCTCGTCGATGGCGATCGCCGTGCAGACCGGCGTGCCCTTCGCCACCATCCTGTCGGTCCTGTTCCTGAAGGAGAAGGTGGGCCTGCCGCGGGTCGCCGGCATTCTTCTCTCTTTTGCCGGTGTGGCGCTCGTGATCGCAAATCCGGCCGAACTCGATCTGTCGGTCGGCCTCATGATCGGTATCGCTTCGGCCTTTGCCGCCGCGGTCGGCATGATCCTGGTCAAGAAGATGCCGCTGGACTCAATCCGCATGCAGGCCTGGATCGGGCTGATCTCCGCGCCACCCCTGCTGGCGCTGTCGCTGACCTTCGAGACCGGGCAGATGCAGTCGGTTGTCAGCGGGGGCTGGGCGATCGGTGCGGCCGTGGCCTTCACCGTCCTGCTGGTGAATGTGTTCGGCCATGGCGTTTTCTACAATCTGCTGCAGCGTTATGACGCGACCCTGATTGCGCCGCTGACCCTGATCGCGCCGCTGATCGGTGTGATCGCGGGACTCACGGTGACGGGCGATCCGCTCGGCTGGCGGCTGATCGCAGGTGGTGCGCTGACGCTTATCGGTGTCGGCATCATCGCCCTGCGCCGGAACCGCAAACTGCCGACCGCCGCGCTGGCGCGGGAGAAGACGCTGTGAAACTGGTTTTCCGGGACACGCCGTCGCCCAACTTCAACGACCGCAAGGGCCCGCTCGCCTATATCGTGTTGCACTATACCGGCATGGAGACGGGGGCGGCGGCGCTGGAGCGGATGTGCGATCCGGATGCGCAAGTGTCGGCCCACTACATGGTCGAGGAAGACGGCACGGTGTGCCGTCTCGTGGATGAAGCGCGCCGGGCCTGGCATGCCGGTGTCAGCTATTGGCGCGGCGAGCGCGACCTGAACTCGGCCTCCATCGGCATCGAGATCGTCAATGGCGGACATGATTTCGGTCTGCCCGGATTTCCCGCCGTGCAGATCGAAGCGGTGATCGCGCTCGCGCGGGACGTGATGGGACGGCATGGGATCGTGCCGCGTGACGTGATCGGCCATTCCGATATCGCCCCCGGGCGCAAGATCGATCCGGGCGAGAAGTTTCCCTGGACGCAGCTGGCGGCGGCAGGCTGCGCGCTGGCGCTGCCGCAGGCGCGCATGGCGGGCGAGCCTGAGGGGCTGCTGGAGCGGATCGGCTACGGGCTGCAGCCGGGCCTGCCGGCGGTGATCGAGGCTTTCCAGCGGCGCTGGCGGCCGGCCCGGGTTGACGGGCAGCTGGATGACGAGACGCGCGATCTCATTGCCCGTGTGGCGTCGGCCGCTTGACGGGCTGACGCGTTTGACCGATCTAGGCGGCGATCAGGTGGCCGGGCGGCCGCGGCGGCAGGTCCGGAAACGGCGCCGTCGAGGAAAGTCCGGGCTCCATGGAGGCAAGGTGCCGGATAACGTCCGGCGGGGGTGACCCCAGGGAAAGCGCAGCAGAGAACAGACCGCCAGGCCCTCGGGCCCGGCAAGGGTGAAACGGTGCGGTAAGAGCGCACCGCCCCGACCGCAAGGAAGGGGGCTAGGCAAGCCCCACCTGGAGCAAGACCGAATAGGGATGAGCGCGGCTTGCCGCACATGTGTCTCCGCATGTCATCCGGGTAGGTCGCACCAGGCCGGCCGCAAGGCCGTCCGCAGATGAATGGTCGCCACCCCGGATTCCGGTCCGGGGGACAGAACCCGGCTTACAGGCCGCCTGATCCTTCTTTTCCATCGCTGGAACCGCACGCTGCACCCATCCGGTCGCTTCGCGGAACTGTCTGTTCCATTCCGGAAATAATCCCGATTTTTGCCCGTGAAACTGGCCATGCCCGGTTTGGCCCGCCCGGGGTCTGTGGATATTAACTTAATGTTCCGCGTCTGTTCTTCTTTTCCTGTGATCTAAATACTTCAGATGGCGTGTTAATCCATGAAAAACGAACCTTTCGTCATTGTTTCCCATGCTGTCCCATGTTATCCCATCATTAACCATGCAGGGTCCGTCCGCATGGGCGCAGGGGGTCAAGCGCGTGTTTCTGTCGACGACGATCAATGGTGTGGACGCAAAGGGACGGGTTTCCGTGCCGGCGGGTTTCCGTGCCGTCGTCAAGAATGACCCCGAGGAAAAGATCTATGTGTGGCCCTCCTTCGAGGGCGGGTATCTGGAAGGCGGCGGGCAGGCCCTGCTCGACCGCTATCTGAACCTGCTCGAGGAGATGGACCCGTATGACGACGCCCGGGCCGCCTTCGAACAGACCATCTTCGGCGATACGCGCGGGCTGGCCTTCGACGGTACCGGCCGTGTCACCCTGCCGAAGGACCTGATCGAGCATGCCGGCCTGGACAGCAAGGCGGCCTTTGTCGGTCTCGGCTCGCGTTTCGAGATCTGGAACCCCGATCGTCTCGCCGAGCGCAAGGCCAATGCCCGTGACTTTGCGCGCGAGAACAAGAAATCGCTGCGCCTGCCGCCCCGCGCGGGAGGTGGCGCATGACCGGTTCGCCGCATATCCCGGTCATGCTGGACGAGGTCCTGCACGCGCTCGAGCCGCGTGACGGTGCGCTCTACATTGATGGCACATTCGGTGCCGGCGGCTATTCCCGCGCCATCCTGTCAGCGGCCGATTGCCGGCTGATCGGCATCGATCGCGATCCGTCCGTCCGCCCCGCTGCCGAGCATCTCAAGCAGGCGGCCGGTGGCCGTTTCACCTTTGTCGAGGCACCGTTCTCGGCGATGGAGGAGGCGGTGCGTGCCAGCGGCAGCACGCATGTCGACGGTATCGTGCTGGATATCGGTGTGTCGTCGATGCAGATCGACCAGGCCGAGCGCGGCTTCTCCTTCCAGAAGGCAGGTCCGCTGGACATGCGCATGGCGGGTTCCGGCCCCACGGCAGCCGATGCGGTGAACCTGCTGAGCGAGCAGGAGCTGGCGGACATATTTTATGTATACGGCGAAGAGCGCCGTTCCCGCCGCGTCGCCAAGTTCATTCTGACCGCCCGCGAAGAGGCGCCGATCGAGACGACGGACCGGCTGGCCGAAATCGTCTCGCGCGCAACTGGCGGAAAACATTCAAAAATCCATCCGGCGACGCGCGTCTTCCAGGCGCTGCGCATTTTCGTCAATGACGAGCTGGGCGAGCTGGCCCGCGCGCTGGAGGCATCCGAGCGCCTGCTGGCGCCGCTCGGGCGGCTTGTCGTGGTTACCTTCCATTCACTGGAGGACCGCATGGTTAAGTCCTTCCTGCGGGCCCGTGCCGGGCTGGCGGGAGGGGGCGGTTCGCGTCATGCGCCAGTCGCCGAAGCAGGCCCCGAGCCGAGTTTCCGTCTCCTGTATCGCAAGGCCGTCGAGGCCGGTGCGGGGGAGGCTGATGCCAATCCGCGGGCCCGTTCGGCCAAGCTGCGCGCCGCCATTCGTACCGAGGCGCCGGCCGTCACTGACGGTCCGGAGTTGTATCGGAGTGTTGTTCCGCTTGCCCGCCTGGAGGCCGCGCTATGATCCGCACGTTCAATGCGATCGCGTTCGTCGTCGCCGCGACGCTGGCAGTGGCACTCTATATCGCCAAGGCCGAGGCGAAGAGCTCGCAGGAGCGGCTTGAGGGTATCCAGGCGCAACTGGCCGAGGAGCGCCGGCAGATCAATGTGCTCAATGTCGAGATCGCCCACCTGGAAGATCCCGAGCGTCTGCGCGCGCTGGCGCGCCGCTATCTCGGCTTCGAGCCGCTGGATCCCTCGCGTGAGGTCAATCTGAGCGATCTTCCCCTGCTGGCCGGCGCCGACGAGCGCCGCGGGACGCTGCGTTCTGACAGCCACATCGTGCGCGAAGAGCGCGTCGAAGGGCTGGCGATGGCCGAGCCGCGTGAAGTGGGAGGCCCGGACTGATGCGCCTCTGGCCGTTCCGCAGGCAGGTTTCCGCCAAGTCGCGCAGTGTTGCGCTGCCGCCGCTGGCCGAGGCTGCGCCGGCGGACATGTCGCGCCTTCTGCGCATCGAGAGCGACGAGACCAAGGCGCTGGACGCGGCCCGTTCGCGCCTGCGCATCATGGGTATGAGCCTGGGCGTCGGCTTCCTCCTGCTCGCCGGCCGCGCGGTGGATATCGCCGTCATGGGGCCGGCCGATGCCGCCCCCATCGCGCGCCAGGCGGTGCGTGCGGAAACGCGTGGCGATCTGTTCGACCGGACCGGCCAGGTGCTGGCAACCACGCTGCAGACCCATTCGCTCTACGCCGATCCCAGCCTGGTCTGGGATGCGCGCGAGACGGCAGAGGCGCTGGCGACGGTTTTGCCCGATGTCGATGTCGATGCGCTGACCGAGGAGCTCGGCGGCCGCGGCCGTTTTGTCTGGGTGCAGCGCAATCTCACCCCGCGCCAGCGTCAGGCCGTGTTCTCGCTCGGCCTGCCCGGGCTGGGTTTCCGCATGGAGCCGCGCCGGGTCTATCCACGCGGCCGTCTCGCCTCCCACATTGTTGGCTATACCGACCGTGACATGGCGGGCCTGGCCGGTGCCGAGCGCGCCTTTGACAGCGCGCTCCTGTCGGGCGACGGGCGTCCGGTGGCGCTGTCGATCGACATGTCCGTCCAGTTCCATGTCGACGAAGTGCTGCGCTCGACCATGGCCGATTTCGAGGCCGATGCCGCCGTCGGCGTGGTGATGAATGTGCGCACCGGCGAGATCCTCTCGATGGTTTCGCTGCCGGACTATGATCCCAACCGTCCGACCGATGCGGATGCCGGAGGGCGCCTCAATCGCGCCGCACAATCGGTCTACGAGATGGGTTCGACCTTCAAGGCATTCACGGTGGCGATGGCGCTGGAAAACGGAACGGCGACGCTGGACAGCGGCTATGACGCGTCCAATCCGCTGCGCATTGGCGGCCACACCATCCACGACTATCACGCCGAGAACCGCCAGCTGACCCTGGCCGAGATCTTCACCCACTCCTCAAATATCGGCTCCAGCCTGATTGCGCTGGAAGCGGGTGCCGAGGCCCAGCGCGGCTTCCTGGGCGATCTGCGCCTTCTGGAGCGTGCGCCGATCGAGCTGGCCGAGAGCGCCGATCCGCTGCTGCCGCGCCAGTGGGGCCCGACCGAAACGGCGACCATCTCCTACGGCCACGGCCTGGCTGTCAGCCCGATCGCGACGATTGCCGCCTTTGCTGCCATTGCCAATGACGGTGTCTACGTGCCGCCGACGCTTCTGCCCGTGGCGGCCGACGAGACCATCGTCGGCGAGCGGGTGATGTCGTCCGAGGCTGCGAGCGCGGTGATCGAGCTGATGCGCGAAAATGTGACGGAGGGTACCGGCGGCTATGCCGAGGCGATCGGCTATCGCGTGGCCGGCAAGACCGGTACGGCGGAAAAGCCCTCGCGCGGCGGCTATGACCGCAACCGGCTGATCTCCTCCTTCTCTGCGGTCTTCCCGTCGGACAATCCGCAATATGCGGTTCTGGTGCTGCTGGACGAGCCGCACGGCAATGAATCGACCTATGGCTACGCCACGGGTGGATGGACGGCCGCGCCCGCGGTCGGCGACATCGTCTCCCGGATTGCCCCCATTCTCGGTGTGGAGCGCGCGGATACCGATCACGGTGAACGCGCGGCCCTGATCCGCGCCGCCCTCATGCCGGAGATCATCCCGTGAAACTGTCAGAGCTGATGCCCGAAGACGAGTTTGCGCCAGAAGACGGCGCCGTCGAGGTGCGCGGCCTGACCCTGGACAGCCGGAAGGTGGAGCCGGGTTTCCTGTTCGCCGCCCTGCCGGGTGTAAAGACGCACGGGCGGGACTTTATCCCCCAGGCCGTCGCTCAAGGCGCGGCCGTGATCCTGACCGAGATTGCCGTTGAGGGGCTGGATATCCCGGTCCTCGTCACGGATGAGCCAGCCGCCGTGCTGGCCGAGCTGGCGGCGCGGTTCTATCCGCGCCAGCCGGAGCATGTGGTGGCGATCACCGGCACCAATGGAAAGAGCTCGACGGTTGAATTCCTGCGCCAGATCTGGTCGACGGCCGGGCATGAGGCGGCCTGTCTGGGCACACTGGGTGTGACCCGCGGATCGGCCCGCGAAGTCACGGGCTATACCACCCCCGACGCTGTCGCCCTGCATCGCGCGCTCGATACGCTGGCGGGCGAGGGTGTGACACATCTGGCGATGGAAGCCTCCAGCCACGGGCTCAAGCAGCACCGTATGGACGGGGTCGCGGTCAGCGTCGGTGCCTTCACCAATCTGACCCAGGATCATCTGGATTATCACCCCGATTTTGCCGATTACTTCGCGTCCAAAGAATTACTCTTTTCCGAGCGCGTTGCCGAGGGTGGCCGGGCGGTTGTCAATGTCGACAGCGAGTGGGGCCGCCGCATGGCCGAGACGGCGCAGCGGCATGGCCTCGACACGGTCACGATCGGCTGGCGCGGGGCGGATCTGTCGATCCGGGAGATCACGCCACGCCCGGCAAGCCAGGATGTCAGCTTCGCCTGGAAGGGTGTCGAGCACAGCCTGGAAATCCCGCTGGTCGGAGAATTCCAGATCCTCAACGCCTTGTGCGCCGCGGCGATTGCCCTGGGTGACGGGGTGAAGGCCGAGTCGGTTCTGGCCACCCTGCGGCAGCTGGAAGGTGTGCCGGGACGGCTGGAAAAGGTTGGCGAGACGCGCGAGGCCGCGCCGGTCCTGGTGGACTATGCCCACACGCCGGACGGTCTGGACAAGCTCTTGCGCGCGGCGCGCCCGCATACGCAGGGCCGTGTCATCGTGGTGTTCGGATGCGGCGGCGACCGCGATCCGTCCAAGCGTCAGAAAATGGGGGCGATTGCGGCCAGCCAGGCCGACCACATCATCGTCACCGACGACAATCCGCGGTCGGAAGATCCCGCGGCGATCCGTGCGGCAGTCCTCAAGGGCTGCCCGGATGCCGAGGAGATCGCCGACCGCAGCGCCGCGATCCGCCGCGGCGTTTCCATGCTGGGCGAGGGCGACTGCCTGCTGATCGCCGGCAAGGGACATGAGACGGGGCAGATCGTGAATGGGACCACACTGCCTTTCGACGACCGCGAGGAGGCCCGCAAAGCTCTGGGGGAAAGGGAGGCCGCGCATGTCTGAACCGCTCTGGACAGCCCGACAGGCCATGGCCGCCACCGGCGGCATGCTGGTCGGCGATACCGGCTGGACCTGTTCCGGCATCTCGATCGACAGCCGTACAATCGAGCCCGGCGATTTGTTCGTTGCGCTGACGGATGAGCGTGACGGCCACGACTTCGCTGCCGGTGCACTGCAAGCCGGCGCCGCGGCCTGCCTGATCTCGCGCGACGATCTGGCGCTGGAGCCGGCACTGCAGGTGAAGGACACGCTGACTGCGTTGCGCAGTCTCGGCGAGGCTGCTCGCGAGCGCTGTGACGCGATCCGTGTCGCGGTGACGGGCAGTGTCGGCAAGACCACCGTCAAGGACGCCCTGGCCGCCGTGTTCCGCGCCGCTGGCCCGGCCCACTGGAGCGTGAAGTCCTACAATAATCACTGGGGCGTCCCGCTGACGCTGGCGCGCATGCCACGCGACACCCGGCGCGCCGTCTTCGAGATGGGCATGAACCATGCCGGCGAAATTCGCGATCTGTCCTCAATGGTCCGGCCGCATGTCGCGATGATCACCCGTATCGCGCCGGCGCATCTGGAAAATCTCGGCTCGGTCGAGGCGATCGCCGATGCCAAGGCGGAGATTTATGAGGGGCTGGAAACGGACGGTGTCGCCATCTATCCCGCCGATGATCCGCAAGCCGAACGTCTGGCGCGCCATGCCCGCCATTCCGGTGCCGCCTTCATGCTGGACTTCGGCACCGCGAAGGACGCCGCCATCCGTATCGAGTCGTTCGAAACGGGGCTCGACGGATCGCGCGGTATTGCCAATGTGCTGGGCATGCGCGTGCCCTTCTCGGTGAAGGCATCGGGCATGCACTGGGCCTGGAATATCGCCGCCATTTTCGCTGCTTCGGCAGGCGCTGGCCTGGATGCCGGTGATGTCGCCGACGCGCTGGCGGGGCTGGAAGCCGGTGCCGGCCGTGGCCGCGTGCTGACCCTGGCGCATCCCGCCGGTGGCAGCTTCACCTTGCTCGATGATGCCTACAACGCCAATCCGGTTTCCATGGCCGCCGCGATCGCGGCACTCGGTGCTGCGCGTCCCGGTGAGGGCGGGCGACGCATCGCGGTGCTGGGCGACATGCTGGAGCTGGGACCGGACGAGGTCGCCATGCATGCAGCGCTCGCCGAACCGCTCGAAGCGGCCGGTGTCGACCAAGTCTATGCGTGTGGCAGCCGGATGCGCAGCCTCCACGACGCCTTGCCCGCGACCCGCCGCGCAGGCTATGCGGCAAATGCGGACGAGGGGCTCGACCTGATCAGGGCAGCAATCCGGCCGGGGGATGTCGTGCTTGTCAAAGGGTCGAATGCCTCCGGTCTCCACAGGATTGCCGCATATCTGGCCGACGGTTCCGCACTTGGATTGACGGAGGCCTGATCCGCCCATGCTGTATTTGTTGTTGTCGCCGCTGGCTGAAGACCTCCAGCTGGCCAATTTGTTCCGCTACATCACCTTCCGCACCGG
This sequence comes from Maricaulis sp. ABE4_448, assembly GCF_056160825.1. Taxonomy (NCBI): domain Bacteria; kingdom Pseudomonadati; phylum Pseudomonadota; class Alphaproteobacteria; order Maricaulales; family Maricaulaceae; genus Maricaulis; species Maricaulis sp. ABE4_448. The sequence goes on from NZ_JBSWXX010000002.1 coordinate 202,455, forward strand.
CGGCGCGCTGATGACGGCCATGCTGATCGCTTTTGTGCTCGGCAAGCCCATGATCGCCTGGCTGCGCAGGAAGCAGGGCAAGGGCCAGCCGATCCGGGCCGAGGGCATCGAGCGTCACGTCGTCGAGAAGACGGGAACGCCGACCATGGGCGGTTTCCTGATCCTGCTTGGTGTGATGGTGGGCACGCTCCTGTGGGCGGACCTGTCGAATGCCTATGTCTGGATCGTCATCTTCGTCACGGCCGGTTTCGGCGTGATCGGTTTCATCGACGATTATCTCAAGGTCACCAAGCAATCGACCGCAGGCTTTTCCGGCCGGCTGAAACTGGCGGCGGAATTCATCATTGCACTGGTCGCGGTTGTCTGGGCGACTGTGACGGCGCGGGGCCTTGGCATGGAGACCGGGATGTCGACCTCGGTCGCCTTTCCCTTTTTCAAGGACCTGGTGATCAATGTCGGTCCGCTCTTCTACGCCTTCGGCTGTATCGTCATTGTCGGCGCGGGCAATGCGGTGAACATGACAGACGGTCTGGACGGTCTGGCTATCGTTCCCGTGATGATCGCCGCGGCGACCTTCGGCGTCATTGCCTATGTTGTCGGCCGGGTCGACTTTGCCGAATACCTGCAGGTCCACTACACCGCAGGGACGGGCGAACTCCTGGTTTTCTGCGGCGCGCTGATCGGCGCCGGGCTGGGCTTTTTGTGGTGGAATGCACCGCCGGCCATGGTCTTCATGGGCGATACCGGCTCGCTGTCGCTGGGCGGCGCGCTGGGTGCCATCGCCGTCGCCGTGAAGCACGAGATCGTGCTGGCGATTGTCGGCGGGCTGTTCGTGCTCGAGATCGTCTCGGTGATGGTGCAGGTCGCGAGCTTCAAGCTGACTGGAAAGCGCGTCTTCAAGATGGCGCCGATTCACCACCATTTCGAAAGGCATGGCTGGGCCGAACCCACCATCGTCATCCGTTTCTGGATCATTGCCGTTGTGCTCGCATTGATTGGACTTGCAACCCTGAAGCTGAGATAACGGCCATTCATGATCCCGATCCACGCTTATGAAGGCCGCCGTGTCGCTGTGTTCGGATTGGGGCGCACAGGCATAGCCACGGCCAAGGCCCTCGCCGCAGGCGGAGCGGACGTATCCTGCTGGGATGACAGCGAGGCTGCGCGCGACCGGGCCGTGGCCGCCGGCCTGCAACCGGACGATCTCAACCGGCGCGACTGGGGCGATATCGCTGCGCTGATACTGTCGCCGGGCATTCCGCTGACCCATCCCAAACCGCACCGCGTGGTCGAACTGGCCAATAGTGTCGGTGCGCCGGTGATCGGCGATATCGAGCTGTTCGCCCTGGCGCTTCGCGACGTGCCAGAGAAGCGCCGGCCGAAAGTGATCGGCATTACCGGCACCAACGGCAAGTCGACCACGACCGCACTGGTCGGCCATATCCTGCGCGAGACCGGCCGCAAGACCGTTGTCGGCGGCAATATCGGTGATGCCATCCTGGCGCAGGATCCGCCCAGCCCGGGGGTTCACTATGTGCTGGAACTGTCTTCTTACCAGATCGACCTGACGCATTCGCTCGCCTGCGACGTCGCAGTGCTGCTCAACATCACGCCGGATCACATCGACCGGCACGGCGATTTCGACGGCTATTTCCGCGCCAAACAGCGCCTGTTCGACATGCAGGCGCCGTCAGGCCATGCCGTGATCGGTATCGACGACAACGAGACGGCGGCCTTCTTTTCCCGGCTGCGGCAGACCCGCCGCGAGGAACAGGTCGTGCCGATCTCGTCCGGCCGCGTGTTTGCCCGCGGCGTCTACGCGCTGGCCGACCGGGTGTATGACGCGCTGGATACGGCCTCGCATCCGGCGGTCGATCTGAAACGGGCACCGGCCCTGCCGGGACGCCACAATGCCCAGAATGTCGCCGCAGCGCTGGCGGCCGTGCGGCTGATGGGCGTGTCGGCCCGCGCCGCGGCCGAGGCGATCTATACCTTTCCCGGCCTGCCGCACCGCCAGGAAAGCGTCGCGACCCTTGGCGGCATCCGCTTCGTCAATGACAGCAAGGCGACCAATGCCGAAGCCGCCATCCAGGCGCTCACCTGCTATGACAGCATCCGCTGGATTGTCGGCGGGCGGGCCAAGGAGGGCGGGCTGAAAGCCGCCATGGGTGCGGCCGGCCGGATCGCGCACGCCTATCTGATCGGTGAGGCCGAAGAGCGCTTCGCCGGCGAGCTGGACGGCCAGATCCCGTTCACACGCTGCGGCACGCTGGAAGCCGCTGTGGCGGCTGCGGCCCGCGATGCCTGGGCGGAGGGCCGCCCCGGTGAAGTGGTGCTGCTGTCCCCGGCCGCGGCCTCTTTCGACCAGTTCGCCTCCTATGAAGCGCGCGGCGATGCTTTCCGCACAATCGTCTCCGGCCTCACCGTGCCGGCCGATACGGCGGAGCAGGTCTCGTGATCCTGGATATCTCCAGGGGGCTGGGCACATGGTGGCGCGGCATCGACCGGACATTGCTGGTCGTGGTCATCGCGCTCATCGTGATCGGCCTGATCCTGTCCATGGCCGCCAGCCCGGCTATCGCCGGACGGATCGGCATCGACGATCCCTTTCACTTCTTCTACCGCCAGAGCGTGTTCGCGGTGATCGGTCTTGTCGGCATGCTGGGCGTGTCGGCGCTCAATCCCAAGGGCGCGCGGCGGCTGGCGGTGATCGCGCTGGGCTGTTCGCTTCTGCTGATGGTGGCGACCATCTTCATCGGCAATGAGGTGAAGGGCGCGACCCGCTGGATCCGCGTCGGCCCGCTCTCCCTGCAGGCGTCGGAGTTTCTCAAACCGGCCCTGATCGTCACGGCGGCCTGGCTGTTTGCCGAGGAAAAGCGCGGTGCGCCGATCCCGGGGCGGGCGATCGCCTTCGGCATCTATATCGTGTCCATCGGCCTCTTGATGGCGCAGCCGGATTTCGGCCAGACCGTACTGCTCACCCTGTGCTTCGGCGGCGTTTTCTTTGCCTCCGGCCTGTCCTGGCTGTGGGTGGCGGTGCTGGGCGGGCTGGCGGCGACCGGCTCGACGCTGGCCTATTTCACCTTCCCGCACGTGGCCAGCCGGGTCGACCGCTTCATCAATCCGGACAGTGGCGATACCTACCAGATCGACCAGGCCATCGAGGCGATCTCGCGCGGCGGGATTGCCGGTGCCGGGCCGGGCGAGGGCGAGGTGAAGAACTTCCTGCCCGACGCCCATGCTGACTTCATCTTCGCCGTTGCGGCCGAGGAATTCGGTCTGATGGCCTCACTCGCCATTATCGGCCTGTTTGCGATCCTCGTTGCGCGCGCGTGGACCCAGGCGATGCGGCTGCAGGACAATTTCGCCCAGCTGGCGGTGGCCGGGCTGGCGCTGCAATTTGCACTCCAGGCGCTCGTCAACATCGGCGTGAACTTGAACCTCATCCCGCCCAAGGGCATGACTTTGCCCTTCGTATCCTACGGAGGGTCCTCCATGCTTGCGCTCGCCTTCGGGGCCGGCCTTCTTCTGGCTTTCACCCGCCGCCGTCCCGGCGCCTATTCGCTGCGGCATTCGTCATGACGCCGCGCCGCTGTCTGATTGCCGCCGGCGGGACCGGCGGGCACATCTTTCCGGCACGCGCCGCGGCCGATGCGCTGATCGCGCGCGGCTGGCAGGTGCGCCTGGTCACCGATACGCGCGGCCTGCGGCATGCGGCGGATTTTCCGGCGGTCGCGGTCGATGAAGTCCATGCCGCCAGCCCGTCGACGAAAAACCCGGTCAAGCTCGCCAAAGCGGCCGTTGAGCTGACCCAGGGCCTGGCCCAGACGCGCGGCATCGTGCAGCGCTGGAAGCCGGATGTGGTCGCCGGATTTGGCGGCTACCCCGCCTTTCCCGCTCTTGGCGTGGCGCAGTCGATGCGTATCCCCTTTGCCATTCATGAGCAGAATGCGGTGCTGGGCCGGGTCAATCGCATGTTTGCGGCCCGCGCCGGCTTTGTCGCCTCCGGTTTCGAGCGCCTGGACCGGCTGCCGGAGAAGGCCCGCAAGTGTCACATCCTCACCGGCAACCCGCTGCGCACCCCCATCGTCGAGGCGCGGGCAGCCGGCTATCCGGCGCTGACAGCCGGCGGGCGGATCAACCTGCTCGTGCTCGGCGGGTCGCTGGGCGCACGCATCCTGTCGGAAACCGTGCCGGCGGCTGTGGCAAAACTCCCGGAAAAGCTGCGATCTCGCCTTGATGTCGTCCAACAGACCCGTGAGGAATCTCTTCCCATGGCCCGCGAGACCTATGCCCAAGCCGGCGTCAACGCCACCTGCGAACCCTTCTTCGAGGATGTCGGCGCGCTTTATGCGGCCAGCCATCTCGTGATCGGCCGCTCCGGTGCGTCCACCGTGTCGGAAGTGGCCGGCGTGGGACGCCCGGCGATCTTTTGCCCGCTCGCCATCGCAACCGACGATCACCAGGCCGCCAACGCGGACGGGCTGGTGCAGGCCGTCGCGGCCGACATGCTGCGCCAGGCCGACTTCACGGCCGATCGCGTCGCCAGACTGCTTGAAACCCGCCTTACCAACCCCGAAGACCTGGCCGAACGGGCCGCCGCAGCCCGCACGCTGGGCCGGCCCGATGCCGCGGAAACGCTGGCGAAATCGATCGACGGCCTGGTGCGAGGAGCGCTCGTATGAAATTTGCCGCCCTGCCTTTCCCTGTCGGTCCTGTCCATTTCGTCGGTATCGGCGGCATCGGCATGAGCGGCATTGCCGAGGTCATGCTGAATCTCGGCTATCAGGTGCAGGGGTCGGACATCCGCGCCAATCCGAATGTCGAGCGTCTGGAAGGCCTGGGCGCGCGGGTCGCGATCGGTCATGCGGGCGAGAATGTCGAGGGCGCTGGCGCCGTCGTCGTCTCCTCCGCGATCAAGCCGGACAATCCCGAACTCGTCGCGGCGCGGGCCAAGAAAATCCCTGTCGTGCGCCGCGCGGAAATGCTGGCCGAGCTGATGCGGCTGAAATTCGCCGTCGCCGTCGGCGGGACCCATGGCAAGACCACCACCACCTCGCTGGTCTCGGTGCTGATGGATGCGGCCGGCGTCGACCCCACCGTGATCAATGGCGGCATCATTTCCGCCTATGGCTCCAACGCCAAGATGGGGCTGGGCGACTGGATGGCAGTCGAGGCGGATGAGAGCGACGGCTCCTTCCTGAAGCTGCGTTCGACCGTGGCCATCGTCACCAATATCGACCCGGAGCATATGGAGCATTACGGCACGTTCGACGTGCTCCGGCAGGCCTTCTTCCAGTTTGTGGAGAACCTGCCCTTCTACGGCTTCGCTGTCCTGTGCACCGATCATCCCGAAGTGCAGTCGCTGGCCAGCCGCATCGAGGACCGCCGCGTCATCACCTATGGCAAGAACCCGCAGGCCGATGCGCGTCTGGAAAATCTGCGCATGGAGCCGACCGGCTCGACCTTCGACATCACCTTCCGCCTGCGCGGCCAGGCGCCGGAGACCTGGCGCGAGATCGTTCTGCCGATGATGGGCGAGCACAATGTGCTCAACGCCGTTGCCGCGCTGGCAACCGCGCGCGAGCTGGGTTTGACGGAAGACGCCGCCAAGGGCGCTCTGAAAGGCTTTGGCGGGGTGAAGCGCCGCTTCACGCAGACCGGCAGCTGGAAAGGCGCAACCATTATCGACGATTACGGCCACCACCCGGTCGAGATCGCCGCCGTGCTGCGTGCTGCGCGCCAGGCCGCGACCGGCAAGGTGATCGCGGTGATGCAGCCGCACCGCTACTCCCGCCTGCGCGACCTGTTCGAGGATTTCTCGACCTGTTTCAACGATGCCGACAGCGTGCTGGTCGCTCCCGTCTATGCCGCCGGCGAGGGCCCGATCGAGGGGGCCGACCGCGACCATCTCGTTGACAGCCTCACCGCGCATGGCCATCGCGACGCCCTGGCCATCACCCGTGACAATGTCGCTGCGGAAGTCGCAAAACGGGCCGGCGAGGGCGATGTCGTCGTCTGTCTCGGCGCCGGCGACATCACGCAATGGGCCTATGCGCTTCCGGGTGAGCTGGAGGCGTTGGGGTGAGCCTTCTCGCCCAGCTCCCGCCCGTTCGTGGCAAATATATCGAGCAGGCGCCGCTCAAGGATATCACCTGGCTGCGTGTGGGCGGCCCGGCGGATGTGCTCTACCTGCCGGCCGATGAGGCTGACCTGGCGCGCTTCCTGGCCGAGACACCGGACGAAATCCCGGTTCATGTCCTGGGCGCCGGATCGAACACGCTGGTGCGCGATGGCGGTGTGCCGGGGGTGGTGATCCGGCTCGGTCCGCCCTTCGCGAAGACGGAGGCTCTCGATGGCAATCGTCTGCGCGCCGGCGCCGGTGCGCTGGATCGCATGGTCGCAAAGGCTGCTGCCAAGGCGGGGCTGGCGGGTATGGAGTATCTGATCGGCGTGCCGGGCACGATCGGCGGCGCCCTGCGCATGAATGCCGGCTGCTATGACCAGGAAACCGCCGATGTGATCGTCGAGGCCGTGGCGCTGGACCGTTCGGGCCGGCGCATTATCGCGTCGCCGGACGAGCTGGCCTATTCCTATCGTCATTGCGAGGCGCCGGAGAACTGGATCTTCACCGAAGCCGTCTTCCAGGGAACGCCGGACGAGCCCGCCGCCATCGAGGCGCGCATGGGCGAGATCTCCGCCCGCCGCGAACAGACCCAGCCGATCCGCGAGAAAACGTCCGGCTCAACCTTTGCCAATCCGGACCCGCCCGGCACGCCGGACCAGCGCAAGTCCTGGCAGCTGATTGACAGTGTTGGCGGCCGCGGATTCTCCGTCGGGGGCGCACGGTTTTCCGAACAGCACTGCAATTTCCTGATCAATGACGGTTCCGCCACAGCGGCCGATCTGGAAGAGGTAGGCGAGACGATCCGTGCCCGCATCCGCGAGATGCACGGTATCGACCTGCGCTGGGAAGTGCGGCGCATCGGCAAGAGCCAGGAGGATCAATCCGAATGACCCAGGATTTCATCACGGCCGTCGAGCCGATCCGCAACCAGTATGTGAACGGTTTTGCGACCTGGCTGGCCGATAAGGTCAGGGCCTATCCCCAGGGCGCCGGCGAATATCTGTTCGAGATCCAGGCGCAGACCAATTTTGCGCGCAAGCTCTGCCGCGTCGATTTTGTTTCGGCCCCGGGGGACAACGCGCCGCCGCATGAATACAGCCTCAAATCCATGCTCGGCTTCACGCCGATGTCCGACCGGATCGACGGGGTCGAGGTCCAGCTCAATCCCTTCCGCTGGGACAGCGCCGTGGTCGAGATTCCCGGCGCGATCTGGGATCGCGACAAGGTGATCGAATGGTTCAATCGCTGGTTCGGCTTCAACGGCAAGACGCCCTGGGTCACCGTGCGCGACAAGCCGAGCGGCGTGTTGCACATCTGCGCCTGGGTCGAGCCGGGCATGCTGCGGATCGATTTCGGTTCTGCGCCGACGGAGGCCCTGGCCGAACTGATCCCGATCGCCCGCGACAGCGGTGCGCAGCTGATGTCCATCCGCGATGCCAGCCAGATGGCAGCCCGGCCCGATGCCGGCCACGTGATAGGCTAGATCATGACGAAACGTATCGCCGTCCTGCTGGGCGGTCTGTCTCCGGAACGCGATGTGTCCCTGGTCTCCGGCGCGGCCTGTGCGAAGGGGTTGCGCGAGAAGGGGTATGACGTCGTCGAGATTGATGCGGGCCGCGACCTTTTTCGTCAGCTGGACGAGGCGGCTCCGGACATCGTCTTCAACGCGCTGCACGGCGAATGGGGCGAGGACGGGCTGGTGCAGGGCGTGCTGGAGCATTTCGGCAAGCCCTACACGCATTCCGGCGTGCTGGCCTCGGCGCTGGCCATGGACAAGCAGAAGGCCAAGGACGTGCTGCGCGCGGCCGGCATTCCCTGTCCGGAAGGCTTCATCGCCAACCGGTTCGAGGCGGCCAAGGCGCATGCCATGAAGCCGCCCTATGTCGCCAAGCCGAATGCCCAGGGATCGTCGGTGGGGGTGCATATCGTGCTGGAAGGTGCCAACCGGCCGCCGGCCGAGCTGGGTTCGACCGCCTGGGCGCTGGGCGAAGAGATTCTGATCGAACGCTACATTCCCGGCCGTGAGCTCACGGTCGCCGTGATGGAAGACCGGGCGCTGTGCGTCACCGAAATCGTGCCCAAGACCACTTTCTACGATTATGACGCCAAGTACGCTGCAGGTGGATCCGATCATATTTTACCGGCACCGGTGCCGGGAGACGTCGCAGAGCGGGCCTGTGAACTGGCGTTGAAAGCCCATGCAGCCTTGGGATGCCGCGGTTTGACGCGGTCGGATTTCCGTTACGATTCCACGTCCGAAGAACCGCTATGGTTACTCGAAATTAACACCCAACCGGGCATGACTCCGACATCTCTTGCGCCCGAACAGGCGCAGTATTGCGGCATCGCCTTTGGCGATCTCGTGCAATGGATGGCGGAGAATGCGTCGTGTCGAAGGTGAGGCGCGGCGGGTCGCGTAAGACGACCCGGCGCACGTCCAAACCCCGATCCGCCGCGGTGTCCGCACCGCGGCGTTTGCGTAACTGGGCCGAGGCCCGGATCCGGGGTGCGAAATACCGTATGGCGAAGACAGCCCGTCTCGGCGGGCTGGCGGTGACAGGCCTGGTGGCGGTCACCGTGGGCGGACTTGCGCTCTTCGGCCAGCTCGACGACGCCGCCATCGAAGTCCGCGACTTTGCCGGTCATCGCCTGTCCGGCGTCGGTTTTGCCGTTCGTGCCGTCGATGTCACCGGTGCCAGCGGCGCCGATGCCCATGCCATCGTGCAGGCCAGCGAAGTCTATGACGGCCAGCCGATCTTCGCCGTCAATCCCGATATTATCCGTCGCCGCGTCGAGGCGCTGCCAGCCGTTCGCCGCGCCACCGTCGCGCGCCTTCTGCCGGACCGGATCGCGATCGTGGTCGAGACCCGCGAGGCCTACGCCCTCTGGCAGGTCGATGGCGATCTGCGCGTGATCGACCGCCATGGCGTCGTGCTGGCCCATGCCGACCCGATGAACCCTTTGCCGCTGCCGCTCGTTGTCGCCGAAGGTGCCAATGAAGCGGTCGTCGAGATCGTCGAGGCGCTCGACAACTATCCCATCGTCCGCGACCGCGTCGTCGGTGCGGTGCGGGTGGGTGAGCGCCGCTGGAATCTTCGCCTGGACAGTGGCGCCGATGTGAAACTGCCCGAAGGCGATGTTACTGCCTCGATCGCCATCCTGGCGCGGCTGCAGGCCGAGCGGGGCGTGTTGCGCCTGGCGGCAGAGAGTTTCGATCTGCGGGGGGAGGGCGATCTGATCGTCCGCGCCCGGCCGGACCGCGCGCAGGCGGCGGGATTGCGGGAGCGTGAAGCGTGAGTGTGCTGGATTTCTTTCGGTCGCGGCAGGCGGACTCGGTAACCGGCGGCAAGGCTGCGGGCGGTGTCTGCGCGGCACTGGACGTCGGGTCGTCCAAGATTGCCTGCTTCATTGCCCGGACCGATCAGACGGTGTCCGGACCCCGGCCGCGCGTCGTCGGTGTCGGCCACCAGTCCTCGCGCGGTGTGCGCGCCGGCGCCGTTGTCGACATGGACGCTGCCGCTGAAGCCATTCGCGCTGCGGTCGAGCAGGCCGAGCGCATGGCCTCCCAGGCCGTCAGCTCCGTCACCGTCACGCTGTCGTCCGGACAGCCCAGCTCGACGCGCATCGCCGCTGAAATCGACCTGCCGCAGCGTGAAGTTACCGAGCGCGAACTGCGCCGACTGCTCGATGGCGCGCTGAGCGAATTCGATGCCGAGGACCGGGTCGTGCTCCACGCCATCCCGCTGTCCTGGTCGGTCGACGATCATCGCGGCATTCGCGATCCGCGCGGCATGTTCGGCCGCACGCTGGGTGTGGAAGTGCACGTGATCACGGCGGCCATTGGCCCGCTGCGCAATCTTCTGACCTGTGTCGAGCGCTGCCATTTCGACCTGCGCGGCGTGGTCGCCACGCCCTATGCCTCCGGCCTTTCTGCCCTGGCCGATGATGAAGTCCAGCTGGGGGCGACCCTGATCGATATGGGTGCCGGCGCGACAACGGCGGCCGTGTTCGCCGAAGGCGCACTCCTGCATATCGACGCGGTCCCCGTGGGCGGGTCGCATGTCACCTCTGACGTGGCGCGCGGCCTGTCGACGCCGCTGGTGGCGGCCGAGCGCCTGAAGACGCTCTACGGCTCGGCGCTGGACAGCCCGGAAGACGACCAGCAGATGATCGAGGTGCCCTCGGTCTCTGGCGAGAATGGTGCGATGTATGACAGCGCGCCGCGCTCCCTGCTCAACTCCATCATCCGGCCGCGCCTGGAAGAGACGTTCGAACTGATCCGCGACCGTCTGGATGCGGCGGGTGTGGGCAAATCCTCCGGCCGCCGCCTGGTGCTGACCGGGGGCGGGGCGCAGATGCCCGGCGCCGGCGAGCTCGCCGCGCGGGTGTTCGGCAAACAGGTCCGCATCGCCGGCCCGACCGGTGTGACCGGCCTGGGCGATGCCGTCTCCGGACCGGCTTTTTCGGCTGTTGCCGGCATTGTACGCCGTGAGACACGCGGTGCAGCCGAGGCGATTTCCGGTCCGCCGCGCATGGGCGGTTTTACCGTCGAGGCGCGCCGCAGCCGTGCCGAAGCGGGTTCGGCCGGTTCGATGTGGCGCTGGTTTGCCGAAAGCTTCTGATCATCCGTGCGCGGAAAGGCGCCGGCATCCGGTGGTGCTGATCGCCGGTACTCAATTATGACCTGTGAAGGGCAGGCATTTTTGCCGCGCGCCGCAGGAACTTAACGCCTGATTAAGCGTCTTTGATAGAGACTGCCGACTCAAGAGCCCGTTAACCTTACCGCTTCATGCATGGGGTCCCACATGACGCTGAATCTCTCCATTCCTGAAACAACCGAATTGCGGCCTCGGATCGTCGTATTCGGTGTCGGTGGCGCCGGGGGGAATGCGGTCAACAACATGATCGAGTCGAGCCTTGAGGGTGTCGACTTCGTTGTTGCCAATACCGACGCGCAGGCGCTGACGCGCTCAAAGTCGGAAAAGCGTATCCAGATGGGCGCGGCGATCACCGAAGGCCTGGGCGCGGGCGCCCGGCCGGAAGTGGGCGAGCAGTCGGCTGAGGACTCCATCGACGATATCCGCGAGCATCTGGCCGGTGCTCACATGGTTTTCATCACCGCCGGCATGGGCGGCGGCACAGGCACGGGCGCGGGACCGGTCGTGGCACGTGCCGCACGGGAAATGGGCATCCTGACCGTCGGCGTGGTGACCAAGCCGTTCCACTTCGAAGGCTCGCGCCGCATGAAACTGGCCGAGGCCGGCATCGAGCAGCTGCAGGAACATGTCGATACGCTGATCGTCATTCCGAACCAGAACCTGTTCCGCATCGCCACCGAGAAGACGACCTTCGCGGAAGCCTTCTCCATGGCCGACCAGGTGCTGCATTCCGGCGTACGCGGTATTACCGACCTGATGGTCATGCCGGGCCTGATCAATCTCGACTTCGCCGATGTGCGTGCGGTGATGAACGAGATGGGCAAGGCGATGATGGGCACGGGCGAGGCTTCCGGCGAGAAACGCGCCGTCGACGCCGCTCAGGCCGCCATCTCCAATCCGCTGCTGGACGATGTCTCGATGAAGGGCGCCACAGGCGTTCTGATCAACATCACCGGTGGCTATGACATGACCCTCTACGAGGTCGATGAAGCCGCCAACGAGATCCGTTCGGAAGTGGATCCGGAAGCGAACATCATCGTCGGCTCCACCTTCGACGAGACCATGGAAGGTTCCATGCGGGTCTCTGTCGTTGCAACGGGTATCGATGCCGAAGCCGTTGTGGTGACCGATACGCGCAATCGCCAGCGCAGTGCGCCGCAAACCGCGGAACGCTCCAGCCCGAACGATGCGATCCTGCCGTGGAAACGCACCGGGTCCGATCGTCCGGGCCGTGTCAATCCGCCGGCCGCGACCGAGCGCACGGTCGCAGCGCGTCCGGAGCCGGTCGAGACACGCTCCGAAACGCGTGAAACGCCGGAAGCCGAAATCGAGCCGCAAGCCGAACCGCTCAAGCGGGCGGTTGGCGCCGAAGACCTGTCCGATGCGGTTGCCGATACCAAAATAACGCGCGACAGCGATCCCTATGTGATGGAAAATCGTCCGGTTGCGATCACCGAGACGCGGGTCGAGGTGCAACAGCCGCAGGTCCTGCGCGATCAGGCGCGACTGGCTGAAGAGGCTGCCAGTCTGAACGCGCGTTACGAGCAGCGCCGCGCCACCACGGCAGACCAGCCGGATGCCGCCGAGGATGATGATGAACCCAAGCGCGGTTTCTCGCTCTTCGGTCGCCGCCGCAAACCGGCCGAGCCGGTTCCGAACAAGGCCGCGCCCGTGACCAAGACGGCACCGGTCCAGACCTCCCAGCCGCGCGCATCGGGCGATCTGTTCGGTGACAGCCTGGAAGAAGGCGATCTGGAAATTCCGGCCTTCCTGCGTCGCCAGGCAAACTAGGCTAACACATTGAATTTCTAGATGGCCCGCTGGCAGCCGCCGGCGGGCCATCTTGTTTGAGCGTCGTGCTGCGAGTGCGTAACAAAACGCAACAATGCTTTAATTGCCTGCTGGAGCCCCGTGGTGTTGTGTGCCAGCCAGGGACGACGGCTTCCGTCGGGGCCTGGCCCGCTTGGCCAGACCACCGGGCGGGGCAGACCGTTGAGTAAGACAGTAGCAGGCGGCGTTAGACAGTGACTTTCCGGCAGACATTGGCAGCCCCCGCAGTCTGTGCGGGTATCGGTCTCCACTCCGGCGAACGGGTCCGCATGGTCCTGCAACCGGCCTCGGCCGGCTCTGGCATCCGCTTCATCCGCTCTGACATCGATGATCGCGACAACCGTATCGCCGCACGCGCCGATGCCGTCAGCGAAGTCCGTCTCGGGACGACCCTGCAGAATGATGCCGGTGTGACGATCGCCACCGTCGAGCACCTGATGGCGGCGTTCGCCGGCTTGGGTGTCGACGACGCCGTGATCGAGGTCGACGGTTCGGAAATCCCGGTCATGGACGGTTCGTCCGAGCCCTTCGTCAAACTGATCCGCCAAGTCGGCCTGAAATCCCAGTCAGTTCCGCGCCGCGCGATCCAGGTGCTCAAGCCGGTCTCGCTGGATCTGGATGATCGCCGCGCCTGCTTCATGCCCGCGCTCAAGCCGATGATCGAGATCGAGATCGCCTTCGAGCACCAGGCCGTGGGGCGCCAGGCCTGCGTGTTCGACATTACGCCGGAAATTTTTTCCACCGACATCGCCCGTGCGCGCACCTTCGGCTTCCGCAAGGATTATGATGCGCTGCTGGCTGCCGGCCTCGCCCGCGGCGGCTCGATGGACAATGCCGTCGTGCTCGACGACACGGGAATCGCCAATCCGGAAGGCCTGCGCTTCAAGGACGAATTCGTGCGTCACAAGGCGCTCGATGCTCTCGGTGATCTTTATCTCGCCGGCGCGCCGATCATCGGCTGCTATTCCGCCGAGCGCCCGGGCCATGCCATCAACAACATGGCCGTGCGTGCCCTGCTTGAGGATACGGGTGCCTGGAAGTGGGTGAACATGCGCGATGGCGTCGCCCGCGACATGGCGATGGCGCACTCCTGACACGCGCTTGACCGTCAAGGTTACTGAAGGGGTACTTTTGCCCCGGCCAATCATCCGCTACAACGCTGATTGAACGGGTGGTCGTCCGGCCGCCAAAATTGTCGAGCCCCGTGTCCCCATGATCCTTTCGCCGCGTATTCTGTTTCCGCTTGCCTTTGCTGTCGTCCTGGCGGGCTGTTCTTCCAACCGCCCGGATACGGCCGTCGCCTATGTCGAGCGTCCGGCGGAAACCATCTATGCGGAAGCCATCAACCGGATGGACCGGAATCAGTACGACATTGCCGCGGCGATGTTCGACGAGGTGGAGCGCCAGCACCCCTATTCGGAATGGGCCCGCCGTTCGATGTTGATGGCAGCGTTCGCCAACTACCAGTCGAACAATTACGAGGAAGCGATTTCGGACTCCGAACGCTTCATCTCGCTGCACCCGGGCAATCGCAGCGCGGCCTACGCCTACTATCTGATCGCGATCTGCTACTTCGAACAGATCATGGATGTCGGCCGTGACCAGGCTGCGACCAGCCAGGCGCTGGATGCGCTGGAGCAGGTGGTGCGCCGCTATCCGGAAAGCCGCTACGCCACGGATGCGCGCCTGAAGATCGACATGACGCGCGACCACCTGGCCGGCAAGGAAATGACCGTTGGCCGCTGGTATCTGCGCCGCAATTATCACCTGGCCGCCATCAACCGCTTCCGCAACGTGCTGCAGGAATACGGCACCACCTCGCACGTGCCTGAGGCCCTGCACCGCCTGGTGGAATCCTATGTGGCGCTCGGCATTGACGAGGAAGCCCGCCAGGTCGCGTCCGTGCTCGGCTATAATTTCCCGGGCAGTGAGTGGTACCAGAACAGCTACGACCTCCTGACGCGTGAGGGTATTACGCTCGAGGTCGATCCCGAGCGCGCGGACCCGTCCTATCTCGAGCGGGCCTGGCGTCGTCTGTTCGGCTGACGGGTCGGGGGTGCGAACGCCCTGAATGCTGCTTTCCCTCTCCATTCGCAATGTTGTCCTGATCGATACGCTGGATGCGGTCTTCGAGAGCGGGCTCTGTGCCCTGACCGGCGAAACCGGCGCGGGTAAATCCATTCTTCTCGGGGCTCTGGGCCTGGCGGCCGGCGAACGGGCCGATCGTGCCCAGGTGCGCGCCGGTGCAGACGAGGCCCAGGCCGTCGCCGAATTCGATCTGCCTGACAATCACCCCGCTCGCGCCCTGCTGGACGAGGCGGGGATCACGGTTGAACCCGGCGAACCCCTGATCCTGCGCCGCCGCCTTGGCGAGGACGGCCGCTCGCGCGCCCATGTCAACGACCAGGCGGCCAGTATCGGCCTTCTGCGCTCGCTGGGCGATGTGCTGGTGGAAGTCCACGGCCAGCACGACGGGCGCGGCCTGATGGATCCGAAAACCCATCGCGGCTATCTCGACACCTATGCCGGGCATGACGATCTGCGCACCGCTTGCCGCACCGCCTGGAAGGAGTTTTCCGGGGCCCGGCGCCGGCTCGATGAGCTGGTCAGCGCCAATCGCGCCTCGGATGAGGAAAAGGCCTTTCTCACCCACGCCCTGGAAGAGCTTGAAGCCCTGTCGCCGAAATCGGGCGAAGAAGTGGAACTGGCCGAAGAGCGTCAATTCCTGCAGGGCGCCGAGCGGGCGCTGGGCGATCTGCAGGAGGCCCAGGAGGCCCTGGCCGGCGATGGCGGCGGGCTGGAAGGCCGGCTGAACGCGGCCCTGCGCGGGCTGGAGCGCGTGCGCGGCCATATCGGCGAGGGCGGCGGGGCTGCCGGCGAGGCGCTGGATCGGGCCGCCTCCGCCATCGACCGGGCCCTGATCGAGTTCACTGAGGCGGAAGACGCGCTGGGCGATGCCGCCCAGGCCTTCGATGTCGAGCCCGGCCGGCTGGATGCGGTGGAAGAACGGCTCTTTGCCCTGCGCGGCCTGTCGCGCAAGCACAGTGTCGATGCCGACGAGCTGCCTGCCCTGCATGGACGGCTCGCCGAGCAGCTCGACGCGATCGAGAATGCCGCCGACCGGATTGCCGAGGCCGAGAAGGCTGTGACCGCAGCCCGCGCCCGCTATGACGATGCGGCCCACGCCTTGTCGCGCAGCCGCGAAAAGGCGGGCGAGGCGCTGGCAAAGGCCGTGGCGGCCGAACTGCCGCCGCTGAAGATGGAGAAGGCGCGCTTCCGTGTCTCTGTTACCTCTGACGATGAGCGTGCTGGCCCGGATGGCCGTGACAGCGTGATCTTCGAGGTTGCCACCAATCCCGGCGCTCCCTTCGGTGCGCTCGACAAGATCGCATCCGGCGGGGAACTCTCGCGCTTCGGCCTCGCGCTGAAAGTCTCGCTCGCCGGCGAGGATGAGGGCCTGGTCCTGGTATTCGACGAGGTCGACCAGGGCGTGGGCGGCGCCGTCGCCGACGCGGTCGGCCGCCGCCTGAAACGCCTGGCCGAGAAGGGCCAGACGCTGGTCGTTACCCACTCGCCCCAGGTTGCTGCTGTGGCCGATCATCACTGGAAGATCGTCAAGGATGATGACGGCAAGGGCGGCGTGCGCACCACGCTCGTGCGTCTCGAGGGCGACGAACGCCGCGAGGAAATCGCCCGCATGCTCTCGGGGGCTGAAGTCACCGACGCGGCAAGAGCGCAGGCGGACGCGCTGATGTCGGTGACGTCCTAGCCCGTTTTTTCGGGCCAAGCCTTGAGGGCGATATCGACAAGCGCGTGAAGCCGGTCGCGCCCGGTCCCGTCGCGGGCCTGGACTGACATTCCGTGCTGTACCATCACGATGTATTCGGCCAGGGCGCTGCAATCGGTGTCCTTGGGGAGCTCGCCGGCCTCTCTGGCGCGCTCGAAGCGCGTTTCCAGCTTCCGGACATTTTCCTTGCGGTAGCCTTCCAGCAAGGCGCACACGTCAGGATGCGTGCTTTCACTTTCCAGGGCCGTCAGGACGATCATGCAGCCCCGCGGCGGCGTCGTGCGGGTGAAGGTGTCGGCCGTACGGCGCAGGACGTGTTCCGCCACGCTGCGCGCGTCCGCATCGCTGTCCAGAACCGACCAGATCCCGCCGGCACCGGCCTGCCGGTATTTCTCGATGGCGGCCAGAAAAAGCCCTTCCTTGCTTTTGAAGGCGGCATAGATGCTGGGCGGGTTCAGCGCCATGGCCTGCGCGAGGTCGGACATGGAGGCGCCGTCATAGCCGCGCAGCCAGAACACGTCCATCGCGCGCTCAAGCGCCTCATCCTTGTCAAACGTTCTCGGGCGACCGCGCGCCATAACATCTCCGTTATGTAACGTGTGATACATAAATTGGTTGACGTTCCAGCGCAACCTCTCCACTTATATATGTATCGATCATTACATTATGGAGTTTCTCATGAGTTCACTTGCCGGAAAGACCGCTCTTGTAACGGGCGGAAGCCGAGGGATCGGTGCGGCCATCGTGCGGCGCCTGGCCGATGCCGGCGCGCACGTGGCCTTCACCTATGCGGCGTCCCGCGAAAAGGCCGACGCGTTGGTCGCCGAGATCGGCAGTGCGGGCGGCACGGCGATCGCCTTGCAGGCGGACAATCGCGATGTTGGGGCGGTGGAGGCCGCGGTGCGTGAGGCCGCTGGCCAGCTGGGACGCATCGACATTCTGGTCAACAATGCCGGCGTGCTGCAGGCTGGCCCGGTCAGCGAGCTGGGCATGGCTGCCTACGAAACCACGATGTCCATCAATGTGCGCGCCGCCTACGCGGCCGTGCTCGCCGCCGAGCCCCACCTTCCGGACGGCGCCCGTCTGATCTTCACCGGCAGCAATATCGCCCAGCGCGTTCCGGGCCCGGGCATGACGCTCTACGCGATGAGCAAGGCAGCCCTGACCGGTCTCGCCAAGGGCCTGGCCCGTGACTTTGGCGGCCGCAACATCACGGCGAACATCGTGCATCCGGGCTCCACAGATACCGACATGAACCCCGCCCAGGGCGACTTCGCCGATGCGCAGCGCCGGGGCATGGCCATTTCCCGTTTCAGCGAGCCGGACGATGTTGCCGCGATGGTCGCCTGGCTGGCCGGGCCGGATGCGCGCAGTGTCACCGGGGCTGAACTCGTCGTCGATAACGGCACGAACGCCTGACCCGGTCCGGGCCGAGCACACCGGGACGGACGCGTCCCGGTGTGCTCCGGCGCTGAGGCAAAGCCATCTCCAAGTCTCGACCTTTGCCGCGCTTCCCGCCAAATATGGATGGTGAGGATTCGAGCGGAGCGGGCCATGAGCGCACTCAAGGATGTCGACCAGCTGACCGCCGAGGAGGCGCGGGCCGAGCACAAGCGGCTGGCCAAGGAAATCGCGGCTCACGACAAGGCCTATTACCAGAATGACGCGCCGAAAATCTCCGACGCGGCCTACGACACGCTGCGCCAACGTCTGGAAGCGGTCGAGGCGCGTTTTCCCGAACTGGCTGATGCTGACAGCCCGACCCGGCGGGTCGGTGCGGCCCCCTCCGGCAAGTTCGGCGAGATCACCCATGCCGTGCCCATGCTGTCATTGGGCAATGCCTTCAATGACGAGGATGTGGCGGATTTCGTCGGCCGCATCCGGCGCTTTCTGGGGCTGGCAGAGGACGCGCCCGTGGCGATCACGGCCGAGCCGAAGATCGACGGCTTGTCCGCCTCAATCCGCTATGAGAAGGGCCGCATCGTGCATGGGGCCACCCGCGGCGACGGTCAGACCGGCGAGGATGTCACCGCCAACCTGCTGACGCTGGACGACATCCCGGAAACCCTGCCGGGTTCCGGCTGGCCGGACGTGCTGGAAGTGCGCGGCGAAGTCTATATGTCGCATGAGGATTTCGCCGCGCTCAACAGGCGGCAGGAAGAGGCGGGCAAGCCGGCCTACAAGAATCCGCGCAATGCCGCCGCCGGCTCGCTGCGCCAGATCGATCCGGCCATGACGGCCCAGCGTCCGCTGCGTTTCTTCGCCTATGCCTGGGGCGAGGTGAGTGCGCCGCTGGCCGAAACCCAGCTCGACGCCGTTGCGCGCCTGGGCGATTGGGGCTTCCCCACCAATCCGCTGATGAAGCGCTGCGAGAGCGTGGACGACCTCATCGCCGTCTATCGCGATATCGAGGCGAAACGCGCCACGCTGGGCTATGATATCGACGGCGTGGTCTACAAGACCGACCGGCTGGACTGGCAGGAAAGACTGGGCTTTGTCGCCCGCGCGCCGCGCTGGGCCATCGCCCACAAATTCCCCGCCGAACAGGCCACCACCGTGCTGGAGGCCATCGACATCCAGGTTGGCCGCACCGGCGCGCTGACGCCGGTGGCGCGGCTGACGCCCGTCACGGTCGGCGGCGTGGTCGTCACCAATGCCACCCTGCACAATCAGGACGAGCTGGAGCGCAAGGATATCCGCATCGGCGACACGGTGGTGATCCAGCGCGCCGGCGATGTGATCCCGCAAATCGTGCGGGTGGTCGATCCGGACCGGGCGGACCGGGCCGCGCCTTTCGAGTTTCCGGCCGAATGCCCGGTCTGCGGCAGCCAGGCGCTGCGCGAGCATGATCCCAAGACCGGCAAGCTGGACGCGGTGCGCCGCTGTACCGGCGGGCTGATCTGCGCCGCCCAGCTGAAGGAGCGGCTCAAGCATTTCGTCTCGCGCAAGGCCTTCGATATCGAAGGCCTGGGCACGCGGCAGATCGACATGTTCCACGAAGAGGGCCTGATCCGCGAACCGGCCGATATCTTCACCCTGAAACAGCGTAATGAGGCCGGCGACATCACGCCGCCCCTGCAGGAGCGCGAAGGCTTCGGCGAGACGAGTATCGGCAATCTCTTCGCCGCCATCGACAGCCGCCGCACCATTGCCCTGGGCCGTTTCATCAATGCGCTGGGCATCCGCCATGTCGGCGAGAACACCGCCCAGCTCTTCGCGCGGACCTATGGCAGCTGGACCGCCTTCAGGACGGCCGCGGAAAACCTGGCTGACGAGACGGTGCGGGCCGAGATGCTGGGCATTGACGGCATCGGCAATGCCGCCGTCGAGGCGCTGGACCAGTACTTCACCGAACAGCACAATCGCGATCTGCTGGACCGGCTGGTGGCCGAACTCACCATCGAGGACGCCGAAGCCGTCGCCAATGACAGCCCCGTCGCCGGCAAGACGGTCGTCTTCACCGGCACGCTGGAACGCATGACGCGCGACGAGGCGAAGGCGAAGGCGCAATCGCTCGGCGCCAAGGTCTCCGGCTCGGTCTCGGGCAAGACGGATTATCTCGTCGCTGGCCCCGGCGCTGGGTCAAAGGCGAAGAAAGCCGCCGAGCTGGGCGTGGAAACCCTCACCGAGGACGCGTGGTTCGTGCTGATCGGGGAAGGGTGAAAAGGCTTCCCCTGCGTCAGCGGGGGAAGTGGCCGAGCCCGGTCCCCGGGGCCGGGTGAGGTCGAAGGGGGTAAGTGCGCGCTGCCGCGCTCGGCGCCGCTGCGCACCGCCCCCTCAGTCCGCTGACGCGGACAGCTCCCCCGCAAGCGGGGCGAGCCCCTTTCCCCTACTCCTCCACCCGCCGGTACACCCCGTCCACCGGCAGATCGCCGTCAAGCCCGGCGACATAGCTCAGCAGCACGGCTTCCAGCACGTCCCAGTCTTCCAGGCGGCAGGTGCCGGGTTCGACCTCGTCCTCGAAGATCTCGTAGCGATTGCGATCGGCTTCGGCGAGGTCATCGCATTGCGGCTGGTGATAGGCGGCGACACCGCCCTCATAGACATAGACCAGGCCGTAGAGCCACACATCGTCGCTCTGTTTCATGCCGGCATAGAGGCCCGGCGCGATCTCGCGCAGGCGCACGCCTTCATGGGGGAAGTTGGCGACATCGGAATGATAGCGCCCGCCGCGGTGTTCCACATGACCCGTCCACATCGGCCGGTCGAAGGGGCGGCCGTCGGGATGGTTGGGCGTGTGCGCATAAAGGCCTTCTTCCAGCGGGAAGTCGGCCGCGAACCGGCCGATCAGGGCCCGGTCCGAATAAAAGCAGCCGCCCAGAAGGGCGGCTGCTGTGATGATGACAAGGCCGGTGCGGATCACGGGGTGGCGCCGGCCAGCGGTTCGGTCGCCTTGAGCAGCCAGTCAGCCACATCACCGGAGACCAGCGGCAGCACGCGCTGGCGCACCATGGCGTGATAGCTGTCCAGCCAGGACAGCTCGTCGGCGGTCAGCAGATGCGTGTCGATCAGACCCTTGTGGATCGGCGCCACGGTCAACGTCTCGAAGCCCAGCATCGGCCGCTCGCCGCCGGCAATATCGGCCGCGTCGGTGACGAATTGCAGGTTCTCGATCCGGATGCCATAGCCGTCCGCCTTGTAATAGCCCGGCTCGTTCGAGACGATCATGCCCGGCTCCAGCGGCACGGTATTGGCGGCCTTGGAAATCCGCTGCGGCCCTTCATGCACACCCAGGAAGCTGCCCACGCCATGGCCGGTGCCGTGGTCATAGTCGAACCCGGCCTGCCAGAGCGGGAAGCGCGCCAGCACGTCGAGCTGGGTGCCCGTGGTGCCCTTGGGGAAGCGCACCATGGACAGGGCGATATGGCCCTTCAGCACGCGCGTGAACTGGGTACGCATCTCTGCCGTCGGCGCGCCGATCGGCACGGTGCGGGTGATATCCGTCGTGCCGTCGGGATACTGGCCGCCACTGTCGACCAGGTAGAGCGTGCCTTCGGCGAGTTTCAGATTGGTCGCTTCGGAGACGCGATAGTGCGCAAAGGCGCCATTGCCCTGGGCACCGGAAATCGTGTCGAAGGAGAGGTCGCGCAATTCCGGCAATTGCTTGCGGAAGCTTTCCAGCTTCTGGGCGGCCTCGATCTCGTCGACCTGGCCGGACTGGGCGAACGTGTCCAGCCAGTGCAGGAATTGCACGATGGCGCCGCCATCGCGGATATGCGCCTGGCGGGCGCCCTCGATCTCGGCGGCATTCTTGCGCGCCTTGGGCCGCATCACCGGATCTTCGGCCTGCTGCACCTCGGCACCGCCGCCGCGCAGGCTTTCCAGCACCCAGGCCGAAGCTGTGGTCGGATCGACGCGCACGGTCTTGCCGGTGTACTCGGCCAGGCCCGCCCCGAACTCGCTCTCCGGACGCAGCGCGATCTCATTGCCCAGATGCGCACGGGTCTCGTCGGTGATCTTTTCCGGCGCGACGAAGAAAGTAGCCGTGCCGTCCTTGTCGATAATCGCGGCCGACAGGGGCAGGGGCGAGCGCGACACGTCGCTGCCGCGCACATTGAACAGCCAGGCGATCGAGGGCGGGGCTGTGATCACCGCGGCATCGGCGCCGTCCTTGCCGACAATCGCGCCGATCCGGGTGCGCTTGGAGCCGTGATCCTCGCCGGCATATTCGATCGGGTGCGGGATGACCGGCGTCATCGGCGGTTCCGGACGGTCGGTCCAGGCCCGGTCGACCGGGTTCTCGCTCACCGGAACCAGGGTCACACCGGCCCGGTCCGCGGCCACCTGCAGACGGTGCAGCGCGGCGGGCGAGTGCAGGCGGGCGTCATAGCCGATTGTCTCACCGGACTTGCCCTTGTCCTCGATCCAACCGGCCATGCCCTGTTCCACGAGGTCGGCGTATTCGAAAATCTCGCCATCGACCTGGTTTTTCACCTGCAGGGTATAGCGCCCGTCGACGAAGACCGCGGCGCGGTCCTTCATCACCAGGGCGGCGCCGGCGGAGCCGGAAAACCCGGTCGCCCACAACAGGCGCTCATTGCAGTCGGGCAGGTACTCATTGTCGTACTCGTCCTCGTGCGGGATCAGGAAACCGTCCAGGCCGAGCTCGTCGAGGGCGGCGCGGATCTTCGGGACGTTCTCGCGACCATAGTGCGGGCCGCCTTTAACGTCGAAAGTCTGGGAAATCATCTGGGTCATGGCGCGGAAGGTATGCCTGCGCGCGAACGGGTTCAATCCTTGTCGCAGCAGGCCTTCCGCCCAGCCATGCGATTGTGCAGGGGCGAATTGCCGGGACGCAGATTGTGCATCGCACAAACTCATGGGAAAGGCCCCGTAAACCAAGGGAGTTTTCCATGTTCTACGGGATCGACGACTGGCGTCACATGAATGCCAACGCCATGATCAACCGCGCTCTCGACCGGTCGCGCGAGCGTGCTGGCGTGCGCACCCAGCCGCGCACCACCGATGTCGACGCCTTCCTGGCCGGCGCCGGCCTGAGCGCAAAGCGGAAGTAAGGCTCACTGTGCAGGGTCAGGCGCTGCCGAGGCGGCGGCGCAGCTCTGCGACGAGGCTGCGGCTGACCGGAATCCGGGTGCCGTCTGTTGTCTCCAGATGATAACGGCTGCCCTCGGCTGAGGTGATTGCCGCAGCCTGGCCGAGATTGACCGCATAGCTGCGGTGCAGCCGGAAGAAGCCGCCCGGCAGTGCGTCCAGCAGGGTCCGCAGATTGCGGTTGTCGAAATGCTGGCCGCCGGACGCCATATGCACTTCGGTGTAATTCCCGGCGGCCTTGAGATAGGCGATGCTATCGGGCTCGACCAGAACGGTGCGCCCCGAGGTCTCCAGTGCAAAGCGTGGTTGGCGCGGTTCGGGGTCTGGCAGGAGATAGTCCCTGTGCCGCAGGGCGAAGACGCCCAGCAGCGCCAGCACAAAGGCATAGACGCCGCGGTCGATGATGTCGGCCGGCTGCCACAGTGCATAGGCCGACATGATCAGCAGTCCTGGCACGATCGGTCGCTCGGCCGGTCCGCCGCGCCAGGCCAGCCAGATCGCTGATGAGGCCATCAGCGTGGCCAGGGCAAAGGCGGACTTGCCATCATACCCCGTAACCAGAACGGCACTCGCGGTCACGGCGGCCAGCGTGGCGGCCAGCCAGGCTGTCGCGATACGCGCCGTCGCTGGCCAGCGCTCCTGTGCAAAGCGCAGCCAGCACGTGCCGAAGACAACCAGCCCGGCCAGGCTCGCGGCCTGGCGTGGCTGGTGCCAGTCATAGGGATAATTGATCAGCGAGCGGGATATCTCGGCCGCGCCTGCCAGGACGAGGCCGGCCAGAGCCGCCACCAGCCACAGGCCGCGCCGGTCGCCGGTGGTGCGCGTGCGCACCACGAGGCTGGCGATCAGGGCGATCAGGCTTCCGCCCATCACGGTCAATGGCAGGTAATAGCGGATCGAGCGCCGTGGATCGGAGGCATAGGGCGTCACGAACAGGCCGTGCACCACCGCATAGGGCGTATAGCCGGCGCGCTGAGAGGAGAAGCGGATGGCGATCCGGTTGCCCGACGGCCGGATGAGGCTGGGCGGAATGGCGTAGAGACTGTCGATCGGGCCGGCGGTTTCCGCGTCCCGTGTCGCACCCGGCTCGCCCTTGCGGCCGATCACGACGCCGTTGAAATGGATTGTGGCCGACAGCGGACCGATCAGGCTTACGGCCGGCGGCGTGCCGTCATCGGGCAGGGGCACGTCATCCCAGACCATCCAGGCGATGCCGGCCGGGCGTTCGATGGCGTGATAGTGGATCGGCGATCCGGGAAGGTCCGCTCCAGACAGGGCTTCAAGGCCGGCATCCGTATCGATCATCTGCACGCGGGCCGGCGCCACGGCGTCGAGCCCGGGGCCGGGCAGGAAGACCAGGCTCATAAGCGCAAGCAGCAGTGCGCCCAGGACTTCCAGCCCCGGGCGGGTGCTGTGCGTCGTGCTGAGCCATCCATCCGCCATGCGAGCAATTCGCCCGTTTTTCCTGTCCGGGGCAAGCAGGGGCCTGCATCAGGCCTCGGCAAGCGCGGCAGGGGTGCCGTGCCGGAAACAGGAGACGAGACTTGATGTCAGTTACATCCACCGCCATGGCCCTGTGGGCGGCGGTTTCGCTGCAGGCCGTCGAGCCGCGGGTGGAAAGCGCGGCCCAGGCCGCTTTCGATACCGTTGCCCAAGGCTATCCCGCACTCAACGCCACCGTGATGGTGGGCGATGCCATCGTCTGGGAGGCCGAGGGCGGTCAGGCGCGTCAGCCGCAGGACGCTACCGCGACGGATTATAATTTCTACTCGATCGCCAAAATGCTCACCGGGCTGGCCTATCTGCGTCTGGAGCAGGACGGGCGTCTGGATCTCGACACGCCGGTCCGCACGATCGATCCGGACCTGCCGGCGCATTATGACGGCGTAACGGTCTACCAGTTGCTCGATCACAGCGCCGGCGTGCGGCACTACACATCCGAAGCCGACTGGATCGGCTTTTCCGACCGCCGCTGTGCCCTGCCGGCCGACGCACTGGGGCATTTCATCGACGATCCGCTGGTCGCGACGCCGGGCTACACGACATTCGGCTATGTGCTGCTCAGCCATCTGCTCGTCACGCTAACCGGCCAGGCGGATTTCGATGCAGCGATGCAGGACGTGCTGGGCGAGGCCTACCGGGCGCACACCGACCGCGAGAATGCCGGCAAGGCCACGGGCTGGGTCGGCGAGGCGGGTGACTGGCAGGCCTATGAAGACCTGTCGGCGGAGTGCAAGTTTGGCGGGGGCGGGCTTCTGGCCAGTGCCCGCGATCTGGCCGAAACCGGGGCCGCGCTTTATCGCGGCGAGATCGTCGATCCGGCTGTGCTGGCCGAGGGACCGGCTTACTGGGCCGGCCGGGCGGAAGAGGTGAACCTCACCTATGCCGCGCACTCCGGCGGATCACCGGGCGGCCGGGCCTTCCTGATCGTCTATCTGGAGCCGCAGGTTTCCGTCGCCCTGACCGGTAATTATGACGGCGAGAATCTCCAAGCGCTGGCGGTCACGCTGGCCGATCTGTTCGCCGGCATTACCCCCGCAGCGGCTGAGGATTAGGCCGGCCGCGTGGCGATCAGGGTTTCCCAGCCCTCGATCGGCTCGCGCCGCGTCACAGTGAGGCCTGCATCCGTGTAGGCCTCGCGCACGCGGGCTTCCTGTTCGGTCAGCAGGCCGGACAGGATCACCTTGCCGCCCGGCGTCAGGGCCCGGGCGATGCCCGGCGCCAGATCGACCAGCGGGCCGGCGAGGATATTGGCGAAGATCAGCTCGAACTGCCGGCCGGCGAGTTTGGGATGGTCGAGACCTTCGGCGACGAAGCAGTCGATCTCCGGCGTCGCATTCTTGGTGCAGTTCTCGGCACTTTCCTCGACCGCTTCCGGGTCGATGTCCGAAGCCACCACCTCGGCGTCCGGCAGGACTTTCGCGGCCGCGATCGCCAGCACGGCGGTGCCACAGCCCAGATCGAACACGGTCGCCGGGCGCTCGCCGGCCGCCAGCATGTCCGAGAAGGCCATCAGGCAGCCGCGCGTCGTGCCGTGATGGCCGGTGCCGAAAGCGGGGCCGGCCTCGATCTCGATACCGGTCTGGCCGGCCGCGACCGCATCGCGGTCATGGGCGCCGAACAGGGTGAAGCGCCCGGCCTCGACCGGTTTCAGCCCCTCCAGCGACAGGCGCACCCAGTCTTCTTCCGGCATGGGGCCGAATTCCACCGGCACGGCCTCGGTCAGACCGCAGATCTCGCGGAAAGTGTCGATATCGGGCATGGTTTCGAACAGCACGTCCAGCCGCGCGCTGTCACCATCCTCGAACAGTGACCAGGAGAGGGCCGGGGCCGACGCGGCAGCGTCGAGCCGTTCGACGGCTTCGGCGAGGATCGCGAAATCGGCATGCGCGACAAGGCGCCAGAGCGTGGACATGGGCAGCATCTCCTGAAACTGGCGCGGGTGATGGACGTTCAGGGCCGCAAAATCAAGCGCGGCCGACCGGCTGTGGCGGAACGGGCGGCAACAGCGCCTCATCGATGGTCAGATGCACCTGCTGGCCATCGGCCTCGGCATGGCGGTCGACTTCGCCCAGCTTGTCGATCCGGGCCAGCACGATCGCCGTGTGTCCGGCCGACGCGCTGATCGCGCCGATCTTGGTCGTACCGGCCATCACGGCGGTGCCGCGCGGCGGCGCTTCGCCGGCGAAGACGGCGGGGATGGAGCGCTTGCGGATCGTGCCGCGGCGCTTCATGCGCGAGACGACTTCCTGGCCGATGAAACAGCCCTTCTTCCAGCCCACCCCGCCATAGACGTCCAGATTGACGTCGGTGGGGAAGACCTCCGCTTCGCCATAGTCGCGTCCGAAGGCGGGCACGCCGGCCTCGAACTCATAGGCGTCCAACGGCTTGTCCTCGCCGGCTTCCAGGGCGCGGGCGATGCCGCGATGGATACGGCCGCCCAGGCGCGGATCGGGCGCCGAACCGGGGAAGGGCGCGGTCGCCCACACGGCGGCCAGATCGGTGTTCAGGACGATCTCGGCCTTGGCCCGCAGCTTGAACAGGGTGAGGCGTTTCGCCAGCCCTTCGGCCGGGGCTTCAGGCACGTCCAGCCAAACCGTATTGGCCTCGGCGAAAATCATGAAATCGACGAGGATCTTGCCCTGCGGTGTCAAGAGCGCGCCGGGCCGGCATTCGCCGGGCTCGACGCCGGTGACATCCGCGGTAATCACCCGCTGCAGGAAGCTGCGGGCCTCGTCTCCGGCGACGGAGATCACGGTGCGGCCGGGCAGGCGGCGGGGCGGGGTATCGGGCAGGGTCATGCAATGGCATATGGCATTGTGTTCGCGTCTGGCCAAGTCCCGCCATGCGCGCTATTGCGGCGAGCATGGAACGCGTGCTTTTCATCACCTCGACCCGGATCGGTGACGCCATCATCAATTCCGGGGTGCTGAACCATCTCGTCGAAACGCGTCCGGATGCCCGTTTCACCATTGCCTGCGGCCCCCTGGCGGCCTCGCTCTTTGCTGCCGTGCCGCGGCTGGAGCGGATCATCGTCATGGCCAAGAAGCCGGCCGGCGGCCACTGGTTCGACCTGTGGCGCCAGACGGTGGGGACTGAGTGGGATCTGGTCGTGGATCTGCGCTGTTCGGCGACGGCCTGGCTGCTGCGCGCGCGCGAGCGCCGCATCCTGCGCCAGGCGGACGAACCGGTGCACAAGGTGATCGAGGCGGCCAGCGTTCTCGGGCTCGAGGACACACCGCCCGATCCGGGCCTGTGGCTGCCGGAGGCCGATCGTGCCGCGGCGCTGGAACACATGCCCGAGGGGCATGACTATCTGGCGATCTGCCCGTCCGCTTCATGGATCTTCAAGGTCTGGCCGCCGGAGAAATTCGCCGAGTTCATCCTGCGCTTCACCGGGCCGGACGGTGTCATGCCGGGCGCACGGGTGGTGATGCTGGGCGGGCCGCACGATGCCGCCTATGCCCAGCCGATCTATGACGCCCTGCCGGAATTCGACTTCATTGACCTGCTGGGCCTGGGCCTGCCGGAAACCGCTGCCTGCCTGGCGCGGGCGCGCCTCTATGTCGGCAATGATAGCGGGCTGATGCACATGTCGGCTGCGATGGGCACGCCGACGCTGGGTCTGTTCGGCCCGTCCGACGACCGCTGCTATGCGCCCTGGGGCGATCATTGCGAGGCGGTGCGCGGCCCGGCCACATTCGACGAGATCGACCGCGCCCATGGCGACCGGCGCAAACACCCGGAAAGCCTGCTCGCGGACCTCGCCGTCGATACGGTATATGATGCAGCCCGAAGCCTGTTCGAAAGGACCAAGCCATGAGCCGGACATTCGACCTGATCCTGAAGGGCGGCGATGTCGTCAATCACAATGGACGCGGCGTTGCCGATATCGGCGTGATCGACGGCAAGACGGTGGAGATCGGCGATCTCTCGCAAGCCTCGGCGGCCGACACGATCGACTGTACCGGCCTTCTGGTCGTACCCGGCGTGATCGATACCCAGGTGCACTTCCGCGAACCGGGCATGGAGTGGAAGGAAGACCTGCAAACCGGCTCGCTCGCTGCCGTGATGGGCGGTGTGACGGCGGTGTTCGAAATGCCGAATACCGAACCCACCACCACCTCGCCGGACATGCATCTGGACAAGCTGGCCCGTGCGAAGAACCGCATGCATTGCGACCATGCCTTCTATGCCGGGGCGACGTCGGAGAATTCCGATGTGCTGCCGGAGATGGAGCGCATGGTCGGCTGTTGCGGTGTGAAAGTCTTCATGGGCGCCTCTACCGGTTCGCTGCTGGTGAAGGATGATGAAGGCGTCGAGCGCGTGCTGAACGCGATCTCGCGCCGCGCCGCCTTCCACTCCGAGGACGAATACCGGCTGGAAGAGCGCCGCAGCCTGGCGGTCGAGGGCGACTGGACCAGCCACCCGGTGGTGCGTGATGCCGAGGCCGCCATCCTGTCCACCAAGCGCCTGGTGCGCCTGGCCCGCAAGACCGGCAAGCGCATCCATGTGCTGCACGTCTCGACGGCCGAGGAGATGGACTTCCTGGCCGCTCACCGAGACGTCGCCTCGGTGGAAGCCACACCCCAGCACCTCACCCTGGAAGGCCCGGAGATCTACGAGCGCATCAAGGCGCGTGCCCAGATGAACCCGCCCGTGCGCGACGCCCATCATCGCGCCGGCCTGTGGCGCGGCCTGCAGCGCGGCATTGTCGATGTGATCGGCTCGGACCACGCCCCACACACGCTGGAGGAAAAGGCCAAGCCCTATCCGGCCAGCCCGTCCGGCATGCCCGGCGTGCAGACCCTGGTTCCGATCATGCTGGACCATGTCAATGCCGGTCGGCTGACCATCGAGCGCTTCGTCGACCTCACTTCGCACGGCGCCCAGCGCATTTTCGGCATTGCCGGCAAGGGCCGCATGGCGGCTGGCTGGGATGCCGACTTTACCCTGATCGACATGAAGCGCTCGGTGGAGATCACCGATGACTGGTCGGCCTCCAAATCCGGCTGGACGCCCTTCGCCGGCATGACCGTCACCGGCTGGCCCGTCGGCACCATCGTGCGCGGCAAGAGCGTCATGCGCGACGGCGCCCTGGTGACCGAAGGCGCCGGCGAACCCGTCATCTTCCAGGAAGCGCTGCCGAAACGCAGCTAGGACAGGACAACCCCCGTGACCACGACCATCATGACGGCCATTGCGCCGGGCGAGCTGATCGACAAGATCACCATTCTGCGCATCAAGTCCGAGCGCATCGGCGACGAGGCGAAGCTG
Source organism: Maricaulis sp. ABE4_448 (assembly GCF_056160825.1). Classification (NCBI taxonomy): domain Bacteria; kingdom Pseudomonadati; phylum Pseudomonadota; class Alphaproteobacteria; order Maricaulales; family Maricaulaceae; genus Maricaulis; species Maricaulis sp. ABE4_448. The sequence goes on from NZ_JBSWXX010000002.1 coordinate 232,186, forward strand.
AAGAATGTCCGCACCGAGCTGGACATCCTGCAGAAGACCCAGGCCGCAGAAGTGCCGCAGAGCGACGAGATGGTGCGGCTGGAAGATGCGCTGAAAACCGTCAACGAGGCGCTGTGGGAGATCGAGGACGATATCCGCGACTGCGAGCGCAATGGCGATTTCGGCGAGGAATTCATCCGCCTGGCCCGCGCCGTCTATGTCACCAATGACAAGCGCGCGGCCCTGAAAAAGGAGATCAATCTCCTCCTGGGCTCGACCATCGTGGAAGAAAAATCCTACGCCGAGTATTGAACCGGGCGCTGTGCGCCGGTATGCGGCGCTGAAACCGACAGCGCTACCGAGCAAGGACAGTCCGCGTGGATCGCCAGAGCTTCTACTTTTTCGATATCGACGAGAACATTCTCCACCTGCCGACCCGGATCCATCTGCTCAACACGATGACCGGCGAAGAGCAGGCGATGCGCCAGCACGAGTATGAGGACATCAAGGCCTATCTCGGCGTGCCGGGCCTGTGGGAAGACTGGGCCGATCCGCCGGCGCGCGCCTATCGCGAGTTTGCCGACGGCAAGGACCGCAATGGCGAGGAATACCTGCTGCGTGATGTGCGCCGGGCGCTCGATACCGCCAGCTGGAAGGGCCCGTCCTGGGAGATTTTCAAATACGCCGTGCTCAAGCGCCGCCCTGTGGCGATCATCACGGCGCGCCAGCACTCCCGCGAGACCATCCGCGAAGGCCTGAAACTTCTCGTCGAACACGGGCACCTGCCCGAAGAGCCGAATTATCTGGCGATCTATCCCTGCTCCAATCCGGAAATCCGGGAGGAGCTGGGCCCGCATCTCACCACGGCCGGTCTGAAGCGCCGCGCCATCCGGCAATGCGTCGAGATGGGGCTGGAACAGTATGGCCGTCAGCTGCCGCACTCGTTCGGCATGTCGGACGATGATCTGAAGAATGTCGACCTGATCACATCGGCCATGCTCGAGAGCAAGCTGGACCATCCCGACAAGCGCTTCTTCGTCATCTCCACCAATCGCCGCCGCCACGTAAAAATGGAAATCCTCCCCCCGCACAAGGACGAGGAAAAACTCCGCGCGGCCGAGGATGCGTATTACGGGTAATTGTTCTTCCCCAACGAGAGTTGGGGAAGTGGGCCGATGCGCAGCATCGGGTCGAAGGGGCCTCCGGAGCCAGAGGCGAAGGAGGAAGAGCGACGACGCCTGAAACGGGCGTTCCGCCGCGCTATCGCGCGGCGCCCCTCCACCGCTTCGCGGTCCCCCTCCCCATTTCATGGGGAGGGAAGATCGCTACTCGCTCCGGTGCACTGTCAGCAGGGGTACATAGGCCGAGCGGATGGCGGGGACGAGGCCGCCGAGGAAGCCGATCACGACCGCCATCACCATGCCGGCAATCACCGATCCGCCGGTCACGGCGAAGGAGAAGACCACCTGGGTGAAGCCCGAGCCCAGCGTGGAGGCCGAGACGCCATTGAACAAAAGATAGATGGCGAGCGCGCCGACGAGGCCGCCCAGGGCAGCCAGCACAACCGATTCCACCATTGTGCCAACGGCGGCGGCGAAGCCGGAAAAGCCGATCGCCCGCAGGGTGGCGATTTCGCGCATGCGGGTATCGACCGAGGAATACATCGTGTTCCAGGCCCCGGCGAGGGCGCCGATCGCCATGATGATGGCCAGCGGCCAGCCGACGAATTCGATCAGCACGGCGGTGCCACCGGCCTGGCTGGCGAAGAAGTCGGTCTCGCTCTCGATGTCCAGATTGACCCGCGGCTCGTCCTCGGCCCACGTCCGCAATTCCTCGATCGCCTCGACGGAGGTCAGGCGGGCGCGCACGGACTGCACGGCAGTTCCGCGATTATAGAGGTTCTGGATCACGGCAATATCCGCCCAGATCTCGCTTTCGAACACGGATCCGCCGGTCGAGAAAATGCCGACGACGACCCATTCATTGGATCCCAGGCGGATGGTCTCGCCCATATCGAAGCCGGAAAACTCGCGCAGGACCGAGGCGCCGACGACCAGCTCGTTGGTGCCCGGCTCGAACATGCGGCCCTCGACCATTTCGAAACCTTCACGCAGGGACAGCGCCTGCGGCCCCACGCCGCGCAGCGGCAGGTTGGCATCCGTGCCCGAGGCGCGCTTGGTGCCGTCGACGATGACATAGAGCTCGCCGGAGACGAGGGGGCGGCCTTCGCTGTCCCGCGCCACACCGGGGGCTTCCTCGATCAGGCGGACGTCCTCGCTGGACAGGCCGGAATTGAGTTCGGCCTGGGAGCCCGCGCGCAGGGCGACGGCGACATTCTCGGACCCGGTGCCCTGCAGGGTGGCCCGGAAGCCGTTGGACATGGCCAGGAAGCCCAGCAGGACGCCGGTAACCAGGGCAATGGAGATGATCGTGGCCAGCGACAGGCCGGCGCGCTGCGGGATGGAGCGCAGATTGATCATCGTGACGGCGCCGATCTGTTTGAACATGGCGCGTCTCCTATTGCTTGCCGAGCGCGGTGACGATCTTCACGCGCTGGGCATTGATGGCGGGAATGATGCCGGTCAGCAGGCCGAGCAGGATCGCGAGCACGATGCCGCCAATGAACACGTTCTGCGGCATGGAGAGCCCGGGCAGGAAGGCCGACACGCCCGGCGCGGCGGCGATGAGGGAAACCATGCCCCAGGCCAGGCCGAGGCCGAGCAGGCCGCCGACCAGCGACAGCATCACTGATTCCGACAGGACCATGCGGAAGATGCGCGGCGCCGGGAAGCCGAGTGTCTTCATCACCGCGATCTCGCCGGTCCGCTCATTGATGGCGGTCACCATGGTGAAGCCGACAATGATCAGAATGGTCGAGAAGGCCGAGCCGACCACGAAGAGCAGGATCAGCGCGATATTGCCGAACTGGTTGGCGAAGCCTTCCGAGAAGGCCGCCTCGGTCGCGGTTTCCGTTTCGGCCGGCGAGTTGGCGAACATGGTGTCGATTGCATCGGCCACGGCGGTGTTGAGATCCGCACTCTGCGTCTGGATCACGATCCAGCCGATCTGGTCCTGATTGAAGGCCAGATCCTCGTTGTAATACTCGTAGTGGAACATCGCGTAGTTGGCCGGGTAGTCCTCCCGCCCGTCGAACACGGCGCAGATATCGAACTCCCAGGACGCGCTGCCATCCGACTTCTGCCAGATATTCGAGAGCAGCGGGATGCGGTCGCCCAGCGACCAGCCATAGAAGTCGGCAATGTCGCGCCCGACCGCCAGACAGGTGCGGTTGGCGATGAAGGCCGCGCGCTGGTCCGGCTCGAAGACGAGCTCGGGGTAGACGTTGAGATAGCTTTCCGGATCGACGGCGAAGGTCTGAACCTGCCGGGTCGGTTCCTGGTAATAGCCGCCGAACCAGTTGGCGAAACTGGCGGCTTCGACGCCTTCGATGGCCTGGACACGGCCCCAATAGGCATAGGGCATGGTGACGGTGAAGTTGATCCGGTTGACCGTGACCAGCCGGTTGTCGGCCGCCAGCTCGGCGCCGGAATTCCACACTTTGTAGAAGGCGCCCAGCACGCCGAAAATCAGGAAGGCGATCAGGATCGACAGGGTCAGCAGGATCGCCCTCAGCTTCTTGCGGAAGAGATTCTTCCGGATCAGCGTGAGATCGTTCATTGCGCCGGCTCCGCCTTGGCCTCGATGAAGCGGCCCTTGTCCAGATGCAGTTCGCGCTGAGCGTACTTTGCGGCTGACGGGTCGTGCGTGACCATGACGATGGTCTTGCCGAGTTGCTTGTTCAGCAATTGCAGCGTTTCCAGGATCTCGTCGGCGGAGGCGCGGTCGAGGTCACCGGTCGGCTCGTCGCACAACAACACTTTCGGGTCGGCAACGATGGCGCGGGCAATCGCGACGCGCTGCTGCTGACCGCCGGAAAGCTGGCGCGGCCGGTGCCCCTTGCGGTCCGCCAGGCCCACCACGTCGAGGGCGGTTGCAACGCGGTCCTTGCGCTGTTTGCCGGAGAGTTTGGTCAGCAGGAGCGGCAGCTCGACATTCTGGGCCGCGGTAAGCGTCGGCATGAGATTGTAGAACTGGAAGATGAAGCCGACATGCTGCGAGCGCCACTTGGCCAGCTTGCCTTCCGACAGCTTGTCCACCCGCACGCCCTCGCACTCCACCGAACCGGAAGAAGGCCGGTCGATACCGCCCAGCAGGTTCAGGAGTGTCGTCTTGCCCGAGCCGGACGGTCCCATGATGGCGATGAAATCGCCTTGCGGGATCGACATGGTCAGCTCTTCGAAAATGGTAATGCTCTCCTTGCCGCGTGTGTAGCGCTTGGACAGGTCCTTGAGTTCGTAGAGCGATGTCATCGTGTCAGTCCTCCCGGTCCGCCCGTCTCCTCCCCGGAGCGGGCGCCGTCATCGTGTTCGGTTTTAACTTTACAAAATAAAGTTCTTTTACTCAACAAAGATCACGCGGGCCGCCATTTCCGGCAGGATCCGGTCGTCACGCTCGTCGAAGGCGACACGCACCTGGATGGTGGCGCGGGCGCGGTCGGCGGTCGGAATGATCGCCTCGACATGGGCCGCAATCCGCCAGTCCGGATAGGCATCCAGCCGCGCTTCCACGCGCTGGCCCGGCGAGACGCGGCCGATCTGGCCTTCATTCACATCAACCTCGATCTCCAGCGAGGCCATGTCGACCAGGGTGGCGACCCCGGTCCGGGTGAAACCGCCGCCGGCCGAGGCCGGGGACAGGATCTCGCCCACCTGGGCATTCTTGGCGACAACGACACCGGCAAAGGGCGCGCGCACGACATGCCGGTCGATCAGGTCTTCCTGGCTGGCGACCTGGGCGGACGCGGCCTGGTAGTCGGCGCGGGCGGCATTGATCTGGGCGGTCAGACTGTCGGCCTGGGCGCGAGCCGCGGTGACGGCAGCCTGCGAGCCGATATCCCGGTCGGCGAGGTTTCGCGCGCGCTCGAACACGCGCTCGGCCTCGGCCAGCTGGGCCATGAGGGAGCGGGCGCGCGCCTGGGCGGCCTCGCGCTGGGCCTCGAGCAATTGCAGCTGGATGCGGGCCCTGTCATCGTCGAGCCGGGCGACCACTTCGCCGGCCTCGACCACTGTGCCTTCCTCGACCAGCACTTCGCTGATCCGGCCGGTGATCTCGGCCGACACCGTCGCCTGGCGCCGTGCCACGACATAGCCGGTCGCGACCAGTCCGGACGAACGCGGTGTGCGCTCGGTGCTCGCGGCAGCCGGCGTGGCCGGCTCGCTGGCCGGTGGGGGTGTGGCAGGCTGTAGCGCTGCAGGCGCCGGATCGGGCGCGTCGCTGCGAGTGAAATACCAGGTTCCGCCGGCGGATAGTCCGGCGACCACCAGAGCGATCACCGCTGTCACACCGACAGGTACGCCGCCGCGGCCCTCCGGCTCATCGCGGTCGATACTCAAGGATTCCAGTTGTGAACGGCGATCCGGCATCCTGTCCCCTCATTCCCGTCCGGGCATGAATAGACGGTCACGAAGAAATTTGAAACGGGACATTCGGTGGCTGTGTCCCGCGTTCCAAAAAGTGCTTATCCAAAATAAACAATTAAAGGTTGTTTCTCGGGCCTTCCTGTGCTTGTCTGGCATGGTCTGTCGGGGAGGGCAGGATGCGCGCGGCAAGCTTGGCAGGTCTGGGAATAATCGCGATCGCGCTGGCTGCCTGCGCGACACCGCAGCACAATTACGTGCCGGAACGCAGTGCCTTCAGCCGCCCGCCGATCGGCGAAACGGTCACAGCGCGGGTCGGCGATGTCTTGCTGGCGCAGGGTGAGGTGACGCGGACGCAGGGCATCGACGTCCCCGCAGGAACACAGATCGGCGGCTATACGCTGCAGGGCGGTTTCTATCCGCAGACCGGGCAGGACGAGACCCATACCTATCACGGCTTCGTCTTCGGCTCGACAGCGCCGGGCGGGCTGATCGCCGGTGCCTTCATGGACCCGCCGGTTTCGATCCAGGCCGGCGATGAGGCCGGCCAGCTGTGTGTCGTGACGGCGTTCAACATCCGGGCCTGCCGGGACCGCGCCTTCGAACGCACCGAGCGCGTTCTGGAACGCGACAACTCCTTCCAGCAGACCCTGATCTATAACGGGCGCGTCGGGGACCGCATCAATATCGGATACCGCGAATTCGCGGGAAACATGGCCCGGCCCGCCTTCTCCAATGCCGTGGAGTACGATCTCTCCGCCTCGGCGCTGATCGGATATCAGGGTGCGCAGCTGGAAATAATCGAGGCCACGAATACCGCGATCACCTACCGGGTCTTGCGGAACTTCAATACTGCAACGCCTTGAGAAGCGCTTTGCCTCAGTCGAAATACGCCGAGCGCATCATGTCCGACAGGTCACGGCCGCGATGGGCGAGGGCGCGGCGTTCCGCGTCGGCCTCGGCGCCGCACCGGGCCCGGTAGCGCTGCTGCGAACGATAGCCCTCGTTGAAACTTTCGATCAGCCGGTCGCGGCGGCGGCCATTGTCCGAGGCTTCCATGGCCAGGAGTTCGACCATGCGGTCGCGCCATTGCTGGGCATTGTCGCCCTCGCAGGCATAGGCCAGATAGTGCAGCTCGCCCAGCGTATAGGCGAGAAAAGGCAGGGTGCGGTCGAGGTCGAGATCCTGCTCGAAGCGGGCCTCGCCCTGCGCCGGCTCGCGCGACGGCTTCTGTGCTTCCGCGAGGGTCGGAAAAGCCATGGCCAGGGCGGCCGCAAGCAGGAGACGCGTCGGGATCATGGCGCGCATCATGACGCCGATTGTGGCGCGCTCAAGGCTGGATCTGCCTGGGCGTCGACAATCGCCCGGGCCCGGCCGATCACGTCCCGCGTCTTGTCCCAGCGGGTCATCGCCACGGCCTCGTCATAGGGAAAGAAACCGGCCTCGCTGACATCGTCAGCAGCGACCGGCTCGCCGCCGGTCCACACGCCGGCAAAATCGACCAGCACATAGTGCCAGTCGCCCGGCCGGCCGGGTTCGCGCGCGCCGATGGAATCGATGACATCGATCAGGCCGGCGATCCGCGCGGTCGTGCCGGTCTCCTCGGCCAGTTCACGCAGGGCGGCTTCGGCGGCGGTCTCGCCATATTCGATCTTGCCGCCGGGCAGCGACCACTCGCCTTCATAGGGCGGTTTGCCGCGCCGGATCAGCAGCACCTCCTCGCCGCGGAAAACCACGATGCCGGCGCCGGCGACGGGACGGGGCGCATATGTATCCGGATGGTGGCCGGACATCACCCGTATGTCGTCCCTGTGTCACCCTTATGTGTGTGCAATGTCACTTCGCGGTCCATCCACCGTCAACGCTGATCCAGGACCCATTCATATTGGCTCCCGCGTCGGAGACAAGATAGAGCAGCGCACCGGCGAGCTGGTCATAGGTGACGAATTGTTTGGTCGGCTGGGCGGCCAGCATGACGTCGCGCACCACGTCCTCCTCGGAGATGCCGCGCGCCCTGGCGGTGTCCGCGATCTGGTTCTCCACCAGCGGCGTCTTCACATAGCCCGGGCAGATCGCATTGCAGGTGATGCCCTGTTCGGCGACTTCCAGCGCCAGCGTCTTGGTGAAGCCCATCACCCCGTGCTTGGCCGCCACATAGGCTGACTTGAAGGGCGAAGCGACGAGGCCATGAGCCGAGGCGAGGTTGACGATCCGCCCCTTGCCCTGACGCTTCATGATCGGCAGGGCCGCCTTGGCGCCGTGGAAGACCGAGGTGAGGTTGATGGCGATGATCGCATCCCACTTGTCTTCCGGGAATTCATCGACCGGCGCGACATGTTGGATACCGGCATTATTCATCAGGATGTCGAGACGCCCGAACTCCCGCTCGGCGAACGCCACCATGTCGGAAATTTCGTTGGATTTCAGCATGTTGGCGGGGTGGTAACGGGCCTCGACGCCGTGCCGCTCCGCGATCCCGGCGCGCTCTTTCTCGATCGCATCCGCATCGCCCAAACCGTTGATGATCACGTGGGCGCCATTGGCAGCCAGCGCATCGGCCATGGCGGCGCCGATGCCGCTCGTGGAGCCCGTGACAATGGCCACCTGGCCGGTCAGATCGGTGCGGATGGAAGACATGAACCACCTTTCAAGTTTGTGCTCCGCGCAAGAAACGGCAGGCCGGAGGCCGGGTCAAGAAACGCAGTTGGTGTGCTTTTCCGAAAACACAACCATTGCGGGTTTTCTGTGCAAGAATGAAAACGCCGGCCCAGGAGGCCGGCGCAATCCAAGGAGGGAGCAATGTTTCGGTTTCCGAAATGCTGCCTCGTCCTTTTGGTGAGGAGAAGACGGATCGGCGGGTGGACCCTGTTGATCCGGCTCTCCATCGCCTGAAGGGCGGCCAAGGGAGGTGGTGGCAGCCATCTCCCGCGGCCCTTGGAGGATAACACATCGCACGTATGCGGGGAATACAGCGTTCTACGCCGCCTTAGCCGCAGCCGGCTGGGGACGCGTGAACAGCAATTCGTCCTCGCTGGAGCCATCAGCCTCGAAACGATAGCCGCCCAGATCGAACTTGCGCAGTTCGGCCGGATCCTCGACGCGGTTCTGGATGACCCAGCGTGCCATCATTCCGCGCGCTTTTTTCGCGAAGACCATCAGGGCACGCAACTGCCCGTCCTTCTCTTCCTTGAAGTTCGCCGTGATGACGCGGCCCTTGAGTTTTTTCCGGTCGACCGACTTGAAATACTCGTTCGAGGCCAGGTTCAGCACGACGGACTCGTCCTTGTTCTCCTGCAGGCTGTTGAGCTCTTTCGCGATCCGGTCGCCCCAGAAATCATAGAGATTTTCACCGCGCCGCGTATGCAGCTTGCGGCCCATCTCCAGCCGGTAGGGGTGGATGGCATCGAGCGGACGCAGCGCGCCATACATGCCCGACAGAATGCGCAGATGATCCTGGGCATAGTCGAGATCGGCGTTCGACAGGCTGTCAGCCTCGAGCCCGCGATAGACCTCGCCATTGAACGCGAAAGCCGCCTGTTTTTCGCCCGGCGCATCGGCATCGAAAGCCTGGAAACGTTCGCGATTGAGCCGCGCCAGATCGTCGGAGATCTTCATCATCGCTTTGATCTTCGGCGCTGTCAGCTGGCGCGTCGTCTTCGACAAGATGCGGGTTTCATCGATCAGCGATGGCTGTGTGGCCGGAAGCTCACGCTCGACCGGGTCGAAATTCATGTTTTTGGCGGGCGACAGCAGAATCAGCATGGCAGGCCTCCTTCTCCTCCAAAGGTAGGGGAGGCGGCAGGGCAGGAAAAGGCACCGGGCGCCGCTCGCGCCATGAGTTTTCTCAATGTCCGGTCACGGATTTTCCAATGCCGGTGAGGTGCAAGACGTGGCGCGCCTCCCGTTTTGGTTGTACAGTCACGACAATCTGCGAGGTGCCCCATGTCGTTCTTCTACAGCTTGGACAAGGCCGATCCGGTGCAACAGCGCATCGCGGCACGCCTCCTCAGACTGGGCGCCCGGCTGGATGCCGAAATTCCCGCCAAGACGCTGGACTCCACCCTCCTGCTGGCGACCTGGAACATCCGCGAGTTCGACAGCCCGGCTTACGGTCTGCGCGGGATAGAGCCCTATCACTACATCGCCGAGATCATCTCGCGCTTTGATCTTGTCGCGCTGCAGGAAATCCGGCTCGACACGGCGCCCCTGGACAGGCTGCGCAAGCTTCTCGGTCCCTGGTGGAAATACCTGGTGACCGATGTCACCGACGGCACCCGGGGCAATAAGGAGCGGATGGCTTTCCTCTATGACAGCCGCAAGGTGCGCTTTGGCGGTCTGGCGGGTGAAATCGTCATTCCGCCGATCGAGACGCGCGACGAGGCGGGCCGACTGGTCTATTCGCCTGCGAGCCAGCTTGCCCGCACGCCCTATGTCGTGGGTTTCGAGGCCGGCTGGTTCAAATTCATGCTGTCGACCGTGCATATCCTCTATGGCGAGAGCCGGGCTGATGATCCCGAGCGGGAACGCGAAATCCGCGAACTGGCCCGCTTCATGGCTGCACGGGCAAAGGAGGATCACGCCTGGGCGCGCAATCTCATCCTTCTGGGAGACTTCAATATTTTCGCACCTGATGACGTCACTTTCTCGGCCCTGACCGATGCCGGATTCGTCATTCCCGAAGGCCTGCAGCAGGTCACCAATGTCGGGCGGGAAGAACGCTTTTTCGATCAGATGGCCTTCATGACGCCGAACCTGACGCGCGACCAGATCATCGCCGCCGGTGCCTTCAATTTCTACGACAGCGTTTATTGCGAGGATGACGAGGCGCTCTACGCGCCCGACATGGGCGAGGCCTATCACACCACGTCGCGGGGCGAGCCGCGGGGCAATAAATCGCTCTATTACCGGACCTATTGGCGCACGCACCAGATGTCCGACCATCTGCCGCTATGGGCGGCGATCAAGGTGGATTTCGGACGCGAATACCTGGCGTCCAGAACGGTCTAGAACAGCACCCGCGGATTCATGATGCCCTTCGGGTCCAACGCCTGCTTGATCGCCCGCATCACCGTCACGTCGATCGGCTTGCGATTGGCCAGCTCCTCGCGTTTGAGGATCCCGATCCCGTGCTCGGCCGAGATCGATCCGCCGAACGCGTCCACCGTGTCGTAGACGCATTTCGACATCTCGCCCGCGCGCGCCATGAAGCGCTCGCGGGCTGCAGGGTCCAGGCAGGCAATATTGTAGTGCACATTGCCGTCGCCGACATGGCCGAAGGCGATGACCACGCCGTCCGGGAAGTCCGCTTTGATGCGCTGCGTGGCGATGTCGATAAAGGCCGGCATCTTGGAAACCGGGATCGAGACATCGTGTTTGACCGCGATCCCCTGGCTGCGTTCCGCCTCGGCGATGCTTTCCCTCAAGCGCCAGAAATCCTGCATCTGGCTTTCATTTTCCGCGATCGCGGCGTCCTGCAGCAAGCCGGCCTCGAATCCCTGTTCGAGGGCTGCTTCCATGGTCTCGCGCGCGCCTTCGGTGCGGCCGAAGCTCATCTCGCACACGACATACCAGGGATGTTTCGCTGCCAGCGGGTCGCGGGTGTTCGGTACATGGGCGAGCACGAATTCCAGCGCCAGATTCGGCATGACTTCAAAGGCGGTTACGGCGCCGCCCGAAACCTGTTTGGCCATGCCGAGAAACTTCACCGCATCGTCCACGGAGTTCATGCCGATGAAGGCCAGCTCCATCCGGCCTGGGCGCGGAAAGAGTTTCAGCGTGGCGGCCGTGATAATGCCGAGCGTACCCTCGGCCCCGATCAGCAATTGCTTGAGATCATAACCGGTATTGTCCTTGCGCAGGCCTGTCAGTCCGGACCAGATCGTGCCGTCCGGCAGTACGGCTTCCAGGCCGAGGACCAGTTCGCGTGTCATGCCATAGCGCAGGACGTGGACGCCGCCGGCATTGGTGGAAATCAGCCCGCCGATCATCGCCGAGCCCTGGGAACCCAGCGAGAGCGGAAAGAGGCGGTTTGCGCCTTCCGCCGTCTGCTGCAGGCTTTCCAGCACGCAGCCGGCCTCGACGGTCATGGAATCATTCTCGGTGTCGATCTCGCGCACGGCGGTCATGCGCTTCAACGAGATCAGCACTTCGCCCTGGGGCGTCGCCGCCCCGCACAGCGAGGTGTTGCCGCCCTGCGGCGTGATCGCCACGCCGGCCTCGGCACACAGCCTGACCACAGCCGAGACGTCCTCGGTGGAAGCCGGTTTGAGCAGGATCGGCGTTTCGCCCTTGTAGCGGCCCCGCCAGTCCTGGACATGCGGTTCGAGTTCCTGCGGATCCTGGCTCCAGCCTTTCGGGCCGAGTGCGGCCTTGAGATTGTCGATCAGATCGGCGGGCAGGGTTACGGCAGCGGTCATGGCGTCGGGTTGTCCTTGGGCGCAGCAGCGCGTTGCAGGCGGTCATTGATGGCTTCACCCAAACCCTGATCCGGGATGGGCGCAACCGCAATGCGTTCCGGCCCGCGTGCGTCGAGATCACGCAGGGCAGCAAACAGGCGTGTGGCGGCTTCGGCGAGATCGCCGGCCTCCGACAGGTTGATATGGCCGCCGATGGCTCCGAAGCCGAGCAGCAGTTCGCCGGGCCGGGCTTCGCCGGCGTTAAGCCGCATCGCCGCATGCGGCGCGTAATGGCTTTTGAGCATGCCGGGACTTGCCAGGGGTGCACCGGCTTCGGGGGCTTCAAGAGGGCCGGTGATCGGCTCGATCTGCACGCGGGCCAGACCGCCGGGCCGCAACAGGATGGCGCGCTTGCCGTCGATGGCGACAACGGTCGATTCAACGCCGACCGGGCAGGCGCCGCCATCGAGGATCAGATCGACCTTGTCGCCCAGACCGTCGGCGACGTGCTGGGCCGTGGTGGGACTGATCGCGCCCGACGGATTGGCGCTCGGTGCCACCAGGGGCGCGCCGAAAGCGCTGATCAGCGTGCGGGCTGCCGGGTGCGCCGGTGCGCGCAGGGCGATGCTGTCGAGCCCGGCATTGGCGATGTCGGCGATGGCGGCGTCCGGCTTTTTCGGCAGTACAAGCGTGAGCGGCCCCGGCCAGTAGGTCGCAGCCAGTTTTGCACCCAGCTCCGGCCACTCGGCGATGCGTTGGGCCATTTTCGGGCCGGTGACATGGGCGATCAGCGGATTGAAGCGCGGCCGGCCCTTGGCGGCGTAGAGCCGCGCGACGGCATCCGGATTGGCGGCATCGGCTGCCAGGCCGTAAACGGTCTCCGTCGGCATGGCCACGAGACCGCCCGCCTTCAGGATGGCGGCGGCTTCGGCAATGGCTTCGGCAGAGCCGGCAGGCTTGATCGGAGCAGTCATGGGGCGTGAGCTAGCGCTTCACGCCCCTGCCATGCAAGCCTACTCGGCCGCATCGGCCTCGATATGCAGCACAAGGGTCACCTCGGCCGCGGCCGAACCCCAGCTGGACGAGCCGACGCCGTAATCGGCGCGGACGAGTGTATAGCGGCTGTCCGCGACGGCCCGGCCGCCATCGATGGCCAGGGTGAAGGGCAGCACGATGTCGCGCTCGGTGCCGGCCATGGCGAGCGTGCCGTGCGCTTCATAGCCTTCATCCGTTGCCCGGATATCCTCGGAGACAAAGGTGGCGGCCTCGTAATCCGACGGGTTCAGGCCGGAATTGGACAGCATGGAACTGTCCATCTGACCATTGCCGGTCGTGCCGCTGGAGGTGAGCACGCGGGCCGAAATCGAGGCGTTTTCCAGATCGGCCGGGTCGAGGACGATCTCGGCCGACCAGTCAGAAAACTCTCCGGTCACCGCGCCGCCGGATACGGTGGTCTCGAAACCGACGGAACTATCGGCCCGGTCGACCTGCCAGGACTGGGCGCTGGCCGGAGCGGCAGCGAGTGCCAGCGGGAGAAGAAACGCGTAACGCAACATCGGGACTTATCCTTTCAGGACCGGGATCATGCGGGCGATCAGCCCGTCACGGTCGACAAACTGGTGTTTCAGGGCCGCTGCGGCGTGCAGGCCGAACAGGATCAGGATCGGCCAGCCGCCGGCCCCGTGAATCGAGCTGGACACTTCGTGCAGGCTTTCGTTTTGCGGAACCGGCAGGCGCGGCAGCGGCATGTCGGGATTGTTGAACAGGAAAGAGGGCAGTTCCGAGGCAGAGGCGGCAATCCAGCCCATGATCGGCATGCCGATCATCAGCACGTAGAAGGCCCAGTGCACGGCATGGGCAGCCAGCTTTTCCCACGGCTTCATGCCTTCGGGGATGCCCGGGGTCTTGTGAGTCAGGCGCCAGGCCAGGCGGATCAGCGAGAGCACCAGGATCACAATGCCGGTCGTCTTGTGCAGGTTATAGGCCTGCTGAACCTCTTCCAGCGGCACGGTGCCGGCAAACAGACCGTCGCGCAGGTCTTCCATGTACCAGCCGAAGAACACCATGCCGAGCAGCAGGGCTGCGAGGATCCAGTGAAGGGCAATGGCGACGGCGGTGTAGCGTGGCGTGTCGGTCATGGTTCTGGCTCCCCCAGGGGCTTTTCCACCCGGCCGGGCGGCTCTCCTCACAGTATATGCCCGCTGGCTGCGCGTCCGAAAAGCCACACAAAGTCGCGGGCTGGACAAAACACTGTTTCCGGATTCGCATCGACGGGAAGGCGGGTTATGTTCCGGCCACAAAAAAATGATGACGGAGGTCGGCCATGACATATCGCGCACCGCTGGATGAAATGCGCTTCACGCTGGAAGAGGTAGCGGCTGTTGAGGGGCTGAAGGCGACGGGCGCCTTCCCGGACTTCACCTCCGATCTGACGGCGGCCATTCTGGAAGAGGCGGCCAAGCTGGCCGAGAATGTGCTCTCGCCGCTCAACCGGGTCGGCGACGCCGAGCACTGCAAGCTCGAGAATGATGCTGTCACCACGCCGACCGGCTTTCCGGCTGCCTATGCGCAATTCGTCGAAGGCGGTTGGCAGGGTCTGCAATTTCCGGCCGAACTGGGTGGTATGGGCTTGCCGCGGGCGCTGGGCGTGGCCGTGCTGGAAATGATCCAGGGCGCCAACCTGTCCTTCGGTCTCGGCCCGATGCTCACCTATGGCGGGATCGAGGCGCTGATTGCGCACGGTACTGACGAGCAGAAGGAACTCTATCTGGGCAAGCTGCTCACCGGCGAGTGGTCGGCCACGATGAACCTCACCGAGCCGCAGGCCGGTTCGGATGTGGGCGCGCTGCGAACCAAGGCCGAGCCGAATGCCGACGGCAGCTGGGCGATCTCGGGCCAGAAGATCTTCATCACCTGGGGCGAACACGACTGCGCGGAGAATATCATCCATCTCGTGCTCGCGCGGACGCCGGGGTCGCCTGAGGGTACGAAGGGTATCTCGCTCTTCATCGTGCCGAAAATCCTGCCGGACGGATCGCGCAACGATCTGCGTGCCATCGGGGTCGAGCACAAGCTGGGCATTCACGGCTCACCGACCTGCACCATGGAATATACCGGCGCGACCGGCTGGCTGATCGGCGGTGAAAATGCCGGCATGCGCTGCATGTTCACGATGATGAATTCGGCGCGTCTGAATGTCGGCGTGCAGGGGGTCGGTATTGCCGAGCGCGCCTTCCAGCAGGCGCTGGCCTATGCCCAGGACCGCAAGCAGGGCCGCGCCATCGATGCCGAGGGGCCGGCTCCGCATGCCATCATCCATCACCCGGATATCAAGCGCACACTGTCGCTGATGAAGGCCAAGATCGCCGCCTCGCGCGCGATCTGTGTGTCTTGCGCCGTGGCGACCGACATGGCCGAGCATGCCGATGATGCCGACGAGCGCGCCGCGGCCAAGCGCCGTGAGGAATTGCTCACCCCTGTCGCCAAGGCCTGGTCGACCGATATCGGTGTCGAGGTCGCTTCGCTGGGCGTCCAGGTCCATGGCGGGATGGGCTATATCGAGGAAACCGGCGCGGCCCAGCATCTGCGCGACGCCCGTATCACGCCGATCTATGAAGGCACCAATGCCATTCAGGCCATCGACCTTGTCGGCCGCAAGCTGAACATGGATGACGGCGCGGCCTTTGACGAGCTCTTCTCGGACATCGTCCAGACCATCGAGGCCTGCACGACCTCGTCGCATCCGGACCTGCCGCCGCTCGGCGATCGCCTGCAGGACAGTTTGGATGCCATGCGAGAAGCGGTCGACTGGCTGAAAGAGGTCGACATGCAGGATCGGCTGGCCGGCGCGACGCCTTTCCTCACCCTGGCGGGCGAGACGATCGGGGGCTGGCTGCTGTGCGTCGGGGCCGTCGCAGCCCGCCGGCGTCAGAAGGAAAATATCGGTGACCCCGCCTTCGCGGCCCAGCGTATCGCCTTGGCGAACTTCTATGCCGAAGCGGTGATGACGCTGGCGCCATCGCGCGTTGACGACGTCACCATGGGTTCGGAGATGATTGACGAGGTGGGCTTCGGCGTCTGACGCCGGCCCGCCCTACATCCACATGCCGTGCGGGTCGGGGTGGCCGCGTCCGTCCACAAGGCGGACCAGTCCCACGATCGACCGCGCCAGCATCCATACCCAGATCAGGGCAAAGCCGATCAGGCCGAAGGGCGCCAGGATCACTGTGAGCACCATGACCGTGCAAGCCACAATGCCGACGATGGCGGCCCAGAAGCTCTTGATCTGGTAGGTGAAGTGGGATTGCAGCCAGTGCGGGGAGCCGTCGCGGCGGGCATAGGCGATGATCACGGCGACAAGGCTGGATACGCCGATGATGTTGCCGACGATCAGCAGGGCATAGTTCAGCCCCGCCAGAAGGCGGTCGTCCCGGTCGGCGGCCGGCGTTGAGGTCGGTTCATAGATCGTCTGGTTCATGTCACCGATCCTTTCCCATGAAGATGGCCAAAGCGCGGCACCGGACAGGGGATGTGACATCTTGCCGTCCCCCGTCTTCGCGCCGCGTGGCTGCGGCGGCGAAGCCACGGCAGGCTGAAAATGCTGTCATCTCCGCGCCCAAGCCTTGGTTGTGACGGCGTTTCGACGTATTCGGAAGGCTGATGCGTGAGCACGGGAGGTGTTCGGGTGCCCTTGGCGCGTTTCCTGGACCATGCCGGTTTCGTCCTGCTTCTCGGCGGGATCGCAGGGTATGTCATTCTGCTGGCAGCCGGATTGATCGGCCGCTGGTATTTGCCCTACCCGGTGAGCGGTTTCTGGCTGCTGGTCACAGGCATGCCGGCTGCCGGCGTGGCAATCATGTTCCTGCGCGCACGGGAGAACCGGATCGTGTTCGAAGACGGAGACGAGGAATGAGTCTGATTGTCACCATGGCTGACGCCGTGCCGGGCCGTGAGATCGACCGTGTGGTCGGTATCGCGCGCGGCAATGTCGTCCGGGCCCGCTTTTTCGGCCGCGATTTCATTGCAGGCCTGCGCAATATCGTCGGCGGTGAAGTTCCCGAATACACCGATCTCCTGTCCGAAGCGCGCGAGACAGCGCTCGACCGGATGGCGAAACACGCCGGGGAACTCGGCGCCGATGCAATCGTCACCGTCCGCATGTCGACCTCGTCGGTGATGGAAGGCGCGGCGGAAATCCTGGCCTACGGAACGGCGGTTAAACTGAAATGAGTGCCTTGATGAAGCGCCTGGCAGGCCGGGCTGCGAGCGAGATTGTGGAAACCGTGCGCTTTGTCGCCGGTGTGGCGGCCGTCTGGCTGGGGCTGGTGACCTTCGGTTTTGCCGCCTTTCACATCCCGTCGGAAAGCATGCAGCCCTCGCTGGAAGTGGGCGACCGGGTTCTGGTGTCCAAATGGGCCTATGGTTATTCGGTCCACTCTTTGCCTCTGGGCATCGGCTACATGCTGCCGGACAGCTGGGATGGCCGCCTGGCCTGGCACAACCCGCAGCGCGGCGATGTCGTCGTCTTCCGCGACGAGCGCCAGTCGCCGCCGCGCAATCTGATCAAGCGCGTGATCGGTATCGAGGGCGATGTGATCGAGATGCGCCAGGGCCAGCTCTACCTGAACGGTGAGCCGGTGCCGCGCGAACTCGTCGAAGCGCGCTCCTACCGGGATCACCCGCGTGACAATATCGTCACCGCGACGCTCTTCGAGGAAACCCTGCCGGGCGGCCGGGATCATCCGATCTATGAGCGTGGTGACAATTATCAGCTCGACAGCTACGGGCCGGTAACGATCCTGCCGGGTACGGTGTTCGTGATGGGCGACAACCGGGATGCCTCCAATGACAGCCGGGCCTCGAACGGGCCGGGCCTCGTGCCGCTGGAGAATGTTGTCGGCCGGGCAGAGACGGTGCTGTTCACCTTCGAGCGCTGCCGCCGCGAAGACGGGCTTTACTGCCCGCGCGGCCGGGTCTGGCAAGGTCTCTAGGTCATGAGGCAGCGCTCGCTCCGGCGCCTGCGTATCCGGGCCGCCCGGATCGGGGCCGAGATCGGCGAGGCGGTAAACATGTTCGCGGGCGTCGCGGCGGTTTGGTTCGGCTTCACCTCGCTCGCCTTTGCGACCTACTACATTCCGTCCGAGAGCATGCAGCCCTCGTTGGAAGTTGGCGACCGGATCGTGGTGTCGAAATGGGCCTATGGGTATTCGCGCCACACCCTGCCGCTGGGGCTGGGCAATCTCCTGCCGGACAGCTGGGACGGCCGTATCGGCTGGAGCAGTCCGCGCCGCGGCGATGTCGTGGTGCTGTGGGACGACCGCCAGGATCTGACCCTGATCAAGCGAGTCGTTGGCGTGCCTGGCGATATCGTGGCGATGCGCAACGGACGCCTCTTCATCAATGGCGTACCGGTCGCGCGCACGCTGGTCGAGGAGCGGACCTATCGGGAGCATGCTGCTCCGAGCGACGCGGTGCATGTACGCCTGTACGAAGAGCGCCTGCCCGGCGGCCGCGTTCACCCGATCTACGAGCGCGGCGACAATAACTGGCTGGACGCGTACGGGCCGGAAGTCGTGCCGGCCGGGCATGTCTTCCTCATGGGCGACAATCGCGACAACTCGGTCGACAGCCGTGCGCCGGAAGGGCCGGGCTTCGTGCGTTTCGAGAATATTGTCGGCCGCGCCGAGACCGTTCTGTACACGTTCGAACAGTGCCGGCGCGAAGACGGGCTGTATTGCCCGCGCGGTCGGGTCTGGCGCGGACTGTAGCGGCGCTCTACCCTCGCCGGACACACATTCCGGGGAGACACGGCCATGAGCCTCAAGGGCAAGACGATCTTCATCACGGGTGCCAGCCGCGGTATCGGCCTGGCGATCGGCGAGCGTTGCGCGCGCGACGGCGCCAATATTGTTATCGCCGCAAAGTCCGACACACCGGATCCGCGCCTTGAGGGGACGATCCATACGGCCGCCGAAGCGATTGAGAAAGCGGGCGGTCAGGCGCTGGCGGTGAAGTGCGATATTCGTCATGAGGACGAAGTGGAAGCGGCCGTGGCCGCAGCCGTCGACCGTTTCGGCGGGATTGATGCCGTGATCAACAATGCCTCGGCGATCTTTCCGCGGGGCACGGCCGATACGCCGATGAAGCGCTACGACCTGATGCACCAGGTCAATGGCCGCGGCACCTTCCTGACCACCCAGAAATGCCTGCCGCACCTGATGAAGGCGGAAAATCCGCACATCATCGCCCTGGCACCGCCGCTGGACATGCGCGGCCTGTGGTTCGGACCCCATGTCGCCTACACCTCGGCGAAATACCAGATGAGCCTGTGCATCCTGGGCTGGGGCGAGGAGTTCAAGGGCAAGATCGGCGCGAATGCCATCTGGCCGCGCACAGCCGTTGCGACAGCCGCGATCTCCAACGTGCTGGCCGGCGAAGAGGCGATGAAGAATTGCCGCAAGCCGGAGATCCTGGCCGATACGGCCTATGCCGTGCTGAACAAGCCGGCGGCCGAATTCACCGGCAATTTCATCATCGACGACACCTTCCTCTGGGAGGAGGGCGAGCGCGATCTGGACAAGTATTCCTACGACCCGGCCATCGAGCTTCTGCCGGACTTCTTCGTGCCGGAAGATGTACCCGCACCGCCGGGCGTGAAGATCATGAATGTTACGCTGGGGCATTGATGCCGGGGCGGTCATCGCCCGGGTTTAAAATACCGCTTGCATCGCGCAAAAATTCGCCAATATGAGCGTTGGAGCGTCGCACTCTGCGGCCGGCTGATCCGGCCGCTTCATTCTCGCCGGCCGTCGACGCGGCCGGCCGGAGTGTCAGACCTATGCTTCTGGTCGAAACCTATCTTCAACCCAGCCCGCTGGAAGGGCTGGGCGTGTTTGCCGTCAGGCGGATCCGCAAGGGCACCTTGATGTGGACCCTCGATCCGGCGACCGATCTCGTGCTTACCGAGGCGCAACTGGCCGAACGGCCGCCGGTCTATCGCGGCTATATCCAGCGCTACGCCTATTTTGACCGCGGCCTGAACGGCTATCTGCTCGACGGCGATCATGCCCGTTTCCTGAACCATTCCAGCACGCCGAATCTTGATTTCTCGGCGGCTGACGGAAGCGGCGTGGCTGTGCGGGACATCGCCCAGGGTGAGGAAATCCTGTGCGACTACAGCCAGTTCATGGAGAATGTCGTGCTGTTGCCGACGCCGACCCGGCGCCGGCAGGCCCCGCAGATCGCTGCTGTCAGCGGTTAGGCCTGCCGTAGCTACGGCGCGCTAGGCCGGTTCCGACTGCCTGTTCTTGAGTGCGGTGAGGACCTGGTCTGCGAGCGGCTTGCTCGAGGCCGGGTTCTGCCCCGTGATCAGACGGCCATCGTGCGCGACATGGGGTCCGAACGCCTCGTCATTGCCTTCGAACACCGCGCCCAGTTCGCGCAGGCGGCTTTCCAGCAGGAAGGGCACGACTTCGTCCAGCCCGACCTTGCGCTCTTCGGCATCGGTGAAGCTGTTGACGCGCTTGCCTTTCACAAGAGGCGTGCCGTCGCCGAGTTTGGGCCCACCAAGCCGGCCGGGCCATGACAGACCGCCGCGATGATGGCGCCGGCCTCCCACGCCTTGCCGATCAACTCGCCGACCGCCTCGCTGTCGGGCAGGTCCCACATCGTACCGTGGCCGCCCGGCAGGTAGATGGCGTCATAGCTGCGGGGTTTCAGATCCGCCGCAGGGAGCGAATGCGTCAGGGCCTGCATGGCGGCCGCGTCATCCATGAAGCGCTGCACGGATGGGGGGCGCTTGCCTTCGCCGTCATCCGAGCCGGGATCGGCCGGCGGTTGACCGCCATGAACGCTCGCAATCTCCACCGTGTTGCCGGCATCCCGGAAAGCCCAGTAGGGGTCAGACAGTTCCTGCCAGTGAAAGCCGGTTGGCTTGCCGGTCTCGCCGAGTGTGCCGTGGGATGTGGTGAGGATGAGAATGCGTGACGTCATGGAAGCCTCCATTGGGGCGTGGCTGAGTCTGGGTAAGGGGTGATGACACCCGTCAGTGTCGCAACGGCTGCAACGCCGCCCCGTTCCGCAGCTGCACAGTGCGCCCGTCTCCGCTAGGGTGTGGGGCGCAGCAGCCAGCGGACAGATGGCCATGAAAACGACCCTCATCGACAGCCCCGACAGTCTCGCCCATCGTTTGCCTGACGGGCATCCCGAGCATGACGGCCGCTATACCGCAGTGCGTGAGGCCCTGGCCGGGATTGCCGGCACGGTCTGGGCGGAAGCCGAGCCGGCGCCGGTTGAGGCTCTGGCGCGCTTTCATACGGTCGAGCATGTCGACCGCGTGCTGACCGCCTGTGCCGAGGCGGGTGTCGAGGGCTTTGTCGGACTGGACCCGGACACGATCGTCTGCGGCCAGTCGGCGCGGGCTGCACTGTCAGCGGCCGGCGGGGCCATTGCTGGTGTCGATACGGTGATCCGGGACGGGCAGGGGGCGGTCTTCCTGCTGGCGCGGCCGCCGGGCCATCATGCCGAACCCGACCGCCCGATGGGTTTCTGCCTGTTCAACACCATTGCCATCGCCGCCATGCATGCGCTCGAGGTCCACGGCCTGCCATCCGTCGCCATCGTCGATATCGACGTGCACCACGGCAATGGTTCGCAATGCCTGGCCGAGCGCGATGAGCGGGTGCTGTTTGCGTCGCTGCACCAGTCGCCGCTCTATCCGGGC
Organism: Maricaulis sp. ABE4_448; assembly: GCF_056160825.1. NCBI lineage: Bacteria > Pseudomonadati > Pseudomonadota > Alphaproteobacteria > Maricaulales > Maricaulaceae > Maricaulis > Maricaulis sp. ABE4_448. The sequence goes on from NZ_JBSWXX010000002.1 coordinate 253,758, forward strand.
ACCGGACACCGTGGCGAAACCGGCCTTGGCGGCAATGTCGTGAATGTCCCGCTTCACGACGGGACCGACGGCGCGGCCTGGCGCACTGCCTTCGAAGCCGAGATCGTTCCGGCCCTGCACAGGGCAAAGCCAGCGCTGATCCTGGTCTCCGCCGGTTTCGATGCGCATGCGGATGATCCGCTTGGCGGGCTGGGCCTGATCGACGAGGACTATGCCTGGGCGGCGGAACGCCTGGCTGCCCTGGCGTCGGAATTTGCGCATTCGCGGCTTGTCTCCGTGCTGGAGGGCGGATACGACTGCCCGGCACTGGGCCGGTCGGCCGCGGCCTTTGTCCGCGCGCTTGCCCGGGCCTGAGCGGGCGGGCCTTCCCCGTCATCACAGGATTGAAGTGTCGGCGGGTAACGACGGGGCGTACCGGCTGGCTGACCCTCCCCCGTGCGACCCCGATGACCCGTTCCTGCAATGATCTCCAGAGCCTCTCGCCGGGCAGTATCACCATCGCCCGCCACGGCCGTCCGGACGCCAATCGCGAGCTTTGGCTCGACTGGCGCGGATACGAGGACTGGTGGGATAATGAATATCAGCCCGCGGGGCTGGTCGACGGGCAGTCTGCGCCCGACGCGCTGATCCAGGCTGCTGCAGAATCGCACACCGTCTTTGCCAGCTCCCTGCGCCGCGCCATCGAGACGGCTCAGGCTGTGTCACCGGACCGGGCGCCGGTTATCGATCCGGTCTTCATCGAGGCCGAACTGCCGCCGCCGCCCATGCCGGGGCGTTTCATGGCCAAGACCTGGGGCGTGTTTGCGCGTTGCTCCTGGTGGATGGGCTGGTCCCGCGGCCGGGAAAGTCGGGCCGATGCCGAGGCCCGGGCGCGGCAGGCCGCCGACCAGCTGATCGAAGCGGCTGCAGCCGGACCGGTTGTGTTGTGCGCCCATGGCTGGTTCAACCGCATGCTGCGTCCGCAATTGCGCGGGTCCGGCTGGGTGTGTGTCCGCGATGGCGGTGATACCTACTGGTCCTGGCGCCGCTACGAGTACCGGCCGCGCTGAGCCCGCAATCGCGGCATTGCCGCACCTGAGTCCGCTTTCTATGCTGCCCCGACAAGAGAGGAAGCCATGTCCGAAACGCCGCTATCCGACATCGAGACGCTGAGTTTCGAACAGGCACTCGCCGAGCTCGAGCGCATCGTGCAGCAGCTCGAATCGGGCGAAGTCGAGCTTGAAAAGTCGATCCAGATCTATGAGCGCGGTGCGGCCCTGCGGGCGCATTGCGAAGGCAAGCTGAAGACCGCTGAGCTGAAGGTCGAGAAGATCGTGCGGGGCGAGGACGGCCAGCCGGCCACCGAACCGGCCGGGCTCGACTGACATGGCGCAGGATGATGAGGCGGGACCGCTCGCCACGATCGAGGACTTCCTGAAGCTCGATATCCGCGTCGGCACCGTCTTACGTGCGGAGGCCTTCCCGGAAGCGCGCAAACCCGCCATCAAGCTGTGGGTCGATTTCGGTCCCGAGCTGGGCGAGAAGAAAAGCTCGGCCCAGATCACCGTGCACTACAAGCCGGAAGACCTGGTGGGCCGTCAGGTGCTTGCTGTCGCCAATTTCCCGCCACGCCAGATTGGCCCGATCCAGTCGGAAGTCCTCGTTCTCGGGGCGTCCGATCCGGACGGAGCGATCATCCTTCTGGCGCCGGACAAGCCCGTGCCGAACGGCGCGCGGATGCATTAGGGCTGCGGAATGGATTCTTTCGAACAACGCCTGAACGAAACTGCCGACCGGGTGACCGTGGCGCTGGATGCCCTGCTGCCGCGCGCGGAAGGTCCCGAAGCGCATCTCAACTCGGCCATGCGCTATGCTGCGCTGGGGCCAGGCAAGCGGTTGCGTCCCTTCCTGGCGGTCGAGGCCGGGCGGCTGGTGAATGCCGACGAACGCGGCGTCCTGCGCGCGGCCTGCGCGCTGGAATGCATCCACGCCTACTCGCTGATCCACGACGATCTGCCCTGCATGGATGATGACGACATGCGCCGGGGCCGCCCCACGGTCCACAAGGCCTATGATGAGGCGACGGCTGTTCTGGCCGGCGATGCCCTGCAGTCGGTGGCGTTCGAAATACTGGCCCACCCGGACACCCATCAGCGCGGCAGTGTGCGCTCGCGCCTGGTCGAGCGTCTCGCCCGCACCTCCGGCCCCTATGGCATGGTGGGGGGCCAGATGATCGACATCCGCGCCGAGACGGAACAGTTCGACATTTCGGTCGTCACGCGTATGCACCGCATGAAGACGGGCGCGCTGATCAACTATGCCGTCGAGATCGGCACGATCCTGCGAGAGGTGGAAGATCATATCCGCCGGGCGCTGGAAGGATTTGCTCACGACCTCGGACTGGCCTATCAGATCACGGACGACCTTCTGGATGCGACGGGGGACCAGGCGGAGATGGGCAAGGCGGCCGGCAAGGACGCCGGTCAAGGAAAAGCCACCTTCGTCACCATTCTGGGGGTGGAAGGCGCGCGGGACCGTTCGCGGCACTTGGCCGCACAGGCCAAGGAACACCTTGAACCCTTCGGCGCGCGAGCAGATGTTTTGAGAGAGGCCGTCGACTTCATCCTCGACCGGCGCTCGTGAAAGGCTGGACCCGTATGGCACCCACCACCCCGACCCTCGACCAGGTCCGAGATCCCTCCGACATGCGCAACTTCTCGGTCGACCAGCTGCGCAAGCTGGCCGACGAACTGCGCGCGGAGACGATCGATGCGGTCTCGGTCACGGGCGGACATCTGGGTGCCGGTCTGGGTGTGGTCGAGCTGACCACGGCATTGCACCATGTTTTCGACACGCCGCGCGACACGCTGATCTGGGATGTCGGGCATCAGTGCTATCCGCACAAGATCCTCACCGGCCGCCGCGAGCGTATCCGCACCCTGCGCCAGGGCGGCGGGCTGAGCGGTTTCACCAAGCGGGCTGAAAGCGAATACGATCCGTTCGGTGCGGCCCACGCCTCGACGTCGATCTCGGCCGGCCTGGGATTTGCCGTGGCCCGCGATCTCAAGCAGGAAGACCGTAACGTCATCGCCGTGATCGGCGATGGCTCGATGTCGGCCGGCATGGCCTATGAGGCAATGAACAATGCGGGCCATATCGGCGGCCGCCTGATTGTTATCCTCAACGACAATGACATGTCGATCGCCCCGCCGGTCGGCGCGATGAGCCATTATTTTGCGCGGCTGGTCTCCTCGAAGAGCTACCGGAGCTTGCGCAAGCTGGGCAAGGGTGTGGCCAAGGCGCTGCATGTCGAGGAGGCCGCGCGCCGGGCCGAGGAATACATGCGCGGGATGGCCATGGGCGGCACCCTCTTCGAAGAGATGGGCTTTCGCTATGTCGGCCCGATCGACGGCCATGATCTTGACCAGCTCGTGCCGGTGCTGCGCAATGTCCGCGACGGCGATAATGGCCCGGTACTGGTTCACGTCGTCACGCAGAAGGGCAAGGGCTATGCGCCCGCCGAAGCGGCCGACGACAAGTATCACGGCGTGGCCAAGTTCAATGTCGTGACCGGCGAGCAGCAGAAGTCCAAGGGCGGCCCGCCCTCCTATACCAAGGTCTTCGCGCAGCAGCTCATCCGCGAGGCCGAGGCCGACAGCAGCGTCGTGGCGATCACTGCGGCCATGCCGGGCGGCACCGGCCTAGATCTGTTTGGCGAACGCTTCCCCGAGCGCATGTTCGATGTCGGCATCGCCGAGCAGCATGCGGTGACCTTTGCGGCCGGTCTTGCGGCCGACGGCATGAAACCCTTCGCGGCGATCTATTCCACCTTCCTGCAGCGCGGCTACGACCAGGTCGTCCACGATGTGGCCATCCAGAACCTGCCGGTCCGCTTCGCGATCGACCGCGCGGGTCTCGTCGGGGCCGATGGCTGTACGCATGCCGGCTCGTTCGATGTCGGCTATCTCGGGCAACTGCCCGGCATGGTGCTGATGGCGGCAGCCGATGAGGTGGAGCTGTCGCGCATGGTGGCGACCGCGACGCAGATCGACGACCGCCCGTCTGCCTTCCGCTATCCGCGCGGCAATGGCACCGGTATCGAAATGCCGGACGTCATCGAGCCGCTCGAGATCGGCAAGGGCCGGATCGTGCGCGAAGGATCACGGATCGCAATCCTGTCGCTGGGAACGCGTCTGGGCGAGAGCCTGAAGGCTGCCGACGCGCTGGCGGCGCAGGGCTTTTCCACCACGGTCGCCGATGCGCGCTTTGCCAAGCCGCTCGACGAGGACCTCATCCTGCGCCTGGCGCGCGAGCATGAAGTCCTGATCACGGTGGAAGAGGGCGCCCGCGGCGGCTTCGGTGCGTTCGTGCTGCACATGCTGGCCGAAAAGGGCGCGCTGGACCGCGGGCTCAAGATCCGTACCATGACCCTGCCGGACGTCTTCCAGGATCAGGATACGCCCTTCAATATGTATGAAGAGGCCGGCCTCAATGCCCGCCATATTGCCGCCCGTGCGCTCGAAGCGATGGGTCAGGACGAAGCGGCCGCCGAGCGCGTCGCTGCTGCGCTGACGGCAGGCTAGGCCATCAGTCGAGGCGGGCGAGCGCGTGTCCCGCAAGGGCCTCCACAGCCCGCCCGTGTGACCCGACAGGATCGTCCCCGGCAAAGACCTCGAGCGGAATCTCCGGCTCCAGGCCGTGCCCCTCGTGCACCACGCCTTCGGCGTCAGCGAAGATCTCGTTCGCCAGCTCGACATACCAGCCATTGGGAAGCGGTTTGGCCAGCGGGGTCGAGAAAGCACCGCGCGTCGTGGCGCCGGCCTGCGTCACATTCGGCAATTGCCGCAGCATCATCGTCGTGATCTCGCCGGCGGACACCGTAACATCGCTCGTCAGGACATAGACCGGCCCAGTATAGCGCGGCCCATCGTGCGGCTCGATGTGATAGATCGCGTCCGGCTCATCGCTCCAGCCCGTGCGGACAGTGTAACCGGTGAAGGGCGTGTCGGTAAAACGGCTGGCGATCGCACGGGTGACCGCGTCATAGCCGCCGCGATTGTTGGACAGGTCGAGGATGACAGCATCCGCGTCGGCAAACCCGGTCAGCGCTTCGTCCAGCATGGTGTCCAGGGCAGCAAGCTCGGCGGCGGCCCATTCCGGCGTGCCGGGAGGCTCCGTGTCGGTGAAGCTGCCCATGGTGAAGATCTGGACGTAGCCGACACGGTCATCGACCATGCCGGTGATGACGCGGTCATTGCCGATATGGCGCGCGCCCGGATCGAGAACCTCTCCAAGCGTCTGGTCGATCAGACCGGCAAGCCAGGGCATTTCACCAATACCGCCGGCGATCATGGGCAGGGTGGTCCCCAGCCCGTACTGGGCGCGATGACGCTCGCCGTCGAATTCTGCAATCAGCTTGGTGTGGCTGTCGCCCAGCGGTTCGATCAGGCTGGCGAGGAGAGCGAAGAAGTCCGCATCGCTCATGTCGTCGCTCAGCCGGGGCCGTGCCTCGGCGACCGGGGCCGGCCAGTCGACGCCGCGGCGTTCGAAGAAGGCGTAGTGGCGTTCGAAAATCGAGGTGAAGACATTGAAGGTGGCGCGCCGGCCTGAAAGGTCTCGTGCACCGCACGTCTCCGGCAGGGCATCCAGCCGTTCGAAAACCGTATTGCCGTCGCTGGGAAGATATTCGAATTTCGCGCGGTCCGGACCCAGCGGCGTGATGTAGCGATACTCCACCTGGCTCATCAGGGTCGGACCGTCCTGCGCGCTGGCGTAGCAGCCGGCGGGCGTGTCCTGCCAGCGCGTGATTCCGTCCGCTTCGATCTCCAGGATCCAGCCATACTCGGCCGAGTGCCAGATGCCGCGCGCCGGCTCGATTGTGCCGTTGCCGTCGAAGATTTGTCGAGGCTGGGCGAGCGAGGAGGTCTCGCTGCAGGCGGCCAGGATCAGAGCTGCACAGATCGCAAGAGAAGAAGGTCGGGACATGGAAAGCTCAAAAAATGACTATGGTCATCTTTTAGCGATCTGCTGGCTCCCCGGCAAGGGCTTGATAGCCTGCCAGCGCACACAGGCGCGACAGACGCTTTTCCACCCGGTCTTCCAGCGGGCCGTCCTGACCCGAAGTCAGCCATTCGCGAATCGAGCCTGTCACCAGAGTTACAACCAGATCCGCCATGGCTGCCGCATCGGTCGAGGCGGGAAGTGCGCCGGTATCACGGGCTGCGGTAATCATTCCCGCAATGTCTGTGGCAACTTGCTGGTCAGCCTGGCGCTCGGCAGCCTGGACGGACGGTGTCGCAACCGCATGCATGTGTTTGGCCTGCCACATCCGCGGGGAGGCTGCTGCAAGGTCTGAACTGCGCAGGGCCAATGCGGTCAGGCGCCGGGGCAGGGGCGCGCCGGTCAGCTCCGGCGGTTCGATGCGTGTCCGCGCGATGACATCTGAATACCATTCGGCGATCAGGTCGGCCTTGCCGGGAAAATGATTGAAGAAGGTTCCTTTGGCCACGCCGGCTGCCACAACGATCTGGTCGACGCTGACGGCGTCATAGCCATCCCGTTCGATCAGTGTGAGGGCCGCGTCATAGAGGGCTTTGCGAACCGCACGCTTTTTGGTTTCTCTCTTGCCGGTCATCGGCACAGGATGCGTGTTTCGGTGACTTCAGTCACTTATTGCCTGCAGGTCCCCTATGCGCGCTGACCGTTACCTCGTCGAACACGGATATTTCGAGACCCGCGCCCGGGCCCAGGCTGCCATTGCAGCGGGCAAGGTCCGGGCCGACGGCCAACCGGTCGGCAAACCGTCACAGAAGATCACGCCCGGGGCACAGATCGAGGCGGAGGAGGCGTTTCCCTGGGTGTCGCGCGCGGCGCTGAAACTGGTGGCGGCGCTTGATGCTTTCGACATCGATCCGGCGGAACGGGTCTGCCTCGATGTGGGCGCCTCGACGGGCGGTTTCACCGAAGTCCTGCTGTCGCGCGGCGCGCAGCATGTCTATTCGGTCGATGTCGGCCGGGATCAGCTGCACGCCCGGCTTCAATCCGATCCGCGTGTGACATCACTGGAAGGCATGGATGCGCGAGCGCTGCAGCCGGACCTGTTCACCGAGCCGCCATCGCTCGTGGTCTGCGATGCCAGCTTCATCTCGCTGCTCAAGGTGATCATGCGGCCGCTGGAGCTGGCTGCACCGAACGCCGAGCTGATCGCCCTGGTCAAACCCCAGTTCGAGGTCGGCAGGGCGGCCATCGGCAAGGGCGGCCTGGTAAAGAATGAGGCCGACCGCCGGCGCGCAGTCGACGCAGCCTGCTCCGGGCTCGAGGCCGGTTCGGATTTCAAAGTCGGCGCGGTCATCGACAGTCCGGTCGAAGGGGGTGACGGCAACAGGGAGTACCTTATGGCCGCCACCCGCTCAGACCAGCAGGAAAACTCGAAATGAGCGTGATTTAATGGCTCAATACGTGTCGGCCGGTCGCCAGATGCCGTCGGCACCCTGGCACATCTGGATCTGGTCGCTCACAGTCCGGCCATGGCTGTCGACGCTCGGGGTCCGGCGCCACTCGCAGCGGCCGGTTGCCGACACGGTCGTATAGGTCGACGAGGCAGAATAGGTGCGTGCCGGCTCGTTGCGCTGGCCACCCAGAAGCTCGCCCGAGGACCCGTAGCCGTCGTCATAATAGCGGTCGTCGCCATAGCCGGCATTGCTGTCATAGTAGCGGTCATCCTCATAATACGGATCATCGCCGTAATAGCCGGTGTCGCCATAATAGCTGTCCGGCTTGCCCGGATAACGGTCATTGGCGGGGTAGCGCGTGTTGCCGCAGTCATCGCCGCCGGCGATTCCGGCACCGATCAGGGCGCCGACACCGGCACCGGCGATCGTGCCGACTTCCTCGGCATTGCCGCGGTCGCGGTGTTCATAGCGGCGGTCGCGCCGGCCATGATAGCCGCGGCCATGGTGGCGGGCATCGTCCCAGCGGGCGCGGCGGTCCCAGCGGTCGGGACGGCCGTGGCGGTTGTTATTGCTGTCGTCAGCGAGCTCATTACCGATCACGGCACCGAGGATGCCGCCGATCAGGGCGCCGGCAACCTGCCGGTTCTGGCGGCTGGCTTCACAATCCTGATAGGTCTGGCCCGAACGGGCACCATAGGACTGGGCTTCGGCGACGGCCGGCAGGGTAGCCGAAAGAGCGGTCGCGGCGAGCAGGGCGGGTGTCAGCAGTTTCATCATGTGCCTCCATGCGTCGGGAGTGCTTTGTCCCAATGTCCAGGTGATCCTAGGTGGCGGGCGATGAGCCCAGGATGAACGGGCAGATGACGGTTTCGCAATCCTCCGGACACGGTTTCCACATGCACAAACGGGGCCGGTGATGACCGGCCCCGTCTGACATGCGCCCGAAGCGGGAGATCTACTGGCGGTGGGCAACCTGCCAGTCGCCATAACCATCGCGGCACATGCGCACGCGGTCGTAGTTATAGGTGCCGTCAGGCATGTAGATCTCGGCATCGCCCCACCGGCATTCGCGGCCGGCGGTGTAGTAGGTCTCGCGGACGACAATCGTCCCGCGTACGCCGGAATACGGGTTCGCCCAGTAATAGGGTTCGCCATACTCGAAGGCGTAGTTCATCGCGTAGTGGTATTGCGCCCGGTCGCAGTTATCCATGCGGTCGAGGCTGCTGCCCAGGGCTGCCCCGAACCCGGCGCCCAGCAGGATGCCGGCGCCGACACTGTCATCGCCTGCAGCCGCACCGCCGACGAGGGCGCCGAGCAGGGCGCCGACAATGGCGCCATCGCTGCCATTGCGGTCATAGCGGCACAGCCCGTCATAATAGGCAAACCGGCGGCCTTCATAGCGGTGGCTGTAATACTGGCGGTGATAGCGCCAGCGGTCCGAAGGTCCCCAATGGCCGTAATAGCGGGAATTCGACCAGCCGCGATTCATGTGATGAACCCAATGCAGGCGGGCCTGGCGGCGGGCCCGGTCGCGATAGAAATCGCGGCGGCGCTGGGCATACTCCCAGCGGCGGCGGTCATGATGGGCGGCGGGGCGGCGGCCGCGATCATTGTCCCAGCGGCGGTCCCGTCGATTGTCATGATAGTCGCGGCGCTGATCGCGGCGTTCCCAGGCCGGATTGCGGCCATGCCGGTCACGGCCGGCATCGCGGTGATCGCGGCGGTTGTTGTTCCAGCCCGGATTGCGGTCGTTACGGGCGCGCTGGGCCTCGCGGTGATCGCGGCGATTGTCCCAGCCGGGACCCCGGCCATTTCGGTTGCGGTCACCGGCCTGGTTGCGGCGGTCATGATCGCCTGCACCGCGGCGATTGCGATCCTGTCCGCCGGGTTGAGCGTCCCGGCGATGATCACGTCGTGCCGTTCCCGGCGGCGGATCGCGGCGCTCGCGGCGGGCGTCGCCCCGGTCCCGGCCGCGCCGCTCTCGTGCATCCCGGTTGCCGCGATCAGGCTGCGCCTGTTCGCGACGGGCTTCGCGGCCGGCCCGACGGTGTTCGCGGCGGTCGGGATCGCCATAGCTGTTGCCGCTTTCCTGTCGCTGGGCGTCCGCAGGCGCGGCCACGGCCAGTGTGGCGGGCAACAGGACGAGAGCGACAAGGGCGGTGCCAAGCAGGTGGTGCTTGCGTGGTGTCATGGGACACGCCTCCGGGTCTACGCCGGGACGAACCCGGCCAGGTTGACCGAAGGTTAATCCCGTATGGATGAGCCCAGCATGAACAGGGCCTTCATCTTTCGTCCGACCCCGGAAAACCGCTCAGAACGCGCTCTGTCCCGCGTGCCGCAGCTTGTGATCGGCCAGCACGAGCGCAGCCATCGCTTCACCGACAGGAACGGCACGAATGCCGACGCAGGGGTCGTGCCGGCCGCGGGTCTCGATTTCGGTCTCGTTGAAATCGCGGTCCAGCGTGCGCCGGGCAACGCGGATCGAGGAGGTCGGCTTGACGGCAAAGCGCACGACCAGATCCTGACCGGTCGAGATGCCGCCCAGAACGCCACCATTATGGTTCGACAGGAAGTGCGGAGCGTCCTCGCCCATGCGCATCTCGTCGGCGGCCTCTTCACCGCGCAGGGCGGCCGAGCCGAATCCAGCACCGATCTCCACGCCCTTCACCGCATTGATCGTCATCATCGCCATGGCCAGGTCGCTATCCAGCTTGCCGTAGACCGGGGCACCCCAGCCAGCGGGCACACCGGAGACAACGACTTCGACGACCGCGCCGGTCGACGAGCCGTCGCGGCGCAGGGCGTCCATGTCCGCTTCCCACAGGGCAGCGGTTTCCGCGTCCGGGCAGAAGAAGGGGTTCTCGTTCACTTGGGCCCAGTCCCAGCGCGACCGGTCGATGGCACGGGTCCCCACCTGGACCAGCGCGGCCCGGATTGTGATTCCGTCGCCCAGCACCTTGCGGGCAATACCGCCGGCAGCCACGCGCATGGCGGTCTCGCGGGCCGAGGAGCGGCCGCCGCCGCGATAATCGCGCACACCATACTTCATGTCATAGGTGTAGTCGGCATGACCGGGACGCCACTTGTCGCGGATATCGCCATAATCCTTTGACCGCGCATCGACATTCTCGATCATCAGCCCGATCGGTGTGCCGGTGGTGACAGGGCCGCCCGTACGGTCGTCCTCGAACGTACCGGACAAGATACGCACGCGATCCGGTTCCTGGCGCGGTGTGACATGGCGGCTGGAGCCCGGGCGGCGCTTGTCCAGCCAGGGCTGGAGATCGTCCTCGCTCAGGGGAATGCCGGCCGGGCAGCCATCGACAACGGCACCGATGGCCGGGCCGTGGCTTTCGCCCCAGGTGGTGATCCTGAACAAGTGTCCGAATGAGTTGTGAGACATGATCGATCCGAGTTTTGGCGCAGACTAGTCGCGGATCATGCGTCCGTCACGCAGCCGACTGCGCTTTGCGGATCCAGCGGGCCAGGCGCGCATGGGCGGAAGGACGGGAATATTCGTGGATGAAGGCTTCCAGATCCGCCCGGTCGAGCAGGGAGGGGATGTCGGACGGCCCGGTTTCCGGCATCTCGGCGATCCGGACCGTGATGACCGTACCGGGTTCGCCGACTGCGGTAACGCGTTCGCCATCGCGTGTGCCCGCCGGGATGCGCACGAGGACGGGGCGTTCGCCATGGCGCAGCGTGCGTGTGACGCCGGTGGCAGCCTGGTTCCGGCTGATCTCGATATCCAGACAGACCGGTTCATTGGCCTTGATCAGGTCTATCGCCGCAACGATTTCCGCCAGTTTTGCAAGCGTCTGCGGTGTCGGGGGTGTGACATCGGGATGCAGGGTTTTCACCAGCGCGCGAAAGGCGGTCTTGGCCGCCTCGCGCCCGTCACCGGGAGCGAGTCCGAGGGCGGCATAGGCCTGTCCGATACTCGTAACACGCGCTGTCATACCGTGAATCTAGGACGAGAAGATTCCCGAAAGGTTGACGCCGCTGACTTTCGGCATACCTAGGCGGCAAGCACGCCGGAGGTGAAGCATGTCGAAGTCGAAGCCGGGTCTCATTCCGCCCTCACCGGACGCGGATACGTATGCGAAGACGGCCGATGCCAATGCCGCGGAGATTTTCGATCGCGAGGAACCGTTCGCGCTGTTCGCCGACTGGCTGGAGGATGCCAAGCGCAAGGAGCCGAATGACGCCAATGCGATGGCGTTGGCAACCGCCGATGCTGACGGGCTGCCGGATGTGCGCATGGTGCTCTTGAAGGATGTCGATCCTGATGGCTTCGTCTTCTACACCAATCTGGAGAGCGCCAAGGGCCAACAGCTGGCGGTGAATGCCAAGGCTGCGTTGTGTTTCCACTGGAAGTCCCTGCGCCGTCAGGTGCGGGTGAGGGGGCTGGTCCAGCCGGTCCCGGCCGATGAGGCCGACGCATATTTTGCCTCGCGCGCCCGTGATAGCCGGATCGGCGCCTGGGCCTCGAAACAGTCGCGGTCCCTGGAAAGCCGCTTTGCGCTGGAGAAAGCTGTCGCGCGTGAAGCGGCACGCTTCGGTCTGGGGGACGTGCCGCGCCCGCCGCACTGGTCCGGCTTCCGGATTGTGCCGGTATCGATCGAGTTCTGGCGCGACCGTCCCTTCCGCCTGCACGACCGCATGACGTTCTCTCGACCGGATTCACACTCGCCTTGGCAGGTCGATCGGCTGTATCCTTGATGCGAAGCCATGCGGGGGCTTGATATGAGAAGTTTCGGCAGAGTCCTGCGAGCGACCCTCGTCCCGCTCGCATGGGTGTGTGCCCTCCTGGCTCTGGGGGTGCCGCTCTGGTTCGCAATGGCGGCCTTCGGGGCAAAGTGGGAATTCATCGACCTGGCGACAGGTTTGGGGTGGATGACACACGCGATCGGCCGACCGCTTCTCTTCGCGAGCTTCGCAGCCGGCGGGGTGAGCCTGTTGCTGTCGTTGGTGCATCTGATCGCCCGCCGGCGCTTTTTCGGTGCGCTGATAGCCCCTCTGTGTGCCGTCGCGGTCGGGATCGCCGGGCTCGGTTGGGCCTGGCAGATCGACCGGCAACGCAGCGCCCGGCCTCTTTTGCTGGACGTTACGACGGATCTCGAAAACCCGCCGCACTTCACGCCGTCCTTTGCCGCGCGCCGGTCAGCGCATCACCAGGCGCTCGATTATGCAGGCAAGCTGGGCGAGGACGGGCGTCTGCTCGCGGCTGTTCAGGCCGAAGCCTATCCGGCGCTGGCCACCGTTCATGTCGACCGGGCGCCGGAGGCCGTCTTTGCCGATGCGCTACGCTATGCGCACACGCATCGCTGGCGGGTGGGCACGGCTTCTGAAAGTGCCGGCATGTTCGAAGCGGGCACGGAAAGCTTCTGGTACGGTCTGCGCGACGATATCGTCGTCCGCGTGCGCGATGACGGCACGGGCGGCAGCCTCGTCGACATCCGCTCGCTCGCCCGCCAGCCCATCCACGATCTCGGCCGCAACGCCCGGCGCGTCCAGGCTTTCAGCGCGGCAATCGAGAACGGCGCTCGCTAGGCCGCTGCGGGCCCCGGCGTGTATTCCGCTTCCAGCCCCGGTTCGCCGGTACAGGCGATACGGCCGGTTTCGATCATGTGGATGAGGTGGGCGAGGACCGAGTGGGCGGCGGCGGGGTGCAGCCGCTTGTCCACATCGGCATACATCGCCTCGACCATGTCACGCACGCGGTGCCGGCCGGCGCAGACCTGTTCGAGGATCTGTGCCTCGCGCTGCATGCGGTGGTCGATATAGGCTTGGATGAACGGCCGCGGTTCGGTGATCGCCGGACCGTGGGTCGGCCAGAGAATGTCGAAATCGCGGTCGCGGATACGGGCCAGTTCACGCAGATAATCGCCCATATGACCGTCCGGCGGGCTGATCACACTCGTTGACCAGGCCATGACATGATCGCCGGCGAACAATGTGTTTTCTTCCAGCAAGGCGTAGCAGACGTGATTTGACGTGTGGCCGGGCGTGTGAAGCGCTTCGATTGACCAGTTCTTGCCCCGGAAAACCTCGCCGTCGCGCACCTGGACATCCGGCTTGAAACCCGTGTCGTCGCCGGCCTCGAGACGAACCTCGCCGCCGGCGGGCGGGGTGATCTGCGGGCCATAGCCATAGACAGTCGCGCCGTGCTTCTCGGCCAGCGGATGGGCCATTGGCGAGTGGTCGAGATGATGATGGGTGACAAAGACGTGCGTCACGCGTTCGCCATCCAGTGCGCGGTCCAAGGCGTCGATATGGTCGGGATGGACCGGGCCCGGATCGATCACGGCAACCTCGCCATGGCCGACAATATAGACGCCGGTCCCGGTATAGGTGAACGGGCCGGGATTGGGTGCGACAACGCGGCGAATCCGGTCGGACAGCCGATCGCAGCGGCCGTACTCGAACTCGAACTCTCGGATAAAGGGGATGGCAGTCATGAAAGCCTGTCGGGCTGTTGGGGTGATGAGGGACAGACCAGGTCGCAGAAGGCCGCAGCAAGACGCCGGGTCACGGTGATCTTGTCGCGCAGTCTCATCGCGATGGGCGGGCCCATATCGGTCTTGTTCACGTCAACGACGTAGAGACGGCCGTCGGCGCGGTCGCGCAGCACGTCCAGCCCGCCCCAGTCCAGCCGCATGGCTTGCGCAAAGCGGGCCAGGCTGTCCTGCTCGGCCTGGGTGAAGACCGTACCGGTCTCGGCGAAGTCAACTTCGTCATTGGAATTGCAGAAGCGTACGGCCTCGCGGCGGCGCTTGCGCAGCACCAGCGGGATGCGCCCGCCGACCATCGGGCAGCGTAAATCCTCGACCAGGCCGCGGCCATCGCGGTTGTCGATCACGCGCTGATAGACATGCCCGTGACGGGCCGGGGCCGGGCCCTGGATGATCCGCCCGTCATGGGCACCATTGGTTTCGGATTTCTCGACCATCGGACCGGTCCAGCTTTCCGGGTCGACCGAGAGCGGGTAGCCGAAGCATTGCTCGAAGACGTGGGCGACATGGCTCTTGGCGATGCTTTGGCAGCCGGCATTGATGAGGCGTGTGCCGGGCTGGGCCTGGACCGGGCGGCACACTGTGCAATCGTCGAACACGAAGACGGCATCGGCTGTCTCGGGGCTGTCGGCGATGCGGGCGCCTGCCGCGTGCAGGACCGACCAGACGAGGTACCAGGGCCGCGGGCGGTCAGGCGTGAACCAGATGCGGGGGCCAGGTTCTGCTGCGGACTTCAGGCGCCAGGATTCGACCACGAAATAGAAGGGGAACCAGGCCAGCACTTCGCCGATCAGCCCCGGTTCGAGACGCAGGCGTGCCCCGGTCTTCTTGACGGTAACGACACCGTCCTGGAACTCGAAGTCTCGCCACCACAGCGCGCTGTGCATGGAAGGGCCTTTCTCCTGTCGTCACGCCGCATCCTAGGCATGTGCCGGACACATGCAATTCACGCTGGATCACGGACGGCGCGGATCTTGCGTGAAGTGGCGCGAAGCCGAACACGCGAGGCGAATGTGAACGTCGGGGAATTCATAAGCAAGCGCATCCTGCGCCTGGGTTGGCTCGTCCTTCTGCTGATCGTGGCCGAGTCTTTTGTCAGTGGTGCGACAGATCAGGCAGTACTGTCCCGGACAGCCCCTTTGCCCCCGGCCGACACCGCCCTGATGCAGGAGTAACGGCAGAGGCTTCATTGACAATGTCCGCGCCCCATTGAAACTGCAGCGAACTCCGGAACGAGCCGATTACTGCATGTTTGGTTTTGTACTCCGGCGCGTAGGCGTCGCCATCCCGACTATCCTGGTGATCATCACGATCGCCTTTTTCATGATGCGTGCAGCCCCCGGCGGGCCTTTCGATCTCGAAAGGCCGATGCCCGAGGAAACACGCCAGATCCTGCTGGCAAACTACGGCATGGATCAGCCTCTGTGGCGGCAATATCTCGACTATATGGGCGATCTCGCGCGCGGCGATCTCGGGCCGTCGCTCAAGCTGCGCGACAAGCAGGTCAATGAAATCATCGCCGAAGGCTTTCCGGTCAGCGCGACCATCGGCTTGTTCTCGATGCTGCTGGCGATCACGCTCGGCTCCTTCCTCGGTTCCGTGGCTGCGTTACGGCAGAACACGGCGGGCGATTTCTCGGTCATGACCTTCGCAATGGTGGGAATCAGTATTCCGCCCTTTGTGATGGGGCCGATCCTGGCGCTGGTCTTCGGCCTCTATCTCGGTCTCGTACCGACCGGCGGTCTCGATCCACGATATGGCATGACGCCGGACCGGCTCATCCTGCCGATCATCACGCTGGCCTTGCCGCAGATCGCGATCATCGCGCGCCTGATGCGTGCGTCGATGATCGAGGTGATCCGCTCGAACTATATCAGAACCGCACGCGCCAAGGGCCTGTCTGCCCACGCCGTCATCTTCCGCCACGCACTGCGCTCTGCCGTGCTGCCGCTGGTCAGCTATCTCGGTCCGGCCTCGGCCGCGGTGATTTCCGGTTCGCTGGTCATCGAGCGCGTCTTCCAGCTGCCCGGTATCGGCAAGCATTTCGTCGATGCCGCCCTGCAGCGCGACTACACGGTCGTGATGGGCGTGGTGATCATCTACGCCACGCTGATCATCGTGCTGAACCTGCTCGCGGACCTGCTGTACGGCGTCCTCAATCCCAAAGTGAAGTACGAATGATGACGTTGCTGTCGACGCCCGGGGAAAAGGCGGAAATCCTCGAAGCCGCCTCCGTGAAGGGCCGTTCCCTCTGGGACGATGCCCTGGCGCGCCTGATGCGCAATCGTGCCGCTGTCACCTCGATGGTGATCCTGGGCATTCTGATCCTGCTGGCGACGGTGGGGCAGGCGCTGTGGGTGCACGACTACGACACGATCTATCGCGACAAGGTCTGGATCGCACCGACCTGGGAAGACTGGCACATTCTGGGCACGGATGCGCAGGGCCGCGACATGGTCGCGCGCATCCTGGTGGGCCTTGGCGTGTCGCTCATGGTGGGCGTGGTGGCGACGATCGTGTCGCTGCTGATCGGCGTGACCTGGGGCGCGACGGCCGGCTTTATCGGCGGTCGGGTCGACCAGGCGATGATGCGCTTCGTCGACATCCTCTACTCGCTGCCCTTCATCTTCTTCGTGATCATGCTGATGGTCGTGTTCGGGCGGAATATCATCCTGATCTTCGTGGCCATCGGCGCCGTTGAGTGGCTGACCATGGCCCGGATCGTGCGCGGTCAGACCCTGGCGTTGAAGAATATGGAATTTGTCGAGGCCGCCGAGGCCGCCGGCGTGTCCCGCTTCAAGATCATCCAGCGTCACATCATTCCCAATGTGCTCGGACCGGTCGTGGTCTATGTCACGCTGATGATCCCGGTCGTGATCCTGGCCGAAAGCTTCCTGTCCTTCCTCGGACTGGGGGTGCAGGAACCGCTGACCTCGCTGGGCCGCCTGATCTCGGCCGGTGCGCAGGACATGGAGCCGGCGCCGTGGACGCTGATCGGGCCGGCAGTGACGATGATGGTCACGCTGTTCTGCCTGAACTTTATCGGTGACGGCCTGCGCGACGCGATCGACCCGAAGGACCGCTAGCCCGTCGAGGCGTCGGTCCCGGCACACAAAAAAGGCCGCTCCGGGTTCCCCGGGGCGGCCTTTTTGTCGGGCTCTGTACGGCCTACTGGACGCGTTCGGCCCGGAACCAGCGCCCGCCATTGTTCAGGCGCATGAAGTAGGAGCCAAGGGCGCCGCTGCGGATATTGGCTGTCAGACCGGGGCGGGCACCGCTGCGAATGCCCTGAATGCGCGTGCTGTCCGTCTGGCGCCACACCTGGCCGTTGGCAAGGGTGACCACGACATTGCCGGCACGATTGATCTCGATATCGGTGACCGACAGGTTCTCGATCCGTTCGATGTCGCCGTCCCCGGTGCGGTGTACGATCCGGTCCGGAGAATGCGCTGTTGCGTCGGCTTCGACCAGATCGTCTTCGCCGCCGCCGCTGCGACGGCCCAGGCCCGGAATGGAGAAATTGGGCAGGCTCAGACCGAAGACCGATTCTTCCGCCGCTTCGATCTGACCGCGGTCGACGGCGACGACCTCACCGGACTCGGCATTTCCGTAGAGGGTCTCCACGGCTGCATCGAGGCAGGTCAGGCGCGCCGCATCATCTGCGATGCCGCGGCACTCGAACAGCGGTTGCAGGGGCGAGTCGCTGGACTGCGCATGGGCGACGGGGCTCAGGACAAGTGGCGATATCACAAGGAGTAATCGGGCGTTCATCTTCTTTCCGTCAAGTTGCGCTGACTTCGAACTATGCGCGACCGGCAGGCGACTGTCGACCGGCCCGTCATGTTCGGCTAGAACGAGAGTCACATCTTCCAGTGACGCGTCGGAGGGGAGACCGAACCGTGATCCGCAAAGCCATTATCAGCACCCTTTTCCTGTCCGCTTCCGCCCTTGTGCTGGCGAGCTGTGGCGGCGGTCAGCCGACCGACAGCGATGCGGTCGTCCTGCACCGCGGCAATTCCTCCGAGCCCCTGTCGCTGGACCCGCACAAGGCCTCCGGTACGTGGGAGAACAACATTATCGGTGACATGTTCATCGGCCTGTTCACCGAAGACGTGTCGGGCACGCCGATTCCGGGCATGGCCGCAAGTTGGGACGTCTCTGAAGACGGCCTGACCTGGACCTTCACCCTGCGCGAAGCTGTCTGGTCGGATGGCGAACCGGTGACCGCTGACGACTTCGTCTATGCCTGGCGCCGCATCGCGTCGCCGGCGACAGGCGCACAATATGTTTCCCTCCTGTATCCGATCGCCGGCATGGAAGCGGCGACACGCGGCGAACTCGACCCGCAGGAGATCGGCGTGCGCGCGATCGACGATCGCACGCTGGAGATCAGCCTGGTCAATCCGGCGCCTTATCTTCCCGGCCTTCTGACCCACTACACGACCTTCCCGCTGCCGCAGCACGTGGTCGAGCAGTATGGCGACGAGTGGGTCCGCCCGGCGAACATCCAGGTCAATGGCGCCTATCGTCTTGAAGACTGGCGCACCAATAATTTCGTGCACCTGCAGCGCAACGAGATGTTCTTCGACAACGAGAATGTCTGCATTGATGACGTGTATTTCTATCCGACCGTCGACAACTCGGCCGCCGGCCGCCGGGTGCGCAATGGCGAGCTGCACATCAACAATGATTTCCCTGGCCAGCAGCTGGACTTCCTGCGCCGTGAAATCCCGGACTATGTGCGCATTGCGCCCTACATGGGCACGATCTATTTCTCCACCAATACGGATCTGGACGGCTTCTCCAGCCCCGATGTCCGTAATGCGCTGGGCATGGCGATCGACCGGCATTTCATTGCCGACGAGATCCTGCGTGCCGGGTACGAGCCGGCCTATTCGCTGGTTCCGCCGGGCGTGGCAAACTATCCGGGCGGCGTGCGCGCCGAGTGGGCCGACATGCCGATCGAGGCGCGCCGCGAACGGGCCCGCGAGCTGCTTGAGGCCGCCGGCTACGGTCCGGACAATCCGCTCCGCTTCGAATACACCTACCGCGCAACCCGCGATAATCCGCGCGTTGCCCCGGTGGTCCAGAACGACTGGTCTGCGATTGCCGAGTGGGTCGAGCCCGAGCTGATCGTCAATGACACGCAGATCCACTACGACAATCTGCGCGCCCAGGACTTCCAGATCGCCGATGGCGGCTGGATCGCGGACTATAACGATCCTTACAATTTCCTTTTCCTGGGCGAGTACAGCTCGGTGCCGATGAACTACTCCCGCTACAACAATCCGGAGTATGACGCGCTGGTTACCGAGGCGAACCGCGAGCTCGATCTCGAGCGGCGCGGGGAGATGCTGGCCCGGGCCGAACAGATGTTTGTCGACGACATGCCGATCATCCCGATCGTTTATTATGTCTCGAAGAATCTGGTGAACCCGGACGTGACAGGCTGGGAAGACAATATCGTCGACCTTCACCGCACGCGCTATCTCTGCCTGGCCAGCGCAAGCGAGGCCGGCACGGAAGGCCAAGGCGGCTAGCCGCACTTGCCAGACGACATGCCCCCGACCTAGCCTGCGCATAACAGGGCAAGGCCGGGGGATACGTCATGTCTGGAAGTGATGTCGTCAGTGATGCCGTTGTCGGCGGCACTGCCGCCGGCGAGATGGAAGACGCGATCCGGTCATCGCGACGCCGCAAGTCCGACCGGTTTTCCGTGTTCAGTTCACCGACGCCAGCTGGCACGTGCTCCAATTGCGCAACGGAACTCTCCGGCCCGGTCTGCCATAGCTGCGGACAGGCCTCCGATACCTTCCACCGGCCGGTCTGGGACCTTGTGCTCGACGTGCTGGACGGATTGCTCGGGCTGGAGGGGCGCTTGTGGCGGACCCTGCCGCCGCTGATGTTCCAGCCCGGAAAGCTGACGACGAACTATCTGACGGGCGTGCGGGCGCGCTATGTCATGCCCTTCCGTCTCTATCTGACCGCCAGTGTGCTGTTCTTCCTGGCTTTCTTTGCGGTCAATGAGGGGGTGAATACCGGACCGGATCCGGTTGGCAGTCCTGGAATCGCCGAAACGCGTGAGGCTCTGGAGTCCGGGGACCTGGAAACCCAGCTCGCCATGATACCGGAGGACGCGCGGCAGGAGGTGCTCAGCCAGGTCGAGCGCGGGCTGGACGAGGCAGAGAATGCCGAAGGCGCAGAAACCGCCGAGGCGCGCGGGCTGCGTCAGCAGGCCGAGCGCAACGAGCTGAAGCAGCGCATCCGCCATGGTCTGCTGCCGGAATACTATCCGCGTGAAGCGGCGGCGCTGGATCCCGACGAGATCGTGGAAATCTCGGAGGGCATGGCCATGAGTTTCGACGGGATCGAGGAGGTGCCGCTCGGCTTCCGGCTGCGTCTGGCGGACGGGATCGATGCGGTGATCGATTCACAGGGGCAGGCGCTATGGGTTGCCATGAAAACCTGGGCGCCGCGGCTGATGTTTGCCCTGTTGCCGATCTATGCCCTGCTGCTGGCGGTCACGCATTTTTACAAGCGCGGGCTCTATTTCTACGACCATCTGGTAGTGACCCTGCATTTCCACGCCTTCCTCTTCTTCATGTTTATCCTGGTCGGGGTGGTCAGCGTGGTCGTCGATTCCGCGCTGGCCTTTCTGGTCTTCTTCCTGTGGTCGAACTACTACCTCTACCGGCTGCACCGTACCGTCTATTCCCACGGCCGGTTTTCGTCCTTTCTGCGGACGATCTTCATGGATTTTCTCTACATGATTGTCCTGAGTTTCGGAGTGCTGGTGCTGGTTTTCGTCGGCTTGTTTACGGCGTCCTAGCCCGGGCGTGTCGGCCGGCGTTCCGTTATCAGGCCGCGCACAAAAAAAGGGCCCGCCGGAGCGGGCCCTTTCCTGTCTTGAGCAATGGCCGGTGCGCTATTGCGGCACGGCCACCCGGCTGCGCATCTGAACGCCGGGCTGGTTCGCTTCCTGACGGGCCTGGATGGCCGCACGCACTTCCGGCATCTCCATCAGCGCGTTGAGGCGGGCCGCGGTCTCGGCGGATTCGGCCGAGACGCCGAACAGTTCCTGGAAGGCTTCCAGCGGGGTGCGTTGGCGCGGGAAGCGGCGCAGACGCACTTCGTCGCCCGGTGCCAGACCGGCCAGTTCTCGCGCAGCGTCGACGGCGTCGCGGAAGCCGCCGATCTCGTCGACCAGGCCCAGATCGAGCGCTTGGGCACCGGTCCACACGCGGCCACGCGCAATCTCCAGCACGCGTTCCAGCGGCAGGTCGCGGCCATCGGCCACACGCTGGGTGAAGTCCTCGTAGACATTGGCCATCTGCGCGCGGAAGGCGGCGCGCTGGCTTTCGGTCCAGGCTTCCTGGCTGGAATAGGCCGTGGCGTATTCGCCGCCCACCGAGAGGGTCTCGACATTCAGGCCGACCATGCCGAACGTCTCGTCGAGCACGATCTTGCCGCCCAGCACCCCGATCGAACCGGTCAGCGTGGTGGCGTGGGCCAGCACATAGTCAGCCGGCGCGGCCATGTAGTAGCCGCCGGACGCGGCGAGCGAGGCCATCGACACCACGACCGGCTTGCCGGCTTCGCGGGCCCGGTTGATCGCGTGCCAGATCTGGTCGGACGCAATGGCCGAGCCGCCGGGCGAATCGACGCGGATGATGATGGCGCGGACGTTCGGATCGTCTGCGGCGGCCAGAATGGCCTCGGATGTGAAGTCGCCGCCGATCATCTCGTCGCCGCCAAGCGGGTTGGCATCGGCATCGCCGGTCACGATGGCGCCCTGGCCTTCGATCAGGGCGATGACCGGCGCATTGCTCCAGGCCGGCGAGGCCTGCTCGTGATAAACGGCGAGCTCCACCACCGCGCTGCCGGCACCGGCACGGTCGAGCGCGGCTTCACGGGCTTCGACGACATGGCCGAGACGGTCGACAAGGCCGGCATCGAGGGCCTCTTCCGCGGTATGCGGCGCGGTTTCGAACACGCTGCGGATTTCGCTGGTCGAGAAGCCGCGATCGCCGGCGATTGCGGCGACAGCGGTGTCGTAGATGGAACCCAGATAGGATTCGGCCGCTTCGCGGTGTGCGTCGGTGAAACCCGTTTCGGTGTAGCCGTTGGCGGCGTTCTTGTATTCGTGGAACTGCTCGAATTGCGGCTCGGCATTGAAGTGTTCGAACAGCCCGCCGAGGAACATCACTTCGGAGGCCAGACCGGCCGGCGTGAAGGATGCCGTATCCTGCAGCCAGATCTCGTCAGACCCGGACACCGCGAAATAGCCGGTGACGCTGGTGCCTTCGAACCCCTGGGCGTGGGTGATGACGAACTTGCCGGCCTCGCGGAAGTCGGCGATCGCATTGCGCATCTCTTCGGCCATGCCCGGCGACAGGCCGAATTCATTGGCGCGGATGAAAACGCCCTGGACACGGGTATCGTCTTCGGCCCGCTCCAGGGTCTGCACGATATCGACGACCGGGAGCGGTTCGGCGAAGGCGAAGGGCGAGCGTGACGGGCTGTCGAGCCGCGGCGTGCGCAGATCCAGTTCCAGGACAATGCCGTCTTGGGGAAGGGCGGTCTCGCGCTGGGCGCCTTCCATGGCGGAGCTGATCATGGCGCCGATCATGAGAAAGACGATGATGACGGTGAGGACCGAGCCGACGACGACGCCGACAATCGATCCGAAGAACGTTACCCAGAACTGTTTCATGGAAGCCCTTTCGACCCACGCAGACACACGGAGGCTCCGCAGTGCAAGATGCGGCCCCCCTTCTGCCCACAATGTAGTGCCCGGGGGGATTGGGGTCGAGGGATCGTGTCGGGCAAAATCCCGCGGGCGGCAGTGCGGCGCAGGACGCCTGCCAAGTGCTCTCGTGGCGCTGAGAAATCAGGGGCGGGAAAATAAATGGTCGGAGTAGCAAGATTCGAACTTGCGACCCCCGCCTCCCGAAGACGGTGCTCTACCAGGCTGAGCTATACTCCGAACCGAGGCGCGGCTTATAGCCAACTCTTCTGTACCGTGCAACGCGCCAATGACAGGCAAGCTGCAGTCCGCTCCGGCGCGGGGCGGGGGAGGTGCGGATTCACCTGTGAGCACGTGCCATGTGCAGTTTGCGCTGCAGCAAACCGCATTGCCCCGTTGCATCCCCCCCGGCGGTTATGTATTTACCGCGCTCCGTCCTCGCTGACGGGCCCGGTTGGGGCGTCGCCAAGTGGTAAGGCATCGGTTTTTGGTACCGACATTCCCAGGTTCGAATCCTGGCGCCCCAGCCATTCCTTTCCAGATCATACCGGAAAAGAACGTACCGGATGACCGGCCCCGTCGGGTCGGCATCGCGAGATTGTGAAGAGGGCGTGCTGACCTGTTCGCGGCCGGCGTGTGCCCACGCTTCCTGTTTTTCGTCTCGCCGCGAAATGAGGCGTTTCGTCCCGTTTCTCTGTGCAACCGTACCCAAAGCGGAATACCATCTTTGCGCGAAAGACAGGCCAGGGGTGGTCGCGATACGCGAATCTTGTCGATTTGAGCGCAGCTGAGGACGCATTCCAGCCACAAAGATGTATTGATCGTGGTGTAACGCTGGTGTTAGCGTTCATGCCAATTCGCAAGCGGCGTGCATGCGCCTATAAGTTGATGGGCCAACCATCACGGGGTTTCGAAGGGTTGCTGGAGCGATACCTTCGAGGACTAGAATGCAAACCGCCCTGTGCGGTCGCTGTCTGCAGGCCGCTCAGACCGGGCCGCTTGAGAACGAGGGTAGGGGGCCTAACCGGCAGGTTTTTTGCCGGTCAGCATCGAAGTTTTTTTGGGGCGGGGGACCTGCATGGGAACCCGCATTGACCATTGTGAGGCGAGAAATGGTGAACTTGAAGAATTTGGTTCGCGCGTCGCTTATGGCGACAGTTGCGGCGGGCGCCTTCGGCGGTGCCGCCGTTGCGCAGCTGGACCAAACGCTCAGTGTTGCGCGCAACAACACGCAGGAAGGCGCGCAAACTCAGCGCCGCATCGACCAGCTGGACGACCAGCGGACCGATATCGAGCTGGAGTATCGCGCTCTGCTCGAGCAGATCGAATCGCAGCGTCTGTTCGTCGAGCAGCAGCAAGTCTTCATCCGCTCGCAGGAAAACGAAGTCGAGTCGCTGCAGGCGCAGATCAACCGCGTTGACAGCATCGAGACCGACCTGGCGCCGATGATGCGCGAGATGGTCCAGAACCTCGAAGAGTTCGTGAACCTCGACCTGCCGTTCCGCCTCGAAGGCGAGAATGGCCGTCTGGCGCGCATCGAGAATCTCTACGAGCTGGTTGACGACCCGAACGTCTCGCCGGCCGAGCGTTATCGCGTCATTCTCAACGCCTACGAGATCGAAGCCTCCTACGGCCGTTCGCTGAACGCCTATGAGGACACGGTCCTTGAAGAAGGTGTTCCGGTGAACGTCACCGTGCTGCAGGTCGGCCGCGTCGCCATGATCCGCCAGTACGACGATGGTTCCATGACGATCCGTCATAACGGTTCCAGCGACTGGGAAGCCCTGTCCGGCAGCTACGAAGCCAATGTGACCCGCGCCATCCGCATCGCCCAGGAAGTGACGACCCCGTCCGTCTTCCTGGTGCCGCTGCCTGGCCCGGCAGTTGCCCAGTAACGGCTTGGAACGGAGAGTGAAAGTTATGAAAACCACGATGAAGATGCTCGCCGCCGCCGTTTCAATGGGCGTGGCTCTCACCGCCGGTGCCGTGGCACAGACCCAGCCGGCCGGATCCCTCAACGAGCTGCTGCAGCGCGTGCGTTCCGACGCCCGTGAAGCCAGCGCGGAAAACCAGGAACGCCTTCGCGAGTTCCAGTCCAGCACCAACCAGCAGCAGGCGCTGCTGAGCCAGGCGCGGGCTGAACTGAGCGCCCTGCGCAACCAGGCCGACCAGATGTCGGCCCAGTTCGAAGCCAACCAGACCCGCATCGACGAACTCGATGCCGAGCTGCGTCAGCGCCAGGGTGCCTTCGGTGAACTCTTCGGCGCTGCCCGCCAGGCCGCCGGCGAGTTCGGTGCCATCATCGACAGCTCCATCATCTCGGCCCAGTTCCCGGGCCGCGCGGATGCACTGGACGAGCTGTCCAATTCCCGTACCCTGCCGACCCGCGCAGAGCTGGACTACATCTGGCGCCGCGTGATCGAAGAGATGATCCAGCAACAGCAGGTCGTCACCTTCAACGCCCGCGTCACTGGCCTGGGCGACGGCGAAGCCGTTCCGACCACCCGCGTCGGTCCGTTCGTTGTGTTCACCAACCACAACAACAATCAGCGTTTCGCCCTGTGGCAGGAAAACGAAACGACCGGCAACTGGGCGCTCCGCGACCTGCCGGCTCAGCCGCCGGCCAACTTCGTGGGCGGTGCCTCGAACCTGTACAATGCCGATCCGAACGAGATCGTCATGGGTGTGGTTGATCCGTCCCGCGGTCCGCTCCTCGACATCTACAAGGACGTTCCGGGCATCGAAGAGCGCATCGAACAGTCGGGCAATGTCGGTAAGGTCATCATCGGCCTGCTGGTCATCTCCGCTGTCTTCGGTCTGTTCCGCCTGGTCTCGCTGCTGCTGACGCAAGCCGCCGTGTCCGGTCAGAAGCGCAAATCGTCCGGTTCCAAGTCCAACCCGCTGGGCCGCGTGATGCTGGCCTATGAAGGTGCCAAGGACAAAGACGTCGAGACGATGGAACTGAAGCTGGATGAAGCCATCCTGCAGGAATCGCCGAAGCTCGAATTCGGTCTGAACTTCCTGAAGCTGGCTGCTGGTATTGCTCCGCTGCTGGGTCTGCTGGGTACGGTTACGGGTATGATCAAGACCTTCACCCAGATCACCCTGTTCGGTACCGGTGATCCGCGCATCATGGCCGGTGGTATCTCCGAAGCCCTGATGACCACGGTGCTCGGCCTTATTGCCGCCATCCCGCTGCTGTTCATTCACTCCTTCGCCCAGTCCTTCGCGCGCGGCGTTCAGCAAGTGCTCGAAGAACAGGCCGCAGGCATGGTCGCGCGTCACGCTGAAGAGCGTCACGGTTAACCGGAGGAACCGCTATGGATTTCCAGGCCGTATCAACCGGCCTTCAGGAGTTCCTCGAGCGGGGAGGCCCCGTCCTCGTTGTCATCATGGCAACAACATTTGTGATGTGGGCCTTCATCCTCGAGCGCTTCGTCTTCTTCTACTTTGCCCAGGCCGGGCTAGCGAAGCAGGCGCAGCGGGAGTGGAATGCACGGGCAGACCGGAAGTCCTGGTATGCCCATGCCATCCGCGACCAACTCATCTCGGAGGTCAAACAGCGTTGCGATCAGAATGTCGAGCTGGTGAAAACCCTCGTCGCTGTCGCTCCGCTTTTCGGACTGCTCGGCACAGTGACGGGCATGGTCTCGGTGTTCGACGTCATGGCAATTTCGGGCTCTTCGGATGCCCAGGCCATGTCGGCTGGCGTCTCGCGCGCCACGATCCCGACCATGGCCGGCATGGTGGCGTCCCTGTCGGGACTCATCTTCGCCAACCAGATCGAACGTCTCGCCCAGTCGCGCACTGCGAAACTGGCCGACTCGCTCGAGATCGGTGAAGGGAGTGCCGAGTCATGAGACGTAGAAACAAGCGCCAGGACGATCAGGCTGAAGTGAACATGACGCCGATGCTCGACATCGTGTTCATCCTGCTGATCTTCTTCATCGTCACCGCCACCTTCCTTTCGGAAGAAGGCCTCGACATGCGCCCGCCGCCCGACTCGGACACGCCGCCGGATTCCGACGCGCCGCCTCCGATCGTGGTTCAGGTCGACGACGATAATAATATCTTCGTCAACCGGACGCGGACCGATGTCGATCGTGTGCTGTCGGCCGTCAACCGCTTCCGGGCGGAAGAACCGAACAGCGCCGTTCTCCTGGAAGTCCAGGACGAGGCCGAACATGGCATCATCGTGCAGATCTGGGACGAGATGGGCGCCAATGGCGTGCCGGTCTCCCTCCAGCGCACGGATGAAGACAGCTAGACCGGGAGGAAGCTATGGCGCGACGCGTCAGTCGAGTGAATACCGGTGAGGAAGAGATCGAACTGAACATGACGCCCATGCTGGACGTCGTCTTCATCCTGCTGATCTTCTTCATCGTCACCTCGGTCTTCATCAAGGAACCCGGCGTGGACACTGTCCGCCCGGATGCCATGACCGAGGAAGACCGCAATCCGTCGATGCTGATCGCGGTGACATCGGACAACGAAGTCTGGGTCAACCGTCGGGTCTACGAGATGAACGAACTTCGCGGGGTTATCGAGCAGCTGCTGCAAGAGAACCCCAAGGGCCGGGCAATGATCCAGGGCGATGAGGGGGCTAATATCGGTCTCATTCTCGACGTCCAGGAACTGCTCATCGAAATGGATGTCGAAGTGCATATTTCGACACTCCAGACGTAGGGAGGAGACAACATGGGTAATCTTGTCCGCCTCATCATCGGCGTTCCGATCGCCGCCTTCGTCACGATCGTGCTGTTCTTCGTCATGACCCGCCTCATCCTCGTGGAAGGCGAGCCGCCGAACGAGGAAGTGGAGGATCGTCAGTTCTCGATCAATGACGAGGTGACGGAGATTGAAGCCCGCCGCCGCGACACCACGATCGAGGATGTGCAGCAGGTGGATCCGCCACCCCCGCCGCCGCAGATCGAGCGGCAGCGTGCAGAACAGCCGGCTGAAGGTCTGGCCACCGTGATGGGTGCCATTCCGGACTTCGAGGCACCGCAGCTGAACAGTGACAGCGTGAACTTCTCGGTCTCCGACCGTGACGCGCAGCCGCTGGTCCGGATCGAGCCGCAATATCCGATGCGGGCTGCGGAGCGTGGTGTCGAAGGCAGCTGCTGGGTCCGCTTCGATGTGACCCCGGACGGTACGCCGACCAATATCAACATCTACCAGTGCGACAGCTCGCTCTTCGAGCGTGCGTCGATCCGGGCGGTGGAGCGTTGGCGCTACAATCCGAAGGTCGAGGACGGGGTGCCGGTGGCACGTCGTGGCGTGGAAACACGCTTCGACTTCCAGCTGTCCGATTAATGGGATGACGGGCGGGTGTCGATGACATCCGTCCGGCCCTCCCGCGGGACGGGACCGGAAAGCCTGCGGGCTGGAATGGTTCCGGAGGAATTGTCAAAGCCGGTTCGGGGAGTTGGGCCGGTATGAAGGAGCCATCGATGATCCGTTTTAACGGTTTCGATACATCGGGCCTGTTGCGCTCCGTCGCGACGCTTGCCCTGGCTGCGGCCATGACCACGGTCGTGCTCGCCGACGCCGATGCCCAGCGCCGCAATCGCGATCAGGAAGAGGAGAATGACGGTGCAGACCGGACATTCACCGCCCGGGTCGGCGAGATCGTGCTGGAAGCCCAGGAACAGCAGAGTAACGACCAGTTCGCGGCCTCTATCGAGACCCTGAACCGTGCGCTGGCGATCGGCGACATCAATCCGTACGAACGGTCGATCTGTCTTCAGCTGCGCGGCCGGGCCTACTACGAGACCGAACGCACCAACCAGGCCGTCCAGGACTGGCAGGGGGCGATCGCCACGGGCGCAATGCTGCCTGAGGAAATCGTCAACCTTCGCATCAATATCGGTCAGCTGCTGATTGCGAACGAGCGGTACAATGAAGGTATCCGTTCGCTCGAACAGGCCGTCGAAATGGGCGGCGAAGGGGCCGTCAATGTCGGCGTGGCCCGTATGCTGGCCCAGGCCTATGGCCAGGCCGAGCGTTATCGGGACGGTCTGCGCTGGGCCGAACGCTTCTGGGAACTTCGCCCGGCGTCCGAACGGACCCGCGGCGATTATTCGCTGATGCTGTTCTACTACCAGCAGCTCGACGATGTGCCGAACCAGTTCCGCATCATTGAAGGCATGGTTGCGCGCTGGCCGACCGAGAAGAATAACTGGCGCTCTTACGCCTCTCTCCTGGCCCAGACCGGCCGAGAGGAAGATGCGTTCGAAGCCAACAAGATCATGTACATCAACGGTATGCTCACCGAGAGCCGCGAGATCGTGGCGGTGGCGCAGTATTACAGCTACTACGAATATCCCTATCGGGGTGCTGTGATCCTGGAGCGCGAGCTCAATGCCGGCGTGGTCGAGCGTACACGCGACAACCTGCAGCTCCTGTCGAACATGTGGCGGCAGGCACGCGAATGGGAGCGCGCCATCCCGGTCCTGCGCCAGCTGGCCCAGATGACCGGCGACGGGGACGACTATCTGAAGCTGGCCGAAGCGCTGTATCAGCGGCGTGAGCTGGCGGAAGCCGAAGATGCCTTCCAGGAAGCACTGAACCGGGGCGGTCTCGATCGCCCGGGGACGGCCTGGACGCTGCTGGGCAATGTGCGTCAGGAACTGGGTCGCACCGACTCTGCCCTGGCCGCCTTCCGCGAAGGCGCGCGCTATCCCTATTCGCGCACAACGGCGAATGGCTGGATCACCTTCATCACCAACCAGCGGGCTGCTGCGGCGGACCGGGTCCGGATCCGCGAACGCGTTCGTCTCGACGAGTGCCGCTTTGCCATCGAAGACCTGCGTGAAACCGCAACCCTGCTGGGTGATGTCGATGAGAACGGCCGTATCGTGGTCGATGTGCCGAACAATTGTAGCGACCTCTACAACCAGTACGGCGAACGTCTGAACCAGGATGTCGCCGCAGGCGACGAGGCTCCGGCCGAAGGCGCAGCGGAAGATACCGAGTCCGACGCCGGCTAGGCGCTCCGATATCGGCGACATGATCAACGCCCCGGTCTTCAGGCCGGGGCGTTTTTCTTTGCCGGCATTGGCTATGTCCAACCTGCGCGCGACGTCCGGCCGGTTTCAATCGCAGATGCCCCATTCCCGCCCGATTGTGACAGCAAGCTTTCCGCATCATGACGTTGCACCGGGGCTGGGGAGTTCGCGTCATGTGCCGGGGAGGTGCACATGGGATACCGGAAACTCACCACCGGTGCGGCTGGCGGTCTGGCCGCGCTCGTCATCGCATTCACAACAATCGGCGCGTCGTCCGCCGCACAGCAAGCCGCACCGGGCAGGACGCCGGACGCTGTCGAGCGAACGCTTTCTCAGCGTGTCGGAGAGCGCATTCTGGTGCTGTTGGAGAGCGAGGGCGCCGGTGACTACGCTGCCGCACTGGCGGGCTATCGTGACATGCTCGAGACGCAAGGCCTCACCCCCTATGAGCGCGCCATGCTGTTGCAGCTGGCCGGGCGCAGTGCCTGGGAGCTGGACAATACGCGCGAAGCGATCGCGGCCTGGCGAGCGGCCATCGCGCTCAACGCGCTGCCGGACGAAGATGCCAATACGTTGCGCATCAATACCGGCCAGCTCTTGCTGGCCGAGGGCGAGTTCCGGGCCGGGATCGATCTGATGGAGACGGCCATCGCCCGCGGTGTGCCGCTGGGCCCGGATCTCGCCATGCGCCTGGCCCAGGGCTATGGCCAGCTGGAGGCCTATGGCCCCGGTCTCAACTATGCCCGCCAGGCTTTCGATCTGGCTGAAATGCCGGGCCGGCCGCACTTCTCGCTGCTGCTCTTCTTCTACCAGCAGCTCGACATGCTGCCCGAACAGGCGGGTCTTCTGGGCCGGATGGTGGGGCGCTGGCCGGACGAGAAAGCCTACTGGACCAGCTATGCTTCGCTACTGGCGCGGACCGGGCGCGAGGCCGATGCCTTCGAGGTGAACCGCATCCTTTATCTCAACGGCATGCTGACAGACAGCGACGAGCTGATCCGTCTGGCGCGCTACTACTCATATTATGAATATCCGTTCGGCGGGGCGTCCATGCTGGAGCGTGAGCTCAATGCCGGGCGCGTCGAGCCGGAGGCGGACCACTTCCGTCTCCTGGCCGATTTGTGGCGCCAGGCGCGCGAGTGGGAGCGCGCGCGGCCGGTGCTGCAGCGGGTCGCGACCCTGACCGGTGCCGGGCCGGACTATGAGCGGCTCGGCGAGGCACTCTACCGCGCCGGTGCGTTCTCCGAAGCCGAGGCCATGTTCGTACAGGCGCTGTCGCGCGGCGGGCTCAACCGCCCGGGGGACACCTGGACGCTGGTCGGCAACACGCGGGTCGAGCAGGACGATCTGCTCGGCGCCATCGACGCGTTCGAGCGGGGGCTGGAGTGGGAGTATTCCCGCGCCACCGCCCAGGGCTGGATCGGCTTCATCGAAATGAAGATCGCCATCCAGCGCGATGGTGAACGCTTTGCCCGGCTCACCACGATCGAGGCGTGCGAGCTGGAGATCGAACGCATGCGGCGCGGCCCGGTGATTTCCGAGGATCAGCTGGACAGCGAGGGCGTTCGCATCTTCGATCTCTCGGCTGAATGCGCGCCCTATTTCGACGTCAATGGCCGTCTGAAACCGGAATACGAGCGGGCCTGACGCAGGCTTTCTTGCCGGACAAGCCGGCTGCCGGGCCCGACCATCAGGTGGACGGGCCCGCTGAGCGTCGCCCGCAATTTTCCCCGGGACCGCCATATTTGACCTATTTTGCGCCCCGGTTTTGCCGGACGGGCGGTGTCTCATGATCGCGCGGCAAGGGGCTGAGTTGTGGTCCCTGAAAGGGGTCGCGCCGTGTTGTGGCGTGCCCGTCCGCACCGGCCTTCCCGGCGGCGATGACCGCCGCCGGGGGCCTGGCCGGTCAGGGGCAGAACTGTCGGGGCCATGCAGGACCGCCCGCATTGGGGAGCCTGTAATCATGACAGCCACCTTTCATCCGATCCGCACACCGCTGGTGTTGCCGGTCGCCGGCGCCGTTACCGTCGGCCTTTTCCTGCTGATGCGGCAATTGATCGATATCGGGCCTTACGTGCCCGAACCGGTCGAGGCATTGCCGCCCCTGCAGATCCGGTTCGACGTCGATCCCGTCGAGATCGAGGACCGTGTCGAAATGACGGAGATCACGGAACTCGAACCGCCGCCGCGGCCGCCGGTTCTCGAGACAGATCGTGCCGCCGTGGAAGCCGTACCGGACGGGTCGCGCTGGGCCCTGCCGCCGATCGAGGCGGCCGAGATCCGCACGGGCGGAGGCCTCGTCAATATCGACCGACAGCCGTCGCCGCGCGTGCGCGTGCAGCCGGTCTACCCGGCCAATGAGGCGTCGCGTGGCCGCAATGGTGTGTGCAATGTCGTGTTCGACATCACGGCGGAGGGCCGCACGGCCAATATCCAGGCCCGCGACTGTACGAGCCCGGCTTTCGAGCGGGCGACCATTAATGCGGTCTCCGGCTGGCGCTATGATCCGCAGGTTCGCGATGGCGAGCCCGTGGCCTATCGCGGCGCCACCACCCAGCTCGTCTTCTCGCTCGAGGAATAGGCTTCCTCTGCGAAGCGGGGGAAGTGGCCGAGCCTGGCCCGTGGGCCCGGTGAGGTAGAAGGGGGTAAGTCGATGCGCGCTTTGCGCTCTACGGTGCTTTGCACCGCCCCCTCAGTCCGCTTCGCTGACAGCTCCCCCGCAAGCGGGGCGAGCCCGGGTGCAAGCAAGACAGAAAAAGGGCGCGTCCAGCCTGGGCGCGCCCTTCGTCATTCTGTCTGCTCGCGGGCAGCCTATTCGGCCGCGATCGCCTCGACTTCTTCGTCGGCCAGGCCGACCACCATCAGGGCGAAGGCCCAGTTGAGGGCGGTTTCGCGCAGGCTGTCGAAGCGGCCGGAGGCGCCGCCATGGCCGGCCCCCATATTCATCTTCAACAGGGTCAGCCCGTCATCGGTCCGCCGGTCGCGCAGGCGGGCGACGAATTTGGTCGGCTCCCAGTAGGTGACGCGCGGATCGGTCAGCCCGCCCGTTGCCAGGACGTGGGGATAGTCCATCTCCTGGATCTGGTCATAGGGGCTGTAGGCAAACATCGTCTCATAGTCTTCCGCGCTCTCGATCGGATTGCCCCATTCGGGCCATTCCGGCGGGGTGAGCGGCAGTTCCGCGTCCGACATGGTGTTGATCACGTCCACGAAGGGCACGGCGGCGATGGCACCGGCAAACAGGTCGGGTTGAAGATTGATCGCGGCACCGACCAGCAGGCCGCCGGCCGAACCGCCATAGGCGACGATATTGCCGCGCGACGTATAACCTTCGCTGGCCAGGGCCTCACCGGCCGAGACGAAGTCGCGGAAGGTGTTGATCTTCTGCTCCAGCTTGCCGTCCAGATACCACTGGTATCCGTTCGCCATGCCGCCGCGAATATGGGCGACAGCATAGACCATGCCGCGATCGACGAGCGAGAGCGGCGTGACGCGGAAGGCGGCCGGAATGGTGATGCCGTAAGAGCCATAGCCGTAGAGCAGCAGCGGCGCCGATCCGTCCACCGGCGTGTCGCGGTGGTGCAGGATGGTGACCGGGATCTCCACACCGTCATGGCCGGGCGCCATGACGCGGCGCACGACATAGTCCTCGGCATTGTGACCGGAGGGGACTTCCTGGCGCTTCAGCAGCACACGCTCGCGCGTGGCCATGTCGAAATCATAGGTCTCTTCCGGCGTCGACGGGCTTTCATAGGAGAAGCGCAGCGTGTCGGTCTCGAACTCATAGCCCTGCGAGATGCCCAGCGAGTAGGCTTCCTCGTCGAAGGCGATGTCGTATTCCTCGCCGCTCTCGTAATTGTGCACCACGATGCGCGGCAGGGCGTTCTGGCGCTCCATGCGCACCTGCCAGTCGGCAAAGCCGATCACGGCATTGATCAGCGTGCCCGGACGGTGGGCGACGATCTCTTCCCAGTTCTCCCGGCCCGGATTGTCGATCGGGGCGGCGACGATCTTGAAGTCCACCGCGCCGTCGGCATTGGTCAGGAAGTAGAAGCGGTCGCGGGCCTCGGTGAGATAGTATTCGACATTCTCCTCGCGCGGCGCGATCAGCTGCGGCTGGGCCGTCGGATCGCTGGCGTCGATCAGGCGCAGCTCGTTGGAGGTGTGACCGCCGGCATTGATGACGATGTAATTGTCACCGTCCGAGGTGCCGACCGAGACGAAGAAACCGTCATCCGGCTCCTCATAGATCAGCTCGCTGGCACCGCCGCTGCGCGATTGGCGGTAGACGCGCTTGGAGCGGGAGTTCTCGTCGCGCCACACCCAGTACAGCGTCTCGGAGTCATTCGCCCAGACAAAATCGCCCGAGCTTTCATCCGTCAGCGTGGCGACGATGGCGCCGGTCGCGATCTCGCGGATGCGGATCTCGTAGTATTCGGAACCGCGGATATCGACGCCGAAAGCGACGTACTGGTGGTCCGGCGAGTGTTCCATCGAGGAGAAGTCAAGATAGTCGAAATCGGCCGCTTCGGCGTCGCCATCGACCAGCACTTCTTCTTCGCCGGCCGGCTCGCCGGTCTCCGGATCGATCGGGCGGCGGGCATAGATCGGATACTGGCCGCCTTCGCGGTAGCGGGTGAAGTATTGATAGCCGCCATCGCGCTCGGGCACCGAGCTGTCGTCTTCCTTGATGCGGCCGCGGATCTCCTGGAAAATCCGCTCCTGCAGATTGGCGGTCGGCTCCATCACCGCGTCCAGATAGGCGTTCTCGGCATCCAGCAGTTCGCGGATATCGCTGTCCAGAACGTCCGGCTCGCGCATCACCTGCTGCCAGTTATCGTCCTTGATCCACTGGTATTCGTCGACGCGGGTAAAGCCCAGCTGCTCGATTTCCACGGGGCGCTGTTCGGCGCGTGGCGCTTCCAGCCCGCGGGCCCGTTCGATCAGGGCCGAGGTCTGCGGCGCGGCTGCGTCGGTGTCGGCGGTCATGTCAGTCTCCTGGCTGCAGGCGGCCAGCGCGAGGGCGGTCAGCCCCGCGCCGATCCGTCCGGCAAGTTTTCGTGATGTCATCGTCTTCCCCTCGTGCAAGGGCCGGCCTTAATCGCCGCCCGTCTCCTCCGGCCGGAAATCCAGCACGGTCCCGTTTGTACAGTAACGCTGACCCGTCGGTCTGGGACCGTCGGGGAACACATGGCCCAGATGGGCGCCGCAATTGGCGCAGTGGATCTCGGTGCGCGCCAGGCGCAGCTTGAAATCGGTTTTCGTCTCCACGGCGTCCGATGCCATTACATCATAGAATGAGGGCCAGCCCGACCCGCTCTCATATTTATGCTCGGCCGCGAACAGCGCCTCGCCGCACACCTTGCAGTGATAGGCGCCGCCGCGCTTTTCCGCATTGAGCGGATGGGTGAAGGCGCGCTCGGTGCCCTCCTCGAAGGCAATGGCATAGGTCTCCGGATCAAGCCGGGCCTTCAGGGCGTCGATTTCGGCGTCAGTCAGTTTCGGCATGGTCGCGCGCGTCCTCGTTCGGCGGCAGGGCGGCCGGATGGGTAGGGCCGCGCCGGACCGACAATATGGGCGTCGTCAGGGAAATTACCACGAGAACCAGCCCCAGGCCGATCATGGGCACCAGTGCCGAGACTTGCGGTCCCAGGAAGCCGATCATGAAGCCCATCAGCACCGCCCCGGCCGGCATGCCGCCGAACAGGCCGAGCTGGTAGACCGACATGACCCGCGCCAGCTTGTCCGGCGGGGCCTGTTCCTGCACCACCGAACGCGACAGCGAGATTGCCACGCCGGCGCCCAGCCCCCACACGAAGACGAGGATGTAGAGCGACCAGAAGGGCAGGGGCAGCGCAAAGGCGCCGGTCGCCAGCACGGTCACGCCCTGGGCGATGATCAGGGCGCGGCCGGGGCGCTCGATCTGCGGGAAGCTCGCCAGCGCGACATTGGCCAGGAAGGCGCCGACCCAGAAGGCCACCATCAGGCTGGCGATCTCGGGGAAGCCGCCGCCATAGGTTTCGCGGATCAGGAGCGGGATCAGCACCAGGAAGGAACCGCCCACGACCAGGAGGCCGATGGCGATCATGATCACCGTCATCGGCATCAACACGGGCGAGCGGAAGACGGCGCGCACCCCCTCGGCCAGGTCGGCCATGGGGTGGGCGGTGGATGTGTTGCGGGTCGAGCCCAGGCGCGGCAGGAAGGCAGCGGACAACCCGCCGATGAAGAGGCCGATCCCCTGGCAAACGAACAGCGCGCCCGGTCCGGTATAGGCGGCGATATAGCCCAGCCCCATGCCCAGGATCTGGGCGCCGAACTGCACGGCGGACGCCATCACCACAGCCCGCTGCAAATCGATCCCGCCATGACGGGTGCGGCCGGAAATCCGCACCACCGGATTGATCGCGCTGTCGCGGGCCGGCATCACGAAACCGCCCGCCACGCCGATCATCAGCGCGAAGGCGACCATGATCCAGTAGGACAGGTGATCGGTCATCAACAGCGCGCCCAGCGCGGCCGCGGCCAGACCGGCGAAAATGTAGAAATAGAAGATGATGCCGCGCCGGTCCTTGCGCTCGGCCAGCACGCCGGCAAAGGGCAGGAGCAGCATCATCGGCGCGGTCAGTGCGGCCTGGGCAATGCCCAGCCGCTCGGCACTTTCGCCCAGGGTGAAGGTGATGACACCGGGGAAGATGGTGGTCTGCAGCCCGAAGCCGAAGAACCAGCCAGCCACCAGAACCAGATAACCGCCGAAGGGCGGCAGTCGAAGGCGGCGATTGCCGGCGAGGGGGCGAAATACGGGCAAGAGGGAATGACGCGCTTGTTGAGACCGTCCCCCGGCCCGGCCGGGCAAGGAGGTGCAATCCACCCTGTCTACCAACTTGTGGGCGTGACGCAACTCCTTGCCGGCCAACCGTCATCAGAATTCGTGACGGATGCCGAAGACGATATTGCGGCCGCGCAGGGGCGACTGCGTCTTCACGAATGAGGTGTGCACATAGGCCAGCTCGTCGAGCAGGTTGGTGCCGCGGGCATAGAGCTCGATCGGCCGTCCGCCCAGCTCGGTGGCATAGGAGACGGTGGCATTGACCATGTCATAGCCTTCGGTCTCGGTTTCGTAGGAGGCGACGCGGTCCTGCTCGAAGGTGTGGTAGTATTCCACATTCCCCGTCAGCGCGCCGGTATCCCAGTCATAACGCGCGCCCAGCCGGCCCGGCGGGATGCGCGGCAGGTTGTCGTCCTCGCCGCTCAGCTCGGTGCGCACATAGTCGCCGAACACCGTCACTTGCGAGTGCGGCGCGAAGCGGTAGCTGACCTCGCCATCCAGGCCCGTGAAAGTGGCATCGGCGGCGACATAGACCAGGTAGAGATGCGGCAGGCCGGTCTCGCTGTCGACCTCGATCAGATCGGCGAAGACATAGTCCTCGATATCCTGGTGATAGAAACCGACCTCGTACTCAAGCGGACCGCCAGTTTTGCGCAGGGTGAGGTTGATCGTTTGCGCCGTCTCGGTGATGTCGGCCCGGGATTCGGGGAAGGTGGATGAGGCGCGCCGGGTCTGGGCCAGCCCGACTTCATAACTGTTGGTCGCCAGATTATTGCCGTAGGCATAGAGTTCGCGCACGCTGGGCGCCCGCTGGGTATGGGCCAGGGACAGCGCCGCGGAATAGCCCCGTCCGGCATCCCAGGTCAGCCCGAGCGAGACGGAGACCGGCTCATGTTCGGCCGGAGGGTGCGCGCTCTGGAACTCCGGGATCACCAGCTCCATCCAGTCTTCTCGCGTCATGCCAAGCGCATTCCACAACCGCTCAAGGAAGTCGTCGGAGATATTGTATCGCGGCACTTCGGCGACCATGTCCCGCCAGTCCTTGCGGACGGCAATCTCAAGCTCGACATCGCCGAAACTGCGCCGCTGGGACATGAAAATGCCGACACTCTCCGTGGTATAGTCGTTCGGGTAGACCCAGCCGAGACTGGGCTCGTCTTCGTGGGCGGAATTGTGGTTCAGCCCGCTGAATGTGCCGTTCATGTAGTGAACGCCGAACGTGCCGGTGAAGCCGAAGAGCGGGGCGTGCACCATCTCCAGCCGGGCATCCTCGACCTCGTTGCGGTATTGCGCGAACAGGAAGTCGCCATCGACTTCGTTGTGGCTGTAGTCGGTGTGCGAGAGACGCAGGCGTGTATGCGTGATCCCCGGCAGCAGGTCCTCGAAATCGGCGCGTACATCGATGCGCTCATTGCGCAGGCCGATCGAGGCGGTGTGATCCTCGTCGGATCCGGCGAACGGGTCGGTATAGGGACCGTGGGCGCTACAGTGCAGGTCGCGGCCATGGGTGTGGCAGACGGCGTTGGTGTGATTATGCCCCGGCAGGCCGTAATCGCTGTCCTCGCGCGAATAGGCGGCGCCGATATAGCCCCGTTCCGTGATCCAGGAGGCGCCGATCGCATAGCTGGAGGATTGCGAGAAGGAATCCTTCAGCCGGTCGGTGCCGTGGTCGCCGGGCACGGCGTAATTATCGGCATCGCTGGTCGAGCCCTCGATGTGCAGGGCAAAGGACGAGCCCAGGCCGATCGTGGCCCGCGCCGCGCTGGCCAGGCCTTCATCGCCCGTGCTGTAGCGCGTCTCGGTGGCGCCGGAGAGGCCGTTTTCCGGCATGGCGCGCGGCACCCGGCTGTCGATCAGGTTGATGGCGCCGTTCATGGCGCTGCCGCCATAGATCGCCGAGGCCGGCCCGCGCACCACTTCGATCGCATCCAGCAGGAGCGGGTCGCCGGCGACCGCGTGGTCCGGCGAAACCGAGGACACATCGTAGAGATTGGCGCCGTTGGACAGGACTTCCAGCCGCGGCAGGGTCTGGCCGCGCACCACGGGGCGCGAGGCGCCGCCGCCATAATTGTCCAGGTGGACGCCGGGCAGGCCGGCGAGGGTCTCGCCCAGCGTGCCGAGACGGCGATGGGCCAGCTCGGCCCCGGAGAGGACCTGTACGGGCAGGGGTGTCGCAGTCCGGCCGATGGCCAGGCCTTCGACCAGAATGGCATCCATCTCGTCGTCGGTCGCGCGTCCGGCATCCGTTTCCGGGGTTGCAGGGCTCTCCGCCATATCGGCGGAGGCGGATTGTGCCAGGGCCGTGCCGGGAAGCAGGGCAAACCCCGCGACCGTTGCCAGGAAGGCCTGGCGCATAGTGGTGTGATGACTGGACATACGGGTCGATTCCTTTACTGATCCCGGCGCCCGGATTAATATGTTATAACGTATCGTCAAGAGGGCGTGTGCGCGGCCGTCATTAAAGTCTGGTCATGCGGTGCCGCGGCCGCGGCCCGGAGCACCATTCATTAACGCCGTCGCGGCATTCTGGGCGCTGATTCCAGTCTGGCAGGACGCGTCCCCATGGCCGAGGCCAAGCCCTATGATCTGACCGAACCGGTCGCCACGCCGAAGACGCGGGCGCTGCTGGCGCGCCGGCTTGCGGATATTGTCGGCCTGCCGTCCAGCCGCATCACGCCGCGTGAGCGCTGGATTGTCGGCGATCTCCTGTATGACGTCATCCGCGCCTCGGATCTCGAGCTGCGCCGGCGCTGTGCAGAACGCCTGGCCGCGCTCAGCGAGGCGCCGCACCGGCTCCTGCGCACGCTGGCGAGCGATGATTTCGACGTGGCCCAGCCGATCCTGGAACGCTGCACCGCCCTGACCGATTTCGACATGATGGAAGTCATCAATTCCGGCACGCTGCAGCACCGCATGACCATCGCGCGCCGCGAGGCGTTGTCGGAGACGGTTGCAGCAGCCCTGGCGGCCTATGGCGAGCCGCCTGTGGTGGAACGTCTCCTGCGCAACAAGACCGCCCATCTCGCTGCGCCTACGCTCGATCACCTCGTCGGAGCCGCGACCGAAGAGGCTTCCTATGCCGCGCTGCTGATCCGCCGGGAGGAGATGCGACCGGCCCAGGCCTTCCGCCTGTTCTGGAGCTGCGAGCATATCGACCGCTTCCAGATCCTCGACCGCTTCGCCGTCGACCGCACCATCTTGCTGGAGGCTTCGGAAGACATTTTTCCCGCCGCCGCAAAGGAAGGCTGGTCCGATCCGATGGTCGCCCGCATCCTGCGCTATATCGACCGCCGCCAGCGCAATCGCGAAGCCGCCGAGACCAGCCCCTACGGATCGCTGGAGGGCGTGTGCGAGGCGATGCCAGGCGAGGGGGCGACCGCGGACATTATCGCGGAGATCAGCCGGCTGGCCGCCGTCGACCGCCGGCTGGTCGTGCGCATGATCGACGATATGGCGGGTGAGCCGCTGGCCGTTCTGTGCAAGGCGACCGGCCTGAAATGGCCCTTCTTCCTGCATATGTGGCGCGGGCTGGGCCGCTCCGAGCAGAGCGATCCGGTCGAACAGGCGCGGCGGGTCTATGACAGCCTGTCGGTGGAAAAGGCCCAGACGGTGCTGCGCTACTGGAACCTGTCGGCCGAGGACAAGGGCTGACTTCGCTCTGCGGAATAGGGCGCGTCAATCGCTGCGATTGAAAGTTTTCATTGGCAAACCCGCTACCACAATGCCAAAGTGCAATTGAGAATTATTCGCAATTCTGCACTGAGGTTCTGTCATGTCCGCTCTTGTCCGTTGCTGTGCCGTACCTCTCGACTGGGGCAGCCTGCGCGTACCGCGTGGTGCTCTCAAGACTGTGAGCTATGCGTTGATGCACCTTGTTGTCGCCATGGCGGTCGCGTTCGCCCTGACGCGTAACTGGCATGCCGCACTGGCCATCGGCCTGATCGAGCCCCTGGTGCAGACTTTCGCCTATTCCATGCATGAGCGCGTCTGGGCCCGCGACGGGCTGTGAGGAAAGCGCGAAAGAAAAATGCCCGGCCGGAGCCGGGCATTTCCTTGTGCGATTGCCGCTGCCAGCCTACCAGCTGTAGCGGATCCGGCCGTAGACATAGCGGCCGGAGAAGCCGAAGGGCGAGAAGCCGGAGAAGGGGAAGATCCGGCTGAACGTGCCGTCCAGCGCCGGGGTTTCCGCGGTGACGTCCGGATACTCGTCGAACAGATTGTTCGCTCCGAAGGCAACATTCAGCCCCTCGGTGACATCGGCAGAGAATTCCGCATCGACGATGGTTTTCGGCGAGAGCACCTCGTCGCCGGAACCGTCGGCCGCCGTGCCCGGATCAACCGTTTCGCCGAAGCGCGTTGCACGAACATAGCCGGCGAACGGACCGCGCGACCAGTCGACCGACCCGATCAGCTTGTTCTCCGGCTGACCGACCTCGAAGCGGGCAATTTCGCGCCGCGCGAAGAGGGAGACCCCCGGCAGGACTTCCGAGGTCGGGGCGTCGGTAACTTCGGTCTCGGTGATGTTGGCACCGAAGGTCAGGTCGAAATCACCCCAGTCGGCCGTCTCGAAACCATAGCTGGCAACCAGGTCAACACCGCGGGTTTCCGTTTCCACACCATTGATGAAGAAGCGGGCGCTGGTGATGTTGGTGATGCCGGCATTGACCAGCAGGGCT
This sequence comes from Maricaulis sp. ABE4_448, assembly GCF_056160825.1. NCBI lineage: Bacteria > Pseudomonadati > Pseudomonadota > Alphaproteobacteria > Maricaulales > Maricaulaceae > Maricaulis > Maricaulis sp. ABE4_448. Next base: position 294,964 of record NZ_JBSWXX010000002.1, read on the forward strand.
TCCACATCCGGGCCGGAAAGGTTTTCCGACAACACGATGCGGTCCTCGATGTCGATGGCATAGGCATCCACCGTCAGCGTGAACCCGCCCTGGGTGAAGACGAGACCGCCGGAAATGTTCAGCGATTCCTCGGCTTCCAGCGGCTCACCGCCCAGCGCGGCTGCGACCGGGCTGGTGGCCGGGAAGGTGCCGACCTCGACCGGAACCGGCGGCGTGCCGGTGAACACGGTCGATGTGGAAGTGAAATAGGCCTGTTGCAGCGAGGGCGCCCGGAAACCGTTCGACACGGCACCGCGCAGCGCCAGCGCATCGGTCAGCTGGTAGCGCGCTGCCAGCTTGCCGGTGACGGTTTCGCCGAAGTCGGAATAGCTTTCCGCCCGCGCGGCGGCGGAGACGGTGAAGCGGTCGGTGACATCGGTTTCCAGATCGATATAGGCGGCGATGGAATCGCGGTCCTCGTCGATCGCGTTGGACGGCTGGAAGCCCGGGAAGACCTGGCTGCCGGTGGCGAGAATCTCGCCATTGGGACCGGTCACGCCGCCATTGATGTAGGAGGCCGGTTCGCCCGCCTCGATCTCATAGCTTTCCAGCCGGTATTCCAGGCCGACAGCGACACTCAGCGGACCGGCGAAGGCGTCAACGGCGTAATTGCGCTGGAAGTCGGCATTGGCGGTCAGCTGGTCATAGATCAGCGCGCCGGCGTCGAAGCGCGTCGGGCTGGCGGCGCCCATCGAGGTGTTGACGGAGTTCTCCACGCCATAGCCCAGCTCGTTGCGGCCATAGCCCAGGCTGAAATCATAGCCCCATTCGGCCCAGTCGCCACGCACGCCGCCCAGCACGGAAATGTCTTCGACATCCGTGGTGATGTAGGGCAGGAAACCGTCCGGATAGATCGACGGGACATTGCGGGAATCCTGGGCGCGGCGATAGAAGCCGGCGCCCTGGCCGTCGCGCTGCTGATAGCTCGCCCAGCCATAGAGTTCGGCATCGGCATTGATCGGCAGGCCGGCATTGGCGAACAGGCTGATCGCTTCGGAGGCGGACAGGCCGAAACGGTGATTGATCCGGTCGAAGCTCTGCTCGCGCGGATCGAGACCGCCGCCGGTGAGGGAGGGGTATTGCTGGCGAGTGTCCGGGCCGGCGCGATTGGTGGGTTCGCGATCGCGGTATTCTGCCGACAGGGTCAGGAAGCCTTCCGCGCCGAGCGGCAGGCCGACCCAGCCGGACAGGCTGGTCGTGTCGCCGTCCGAGGCCGAGCGCGGCTGGTCGACGAGCGGGATGTCTGTGGCGTATTGGCCGAAGCTGGCCGTCACCTGGCCGCCCTCGCGCGCTTCACGCAGGCCGACATTGATCACGCCGGCGATGGCGTCGGAACCGTACTGGGCCGAGGCTCCGTCGCGCAGAACTTCCACGCGGCCGATGGCGGAGACCGGGATGGTGTTGAGGTCGACGGCCGAGGAGCCGCGTCCGACCGAACCGTTCAGATTGACCAGGGCCGAGGCGTGGCGGCGGCGGGAATTCACCAGCACCAGCGTCTGGTCCGGACCCAGGCCGCGCAGCGTGGCCGGGCGCACATGGTCGGTGCCGTCAGTGATCGCCGGCTGCGGGAAGTTGAAGGAGGGCAGGGCGTAGGACAGGGCCACATTCAGCTCGGTCGAGCCATTGTTTTCCAGCGTGCCGGCCGAGATCACATCGACGGGCGCCGTGCTCTCCAGGGCGGTGCGGCCTTCGGCACGCGTACCGGTGACGACGATGACGTCCTCCGCCGACTGGGCGACGGCTGACGCTGCGGTCAGGGCGCCCAGGGCGGCGCCGAGAAGCAGGTGTTTCATGAAAATTCCCTTACATATCCGGGGGTGTCGGGTGGGGTGCGGACCATCCGTTGGGGGCGGGGTCACTCGCGATTTGGGGCGTCATGCAACCGATGCAAGAATATGACGGGAGTTTGACATGACTCTGTGGGCCAAATGTCACACTCCGGCCCGGCGCCGCGGACCGCGACTGCAATTCTTGGCGCGGTGGACAGGCGGCCGCCGGCACCTGTTTATATCCGCGCGCGCGTGCACCTGTTTTATGCACATGCCTGCCCCCTTGATGACCGCACTGAAAGTGTGTGCAACTGGTCGCCCGGTTCTTCTGGTCAAGCCCGTTTCCGGCCGCTAATAACCGGGTGAAGCGTTAACGCGCGGGGAGAATCCATGTTCTACGGCGTCAGCCTCACCGCCATTCTGGTGGCGCTCTGGCTCACCCTTTCGGGGAGCTATACCCTGAGCGGCGACCATCCCATCATCATGGGATTGGGTGTGATCTCGATCGTGATCGCCGTCGCCCTGACCTTTCGCATGCGGATCGTCGACCGCGAGACCGTGCCGGTTGCACCGGCGCCGGCCCTGTTCGGTTACTGGTCCTGGCTGGGCGGCGAGATCGTCAAGGCCAATCTCGCGGTCACCCGCCTGGTGTTGAAGCCGGAAATCGACATCGAGCCGCGCCTGGTGCGCGTGCCGGCGCAGCAGCGCTCGGGCCTGGGCCTGTGCGTCTTTGCCAACTCGATCACGCTGACGCCGGGCACGGTGACGGTCGATATCGAGGATGACGGCTTTCTGGTGCACGCGCTGGACACGTCCTTCACCGACCCGGCCGGGTTTGCCGAAATGGGCGCCCGCGCCGACAGCGCCACCGATGGCCGCCGCAAGGAGGTGAAGTGATGGAGTGGGTGAATTTCGTCATCGCGCTCGGCGTTGCCGCCGCCATGGCCATCATGCTGGCGCGCCTGTTCGCCGGGCCGACCCTGTATGACCGCGTTCTCGCCGTGAACTCCTTCGGCACCAAGACCGTGCTTTTCCTGCTGGTTTTCTCCGCCATTTCCGGCCGCCAGGACGCGATCGATATCGCCATTCTCTACGCGCTGATCAATTTCGTCGCGACCATCGCGATCCTGAAATTCTTCCGCTACCGCTCGCTGGAAATCGCCCTGGCGCAGATGTCCCTGCGCAAGGCGCTCGACGGGGAGTACGAGAAATGAACTGGGGCGAGATCCTTCAGTACGCGCTGTTCGCCGGCTCCGTCGCCGCGATGACGACGGGCCTGGTTTTCGTGCTCGCCGGTGCGACGGGCGTCATCCGCCTGCCGGACTTCTACACCCGCATGCACGCCGCCGGCGTCACCGACACGCTGGGCGCCGAGCTGATAACCCTCGGCCTGATCCTGCAGGCGCAGGACTGGCAGACTGTCGCAAAACTGCTTCTGGTCGGTCTCCTGGTCTTCCTGACCAGCCCGACCGCATCGCATGCCATCGCCAATGCCGCGCACCGGGCCGGACACAAGCCGCGCCTGTCGCGCTTCCACCCGCCGCATCCGAGCGAGGCCGGCAAGGCGAGCGGGGAGGGCCACTAAATGGACCACGCCGATCTCACCCAGTATCTGGACTATGTGCTGATCGCCATGCTGCTGGCGGTAGGCTTTGCCATTGTCCGCCTGCGCAACCTGTTCGCCGTGGTCATGCTGACCGGCGTCTATTCGCTGCTTTCCGCGGCCTGGTTCGTCTCGCTCGACGCGGTCGATGTGGCCTTCACCGAAGCGGCTGTCGGCGCGGGCATTTCCACCGTGCTGATGCTGGGCGCCATGCTGCTGACCGCCCGCGAGAGCGAGCCGGCCGGCGCCAAGCGCCACTGGGCGGCCCTGGCGGTCGTGGTGGCGGCAGGCGCGGCGCTGTTCTTCGCCATTCCCGACATGCCGGTCTATGGCGATCCCGATTCGCCCGCCAATTCCTATGTCGGCATGGATTACATGACGTCTACGCCGGACGAGATCGCCATTCCCAACGTGGTCACGGCGGTTCTGGCGTCCTACCGGGGCTATGACACGTTCGGCGAGACCGTCGTGATCTTCACCGCCGCGCTCGGCGTGATGCTGCTGCTGGGCTTCGGCACCGGCCGCCGCGAGGACGACGAAGATTCTGACGGGGGCGAGACCAAGGTCAAACCTGGCGAACCCGTGTCCGGCAAGATGGAGGACAAGGCATGAGCCCGCACCTGATCCTGCGCGTCGTCTCCAAACTGCTGATCCCGATGATCGTCGTGTTCGGCTTCTACGTGCATTTCCACGGTGATTTCGGACCGGGCGGGGGCTTCCAGGCCGGCGTCATCATCGCCGTTGCCGTGATCCTCTATGCCCTGATTTTCGGGATGGAAGAGGCCCGCAAGGCCGTGCCGCCGGTTGTCGTGCGCTATGGCGCCGCGCTGGGCGTGCTGATCTATGCCGGTACCGGCATCGCAACCCTGTTCATGAACGGGGCCGGCGAACCGCTGAACTTCCTCGACTATGACGCGCTGCATCCCGACCAGAGCCACCATTCCGGCCAGCATTACGGCATTATCCTGGTCGAGCTGGGCGTGCTGACCACGGTGACCTCGGTGATGCTGGCCATCTTCTACGCCTTCGCCGGCCGCGTGCCGGACATTCCGGAAGAGGAGTGGTGAGCATGCTGGAAATCATCCTCGAACGCTTCAACTATATCCCGATCATCATCCTGATGATGACAGGCCTGTATGTGGTGATCGCTACCGGCAATCTGGTGAAACGCCTGGTCGGCCTGTCGCTGTTCCAGACCTCGGTCTTCCTGCTCTACATCACCATGGGCAAGGTCTTTGGCGGCCAGCCGCCGATCATTGTCGGTGACCATCATGGCGAAGACGCCGGTCATGGCGCCGATGCCGGCCATGCCGCCGCTTCGGCGGTGGAACACGCCAGCGATGTTGCGGCCGGGCACGCGCCGGCCAATGCGCCGGGGCTGGGCGAGGATGTGCCCAACCGCGTTGCCGACAGCGCACACAGCGCTGCCGAAGTGATCTATTCCAACCCGCTTCCGCACGTCCTGATCCTGACCGCGATCGTCGTCGGCGTGGCGACCCTGGCCGTCGGCCTGGCGCTCGTCGTCCGCATCCGCGAGGCCTATGGCACGATCGAGGATGATGCGCTCAATGCGGCCGATTATTCCCTTGAGACCGGGAGCGCCGAATAAATGGACATGCTGGCCTCTTTCCTGCCGGCAGGCCTTGCCGTGCACGCGCCTGCGCTGATTGTCGTCATTCCGCTGATCATGGCGGCCGTGGCGGCCTTCATGCCGAAGGGCCTGTGGGCCTGGGGCGTGACCCTCGTCACGGCGATCGCCGTGGCGGTGCTGTCGCTGAACATTCTCGGCCAGGTCTCGACCGGCGGGGTGATTTCCTACGCCATGGGCGGCTGGGCGCCGCCGGCCGGCATCGAACTGCGCGTCGACATGCTCAACGTGCCGCTCCTGCTCCTGGTGGGCATTGTCGGCCTCCTGTGCGTCATCTACGCCCTCCCGTCGGTCGCTGACGAGATCGCCAAGAAGCAGCAATCGCTCTTTTATTCCGCCTTCCTGGTCTGCTTTGCCGGCCTTCTGGGCGTGACGATTACGGGCGATGCGTTCAACGTCTTCGTCTTCCTGGAAATCTCCTCGATCTCCACCTACACGATCATCGCCATGGGCGCCGGCAAGGATCGCCGCGCCCTGACCGCCAGCTATAATTATCTGGTGCTCGGCACAATCGGCGCGACCTTCTTCGTGATCGGCGTCGGCTTCCTTTACATGGCCACCGGCACGCTCAACATCGCCGACATGGCCGCCGTGCTGGAACAGAACGGGCATGACCGCGTCACCCAGGCTGCCTTCGCCTTCATCGTGGTGGGGCTGGGCCTGAAGGCCGCGATGTTCCCGCTGCATGTCTGGCTGCCCAACGCCTACGCTTTCGCGCCGAACTTCGTCACCGCCTTCCTGGCCTCCACGGCCACCAAGGTGGCCTTCTACGCGCTGATCCGCTTCGTCTTCTCGGTCTTCCACCCGGACGTAAGCTTTGTCGCGATGTCCTTCACCTGGCTGTTCGCCGTGGTCGGTGTCATCGCCATGATGGTGGCTTCGGTGCAGGCGGTCTTCCAGACCGACGCCCGGCGCCTTCTGGCCTACTCTTCGGTGGCGCAGGTCGGCTACATGATGCTGGGTCTGGGCATGGGCACCGCAGCCGGCCTGTCGGCCAGCATGCTGCACCTGATGAACCACGCCCTGATGAAGGGCGCGCTGTTCATGGCGCTGGGCGCCTTTGCGCTGAATTTCGGTGTGCGCCGGGTCAAGGATCTCGCCGGTCTCGGTCAGACCATGCCGGCCTCCTCGGCCGCCTTCACCATTGCCAGCCTGTCGCTGGTCGGTGTGCCGCTGACGGTGGGCTTCACCTCGAAATGGTATCTGGTCACCGCCGCGCTCGAACGCGGCTGGTGGTGGGCGGTTGCCGCACTGATGATCTCCTCGCTGCTGGCGCTGGCCTATGTCGCCCGGCTCCTGTCGGCGATCTGGATGGAAACGCCGCCGGCCGGCAAGGCGGGTATTGCGCCGGGCCGCCGCCTGGCGCCGTGGATGGTGCTGGCCCCGATGAGCCTGCTGGCCTTCGCCAATATCTACTTCTTCTTCCACGCCGACCCGCTGGTCGGCCTGGCCCGCGCGGCCGCCAATGCCGTGATGGGAGGAAACTGAGCCGATGTGGACGCCTGAACTCTCCCTCGCCCTGGCGCTGGCCATCCCGGCCATCGGCGGTGTCGCCGTGGCGCTGCTGGGCAAGTATCCCAATCTGCGCGAAGGCGCGACGCTGGTCTCGGCCGTCCTGCTGGCGCTGAATGTCGCCTATCTGGTCGAGATTGCGCCGGGCCGTCCGGTTCTGGAACTGGCCAATCTGGCGCCAGGCCTGCACCTGGTCTTCCGCCTGGAACCGCTGGGCGCGCTGTTCGCCGCGGTGGCCTCGGGCCTGTGGATCGTCAACTCGCTGTATTCCATCGGCTATATGCGCGGGAATAACGAGAAGAACCAGACGCGCTTCTATGTCTGTTTCTGCATCGCCATCGGGGCCGCCATGGGCGTGGCCCTGTCCGGCAACCTCTTGACGATGTTCCTTTTCTACGAAGTGCTCACCCTGTCGACCTATCCGCTGGTCACGCACAAGGGTGATGCGAACGCCAAGCGCGGCGGCAAGATCTATCTGTCCATCCTGCTGGGCACCTCGATCGGCCTCTTGCTGCCCGCCGTGATCGCCACGCATTATCTCGCCGGTTCGACCGATTTCGTCGCCGGCGGCCTCTTGGCCGTCAACGAGGTGACGCCCGCCATCGCCGGCGTGCTGCTGGTGCTGTTCGCCTTCGGGATCGGCAAGGCGGCGCTGATGCCGGTCCACCCCTGGCTGCCCAACGCCATGGTCGCACCGACGCCGGTCTCGGCCCTGCTGCACGCCGTGGCCGTTGTGAAGGCCGGCGTGTTCGCCATGCTGAAAGTGGGCACCTACATCTTCGGTCCCGCCCTGATCGCCGCCACGCCGACCTCGGACGCCTTGGCCTGGATCGCCGGTATCTCCATCGTGCTGTCTTCGGTCGTCGCGATGACCAAGGATAATCTGAAGGCCCGGCTGGCCTTCTCCACCGTCTCCCAGCTCTCCTATGTCACGCTGGGCGTGATGCTGGCCTCGCCGCTGGCCATGCTGGGCGGGGCGCTGCAGATCGTCATGCACGCCTGGGGCAAGATCACCCTCTTCATGAGCGCGGGCGCCATCTATACCGCCACCAAGAAGACCGAGATCTCGCAGATGGCAGGGCTGGGCCGCTACATGCCCTGGCTTTTCATCGCCTACACGGTCGGCGCGCTGTCGATCATCGGCTTGCCGCCGCTGGGCGGCACCTGGCCCAAACTCTTCCTGATGCAGGGCGCCTGGGAGAGCGGTCACGGTCTGCTGATCGTGGCGCTGGTGGCCTCGTCCATCCTCAATGTCGCCTATCTGCTGCCGCTTTCGGCGCGCGGTTTCTTCTCCGCGCCGGAAGAGGCCAAGCTGAAGAAGAAGCCGCCCATGCTGGTCATCCTGCCGCCGGTCATCACGGCTGCGGGCGTGCTGGTGCTCTTCTTCCTGATCGGGCCGCTGCGCGATTATCTCGCGCCGGTCTTCCTGTCCTCGTCCCTTGCTGCGGAGGCCGCCCTGTGAGCGATCAATCCGGCAAACACGATGAACTCGTGCATCCCGCGGCCCGGCCCTTCCTGTGGCTGGACGCGAAATGGCTGAAATCCTCGATGCTGTGGATCCTGCTGGTCCTCGCCGTCGGCTTTGCGGCGATCGACCTCTTCCATCATCGCCATGAATACGTGCACCTGGCCGAGACACCGGGCTTTTATGCCCTGTGGGGTTTCGGCTCCTTCGTGCTGGCCGTCATGATCGGCTGGTTCGTGATCCGCGGCCTTCTGGGCCGTGAGGAAGACTATTGGGACGAGGAGGGCGACCAATGATCGAGGCCCTCTACGACGTCTCCCCGGCCTGGCCGGTCATCATCGCCGGCCTGATCGCGGCCGCCGTGCCGAACCATTATGTGCGCAAGGGCCTGGCCCTGCTCGCACCGGTGCTGGCGGGCTTCCTCTGGTTCAACGTGCCTTCCGGCGTTCACACCGGCGGTATTATCGAACTGGGCGGGTTCACGCTGGAAACCTTCCGCTATGACGGCCTGTCCCGCATCTGGGGCCTGATCTTCATCATCGCGGCCTTCATCAATGCGCTCTACGGTCTGCATTCCAAAGACCGTGTCGGCGATGCCTCCGGCCTGATCTATGCCGGTGCCGGCCTCGGCGCCGTCTTCGCCGGCGATCTCCTCTCGCTCTTTTTCTTCTGGGAGCTGACGGCGATTTCCTCGGTCTTCCTGATCTGGGGCTCCAAGACCAATGAAGCCTACAAGGCGGGGCTGCGCTATCTGGCGATCCATGTCTTGTCCGGCGTGATGCTGCTGGCCGGTGCCGTGATCCACTCCGCCGATACCGGCAGCTGGGCGTTTGACGAGAGCCTCTCGGTGAACACGCTGGGCGGTTTCCTGATCTTCCTCGCCTTCGGCATCAAGTGCGCCTTCCCCTTCCTGCACAACTGGCTGCAGGACGCCTATCCCAAGGCGACGGTCACGGGCGCTGTCGTGCTCTCGGCCTTCACCACCAAGCTGGCCGTTTACGCCCTGGCGCGCGGCTATGCCGGGACCGACATGCTGATCTGGATCGGCGCGATCATGACCGCCTTCCCGGTCTTCTTCGCCGTGGTCGAGAACGATCTCAGGAAGGTGCTGTCCTACTCGCTGAACAACCAGCTGGGCTTCATGGTGGTCGGCATCGGTGTCGGCACCGAGCTCGCCATCAATGGCGCCGCGGCCCACGCCTTCGTGCACATCATCTACAAGGCGCTTTTGTTCATGAGCATGGGAGCCGTGCTCTACCGCGTCGGCACCGTGAAGGCGTCCGAACTGGGCGGTCTGTTCAAGACCATGCCGGCGACCGCGATCTTCTGCATCATCGGCGCCGCCTCGATCTCGGCCTTCCCGCTCTTCTCCGGCTTTGTCGCCAAGGCGATGACGCTGGCGGCGGTGGCGCACGAGGGGCACTATATCGTCTGGTTCGTCCTGCTGTTCGCATCGGCCGGCGTGCTGGAGCACTCGGGCATCAAGATCCCGTATTTCGCCTTCTTCGCCCACGACAAGGGCCACCGCGTCCGCGAGGCGCCGGTGAACATGCTGATGGCGATGGGGATTGCCGCGCTGATGTGCGTCTATCTGGGCTGGCCCGACATGTTCGGCATCCCGGGCGGTTATCGCGCGCTCTACAATCTCACGCCCTTCCCGGAGGTGGCGAACGAATATCCCATGTGGACCTTCGACCACGTCGTCGGGCAGATGCAGCTCCTGCTCGCCGCGCTCTTCGCCTTCGCCTTCCTGGTGCGGATGAAGTGGTATCCGGACGAGAAGCGCTCGATCAATCTCGACTTCGACTGGGTCTATCGCCGGGCCTTCGACGGCACGGCCCGCTGGGGTCACGCCATGTTCGGCCGGCTGTGGGCGTCGATCGGCAATGTCCTGGCTGCGGCACGCACCCGGATGGGCGGCCGGCTGTTCCAGGCATTCAGTCCTATGGGCGCAATCAGCCGGGATATCCCCTCTGGCATGCTGGCCATCTGGACCAGTGCGCTTTTGGCGATCGTCCTGATTATCGCCTATATCGCCCCTTAGGCACCAAGGGGTTAGAGCGGAAGCGAGGGCGTCACACGCAAGGGTGGCGCCCTCTTTCTTTACAACGTTAATAGGAATATTATCCCCACCGGGCGTAGTCCACCTAGCCTTTCACTCACGCCGCGGCCGCCATTCGAGGCCGCGCGAGACCGGGAGTGCAGGATGGTACGAGCGATGGAAAGACTGGCCGACGATGTGGCCCGGGCCCGCCTGGCGCAGAGCGCCGCGGCCTATGCGTTCGGGGTGCCGCAGCAGGATCTCGAGGCGCCGACACGGCATTCGCGGGAGGCTGCGCTGGCGCGGCAGGTGGCGATGTATCTCGCCCATGTCGCCTTCGAACTGCCGCTGACCCGCGTCGCCCAGGCCTTCGGCCGCGACCGCTCCACTGCCGCTCATGCCTGTCACCGTATCGAGGACCGGCGCGACGATCGCGATTTCGACGCCTGGATGGATGCGCTGGAGGAAAGCCTGCGCGGCACACCGCGCATCCTCGTACAATCCAGCGGGGAGGAGGGGGCATGAGCGCACCGCGCTGGATGCGGGCGCTGTCGCGCCGCGGCGCCATCCTTCTGCCCCATGCCGGCTCGCACGCCGTCTTCGCCGGCCCCGATCGCCGACGCCGGCCGCTCGCCCGGCTCACACCCGCCGACATGCGCGAGGCCGAGACCGGCGGCTGGCTCGCCCGCTGTGGCGGCGGCTACACGCTCTCGGCGGCCGGTCATGTGGCACTATGTGACACCAATGGGTCACCCATGGTGCAGCAATCTCACCTCATTGAGCGTCCTGTGATGCACGAAAGCGGGCGTATCGAGACGGTCATGGCCAATGCGCTGGAAGGCCCGCTGGGCAAATGGTCCGGCCTTCTGGGCCCCGCCGAGCGCAATGCTGCAGAACGCTTCCTGGCCGATTATCACCGCTCCAGCCTGACCCAGCGCACCACCCGTAACTGGTCCCCCACAGCCCCGCGCCGCGGCGAGGGGCCGCGCCGGGGACCGGAGGACGCCACGCTCGGCGCCGTCGCCGCAAAGGACCGTGTTTTCAAGGCGCTGGATATGCTGGGACCGCAATTCTCGAAGATCGTCGAGGCGGCGCTGATCCGCGAGGAAAGCCTGGCTGCCATGGAACGACGGTTCGGCTGGGGCCAGCGTTCCGGTGGCACGGCGGTCAAGCTCGCCCTGGGGCGGCTGGCGGAAATCTATGGCTCGGGGTGAGGGCGTGCCCGTTTGGACGTCAGGCTCCCGCCGCCCCGCGAATCCGGCCGATCATCGAGGTCAGGCCGTTGGAGCGTTGCGGGGAGAGGTGTTCGGACAGGCCGATCCGCTTGAGCACTTCGCGCGCATCGACCGACAGGATGTCTTCCGGCGTCCGGCCGGAATAGACCCGCAGCAGCAGGGCGGCCAGACCGCGCACGATATGCGCGTCGCTGTCGGCACGGAAGGTGAGGGTGTTTTCGCCCGGTTCGGTGACCAGCCAGACCTGGCTGACACACCCCTTCACCTTGTTGGTGTCGGTGCGGTCGCTCTCGGGCATGTCGGGCAGGGCCTTGCCCATATCGATGAGATACTTGTACCGCTCCTCCCAGTCGCCCAGGAGGTCGAACTCGTCGACGATGTCTTCGATCTCGGAATGGATGTCGCTGTGTGCCGTCATGTCAGGGCCGACGTAGTGCGGCCGTGGCGGCAAGGCAAGCATCCGGTGCGGTATTGGACAGCATTCCCGTGGTGGGGGAAGTGTCAGGAATTGCGTTCGGCTTCGTGCTCGACAAGCGCGGCTTCGATCCGGGTGGCGGCCATGTCCGTCAGGAAACCGCCAAGCCGGGCGGCCTCGCGGCCGGCATCGCACAGGGCGGCGTTATCGTCGCACCAAGCGCTGACGGGCTCGCCGGCATCAATCCGGGTTTCAGCCAGATTCTGCGGCAGGTCGAAGGCATCTCCCGCGAAATCGCGGGGGACAAACACGCTGACGACGGCAAGCCAGAGGGCTGCGCGCAGCAAGAACATCATGATCGACCTCCTTCTTATTGGCACTCAAGAGGCGAGAACCTCCTCAATGCAGGATCGAGGCTAGTCGAAGGTGCGAAGTATAGCGAGCGAATCCGCCGTTAACCAAGAATGTCGTGCAAATATGGATCAGCGTCTTTTTGTAAAATTTGCCCGCAATTTTATCTTGTCCCTGATCGAGACACTTTTTGTTAATACGTCACCTTTCGAGCCGCTCAAATGCGGTCTATTCGGACGTATCCGCGGTATCGAGGCAGCGGCTGACATCGAGCAGGGCATGCTCGGCGATGCAGAAACTGTCCTCATACTTGAAATGCCCGGCGGCAACGCATTGCTGCAGATCCAGCCGGACCCAGGCGAGGCAACGCTCGACCATCGGATCGCTGAGCAGGCTGTCGATCGCGGCATCGGTATCGGCGCCGGTGTCCTGCAGCGATTGCAGGGCCGCGACCGAAAGAATACGGCCGACGCGGGAACGGTCGGGATCCGGAACCGCTTCGCCGACGGTCAGCGAAAGCTGCGGCGTCAGCGCATCATCCACAGGTGTGGCCACGTCCAGTGGCGTCACCCGCTCGAACAGGGCCGAGGCCGGGACCGCAGCGCCGAGGTTGCTGCCGGACGACAGGCGCAGCGTGTCCGGAAGCGTCAGCGGGCTTTCGGTCAGCTCGGAGATCGCCGCCAGGCGGGCGGCCCGGTCGCGATAGACCCGGTTGGCCCAGCGCTCGGACTGCAGCGAGTAGGCGGCAGAGCGGTAGCGCTCGGACACTTCGCGGATCTCGGCATTGTCGCGACCCACGGCATCAATCACCGAATCCTGGGCGTCGCCGGCCGCCGGGAAACTGGTTGCGAAGGCCGGGTCATTCATCAGGCCGGACATGGCGGCATTGGGCCCGTAATAGTCGGCCAGCTCGCGGACCTGGTCGATATAGTCCGGGTGATGCGCGGCGATAATCGAGGCGTAGGCGATCCAGCCGGGCGCCAGCCTGTCTTCGCCGTAAAAGGCGGAGAGACGGTCCATCGCCATGTCGAGATCGTCGCCCGACCCGATCGGCGCTTCCCGCAGATCGGCGACCACGCCGTGATAGGCGGCATACTGTCCGGCAGAGCGGCGGACCATGCCCTCGGTCTGCGGCGGCGCAATGCCGAGCTGGAGCTGCGGGGCGGGGGCGCTGCTGGCGGCCGTTTCCGGCGCCGGCTCTGTCGTGTCCTGCGCGACAGACATCGTGAGGACGAGCGCCGTGAGCGAACTGACAAACATTCAAAGACTCCTGACACGTCCCGCAAACATATTGCCTTGTCCGGCGAACAGCGCCAAGTGTCCATGCATGATGAATCATACGAAGACCGGTTTGTTCAGAAATGTAAATGAACCGATCTTAAGATTCAGCATTTGTTAACGATAAAGGCGAAGATTCCGGCGTGTAGGAATCAGGTGGCAGTCCGTACCGGTTGAGAGATGGACCCTAACAGCGACGATATCACGGCCTGGATCGCCCGCCGCGGTGGCGTAATTGTCAATCTCGTATGGATTGGCACGCTGGCGGCTGCGGCGCCGCAGGTCTGGCCTCTGCTCGGCGGCGCGGAATGGATGCGCGCGCTGGGTCTGACGGCACTTGCCCTGCCGGCCATCGCCGGTCTCCTCCTGCTGCCGCGTCTTGTGCATCCTTTCGAACGCTTTCTCCTGGCGATGATCTGGACGGCCTTTGCGGCCGGGATCGCCGTCACCGGTGGCGGTGTCACCGGCATCGGTGCGCTCGCCTTCCTGCTGGCACCGGCTGTCGCCGCGGCCAGTGGCCTGCGTGACGGCGTCGTCAAGGCAGCCTCCCTGTCCGGCCTGGCGGCGCTGGTCGTCGCGGCGCTTCAGATTACGGGCTTCGTCGCGCCGGCGCCGATGGCTGTCGAGCTGCACCTTCCCTTCGTTCTGGGCTGCGCGCTGATGCTGGCAACCGGCTTCGGCCTGGGCGCCCTGCGTGCTGTGCGTGAAGCCGACGCGGTGCGGGCCGAAGCCGAACGGGGCCGCGTGCGCTCGAAGGCCTTCGATCATGCGCCGGCGGCCATTGTCGCGTGCGATGGCGATGGCAACATCCTTGCCGCATCGGAGGCGCTGCGCGAACTGTCGCCGGGCCTGCCGCGCGAACTGGCCGGTCTGCCGCTGTGCGATCTGGGTTTCGACGATGAAAGCCGCGCCGATCTGGCTGCCCGCGCCCGCAAGGCCGCGCTCGCGCCGTCGACCGGACATCTCGTTCTGCGGGGCCCGAGCGGCCATGAAGCCGACGTCCGTTTCCACAGCCGGCCGCTTCCCGGTGGCGGCGCGGTTGCGCTGTTTGCCGATGATCAAGGGCCAGCCCTTGAAGCCCGTGTCCGCGAGGCCGAGCGGGCGCGCGAGGCCGCGGAAGAGGAAGCGCGCGCCAAGTCCCAGTTCCTGGCGTCTGTGAGCCATGAACTGCGCACGCCGCTGAACGCCATTATCGGCTTCTCCGACGTCATGAAGGCGCGGCTCTTCGGACCAATGCCGGCGCGCTATGCGGAATATGCCGATCTGATCCACGAAAGCGGTCAGCACCTGATGGAGCTGATCGGCGACGTGCTCGACATGTCGAAGATCGAGGCCGAGCGTTATGAGCTGGTTCGCGAGCGGTTCGATATCGACGAGATTGTCGGCCTGGTCGCCAAGATGATGCGCCTGCAGGCGGAAGAGGCCGGTATCACCCTGTCGGTGAAGCGCAATGATGTTGCCGTGCCGGTCATGGGCGACCGAAAGGCGCTGCGCCAGATCCTGCTGAACCTGTTGTCGAACGCTGTGAAGTTCACGCCGGAAGGCGGGGCGATTGTCGTGATGGCCCGTCCGTCCGGCGGTCAGCTGGTTCTGGCTGTGGGCGATAGCGGCGTCGGTATCGACCCGGAAGAGGCCGAGCGCCTGGGTCAGCCCTATCAGCAGGCCGCCAATGCCCGCGACATCGAAAAGCGCGGCACCGGGCTGGGTCTATCGCTGGTACGCGCCCTGGCCGAACTGCATGGGGGGCACATGTCGATCGCCTCGCGCAAGGGTGTCGGTACGACCGTGACGGTGACCCTGCCGATCCTCGCCGACAAGCGCGGTGATGTGGAAACCTGGCCGGCCGGTACAGTGACCGGGCTGGATGTCCGTCAGCAGATCGAGCGCGCCCAGGCCGCGTCGCAGGACATCACGGCGGCACCGGTCGTCGGCCGCACAGGCACGGAATCCTGACGCCGGAGCATTTTCAGCGCCTTGAGAGCTCCGGCTTTTTGCCAGCCTCATTTTCGAACCGCAAAAACCGGTGCTCACTTTTCCTGAAAATGCCGGGTCCTGAGCGGTCGCATTTCCAAACCGCAAAACCGGTGCCCACTTTTGCTGAAAATGCTCTAGCTCCGCGGAACCGACAGATTTCCCGAGCGCACGAAGGCGCGTGCGGCACCGAAATCCCCGATTTCGAAATAGTAGTGACCGATCGTATCGCCATGCCCGTCGATCAACTCGATACGGGCTGTCTCGCGCGGGTCGCGGGCGATGATGGCCTCGACAGCGCTTGCGGGGAAATGGAAGACCAGACCGGTCCCATCGGCGCTCAGGGCAGCCTGCTCGGCGGCATTGCCGCGGCCGCTGGCCCAGACCAGCGCGCGGGCATAGTCCGGCGGTGTCCAGTCCGCCCATTGAGCACCCGCCGGAGCGGGGAAGTGCCCGTCCAGCGTCGGGTCGTAAAGATCCGGCTCCCGGCGCATGTCGCGCAGGACGAGAACAGCGGAGACCGCTTCCGGCGTTGCGGGCATGGCGGCGGAAAAGCGGATGCGCTGATCGGTGCGGCTGAGGCCGACACGCAGCATGCCTGTATCCTGAAGCGCCGCCCAGCCCGGTTGACCGGCGATGAATGAGCGGGTTGCGGTCCAGCCGAAATCCAGACCATCGTACTGCATGTCGCGCAGCCGCTGCCAGCCGATGAAGGCGTCGGCGACGCGGTAACGCAGCTCGGCCACTTCCGGCCAGCTGCAGTCTGTCGCGCCGGCCTGGGCCTCAATCTCGGCGGCATAGTCGTCCAGGGCGTGGGTCGAGACGCCGTCGCGCAGCAGCGTGCCGCGGGCTTGCAGCCGGGCGGCATTCAGCGCGTCGCGCTGTTCGGCGGTAAACAGGCCGCAGCGCGTGTCGAGATCCAGGGCGAGCTGGCGCTCGCCGAAGATCAGGCCGGTCGCCTCATTGGCGATGGCCGGTCCGCTGGCGGCCGTCAGTGCGGCGGCCAATCCGGCGGCTGCGATCCGGCGTCTGGTTGAAAAGCACATGTTTCGTCCCGTTCCCTACAGGTCCGGGTTTAGCAGGGACGCTTTTATGCCGCGTGAAGAAGATGGGTTAATGCCTGGCTAAGGCATTGAGTAAAATGAAACCCTCGTCTCACGCGGCGGCCTTGCGGCGGCGCATGGCGCCGCGCAGCAGCAGGAGGAGCGCCGCGCCGAACAACAGGAAGGCGGCATCGCGAGTGTGATCCACGGCCAGTTCCTGCACGCGCTCGAACAGGCTCGGCGGCTGCACCGAGAAGTCCAGCGGGGTCACACCGCGCGCGCTCCAGACTGCGGCCCGGCCTTCCAGCGCGGACCAGAGATTGGAGCGGGCCAGCTGGCGGCCGGCACTTTCGAAAGAGGCGATATCCGGCGCCGTCAGCGTTCCGATCCAGCGGCCGGCATTGCGTCGGTCCTGGAAGAGCGAGGCGACACCCACGCCCAGTTCCGCCCCTTCACGGGGCGTGGTCGTTTCGCCGTCACTGTCGCTGTCATCGGCATAGGCAGCCGCAGCCAGGCGCATCAGGCCGCGCTGGCCGCGCGAGCGTTCGGCGGCGCGCAGGGCGGCGCGCAGCTCGTCCGGCGCATTGCGGTCGATAATTTCGAACTGGGTCGAGTTGGGGCCGACGACCAGAAGATTGTGATTGGCGGGCGCCTCTTCCCCGGCATCGCCATACCAGGCATAGAGCCAGGCTTCGCCGCCGATCAGGGCGGCGCGGGCGAGCACCGACAGGGCGCCATAGCGGTCGCTGTCGAAGCGGGTGGAGAATTGCACTGCGGTGCGGGCGCCCTGGTCGGCACTGAAAGGCAGGCCCGAGGCCGCGAAAGTGCGCAGGTCCGCCGTTTCGGCGAGAGACGTATCAAGCTCGATGGCGGGACGGCCCAGACGCTCTGCCCGGATGGCGTCGGCCGCGAGGAAGGTCGCGCCATGACCGGCAAAGGAGCGGGCGCCCATCAGGCGGGCTGCAGCGGTCGCTTCGTCGATATTGCGTCCGGTGACAACGAGGCGCGGCTGGCCGTCATTGTAGAAGGCGATTTCGGGGCCCTGGCTGTTTTCCGAGCGCAACGCGGCCCGGTCTGCATCGTCCAGGCGAGCTAGTTCGGCGATGCGCACAACCAGATCGGCATTGTCCGTGTCGCCGGAGAATAGCGGCACTTCGCCGGCGCGGAGGGCGACGCCCTGGGCGACCAGGCTTTCCAGCGTGGTCCGCTCACGACCGGCTTCCGTATCCAGTGCGATGCGGCGCGGCGCGGCAAAGTCCGATCCCAGCGCCTGTTCGAGCTCGCCCAGTGTCGACAGCGGCGCGACAGGCTCCAGCGTCAGGCGAAGGCGCGAGCGGCGCGCATCGACGATCCAGCCGGTGGCGGCGGTCTCGGTGGCATAGCTGATGGTGAGCGTGTTCTCGCCCGGGCGGAAATCAGCGGAGAAGAGCGCGAAACGGGCTTCCATCGCGCGGGCTTGCGGGCGAATGACAATCGGATCGCCGCCATTGACGCTGACCTGGATACGTCCATCCGTACCGTCGCTGGCCGGGCGAGCGGCCAGACGCAGCGAGGCTTCCGAGCTGACAACATGCGGCGGCAGGTTGAAACGGATATCGGCCGCCGGCTGTGAGGTGGAGAGAACGAAAGCGTCGCCGTGGCCGTCGAGATCGGCGAGGGCACGTTCCTCGGTGTTCACGCGTTCGGCTGCATGCTGTTCGACTGGCGCAGCCTCCTGTATCGAAGACGATTGGGCACCGGACACACACGCGGACCATGCGAAAATGGCCGCCGACACAACACGAACAATCATGGAATGCTCCCTCACCCGATTAACAGTTTATTAAGCAATTGAGCGGCCATCAACGGAAATGAGCGAACTGAAGACGAGATTCTGGGTCGATGCCCTTGTCAGGCGCGCTGATACGGGTCTGGCGTCTGCCTATGTGATTCGCCGGGGAGACGAAGATGCGGGTGCTGTGCTCGTAAAGGTGGTGCTCGCGCGCGACCTGGCACAGCTTTATGTCCCGGCGCGGGACGGTGAGGGGAAGCGGGTGTGGACGCTGTTCCGCCGGGTTCCGTCTGGCGAAGCCGATATCGACGCCTATTGCCGGCGGCGTATCGACGATGATCCGGACATCTGGCTGGTGGAGATCGAGGACCGGGGCGGGCGCCATTTCCTGACCGAGCCGGTCGAGTCTGCGGAGCGGTAGAAAAACCTTAACGTCGTTCCGCAATACTCGATGACGCCAAAATGCTCATTTCGTAACGAGACGGACGATGTTGTTCCTCTTCAACGATGTCGTGTTCGACCTGGGTGATTTGAAGTCGGTGCTGAGAGATGGCAAAATGCCGCTCACACCCGCCCAGATCCAGACACTGACCGCCAGCCAGCTCAACGCGCTGGTTCGCGAAGCCGTGTTTGCCGATCCGGATGTCGCGCGCAGCAAGCCCGAGCATATCCGGCATCTGTGTGCGCTGATCTGCTATGTCGAGCCCGGAGCAAACGCGCTGCTGGCAGTGCGTCCTGAGGGGGCGGCGAGCTGGCATGCGGTTGGGCTGCGCTATGCCAATGTGCCGATCACGACGCTGGCCTACCTCTGGAGGGAACAGCAGGAAGGTGGCCTCACGGCGTCCCGTGCAAACAATGTGGTCTGGATGGCGGGCAGTGAGCCCTTGCCTCCGGCCACGGGAACGGGGTAACCCCCCGGCTTGCATTGTCTTGCGAGCCTTATTGATGACTTCCAATTCGACAGACGCGCCGGAATGGGCGCGCCGCCGGTCCTTCGCCATCATCTCACACCCGGACGCCGGTAAGACCACGCTGACGGAAACCCTGCTGCTGTCAGCCGGTGCGATCCGTCTGGCCGGACAGGTGCGCGCGCGCGGTGAAAGCCGCCGCACCCAGTCGGACTGGATGAAGATCGAGCAGGAACGCGGCATCTCGGTCTCGGCGTCTGTCATGACGTTCGAACACCGTGGTCTCCTGTTCAACCTGCTCGATACGCCGGGCCACGAGGACTTCTCCGAGGACACCTATCGCACGCTGACCGCTGCTGACAGCGCCATCATGGTGCTGGATGCCGCCAAGGGTGTTGAGCCCCGCACGCTGAAACTGGTCGAGGTCTGCCGCCTGCGCGACATCCCGATCGTGACCTTCATCAACAAGATGGACCGCGAGGCGCTGGACCCGGTCGACCTCCTCGAAGACATCCAGGACAAACTGGCTCTTGATGCCACGCCGATGCAGTGGCCGTCGGGATCGGGCAAGCGCTTCAAGGGCGTGCTCGACATTGCCACCGATGATCTGCTGCGTTTTCAGAAGCCGGGCGAGGACCGCGACCCGCAAGAGCCCGCCGAACGCGTTGCCCTGGACGGCAACGCGATCAGCGAGGTGCTGAGCGAGGAAGAGGCTGACGAGCTGCGCGAAGGTGCGGATGTCGCCAAGGAGCTCTGTCCACCCTTCAATCACCAGAGTTTCCTGGAAGGTCATCTCACACCGGTCTTCTTCGGATCGGCGTTGCGCGGCTTCGGTGTGCGCGAATTGCTGGAGGGGCTCGCCGATATCATTCCAGGTCCGGCATCGGTCACGGCCGCAGCCAATGGCAATCCTGTCGAGATCGAACCCGGCGGCAAGGAAGTCGCGGGCTTTGTCTTCAAGGTGCAGGCGAACATGGACCCCAACCACCGCGACCGGGTGGCCTTCGTGCGCCTGTGTTCGGGCAAGTTCAAACGCGGCATGAAACTGAAGACCGAGGCGGGCAAGCAGCTGACGGTCTCCTCGCCCATCCTGTTCTTCGCCCAGGATCGCGAGATCGCCGACGAGGCCTTCGCCGGCGATGTGATGGGTGTGCCCAACCACGGCACATTGCGCGTCGGTGACAGCCTGTCTGAGAGTGGCAAGCTGCGCTTCACCGGCATCCCCAATTTTGCACCGGAAATCCTGCGCCGCGCCCGCCTGGCTGATCCGCTGAAGGCGAAACACCTCAAGAAGGCGCTGGAGAGCCTGGCCGAGGAGGGCGTGACGCAGCTCTTCCGGCCGACGCTGGGCGGTGACTTCATCGTCGGCGCCGTTGGTGCGCTGCAGATCGACGTGATGCGCGAACGTGTTGCCGCCGAATACGGGCTGGAAGTCGATTTCGAGGCGGCGCCTTATGAGACCGCGCGCTGGATCGAGGGGGACCGCGACAAGATCGAGGCTTTCGCCGACCGGCATAAATCGGCGATGGCCGTGGATATCAATGGCGATCCGGTCTTTCTGGCCAAGAGCGCCTGGGAAGTCTCCTATTCCGAAGAAAAATTCCCCGACGTGTCCTTCCACCGGGCCAAGGAGCGTGCCGCATGAGTGCTACCGTGACTGACAGCATTCCCGAACAGCTCCAGGAGTTCTGGGGCATTGTGGAGGAGGTCTGGGAGACGTCCTTTCTCGGCATCAGCGTCGGCCAGGGTCTGCTGGCCATTCTGGTGGTCCTGATCGGTATCGGCATTCGAGGTCTGATCGCGAAATGGCTGCTGGCGGTGCTGCAGCGTCTGGCCAAGCGGTCGGAGACCGAGTTTGACGATGCGGTCGTCGAAGCGCTTGCCGGGCCGATGAAGCTGGTCCCGGTGATCATCGCGCTCTTCTTCGCCATCAATATCGTCCAGCTGGGGGGCGACGGGGCGTTGCGCGGGCATCAGTTCGTCCAGTCGCTGGTCGTCATCGCCCTGTTCTGGGCCCTGCATAACGCTGTCGGCCCCTTTGCCTTTGCACTTCAGGGGCTTCGCAATGCACTCACGCCGGTCATGATCGACTGGCTGACGAAGGCGCTGCGGATCGTCTTTATCATCGTCGGCGCGGCCGCCGTTCTGCAGGTCTGGGACATCCCTGTCGCGGGGGTTATTGCAGGTCTGGGCCTGTTTGGCGTCGCAATCGGCCTGGGCGCCCAGGATCTGTTCAAGAACCTGATTGCAGGCATCCTGATCCTGACCGAGAAGCGCTTCCTGCCGGGCGACTGGGTTTTCGTTGATGGTGTGGTTGAGGGTACAGTAGAGGAAATCAATTTCCGCTCGACCCTGGTGCGGCGCTTCGACAAGGGTCCGGTCTATGTCCCGAACTCGAAACTGTCGGACAATGCGGTGACCAATTTTTCCCGCATGACCCATCGCCGCATCAAATGGGCGATCGGCGTGCGCTACGACACGACGTCAGAGCAATTGCGCGAGATCCGCGACAAGGTGCTCGCCTATGTGTCGGAAAATCCGGAATTTGCCGCTCCGCCGGAAGTCGCCACCTTCATGCGCGTCGATGCTTTTGGCCCGTCCTCGATCGACTTCCTGCTCTACTGCTTCACCAAGACCACCAATTGGGGCGAGTGGCTGCGGCTGAAGGAAGAACTGGCGCTTTTCGTCAAGCAGACGGTGGAAGAGGCCGGTACGGAGTTCGCCTTCCCCTCGACCTCCGTCTATCTGGAAGGCGGGGCCGAAGTGTTCCAGCCGCCGCAGGACGACGCGGCGGGTGCAGTGGCCGCCGCCAGCAAGGCCTGACCGGTCTCAGGCCGCCATGTTCTTGCGCATGCGCCAGAAGCGCATGGCGCGGGCGGCGTCGTCGGCGGTGATCGCGTCGTAGAGCTGACCCAGTTCTCGGGCATCCCGGAAGGCGTCCTCGCCCGCGGCGTGGCGCAGCACGGCCAGCGTCACGAAGAGCGCCTTGTCGAATCCTGCGGACTTGCAGATCAGCGCCAGCGGATCGATCGATTCCTGCCGGATCGCGCGCCGGGCGGCGACATAATCGACCCCGGTCATCTCGGCGAAGGCGGCATAGAATTTTGTATATTCGCGTTCGCGCAGAAGCCGCGCGAGCAGATTGCCGGTCAGCTGTTTGCGCAGCGCCATGGTCTGCACGAATTTCTCTGCAGCCGCGATATCACGGTCCTCCGCCATGCGCTGGGCCAGCCGGGCTTTAGAGGTCGCCATGGCATGCTCGAGCACAGCCGGGTCGACCGCGTCGAACCGCTCCATGATCCGCTCGCGCAGGCTGTTGCCGACGGTGAGCATCAGGTCCGCCAGGAGATCGTTCGGCGTGTCGCCGCGCTCGACCAGCGGGCCTTGCAGGACCGGCGAGGTTTCGGCGCGTTCGGTGACGGTCTCGAAGGTTTCGCGCGACAGGCGGGCGCCGTCATTGCGGATCAGCTGGGCGACGGTCTCGTCATCGCCGCGGCGGACAATCGTGTCCGACAGGCGCTCGCAAACCTCTTCGCGGCGCGACATGGCCTTGAGGTGGCCCTGTTCGGCGGTTTCGGCGATGGAGAGCAGGTCGTTGTCGGT
This sequence comes from Maricaulis sp. ABE4_448, assembly GCF_056160825.1. Classification (NCBI taxonomy): domain Bacteria; kingdom Pseudomonadati; phylum Pseudomonadota; class Alphaproteobacteria; order Maricaulales; family Maricaulaceae; genus Maricaulis; species Maricaulis sp. ABE4_448. The sequence goes on from NZ_JBSWXX010000002.1 coordinate 317,616, forward strand.
GAGCACTCTGGAGCGGGCCAGCATCGGCGCGGCCACTTCGATCGCATCCTGCGCCAGTTGCAACACCAGGCCGCGCGGGGCCTGCGGCGCATCGGCGAAGCGCTGGGACAGTTCTTCACGCGCATCCCGGGCGGTCTGCTCGGCCAGAGAAGAGAGGAGTTCGTCAAACTTGTGCGAAGTGGCACTGCCGCTTTCCGGCGTCTCCTCGAAGAAGAGATCCGTGACTTCACGCAGCAGGGTCCGCCGGCGTTCCGAGGACTTCTCCTTAGCCAGTTCGACCAGATTGTTCAGCTTGCTGACGACGGCCATTGCCCACTCCCACCGATCAGGGCCTGCAGGTTGACGCACGCGGGTAAACAAAGCGTCAGCCGGGGCACGCAAATTGTCGGATATAGTGTGTTTTTTATGAGCGCGAGCAGATGGCCAGCCCGTCCGGAGGCGATCGCGTTGCAAGACTGGCTAGTCATACTCACCGTGCTGCATCGATTGCAGGGCGTTCACTTCGCGCGGGCTTGGCGGCCGTACCGCAGCGGCCTCGATCCGTTGAACCAGACCGGCTGACAGCCCGGTCACCCGGCCCGGTGCGCGGAACGGGGTGGGCGCGGCGGAGAGCAGGGCGCATTGGGTGTCCGGGCCATCGAGCCCGGCGACTGTCCAGACCCAGGACTGGCAGTTTCCATCGCGACTGCACACGGCCGCACAGCTGGCGGGCGTGCCGGCATCCATGGCGATTAAGCCATAGACCGCGCCGCGACGTGACCAGCCGTCCATGACGTCGTCTGCCCTGGCTTGGCCAAGTGCGGGGAGAAGCGCAAACAGGACGGCTGCTTGCAGCAAGATCGCGGAGCGCATCACTGGATGCTGGCCCGGTGAATAGCCTCGGCCGGTTCGGTCCGGCAGCGGGCAGGCGTGAAGTCATAGGTCTTGTCGAGGGCCGCGGGGATGGCGCTGGCCGGCATCGGGGCACCGATCAGATAGCCCTGGATGTGGCGGGCGCCCATGGTCCGCAGGATGTGCATCTGCGCTTCGGTCTCCACGCCTTCCACAACGCAACCCAGGCCCAGCGTGCGGGACAGGGAGAGCAGGGTGCGCACGATCTTGAAGGCAGCGGTATCTTCCAGAATGTTGCGCACGAAGGAATGGTCGATCTTCAGCTTGCTGACCGGCAGGAGCTGCAGGTATTGCAGCGAGGAATAGCCGATTCCGAAATCGTCCAGCGATACACGGTGTCCGGCTTCGCTGATCTGGTCGATCGCCCGGCGCGCCTGGTTGAAGTCGCTCATCATCGCCGTCTCGGTGATCTCGAACTCGATGCGAGACGGCGCGATACCGCTGTCGCGGACGGTAGCCAATGCGCTCTCCATCGCATGCGGCGACATCAGATCGTGGGTCGAGAGGTTGAAGGCCAGTGTCAGATCATCCGGCCAGCTCGCCATTGCGGCGAGTGCCTTGCCCAGCAGAACCTGGGTCAGCGGCCGGATCAGGCCGGCCCGTTCGGCGGCCGGGATGAAGATGTCGGGCGTGACGGCGCCCAGTTCCGGCGAGTTCCAGCGGGCGAGGGCCTCGAATCCGATGATCCGGCCTTTCGCGAGATCGAACTGCGGCTGGAAATGCAGCTGGAATTCGCTGTCATAGTCACAGCGGCGCAGTGCCTTGTCGACCTGGCTGGAATTCGCCATCGCCTGCTCCAGCGCAGCGTTGAACAGCACGGCTTTGCCCTGCACGGCGCTTTTGGCGAAATAGAGCGCATGGTCGGCGCGCTCCATGAGGTCTCCCGTATCGAGCTCTGGCCGGTCGCAAATCAGCAGACCGACCGACCCAGACCCCTTGCAGGTATAGTCGCCCAGCCGATACCGCTCGGAGAGTTTCGCTTCGATGCGATGTCCGAGGGTGAGCGCCGTCTCCGCGGTGTTGGGAATCGCGGGTGCGATGAACGCAAACTCGTCACCGCCGAGCCGGGCGGCAATTGCTGCCGGACCGATCGTCTCGCGCAGCCGTTCGGCGACGGCTTTGAGCATTTCGTCGCCGGCCGCATGTCCGTAGGTGTCGTTGACCGGTTTGAAACCGTCCAGGTCGACAAGTCCCAGAATGAAGGGCGTCTCGCTGTTCCGCAGTTCTTCAACCCGATGGTTGAGTTCCACGAAGAAGTTGCGGCGATTGGGTAGTCCCGTCAGCGCATCGCACTCGGCGAGGTGCCGGGCTTCGTGCGCGAGAAACTCTGCCTTTTCGCGATCCCGGTCAGCTTCCAGCCGGGCGATGACGGTGTTGAGCACCGCGGTCCGCAGGATCAGCGCGATCGCTGCGGCCGAAGCAACCCCGCCCACTGACACCCATGTATAGTCCATCAGCTGGTCTGGTATGTTCCGCCAGACGAGGAAGATAATGCTCGCATAGTTGAGAAGAACAGCCACGGCAATGCTGCGGCGGCGTGGCAGGATCGCCGCAAACAGCGGCATCATGAGGATGGCGTAGACGAGATTCTCGGTCTCGAAATAGAGTGTCTGCTGCAGGTTCGAGTTCCAGTACATCGACAAGCAGACCAGCGCGCCGCTGAGCTCCAGTTGGTGACCGTCCCGGGGTTGTTTGAGGTAGTGACGAACAGCAAGGCAGACGGCGGCAGCGCAGGCCACCGACAACAGCATGACGCCGTGATACTCTTCACCAGGCGAAATCAACCGCATGGCGATGTCAAACAGGAAATAGCTCATCACGGCGACCGAAGCACCGCGCAGGATCGGCTGATAGGCGATCGCGATGGCATCGTGGCCGGGCTTGCCCCGAGGTGTTGCTCCGGAGCTTGTGATGTCTGTGTCCGTTGGGCGCATGGAAAACGTATCCGTGTTTCCCGTGCAATAACCCGTGGGCCGTTAAATGCGGTCTAAACGGCTGCATAAAATTTGATTGAATTGATGATTTCTCCCCGTTTTCGCTCATTCGTGGTGATTGAAATCCTTCCACCCTGCCTTTAGGAGCAGGCGGGTGTGCATTCTGGGGGCGATCGCCTGCGGAAGCAGAGGGGATACAGTGTGAAGGCTTTCGTCGAGAGTTCGCATTTCCGCAACTTCATCATGACGCTGATCGTGATCAACGCGATCACGCTGGGGCTGGAAACCTATCCCTATGAAGGTGAGTGGTTCACAACCTGGTTGCCGATGCTGGACCGTGTCATCGTCGGCGTTTTCGTCGTCGAGATCGCGCTCAAGCTGATCGCCTACCGCCATCGCTTCTTCCTGTCGGGATGGAACTGGTTCGACCTGTTCGTGATCACGGTGTCCGTCATCCCGGCGGCCGGCGGGTTCTCCGTCCTGCGGGCGCTGCGGATCGTGCGGGCCTTCCGCCTGTTCTCGGTGATGCCGGACCTTCGCAAGGTCGTGGAAGCCCTGCTCAACGCCATCCCGGGCATGGGGGCCGTAATCGCGGTGCTGGGCCTGATGTTCTACGTCTCCGCCGTGATGGCGACGAAGCTTTACGGCGAAGCCGTGCCGGAGCGTTTCGGCACGCTGGGCGACAGCGCCTTCGCCCTGTTCCAGGTGATGACTCTGGAAGGCTGGGCATCCGATGTCGCCATTCCGGTGATGGAGACCCATCCCTGGGCCTGGATTTTCTTTGTCGTCTTCATCGTGCTGACCAGTTTCGCCGTGCTGAACCTGTTCATTGCCATCATCGTGGACAGCCTGCAGTCCAAGCATTTCGACGATGAAGAGGCCCGCGATGCCGAGGCTGATGCCGACCGGGAAATCCTGCACACTGAAATCGCCGGCCTGCGTGCCGAGATTGCGGCCCTGACTGCGGCCGTTCAGCGCTCGCTGGGCGAGGCGCCGTCTTCGAGTAGTTCGGAAAACGCGGACGACAGGTCGGAATAAAAAGCTGCCAGGCGTTCTTCGCGTTCCGACCGCGTGCGCGGGGCCGGAGCGCTCAGCGCACGGGCCGGCAGGCCTTCGTGTACCCGCACCATGAAGTCGCGCCAGATCTGGGCCGGCATGCCACCACCCGTCACATTCTCCATCGGGCTGTCATCATCATTGCCAACCCAGACGCCCGCCGTGTAGTCGGCGGTGTAGCCGATGAACCAGGCGTCGCGGAAGGACTGGCTGGTGCCGGTCTTGCCAGCCGAGGCCCGGCCGGGCAGGGCGGCCCGGCGGCCGGTGCCGGTCATCACCACATCCTGCAGCATGGTCGACATGGCCTGGGCCGTTTCTGCCTCCAGCGCCCGTTCGGCGCCGGGATCGCGATGCTCGTACAGCACATCGCCGCGGGAATTCGTGATCGAGAGGATGAAGTAGGGTGCGCGCCGCTCACCGTCATTCGCGAACACTGAATAGGCGGCGGTCAGTTCGACCAGATTCACTTCTGCGGCGCCGAGCGCGATGGCGGGCAGTTCGGGCAGTTCGGACCGGATGCCCAGCCGGTGGCCCATTTCCACGATACGTCCGATCCCGACCTCGTCGGCGACCTGCACGGCAACCGTGTTGATCGAGCGCTTGAGGGCTTCCTGCAGGGTCACCAGGCCGCGATAGGATCCGGAGAAATTCTGCGGCGTCCAGCCCTCCAGATCGACCGGTTCGTCCCACACTGCCGATGACGGGTCGTAGCCCGCTTCCAGCGCGGCGGCGAAGACGATGGGTTTGAAGGCCGAGCCCGGCTGGCGCTGGGCCTGGAGGGCGCGGTTGAACTGGCTGTCGCGATAATCCCGGCCGCCGGCGAAGGCGCGGATCGCCCCGTCCGGTGCCAGCAGCACGATAGCGGCCTCGCCGGCATTGGCGGCGTCGCCCTGTTCGGACAGGACGCGCTCGACGGTCTCGTTGGCGGCGCGGGCCAGGGCCGGGGCCAGCGTGGTGCGGATGATCAGGTCGGGGATGTCGCCCGGGACCAGGCGCTGGGCCTCGGCCAGGGCCATGTCAAAGGCATGGCCCCAGTTCGATGTGGCGTTGGGATCGGAGGTGTCGGCGACGGGTTCTGCCGGATCGGCGAGCGCCTCGGCGTGCTCGGTCGCCGTGATGTAACCGGCGTCCTCCATCGCGGCGAGCACCTGGGCGGCGCGGGCGCGGGCGGCATCGAGATTGACGGTCGGGTCGAGCCGGCTCGGCGCCTTGGGCAGAGCGGCCAGGAGGGCGGCTTCAGCCAGGGTGAGCTCGGTGGCGGACTTGTCGAAATAGCGTTCGGCGGCGGCTTCGATGCCGTAGGCACGGGCGCCCAGATAGATGCGGTTGAGGTAGAGCTCGAGAATTTCGGTCTTGGACAGCTCGCGTTCGAGCGCTCGCGCCAGCCGCATTTCCTGGATCTTGCGACGCAGCTCGCGGTCGGGCGAGAGCATCAGATTTTTAACCAGCTGCATGGTGATGGTCGAACCGCCCTCGACCGTGGCGCCGGCCCGGAAGTTCCGCCAGAGCGCCCGGGCGACGCCGCGGAAATCGACGCCGGTATGCTGATAGAAGCGCTGGTCCTCGATGGCGAGAAAGGCCTGGGGGACATGTTCCGGCAGGCTCTCCAGAGCGACGGCGCGGGCATAGAGCGGACCGCGCACAGCGAGGACCCGGCCCTCGCGGTCGGCCAGGGTGACGGCGGGCTCGCGGCGGACATTCCACAGCTCGGCGGCGCCCTGCGGCGCAGACGGCAAATCGTGGAAGGCCCAGTGCCAGCCAGCGAAGGCAAAGGAGACGAGCATGACCGCGATCAGCGCCAGCGATCCGCCCACGATCAGACGGCGGCGCTGTTCGCGCCGATCGCGTTCCATCATGTGATCCGCGCGAAACGGCTCCTGGTACATGCTTTTTGCCAACCCCGAATGCCTGGCTGCGTGTTAGGCTCGCCCTGTCTAAAGCCTATCAATAGCGGCGGAATTCAGGCGGGACCATGCCTCAGCCTTTCTGGAAAATGAAATCTCTGGACCAGATGTCCCGCGATGAATGGGAATCGCTTTGCGACCATTGCGGAAAGTGCTGTCTGGTGAAGCTGGAAGACGAGGATACCGGGCTGCGTCTGGAGACGGATATCGCCTGCACGCTGTTTGATTGCGAGAATGGCGGCTGCCGCAATTATCCGCACCGGCATGCCCAGGTGCCGGACTGTGTCGTGCTGACGCCGGACAATATCCGCACCCTGCCGTGGATTCCGAAGACCTGCGCCTACCGGCTGATCGCCGAGGGCAAGGACCTTTTCGACTGGCACCCGCTGGTGACCGGTGATCCGCACTCCACCGTCAAGGCGGGGATGAGTGTTGCTGGCCAGGTGATCAGCGAAGACGACTTCGACGGCGACCCCGACTGGGACCAGCACATCGTGGAATGGCCGGGCGAAGAGGACTGAGGGCCGAAGACAGTGTCTTCCCCCTCATCCGCCCTCCGGGCACCTTCTCCCCTGGGGAGAAGGGGTTTTCTTCGTGACACGCGCAACCGGAACTCCCTCTCCCTGGGGAGAGGGTCGGGGAGAGGGGGAAAGCACCGGCCTTCGCCCTCCCCAACGCGCCCTAGCTGAACACCGCCTTGTCCTTGGCGCCGAGGGCCTTGAAGACCATGGCGGCCGGGCAGAAACCGGTGAAGCTGGTCTGGATCTGGTTGAGGCCGACGAAGGCGGTGAGCAGCAGCCACCACTCGCTGACCTGCCAGGCGAGGATCGCCGAGAGAAGGGTCATGCAGCCGGCGAAGAGCATGACGGCACGTCCGAGGGTCATGATGTTTCTCCTTCAAGAGACACTTCGGAATGGGCCGGCCGGTAGGGCGCATCGCCGTCCTTGAAGACGATGTAGATCGCCGGGATCACCAGCACGGTAAGAAGGGTGGACGAGGCCAGGCCGAACAGGAGCGAGATCGCCAGGCCCTGGAAGATCGGATCGCCCAGGATGACCGAGGCGCCGATCATGGCCGCGATGGCGGTCAGAAGGATCGGCTTGAAGCGGATCGCGCCGGCCCGCAGCAGGGTCTCGCGCAAGGGTTCGCCTTCCTCGGCGCCGTGGCGGATGAAATCGACCAGCAGGATCGAGTTTCTCACGATGATACCGGCCAGGGCGATGAAACCGATCATCGAGGTGGCGGTGAAGGCGGCGCCGAAAATCCAGTGCCCGAAGATGATTCCGATAAAGGTCAGCGGGATCGGGGTGAGGATGATCAGCGGCACGCGGAACGACCCGAACTGCGCCACAACCAGTACATAAATACCCAATAGCGCCACCATGAAGGCCGCACCCATGTCGCGGAAGGTGACATAGGTGATTTCCCACTCGCCGTCCCACAGGAGGGTGACCTCTTCATCGCCCGGCGGCTGACCATACATCCGGATTTGGGGGGCGGGGATATCCTCGCTCCAATCCCGTTCCGCGAGGGCGTCCTGCACGGCGAACATGCCGTAGATCGGGGCCTCGAAATCGCCGGCCAGCTCGGCCATCACCATCTCGGCATAGCGCCCGTCGCGGCGGAAGATCGGGTAGGAGCCGTCCTCTTCGGTGATCGAGACCACATCGCCCAGTTCCACCACGGTGCGGTCGCCCGGCAGGGTGTTGGCGGGGACGGGGGTGGAGGCGAGGCGCTCGGTCCAGCTGCGATCGCTGCGCGGCAGTTCCACGGCGATCTCGACCGGATTGCGGCCTTCTCCGCGGTGCGAGTAGCCCACTGTTGTGCCGCCGATCAGCGCGCCGATCGTGTCGTAGACATCCGACTGCTGGACGCGGAAATATTCCAGGCTGTCCTGGTCGATGGCGATGCGCAAGCGCGGCCGCGGTTCGCCGAACCCATCATTGACGTCGACGATATAGGGCACGCTCTGGAAGGCGGCGCGGACTTCGCGGGCGACAGCGCGTCGGGTTTCCGCATCCGGCCCGTAGATCTCCGCCAGCAGGGTTGCCAGCACGGGCGGGCCCGGCGGGATTTCCGCGACCTGGACGGAGGTGCCTTCGGGCAAATCCATCCCGGCCAGCAGTTCGCGGGCCTCAAGGGCGATCGCGTGCGAGGCGCGGTCGCGATGGTGTTTGGGCAGGAGGTTGACCTGGAGGTCGCCCTGTTCCGGCCGGCTGCGCAGGTAATAGTGGCGCACCAGCCCGTTGAAGTTGAATGGCGCCGAGGTGCCGGCATGGGCCTGGATCGAGACCGCTTCCGGGATCGCGGCCAGCCGGCCGGCGGCCTCGGTGAGCACCCGGTCAGTGCGTTCCAGCGTGGCGCCTTCGGGCAGGTCGATAATGACCTGGAATTCCGACTTGTTGTAGAAGGGCAGGAGTTTCACCGTCACGCCCTTGAAGTAGAAGGCGGACATGGAAACCAGGGTCAGTACGCCCACTGTCAGAAGCAGCGTCCAGGCCGGGCGGCGGCCGGCGATGACCGGTGTCGCGACGCGGCGGTAGAGCTTGCCGAGAATGCCCTCATGGCCTTCGGCGTGGCCGGAGACATCGGATTTGCGGCGGCCGGCGATCATCATCATCAGCCAGGGCGTCAGCACCATGGCGACAAAGAAAGAGAAGATCATCGCGGCGGAGGCGTTGACCGGGATCGGCGCCATGTAGGGACCCATCAGGCCCGACACGAACAGCATCGGCAGCAGGGCTGCGACCACGGTGAGGGTGGCGACGATGGTGGGATTGCCCACTTCGGCGACGGCTTCCACGGCGGCCGTGATGCGCGAGCGACCGTCCTTCATGGCCCAGTGACGGGCGATGTTCTCGATCACCACGATGGCGTCGTCGACGAGGATTCCGATGGAGAAGATCAGCGCGAACAGGGAGACGCGATTGATCGTGTAGCCCATCAGATTGGACGCAAACAGCGTCATCAAAATCGTGGTCGGGATGACGACCAGCACGACCAGGCCCTCGCGCCAGCCGATCACGAACGTGACCAGCAGCACGATGGAGACGGTGGCGAGCGCCAAGTGGAAGAGCAGCTCGTTGGCCTTCTCGTTCGCGGTCTCGCCGTAATTGCGGGTGACGGTGACATTGACACCCTCGGGGATCAGGCTGCCGCGCAGCAACTCCAGGCGTTCCAGGATGTGTTCGGAGACGACGACCGCATTGGCGCCCTCGCGCTTGGCGATGGCGAGGGTGACCGCGGGTGCGCGCACCCAGCCGGCGGTCGATCCGTGATCGTCCTCGCCCTCATGCGCGCCGGTGCCCTCGCGGGTGAACATCCAGGCGCGGGCGTCGGCCGGCTCGGCGCCGACAATGACATCCGCCACATCGCGCACATAGACCGGGCGGCCATCGCGCGCGGTCAGCAGGAGAAGGCCTATATCGGGCACGCCCTGCAGTGTCTGGCCGGCGGTGACGAAGCGCGTGGTGTCATTGCCGCTCACCTGGCCGGCGGGGAAGGCGCGGTTGGCCTCGGCGATGCGGCCGGCGAGCTGTTGCAGGGTGACGCCGTATTGCGACAGGCGTTCCGGATCCGGTTCGACGCGGATCTGGTCGGCGCGGCCGCCGGTGATATAGGTCAGGCCGACATCCTCGACCGCCATCAGCGCCGCGCGCAATTCCTCGGCGATATTGTAAAGGGCGTTGTCGTCCCAGTGCCCGGCCACGGCGGGCGCAGGCGAGAGGGTCAGCGCGACGATGGCGACATCGTCAATGCCGCGGCCGACGATCAGCGGCGGATTGATGCCGTGGGGGATGCGGTCGAGATTGGCATTGATCCGTTCGTGCACACGCAGGATCGCATCGTCGGCATCGGTGCCGACATCGAAGCGCGCGGTGACCATCACCTGGTCGTCTTCGGTCTGGGAATAGACGTGTTCGACATTCTCGATCGAGCGGATGATCGTCTCGAGCGGTTCGGTGACGAGCTCGACGGCGTCCGGTGCGCGCAGGCCCGGCGCGGCGACCATCACATCCACCATCGGCACGGAGATTTGCGGCTCTTCCTCGCGCGGGATGACCATCAGGGCGATCAGGCCCATGGCCAGTGAGGCCAGCAGGATGAGCGGGGTCAGCGGCGAACGGATGAACGCCTGGGCGAGATGTCCGGAAAGACCCAGCTTCATGGCTGCACCAGCACGTCGCCGGCGGCGATGCCGCCGAGAATTTCAACACCGTCCGCGGTTTCGCGGCCGCGCTGGACGACAATGTCCACGACATGGCCATCGGCCTCGCGCAGGCGGACATAGTCAACGCCATAGCGGTTGATCAGGAAGGCTTCGGGCACGATGACCGCATCGCGCTCATCGACCTCGACATGCACGCGCACGCGTTCACCGACAAAGTAATTGCCCAGCCCCTCGACGACGGCATCGGCGACGACGCGGCCGTCCTCGATGCGCGGATAGACCTGGCGGATGCGGCCGGTGGGTGCGACATCGCCGGTCAGGGCAGCCGCATCGACGGTCACTGTGTCGCCTTCGGCAATTGTGCGGGCATGTCGTTCCGGCAGGCGCAGGCGCAAGAGATAGAGGTCGGACGCAATGGTGGCGACCTGTTCGCCCTGCAGCACAACCGAACCGGCGGTCACCGGCACGTCGAGCACGCGGCCGCTGGCCGGGGCGAGCACATCGCCTTCGCGCGATTGCTGCACGAGGACGGCGCGTTCCTGGCGGGCCGAGGCGAGCTGGCCCTCCAGCACGTCGACCTGGGTCTGGGCCTGATCCAGACGGGCCTGGGGGAAGATGCCGCGATCGAACAGGTCCTGGGCGCGGGTCAGATCCACGCGGGCCTGGTCCAGCTGGGCCTGCAGCGCCGAGGCGGTGGCGTTGACGGCGCCGATCTGCGGCGCCAGCCGGTCGTCGACCACCACGGCCAGCACATCGCCGGCCGCCACGGCATCGCCCTCATCCACGCGCAACTCGCCGATCGTGCCGGAGATGCGGGCGCGGGCGGCCACGGTGTCGATGCTCTCGACCGTGGCGAACACGGCCTTGCGGTCGGCAATCCGTGTCTGGGTGACGGTGAAGCTTTCGCCCGGCTGGGCGAGGGCGGCGGGGGCGGTAACCGCAAGAAGGGCGGTCGCGACGAGGCCGGCTTTCAGCATGGCGTCAGGCCTTTCCGGTTCAGCGGCTCTGGGGGTCGATAACGGCGCCGGTGGCCGGATCGATGGTGATGGTCGGCAGGCCTGCCGATTTCCAGGCCATGAGGCCGCCCTTCACATGGGCGGTGATCGGCACGCCGGCTTGCTGGCAGCGCTGCAGGGCGTCCATCGAGCGCTTGCCGGATCCGCAATGCAGGATCACCTCGCGGGATGTGTCGAGCGGCAGGGATTGCGGATCGAAGGTCGAGAGCGGATGCAGCGAGGCGCCGTGCAGGCGCTCGGTGGCGTATTCGCGCGGTTCGCGCACATCGATCAGCACGGCCGCATTGTCCTGCAGGGCCTTGTAGACATCTTTCGGGTCGAGTTCGCGAAGGCTCATGACGGGGTCTCCCTGTGCGCCAGGCTGTGGGTCAAAACATTAGTTGACACTAATTTAGTGAAAGCTATATTAGCTGTCAATGATGTTTCAGACACCGCGTTCGAGGTGACCCGCGTGACGACAACTGACCCGCAGATCGCGCAATTGCAGGACCAGGCCGGCAATGCCGCCGCCTTCCTGAAATTGCTGGCCAATGAAAAACGTCTCCTGATCCTGTGCCGTCTGGCGATGGGCGAGGCGACGGTGGGCGAGCTCTGCGAGATCGCCGGCCTGTCGCAATCGGCCATGTCCCAGCACCTGGCCAAGATGCGCAGCGACGGCCTGGTGGAGGGCCGCAAGGATGGTCTGCAGGTGCACTACTCCATCCGTGACGAGCGCTGCCTGGGCATCCTGATGAATCTGAAATCGCAGTTTTGCCCCGCGGCCGATGAGGTCGCCGGATAGACCGCTTCAAACAAGCAGGTCCGGCCGATCCCGACCGGGCCGCAGGACAGACCGCTGACGGTCGGGAGGAAAACATGGCTCATATCGTTGTACTCGGCGCCGGCCTGGGCGGCGTTCCCATGGCCCTGGAAGCGCGCAAGGAATTGCGTTCCAGCGACCGGATCACGGTGGTTTCGGACTATCCCACCTTCCACTTCACCCCCTCCAATCCCTGGGTCGCGGTCGACTGGCGCAAGCCGGAAAAGATCAAGGTCGAGCTGGCGCCGATGCTGAAGAAAAAGGGCATCGACTTCATCCACGCCGCCGCCACGAAAGTCCGCCCGGAGGCCAATGCCATCGATCTGGCGAACGGCGAGACGCTGGAATACGACTATCTGGTCATCGCCACCGGCCCGGAGCTCGCCTTCGACGAGATCGAGGGGCTGGGCCCGCATGGCGGTTTCACCCAGTCGGTCTGCCATGTCGACCATGCCGAGGCGGCGAACGCCGCCTGGCAGGCATTCGTCGAGGATCCCGGTCCCGTCATTGTCGGCGCCGTGCAGGGCGCGTCCTGTTTCGGGCCCGCCTACGAGACGGCGATGATCTACGAGACCGATCTGAGAAAGCGCAAGATCCGCGACAAGGTGCCGATGACCTTTGTCACGTCGGAACCCTATATCGGCCATCTTGGCCTGGACGGTGTCGGCGACACCAAGGGCCTGCTGGAAAGCGAGATGCGCAACCGGCATATCAAGTGGATCACCTCGGCCCGCGTGACAAAGGTCGAGGACGGCATGATGCATGTCGAGGAAGTGGCCGAGGACGGGTCGGTGAAGAAGACCCATGAACTGCCCTTCAAATACTCCATGATGCTGCCGGCTTTCCGCGGTATCGCCGCGGTGCGCGATGTCGAGGGCCTGGTCAATCCGCGCGGCTTCGTGCTGATCGACGAGCATCAGCGCAATCCGAAATACCACAATGTTTTCTCGGTCGGCGTCTGTGTCGCTATCCCGCCGGTCGAGGCCTATCCGGTCCCCGTCGGCGTGCCCAAGACCGGCTTCATGATCGAGAGCATGGTGGTTGCCACCGCCCGAAATATCCGCGCCGATCTGGACGGCAGGCCGGCCAATAACGTGGCGAGCTGGAATGCCGTCTGTATTGCCGATTTCGGCGATGGCGGCGTCGCCTTCGTTGCCATGCCGCAAATCCCGCCGCGCAATGTGAACTGGGCTGCCGATGGCGGCTGGGTCCATCTCGCAAAGGCCGGTTTCGAAAGCTATTTCCTCGGCAAGATCCGCCGCGGCGCCACCGAACCCTTCTACGAGAAGGCCGTGTTCGACATGCTCGGCATCCACAAGGTGAAGAAGGAGGACTGAGCCACACGCCTTGTCATCCCGGATGGACGCCCCGCGCGTCCCGGCTCAAGGCCGGGAGGGCGAAAGTCCGGGACCCATAAACATGGTGTGCGTCCAGCTGTCGCTGACATCGAGCCTTCTTCCGGCCCAAAAAGCGCGTATGGGTCCCGGCCCTGCGGCCTGCCTTCGCAGGCCATTCGGCCGGGATGACAAGTAATGTTCCTCTACCAATTGCGCTGGTGTTCCGGTGCCAGTTCGGCCGGATCGGTTCCGCCCAGACCCGGGTAGAGATCATTCCAGTCGGGATTGTCTTTCTCGATCAGATTGATCTTCCATTGCCGCCGCCAGCGCTTGATGCGCTTTTCCCTTGTAATCGCTTCATTGATATCCTGGTGAGGTTCGTACCAGACAAGCCGGTCGACACCGTACTTGGCCGTAAACCCGGGAACCTGCTGGATCTTGTGCTCGAACACCCGGCGCAGCAGCGCATTGGTGACGCCGCAATACAGCGTTCCGTATCTGCGCGAGGCGAGCAGGTAGACAAAATAGCAATTTTCCATAAACACAATTATAAGTTGTATTACTGGAGTTGTCATCCCGGAAGAATGCCCCGCGAAGGCGGGGCGGAAGTCCGGGACCCATACGCTCCCTGTCGACCGGAAGCAGGTTCGATGACGGCGATCACTGGACATGCACCGTGTTTATAGGTCCCGGCCCTGCGGCCTGCCTTCGCAGGCCATTCGGCCGGGATGACAGCGGCACTTAAAAGCACAAACCGCGGATAACCCGCCCGCTATCCCCGCATCGCGGAAAAATTTCCCCAACTCCTCCAATCTCTTCGCGAAAAAACACGCTGCGACATCAGACCGGTGCCGGCGCCGGGCTATGGTTCGGCATGCTTGAGAAAACCGCGAGAAAACGGCGCGACCGGGTCGACTGGTATCCCTGGATGGTGCGCTACGAGGCGGGCGAAAGCGCAAGCGCGCTCGCTGCCGAGGCCGGCTGTTGCCGGAACACGATCTACCGCAACTGGGCCTGGTTCTCGGCGCTTGCGCCGGAGGAGCGGGCCGATCTGCGACGGCAGGCTTTTCGCCGGCTGGCGGCACGGATCGAGTCCGATGCCCTGCGTTGCCGGATCGACGAGGCCGGCAAGCAGGCGCGCGGACTGGAACCGGTCCGGCGGCTGCTCGACGCCATGGAGGACGAGATGAAACCGAACACGACAAGACCGGCAGCAGGGGGCCAGCATGACGAGATCTCTCCCGCCGCAGCCCGGGCCGAACTACTTGCGCGACTTGCTGAGCACGCAAGACTGCGACGTACAAAAGCGCTGGACGGACAGTCTGAGCGCGGCGGAGCTGGCGCAGATGCGCCGCGACTGGGCGCTCTGGAAACCAAGCAGGGCACAGATCCCGCCTGAGGGTGATTGGCTGATCTGGCTTTTTCTGGGAGGCCGCGGTGCGGGCAAGACCCGCGCGGGGGCCGAATGGGTGCGCGGCGTGGTGGAGGGCGGGGCGCAGCGGATCGCGCTGGTCGCGCCGACCTTCAACGATGTGCGCGAAGTGATGATCGAGGGCCCGTCCGGCCTGATGAATATCGGACCGGAGGCGGGCCGGCCGCGCTATGAGGCCAGCCGCAAACGCGTTGTCTGGCCTGGCGGGGCTGTGGGCTATGCCTTCTCCGCCGAGGATGCGGACGGGCTGCGCGGGCCGCAGTTCGATTTCGCCTGGGGCGATGAAATGGCCGCCTGGTCGAACCCGCAGCGCGTCATCGACACGCTGCGCATGGGGCTGCGTCTGGGCGATCTTCCACGGTTGATGCTGACCACCACGCCGCGGCCGATCCCGGCCCTGAAACGTCTGGTGAAACAGGCCGGCGTGACGCTGAGCCACCAGCCGACCGCCGACAATGCCGCCAATCTGGCACCGGGCTTTCTCGATGCGATGACGGCCGCCTATGGCGGGTCCGCGCTGGGGCGGCAGGAGATCGAGGGCATTCTGATCGACGATCCGCCCGGCGCGCTGTGGAGCCGCGGCCAGGTCGAGGCGTGTTTTGCCGAAACCGTGCCCGATCTCGACCGGATCGTGGTCGCTGTCGACCCGCCGGCCTCGGGCGGACCGCGCTCGGACGAGTGCGGCATCGTGGTGGCGGGCGCGGCGGGCGAGGGGCCGGGCCGGCGCGGTGTCGTGCTGGCGGATATGTCCTTCGGGCCCGCCATGCCGGCCGACTGGGCCGCGCGTGTGGCGTCGGCCTTCGACAGTTTCAGCGCCGACAGCGTGATCGCCGAGGCCAATCAGGGCGGGGAAATGGTGCGCTCGGTGCTCAAGGCCGCCGATGCCGGCCTGCCGGTCCGGCTGGTCCACGCCACCCGCGGCAAGCATGTGCGCGCCGAACCGGTCGCCGCCCTCTATGCCGCCGGACGGGTGAAGCATGCCGGCCGCTTTGCTGCCCTGGAAGACCAGATGTGCGCTTTCGGTTCACCCGAGGCGGGCGGGACCAGTCCCGACCGCGTCGACGCCCTCGCCTGGGCCCTGACCGACCTCCTCGTCGGCACCCGCGGCGCCCCGCGGATGCGGTGGATGTAGTTTTCCGCGAGGGTGTTTTCCCCCTCTCCTCGACCCTCTCCCCGGGGAGAGGGAGTTCTCAGTGCGCCCGGCACGACGAAATCCCTTCTCCCGCGGGGAGAAGGTGCCCGCAGGGCGGATGAGGGGGGCATCCCGGTGCCGCCCGATCGACACTCAAAAAAGAAAGGACACACCATGTCCAACTGGTTTTCCCGGTTTTTCGGCCGGGATGTGAAGACGGCTGCGACGAGCCGGCTGGTCTCGCTGGCGGCGGGGCGGGTGTCGCGCTGGCTGCCGCGGGCGCTGCCGGCGCAGATCGAGGCGGGCTATGCGCGCAATGCGGTGGCCAATCGCTGCGTCAGGCTGATTGCCGAAGCCGCCGCCGACGTGCCGTTCCGGGCTTCCGATCCGGCCGTGCAACGCTTGCTGGACCGGCCCAATGCCGAGACGTCCGGACCCGAGCTGTGGGAAAAACTCTACGGTTATCTACAGCTGGCGGGGAATGGCTATCTCGAGCTCGTCACCCTGGACGGCGAGCCGCGCGAACTCTTCAGCCTGCGCCCGGATCGCATGCGTGTGCTGGCTGATCCGACGGGCTGGCCGACCGGCTGGGAGTATGGTGCGGGGGGCTATAAACGCCGTTTCGAGCGCGATCCGTCCACAGGCCGTTCACAGGTTTTCCACATGCGGCTCTTCCATCCTGCCGACGATCACTACGGCCTCTCGCCGCTGGAACCGGCGGGCCGGGCGGTCGATCTGCACACGGCCGGGGCGGACTGGGCGCGGGCGCTCCTGGACAATGCGGCGCGGCCCTCCGGTGCGCTGGTCTTCAACGGCGCCGACGGCCATCTCACCGAGGACCAGTTCGAACGCCTCAAGGGCGAGCTGGCCAACACGCATACCGGTGCTGCCAATGCCGGACGTCCGCTGCTGCTGGAGGGCGGTCTGGACTGGAAGCCGATGGCGATGAGCCCGGCGGAGATGGACTTCATCGAGGCGCGGCGCGAGGCGGCGCGCGAGATCGCGCTGGCCTTCGGCGTGCCGCCGCTCATCCTCGGCCTGCCGGGCGACAACACATACGCCAATTACCGCGAGGCCAATCTCGCCTTCATCCGCCAGACCGTGACGCCGCTGGTGCGCAAGACCGCGCGGGCGCTGTCGGTCTGGCTGCAGCCCTGGTTCGGCGGGACGCTGACCATCGAGGCCGAGCTGCCTGATCCGGAGGCGGCACCATGAGCGAGATGCCCCGCTGGACGCTGCAGCGCCAGGTCACCGCCGGCGTCCTCCTCGCCATCGGCCTGCAAAGCGCCGGCGCGCTGATCTGGTCCGGCCGCGTCGCCGAACGCCTTGACCAGCTGGAATACGACAATGACCGCGCCGGCCCGCTCGCCGAACGCCTGGCCCGGCTGGAAGCCGAAATGCGCCTGGCGCGCGAGAGCCTGGTGCGCATCGAGCGCCGGATGGAGGAATAGGGGCTCCGCAGAACTAGCTACCGCTTGTCATCCCGGGCGTATGCCCGGCGAAGGCCGGGCGGAGATCCGGGACCCATACCCCCGGTTCCTAGTCATTTGTCACGACGCGCGGGCCCGCTTCCGGCCAAAAGCGAGCGTATGGGTCCCGGCCCTGCGGCCCGCCTGCGCGGGCCATCCGGCCGGGATGACATCGCAAATTCAAGGAAACCCAAATCATGCCCCACCCCCTCCTGATCGAGGGTCATGCGAGCCTGTTCGGGCTGGCGGACCTGGCTGGCGATGTCGTGCATCGCGGCGCGTTTGCCCGGACGCTGCGGGCGAAGACCTCGATCCCCATGCTGTTCCAGCACGATCCGGCCGAACCGGTCGGCGTGTGGACCGGGCTGCGCGAGGACCGGCGCGGGCTGTTCGTCACCGGCGAGATCCTGGCCGAGGGCCCGCGCGGACGCACGGCGGCGGGCCTTGTGGCCCGCGGTGCGGTGAACGGTCTGTCCATCGGCTTTCGCACCCGTCGCTCCGCTGCCCGCAAGCCGCGCGGCCGCGACCTGTTCGACATCGATCTCTGGGAGGTCTCCATCGTGACCTTCCCCATGCTGCCGCAGGCCCGCCTGCGGCTCGTCCGGCCTGCCGTGGCCGCCTGATCTCCTTCACTCAAAAGGGAAAATCCATGACCAAGGAAACCAAGATGACGCCGGTCTCGGCGGAAACCCGGGCCGCGCTGGGCGAGGTGCTGGCCGCGTTCGAGGCCTTCAAGGAGGCCAATGATGCCCGCCTCGACGAGCTCGACGCCAAGGCCTCGTCCGACGTGCTGCTGGACGACAAGGTCGCGCGCATCGACGCGGCCCTGACGCAGCAGAAATCCGCCCTCGACCGCCTCCTGCTCGACCGTGCCCGTCCCGGTCTTGATGGCGCTCCGGCCAATGCCGGCTCGGCGGCCTGGTCCGACTATATGCGCCGCGGCGATGCGGCGGGGCTGAATGAGGGCAAGTCCGCCAGCGCGGGCTCGGACGCCGATGGCGGCTATGTCGTGCCGGCGGAGACCGAGGCGCGTATCGACCGCCTGTTGACCGAAGCCTCGCCGATCCGCGCCATCGCCTCGGTGCGCCAGACCTCGGCGGGCATGTTCCGCAAGCCGGTCTCGAAAGGCGGGGCCGCCACGGGCTGGGTCGCCGAGACCGCCGCGCGGCCGGAGACGGACAGTCCGACGCTGGACCTGATCGATTTCCCCTGCGCCGAGCTCTACGCCATGCCGGCCGCCACCCAGCAGCTGCTGGACGATGCCATGGTGGATATCGAGCAATGGCTGGCCGAGGAGGTGAGGGATGTCTTCGCCGTCCAGGAGGGCGCGGCCTTCGTTTCCGGCAATGGTTCGGGCAAGCCGCGCGGCTTCCTCAACTATACCAAGGCCGCTGAAGGCACCCAGGATTGGGGCGAGATGGGCTATGTCGCGACCGGGACGGATGGCGGCTTCGATGCCGGCGATCCGGCCGACGCGCTGATCGATCTCGTCTATGCGCCCAAGACCGCCTATCGCGCCCGCGGCCGTTTCGTGATGAACCGCCAGACCGTCTCCGCCGTGCGCCGCTTCAAGGATGCCGACGGCAATTACCTCTGGCAGCCCTCGCTCAGCGAAGCCGGCACCTCGACCCTGCTGGGCTATCCCGTCACCGAGGCCGAAGACATGCCCGATATCGGCTCGGACGCCTATGCCATTGCCTTCGGCGATTTCGAGAAGGGCTATCTCGTCGTCGACCGCCAGGGCGTGGAAGTGCTGCGCGATCCCTATTCCGCCAAACCCTACGTCCTCTTCTACACCACCAAACGCGTCGGCGGCGGCGTACAGGACTTCGAGGCCATCAAGCTGTTGAAGTTCGGGACGTCGTAGAGGCGCCCGCCCACCCTTCCTTGTCATCCCGGCCGGATGCCCCGCGCAGGCGGGGCGCAGCGCCGGGACCCATACGCATCGCTTCTGGCCGCAAGCAGGCTCGTTATCCGCGCCAGCTGGGCGATCACCGGGGTTATGGGTCCCGAACCTACGCCCGGCTCAAGGCCGGGCATCCATCCGGGATGACAATACGTTTTGCGAGGTCCCAGAATGTCCCTCACACTTCACACTCCGCCGGCCGCGGAGCCTGTCACGCTGGCTGAGGCGAAGCTGCGGCTGCGCATCGGCAATGATGTGCATGACGATGCAATCAACCAATGGATAGCGGCGGCCCGTGAGCGCGTCGAGCGGGAAACGGGGCGGGCGCTTCTTGCCCAGACCTGGGTCGAGCGGCGCGATCGCTGGGACGGCGGCGGGCGGCTGGCGGCGTTCGGCACGCAGTTTCGATTGCCCAAACCGCCCCTGATCGCTCTGGAGGCGGTCACCACATATGACACGGACGGCACGCCGTCGGATCACGATCCGGCGGCGTTTTTCGTGGACACGATGGCCGATCCCGGGCGCATCGCGCTGAAGCCGGACACGGTCTGGCCCGAGCCGGGCCGGGCGGCAGGCGGGATCGAGATCCGCTTCCGTGCCGGTTATGGCGATCAGCCTGCCGATGTGCCTGCGCCGTTGCGTGAGGCGATCCTGCAGCTGGTGAGAGCCATGGCCGAGGGGGGCGAAGCGCTGCCGCCGGTGGCGGAGAGCCTCTTGGCGCCCTATCGGCGGGTGACGCTGTGAGCGGGCCGGAAGCGGGCCTGCGCGCGGTGATCGATGCGGCCCTCAAGGCCGATCCGGCGATCCGGGCGGTATTGGGCGATCCGGTGCGGCTGACCGCCCGGCGCGACCGGCGCACGCCCTATCCCAATGCCAGCTGGGGGCGGATCGAGACGGTGGAGACCGGCGCCGACGGCGTGTCGCTGCTGGAATGCCGGCTGAGCCTGGATATCTGGTGCCGCGATGCCGATCCCGCCGGGCTTCTCGGCCCGCTGCGCACCGCGCTGGCCGGGCTCGATATCGACCTGCCGGAACCCTGGACACTCCTCTCGCTCCTGCCCGCCTACAGCGATGTCTTCGCCACACGCGACACCGATATCCGCCGCGGCCTGATCCGGTTGAAAGCGGTGATGGGGCGGGTGGGATGAGACACCTTCGCTCGCCCCCCCCCCTTGATGGGGGAGGGGGACCACGGCGTAGCCGTGGTGGAGGGGGTGGGGGCGAGGCGTTTGAAAGGGCGAACGCCGGGATTCACCCCTTCCGACCCGGCGCTGCGCGCCGGCCCACCTTCCGCGTCAAGGGGAAGGATGTTTGCACTCCAAAATTCAAGACAAGGAAATCCATCATGACCCTCCAATCCGGGCGCGATGTCCTGTTGCGGATCGGCGATGGCGGTGAGCCGCCGGCCTTTGCCGCGGCGGCCGGGCTGCGCATGAAGACGATCTCGCTGAATGCGCGGACGGTGGATGTCACCCATGCCGACAGTGCCGATGGCTGGCGCGAATTGCTGGCCGGGGCGGGGGTGAAATCCTGTTCGGTCTCCGGCGCGGGCGTCTTCATCGATGCGGCTGCCGATGCCCAGGTGCGCCAGGCGTTCTTCGATCAGGCGGCGCGCGACTGGCAATTGGTGATCCCGGGCTTCGGCACGATTACCGGCCCCTTCCTGGTGGCGAGCCTGGACTATTCCGGCCGTCATGATGGCGAGGCGGCCTGGGCGATGACGCTGGCTTCGGCCGGGGCGCTGACCTTCGAGGCACTCTGATGGCCAATCCCGTGCGCGGCGAGGTGGAACTGGTGGCCGGCGGCGAGACGCATGTCCTGTGTCTGACACTGGGTGCGCTCGCCGAGATCGAGACGATCTGCGCCGATGGTGCACCGATGACGGCGACCCGCCTTCTCGCCGTGCTGGAGGCGCTGATGCGTGGCGGTGGTTCGAGCCTCACGGCCCGCGAGATCCGCGCCCTGCCGCTGGACATGGAGACCGCCGCCGGTGCCGTCGCGGCCTGTTTCGAACGGGCGGGCGCGTGACCGGCGCCATGGACTGGCCGGCTGCCCTGCGCCTGGCCGTGCGGCTGGGCCTGACCCCGCACGCCTTCTGGCAATTGAGCCTTTGCGAGTGGCGCGCCCTGACCGGCGGCAGCGCTCCCGCGCTCGACCGCGCGGCGCTCGATGCCCTTCTTCAACGCTATCCGGACCCATCCTCATGACCGATTATTCCGACCGGGCCGGCGAGGCCCTGCAGACGCTGGCCGACGGTCCCGCCCGCCAGGCGGCCGATGCCATCTCCGCCGCTTTCGAGCGCACCGGCGAGACCATCGAACAGGCGCTGGGCCGGGCGGCGCGCTCGGGCGAGACCAGTTTTTCCCGCATGACCGATGCCATCCTGCGCGATCTGGCGCGGCTCGCCGCCGAACAGCTGATCGAGAAACCGCTGGAAGGCGCCATCAATCGCGCCCTGTCCGGTCTCGACCTGTTCGGCGCGCGCGCCGGGGGCGGACCGGTGACACCCGGTGGCGCCTATCTGGTGGGCGAGCGGGGACCGGAGCTGTTCACGCCCGCCAGTGCTGGTGAGATCGGTCCGGCCGGCGCGCCGAATGTCACCGTCAATCTCGTCCTGCCGCCGGGCGGTGACGCCCGCGCCGTCGAAGGCTCGCAGACCCGCATTGCGCGGGCACTGGCCCGGGCTGTTGCCCGCGGGAGCCGCTGGTCATGAGCGCGTTTCACGAGATCCGCTTTCCCTTCGCCATCGGGCTGGGCGCGTCGGGTGGTCCGGAGCGGCGCACCGAGATCGTCACCCTGGTCTCCGGCCGCGAGGAGCGCAATTCGCCCTGGGCGAATTCCCGCCGCCGCTGGGATGCCGGGCCGGGTATCGCCTCGCTGGACGATATCCACACCCTCTTGGCCTTCTTCGAGGCGCGGCGGGGCCGGTTGCACGGTTTCCGCTTCCGCGATCCGCTGGACAACCGCTCCTGTGCGCCCTCGGTCCAGCCATCCCCGGCGGACCAGATTCTGGGAACGGGCGATGGCGAACGGACGGGCTTCCAGCTGGTCAAGCATTATGCCAGCGGTGCGCAGAGCTGGACCCGCATCATCGCCAAACCGGTCGAGGGATCGGTGCGCGCTGCCATCGACGGTGCGGAAACGCCCGTCACCACCGATCACACGACCGGCCTCGTCACCTTCGACACCCCGCCCGCACCGGGCGCCGTGATCACCGCCGGCTTCGCCTTCGACTGCCCGGTCCGCTTCGACACCGACCGCCTCGACATCGCCCTCGACACAGTCGGGGCCGGGGCCGTGCCGCATGTGCCGCTGGTGGAGCTGATTTAGGGCGTCATCGCCGGCGGCTGTGTTTTCCCCCTCTCCCCAACCCTCTCCCGGGGGAGAGGGAGTCCCATCCGTGTCCGGCATCAAAAATCCCTTCTCCCCGGGGAGAAGGTGCCCCGAAGGGGCGGATGAGGGGGGAGGCACCGCCGCGGACCATTCCGAAAGGACATCCCATGCTCACGCTTTCCCCTGCGCTCGAGGCCGCTCTGGCTTCGGGGGTGACGACGCTGTGCTGGTGCTGGCGGGTGACGCGCCGGGACGGGGCGGTGTTCGGCTTTACCGATCACGATCGCGACCTGGCCGTGGACGGGTTGATTTTCATGGCCGGGTCCGGTTTTGGCGGGGCGGACCGCGAGTGTGCGGCCGGGTTTGCGCCGGGGCAGACAGGCCTGGCCGGTGCGCTGGATGCGGAGACGGTGACGCAGGCTGACCTGGAAGCCGGGCTGTGGTCCGGGGCGCAGGTGAAGATCCTGCGGGTGGACTGGTCGGCGCCGGAGAGTTTCGTGCGTACCGCTCAGGGTGAGCTGGGCGAGATCCGCTGCCGCGACGGCCGGTTCGAGGCGGACCTGCTGGGTCCGGCTCACCGGCTGGAGACAATGACGGGCCGGGTGTTTGCCCGCCGCTGCGATGCGGAACTGGGCGATGTGCGCTGCGGTGTCGATGCGGGGCATGGCGGTTTCGCGCTGGGCTGTGACAAGCGCTTTGCCACCTGCCGCGACCGGTTTGCCAATACGCTGAACTTCCGCGGTTTTCCCTACATGGTCGGCAATGACATGCTGCAGGCTTCGCCAGCCAGCGAACCGGTCCGCGATGGCGGATCGCGGGGGCTCGTGTCATGAGCCGGGCGCAGGTGCTCAAGGAGGCGCGGACCTGGCTGGGCACGCCCTATTGCCATCAGGCCAGCCGCCGCGGGGCGGGGTGCGATTGTCTGGGCCTGATCCGCGGCATCTGGCGGGCGCTGTATGGCGCCGAGCCGGAAAGCGTGCCAGCCTATACGCCGGACTGGGCCGAGGTGGCGGGCGCGGAAACGCTGCGCGATGCGGCGATGCGGCATCTCGTGGAGATCGACCGCGCCGCCGCGCGGCCCGGCGATGTTCTCCTCTTCCGGCCCGACCTGGCCGGCCCCGCCAAGCATTGCGCCATCCTCTCCGCCCGCGAGCGGATCATCCATGCCTATTGGGGGCGGGCGGTCGCCGAGACCGCGCTGTCGCCCTGGTGGCAGCGGCGCTGCGTGGCGGCCTTCGCCTTTCCCGAATGCGAAGCTGAGGGGCCCGCACGGTCGCTGGCAGGGGCATATGACCGGTGGTAGGCCAACGGCAGAGTTTTGGAGCAGGATGAATGTGCAATAGCTCCAGCAGTTTCTATACCAAATAAAAGAGGGCGACTTAGGCCAAACTCGGCTGCTAGATCGAGGCCAGACTTGTTTCTTTTCGACGCTGTTATGCTGCGCTAGGTTGTATTGGTGGCGCCTGCGAAACGATCTGAGTCGATCATTTAACAGTTGCTCCGAGTGAAACCGACCTTTAACGACCCATGGTGTTGCATTATATGTCAACCATCAGTGACGCTCTGCGAGATCAGGTTCTTGAAGAATATGCGCTACCAGATTGGGAAAGCAGGCATCCGGTCCGTCCGCTCTACGCCGCGCCTTCGCTGTTCGAGTGGTACAACGACGAGCGGCGTCTTCATGATCGGAAGTTGCGCATTGGTGGTCGTTATCGTGGCGAACACCTCGAACAGTTTTTCAACGACATGCGTTGTGACGACCCGCTTAGAGGATCCGACCTCAGGCGGCTTCAGCCGACACGTACCCGAGTGTGGAAACTACATCCTCAAGGGCTGCGGATCTATGGCTGGTTCTGCCAGGTTGGCGTTTTTGTAGCTGTCGAGGGCGCGATCGTCGAAGACACAAAAGGGGGCACAAAATTGAATGAAACCAAGAGAAAGGCCGTTGAGGCCTTTGCTGAAAACCATAAATTGATAGACACCATGATGAAAGGAGACCTTCGTGCGGTCATTCACGGACAAAACGGATAACCGGCGCGCAGTCTACCTAAACCTAGTTAGCTCGATCGAATCTCAATTGCGTGAAGCATATGAGCGTTTGAGCGAAGAGCATCAAGCCACGAGGGCGGATCTCGCGCGGAAGCTCAATGTACATCGGTCGGTTATAACTCGGCGACTGACGGGCGGCCAGAATATGACGATAGAGACTGTTGCGGACATGGTCTGGGCGCTCGGTCAATGCATCTCTGTCGACATATTCGAACCGCATGAACGGCGAACCAATGCGATTTTAGTGATCCCCGATCATAGAGAAACGAAGGGCTCCCCGGCGGTGGTTCATCTTAAGGATACACCAAGAGAGGAAACCCGGACCGCTTCATCGGCTCCCGTTTCGCGTGTCAAGCTTAACACTCACGAATTTCAAAAAAGGGAAAATGAGCTGTGTCGATAGAGGCTCGGTATGCGCTTGTTTGCGATAGCATTCGCCAAGAGGACAATGGCAAGCTGCTATTCGTTGGTGTCTATACCGGCGATATATTGGTGGCGCGTTACCCTACCAACTTGTCGCTCCAAGTCTGGCTTGATCTGGTGGCTGAGGTCGGAACAGAACCCGAAGATTTTTCTATCCGAATTCGTCAAGGGCCCGACGACGATCTAATTCTAGGTGAGCTAGGGGCTATACTAGAGAAAGTCTCCGACGACCTACCTATTGGTCCAACTCAGATCGCGTTGCCATCAATCGCCATGAAAGTGGAGCGAGACAGCGAATTTATCGTCGAGCTGCGAACTCGCGAGGCGGAGTGGAAAACAGTCCTTCGAAAACCCATTCATCTCCGCTCGGATGTTTTCGGCCAAGAGTAGCTGATTGTATGTTAAAGATGCAGTCTATTTTTGCAATTGTTTAGTTTATTGCGTGTTGGTATTTCATTAGATATATTTTCTTTTTCGAGATTTCTAATCTATGGTTAGTGTCTTTTTTGTTGACGTTTAGAGTTTTTCGGATTTTTTCATAAAGGGCGCTTAATTCAAGGGTGATGTGGATGGCGGTGCCCACTCAATATTACAGCCGAATCTACCTTGCCGCGTCTGAGAAGAGATTTATCAGGGTTTTTTGAGACTGCATGGAGCTTCCTCTCCGTCTGTTCTTCTCCGAACTCTTCTGGATTGAGGCCAAGGTTGGCAGGGGCCCGGAATAGTACGGGATCAGGCAAGGGCTCGCCCCGCTTGCGGGGGAGCTGTCCGCGTCAGCGGACTGAGAGGGCGGCGCAAAGCGGCGCAGAGCGCGGCAGCACGCAATCTCGCAAAAGCACAGGACACAAAACCCATGGCGCAACTTGTTGTGACGGCCGGGCAGGCCGCGCTGAACGGGGTGCAGGCGCTGGCGCCAGCGCTCGCTTCGACGGCGGCGAATGCGGCGGTGGGCGCGCTGTTCGCCCCGCATCGCGAAGGGCCGCGGCTGAGCGAGCTGCCGGTGCAGACCTCGACCGACGGTGCGCCGATGGCGCGGATCTGGGGGCGGGGACGGATCGCCGGTCAGGTGATCTGGGCGTCGCGCTTTTCAGAGCACCGTAGCGAGAGCGGTGGCGGCAAGGGCGGTCCGTCGCGCACCGACTACAGCTATTCCATCTCCTTTGCCGTCGGCCTGTGTGAGGGCGAGATTTCCGGCATTGGCCGGATCTGGGCCAATGGCGCCCTGCTGGACCGGTCGCGCTATCCGGTCCGTGTGCACACCGGGGCAGAGGACCAGGCACCCGATGCGCTGATCCAGACCATTGAGGGCGCGGGGGCGCCGGCTTTCCGGGGCACCGCCTATGCGGTGATGGAGGACTGGCCGCTCGACGCGTTCGGCAATCGCATCCCCAATCTTTCTTTCGAGGTGTTCCGTCCCGTGCGTGGTGCCGGGCTGGAGCGGCAGGTGCGGGCAGTGAATCTCATCCCCGGATCGGGCGAGTTCGCCTATGCGGTCGAGCCGGTGATGCGCGAATTGGGCCCGGGCCATGAGGCCGCCGAGAACGCCCATAATGGCCGCGGCCTGACCGACATCGTCGCCGCGCTGGACGATCTGGAGCGGGACCTGCCGGCCTGCCGGTCTGTGCAGCTGGTCGTCGCCTGGTTTGGCACCAGCCTGGACTGCGGTGTCTGCGAGATCCGTCCGGGTGTGGAGACGCGCGACAAGGTCACGCGGCCGCTGGACTGGTCGGTCGCCGGGACCGGACGGGCTGGCGCGCACCTGATCTCGCAGGCCGATGGCCGTCCGGTTTATGGCGGCACGCCGGACGATGCCTCCGTCATTGCCGCCATCCGGCATCTCAAAGAGCGCGGCTATGCCGTCACCCTTTATCCCTTCATTCTGATGGACATGCCCGGCTATCCCTGGCGCGGCCGGATATCCGGGCCCGATGGCAGTGCTGATGCTGCCGACGACGTCGCCGCTTTCTTCGGCACGGCGGCGGCGGGGGATCATGCGGTCTCGGGGGAGGTGGTGAGCTATGCCGGGCCGGCCGAGTGGCGTTTCCGGCGCTTCATCCTGCATTGCGCCGCTCTGGCCAAGGCGGCCGGCGGGGTGGACGGCTTCCTGATCGGGTCGGAAATGGTCGGGCTCACCACGCTGCGCGACGCCGCCGACACCTATCCCGCCGTCGATGCGCTGTGCGATCTGGCGGGCGAGGCGCGCAGCCTGCTGGGCGATGGTGTGCGCCTGTCCTATGCGGCCGACTGGACCGAGTATCACGGTCACCAGCCCGGTGGCGGCGCAAAGGTTTTCCATCTGGATCCGTTGTGGAGCGACCCGGCCATCGATGCCGTGGCGATCGACTGGTATGTGCCGCTGAGCGACTGGACCGGTAGCGGGGAGGAGGCGGATGCCGCTGTCGCGACCGGTCCGCACGATCCGGCCTATCTCGCCGCGGGCGTGGCCGGCGGGGAGGGGTATGACTGGTATTATGCCGCGGACACGGATCGCGAAAACCAGATTCGCACGCCGATCGCCGATGGCGCCCATGGCGAGGACTGGATCTGGCGCGTCAAGGATCTGCATGGCTGGTGGTCGAATGCGCATCATGACCGGCCCGGCGGCGTGCGGGCGGCGGCCGCGACCGGCTGGGTGCCGCGCTCCAAACCAATCTGGCTGACGGAGGTGGGGTGTCCGGCCGTCGATCTCGGTGCCAACCGGCCCAATGTCTTTCTCGATCCCAAGAGCGATGAAAGCGCGTTGCCCTGGCACTCCACCGGCACGCGCGACGATCTGATGCAGCGCCGCTATCTGGAAGCGTTGCTGTCGCACTGGGAGGCGGGGGCAAACAATCCTGTCTCGCCCGTCTATGGCGGGCCGATGGTCGATCCGGACCTGATCCATGTGTGGACCTGGGATGCCCGGCCGTGGCCGGATTTCCCGACGCGCACCGATATCTGGTCGGACGGTCCCAACTGGCAGCGCGGGCACTGGCTGAACGGGCGCGCCGGCCAGGTGCCGGTAGCGGGCATCGTCACCGAGCTGGCGGAAAGTGCCGGCATGCCGGCGCCCGACGTGTCGGCGCTGGACGATCTGGTCTCCGGCTATACGCTCGACCGGCCGATGAGCGTGCGGGCGGCGCTGGAGCCGCTCGCCGGTCTTCTGGGCTTTGGCGTGTTCGAGCGCGCGGACGGGGTGCATTTCGTGTCGGCCGGGCGCTCCGCTCCGGTCTTCGCGCTGGCCGAGCCTGTGGCCGGACCGGACGGTCACCGGCAATGGACCGCGCTTCCACCGGCCGAGCTGCCGCGCGATGTGGCGCTGGGCTTTTTCGACGACACGGCTGCCTACCGGCCGGGCCGGGTCTCGGTGCGCGAGGCTTTCGGCACGGTGACGACCCTGTCGCAGCAGGTCTGCGTTGTTGCCGATCCCGGACTGGCGCGCAGCTGGTGCAGCGCGGTGCTGGCCGATCTCGCGCATCAGGCACCGGTGACCGGTTTCAGCCTGCCGCCCTCGGCGCTGGCTGTTGAAGCGGGCGATACGGTTCGGCTCGACGCGCAGGCCTTGCAGGTGCTTTCGCTCGATGGCGGCGATGTTCGCCAGACCCGGGCCTGCGCGCCCTCCCTGCGCCGGGCGGCGGTGAGCGGTGCGGCGAGCGGTGTCGATACACCCGGTCCGCTGCTGCCCTCGCGGCCGCTGGTCGCGGTGCTGGATATCCCGCTCGCCGCCGGTGCCGAGACGCGGGCCGGGCCTTTGCTGGCGGCCCATGCCGAACCCTGGCCGGGGCGGATCGTCTATCATGCCGGCGGTGCCGCGCGGGCAGAAAGCCGCCAGCCGGCGCGGATCGGTGTGCTTACCGACGATTTGCCGGGCGGGCCGCCTGCGCGCTGGGACCGGGCGAACGTGGCGGGGATTGAACTCTATTCGGGCGCGCTCGCCGCGCTGCCGCGCGACACCGTGCTGTCCGGCGGCAACCGGGTCGCCATCGCAGGGGCGGGCGGGGCATGGGAAATTCTCGCTTTTGCCGATGCCGAACTCGTCGCACCGCAGACCTGGCAAGTGCGCAACTTGTTGCGCGGTCTCGACGGAAGCCGGTGCCGGGATCATGCGGCGGGCAGTCAGGTGGTCGTGCTGGCCGGCGTGAGCGATGTCCTGCCTGTCGCGATACATGAAACCGGTGCGCCGCTGTCCGTCACCGCCGTGCCTGACGGGCTGCCGGTACATCACAGCCAGGCCCGAACTGTGGAGTTCGTGCCGCAGCAGCGGCATCTGCGGCCCCTGGCGCCGGTGCATCTGCGCGCGCGCCGAACGGATGATGCACTCGAGCTGACCTGGATCCGGCAGACGCGTATCGGCGGGGACAGCTGGGCGGCTGGCGATGTGCCGCTGGGGGAGACATTCGAACGCTACCGCATCACGCTGTCGGCAGATGGCGAAACCGCGCTGGACCTGGACGCCGGCGCGCCCCTCCTGTCAGTGCCGCTGACAGCCATTGATGACGCTTTCGGCGGGCGTCCCGACGCCCTCACCGTCGAACTGGCACAGGTGTCGGACCGATATGGCCCCGGCGAGACGGTGTCGCTGAGCCTCGACCTGTGAGGTGGCTTTGCGAACCGGGGCAAACCCGCTTACATGAAAGGCGTGTAGACCCCGACCGGTGTGGTAACAGGAAGCATGGACGATCCCTACAAGACGCTGGGCGTCTCCAAGACCGCTTCGGCCGAGGAGATTCGCAAGGCCTACCGCAAGCTCGCCAAGGAGCTGCACCCCGATGCCAATCCGGGCAACAAGGACGCCGAAGAGCGTTTCAAGAAGGTCTCGCAGGCCTTCAAACTCCTGTCCGATGCGGAAAAGCGCGCCGAATACGATGCGGCAGCGCGAGCCGGATTCGGGGCCGGTATGGGCGGGGCGGCCGGTGCCGGCGGGCGGCGTCCGTTCAATTTCCGCCAGTCGCGCAACCAGGGCGCCGATTTCAGCGATATCTTTTCCGACCTGTTCACCGATTTCGGCACACAGACGCGTCAGCCTCCACCGCGCAAGGGGGCCGATGTGCGCTATTCGCTGACGGTGGATTTCATGCAGGCCGCCCAGGGCGGCAAGCATCGCGTCGTGCTGCCCGATGGTCGCAAGCTGGAAGTCGCCGTGCCGGCCGGCGCGGCAGACGGCCAGGTGCTGCGTCTGCGCGGGCAGGGCGAGGCGTCGGCGGCGGGCGGTCCGGCGGGTGATGCGTATATCGAGGTGAAGGTCTCCGAGCACAAATACTTCTCCCGCGAGGGCGATGATGTGCGGCTGGAACTGCCGATCTCCGTCAAGGAAGCCGCTCTGGGCGCCAAAGTGCGTGTGCCGACGATCGACGGGCCTGTCGATCTGCAGGTGCCTGCGGGCTCGTCGTCCGGCACGCTGCTGCGGCTGCGCGGCCGCGGATTTGCAACAGCCAAGGGCAAGCGCGGCGATCAGCTGGTGCGGTTGATGGTGGCCTTGCCGGCGAGTGACAAGGCACTCCGGGACTTCCTGGAAACCTGGACACCGCCCTCCGGCTATGATCCGCGCAAGGGCATGCGGTCGTGACTTGAACGATTTGGTAGTATCCTGTTCAGCGCGGGTTCAGGGGATGTCTGCGAGAGTAAGGGCCATGATGAGACATCTGCTGATAACTGTCGGCGCTTTCGCAAGCGTTCTGGTGCCTCTGGCCACGGTGTCCGATGCCGATGCATCGGTCGCGCTGGTGCAGAATCAGGGTCAGGATCCGCGGGGCCGCTATACGCCTAACGAGGCGCGCGACGAGCGTCAGCAGGGCAATATCGTGCCGGCCCTGCGCGTGATCGGTGCCGTGCGTCAACGTTATCCCGGTGCCGACGTGGTCGATGTAGAGCTCGAGGGCGGGGCGGCGCCGCGTTACGTCATCAAGATCCTGACGAGCGGTGGCGAACGAGTGGATGTCGTGGCCGATGCCCGCACCGGGCAAATTCTCTACGAACGCTAGGGGGAAGAGATGCGTGCGCTTGTCGTTGAAGACGATCCGGACCTGAATCGCCAGCTTGGGCGTGCCCTTGAGGATGCCGGCTATGCCGTGGATGTCGCGCTGGATGGCGAGGATGGCCATTTCCTGGGCGATACCGAACCCTATGATGTTGTCGTGCTGGATCTGGGCCTGCCCAAGATGGACGGTGTGACGGTGCTGGAGCGCTGGCGCCAGGGCGGCAAGGGCTTTCCCGTGCTGATTCTGACGGCACGTGACCGCTGGTCGGAAAAGGTCGCCGGCTTCGACGCGGGCGCGGACGATTATCTCACCAAGCCTTTCCATACCGAGGAATTGCTGGCCCGCCTGCGCGCGCTGACCCGCCGGGCCGCCGGTCACACCACCTCGACCATCGAATGCGGCGACCTGTCGATCGACACGCGTGGTGCGCGGGTCTTTATCGACGGCGCGCCGGTGAAGGTAACGTCGCACGAATTCCGCATGCTGTCCTACCTGGCCCATCATCAGGACCGGGTGATCTCTCGCACCGAGCTGGTCGAGCACATCTACGACCAGGATTTCGACCGCGACAGCAATACGATCGAGGTCTTTGTCGGCCGTTTGCGCAAGAAGATCGGCAATGACCGGATCGAGACGGTGCGCGGGCTGGGCTATCGCCTGGTTGACCCGGAGGCCCGGCCGGTTTCGTGACGGAGCGGCCGTCATCCCTGGCATTCAGACTGTTCGCCGGCGCAGCGGCCTGGGCCCTTGTCCTGCTGCTGCTCGGTGCCATCGCATTGACGACGCTCTATCAGCGCTCCGTGCTGCGCACGCTGGATGACCGGTTGACCAGTGTCGTCGGCGCGCTGGTGGCAGCTGTAGAGACCGATCCCGCTGATGATGTGCTGTTGGCGCGCCGGCCGTCTGATCCGGCTTACGGGCGGGTTTTTTCCGGCCGCTACTGGCAGATCTTCGATGATGACGGCAGCGCGGATGGAGGCGAGGTGCTGGCCGTATCCCGTTCGCTCTGGGACGAGGTCCTGCTTCCTGGCGATGCTTTGCTCAACCGCTTGCGGGCAGAGCCTGGATCGGTTGTCAGCATCGACGCGAAGGGGCCGAGCGGAGAGCCTCTGCGCGTTACCGGCCAGGCGGTTCAGCTGTCGGGCCGTCCGGGGTTGGTCGTTTTCATGGCGGCCGAGGACCGGCGGCCGGCGGACCGCGATGTCCGGACATTCGCAATTACCTCCGGCCTGATGTTCCTGGGCTTTGCGACGGCAATCGCCGCCGGTGTCTTCTTCCAGGTGCGGATCGGTCTGGCACCGGTGCTGCGCATGCGGGACCGGGTCGCCGAGGTGCGCGAAGGCCAGGCGGAACGGGTCGACGGGACCTTCCCGGCCGAGCTCCAGCCCCTGGCCGACGAGCTCAATGCCATGCTCGATCACTCGCGTGAGCTTGTCGAACGCTCGCGAACCCATGTCGGCAATCTGGCGCATGCACTCAAGACGCCCATCGCCGTGCTGACCAATGAGGCGCGCTCCTCGCAGGGGGCGCTGGCCGATCTGGTGGAACGGCAGACCGGGATCATGGCAGAGCAGGTCGAGCACCATTTGCGCCGGGCCCGGGCTGCCGCCCATGCGAAGGCGGTCGGTGCGCGCACCGATGTCGCCCCGACGGTCGACGATCTCGTGCGCACGCTGGGCAAGATCAATGCAGCCCGCGCCCTGACGATCACTGCAGATGTTCCTGAGGAGCTTCGCTTTCGCGGCGAGCGGCAGGATCTCGAGGAAATGGTCGGGAACCTCATGGACAATGCCTGCAAGTGGGCGCGCGGAACCGTGCGGGTCAGCGCTGAACGCACGGATGAGCGCAATCTGGCAATCCTGATCGAGGATGACGGGCCCGGGCTGGACGAGGGTGAGGCACAGGCCGCCCTGCAGCGGGGTGTCCGGCTGGATGAACAGGCGCCGGGATCGGGGTTGGGGCTGGCAATCGTGTCGGATCTCGCCCACGCCTATGGCGGAGAGCTGACCCTGTCGCGTTCAGGACTCGGCGGTCTCTCCGTCCGTATCGACTTGCCCGCAACCAGTCGATAAACTGTCTTTAACCTTGTATGTTCAAAAATATGCGACGGGTAAGGCGGATTTAATTTGGCCTATGGTGAATTTGTCGCCAAGCAAACGGGCGCAGCTCGAAGAATTGTGGCGCAGGATGCCTGCGAACACGCGGGCTGCCCTGTGCTCGGCGGTTGAGGCCGGCAAGGATTCCGATCCGCAATCGGCCGCACTCCATGATATCCTGACCAGTCTGGAAGACAGTGTCGGCAAGCCCGCCGGCGAGCTGGCGAAACCTTTCATTCTGGCACCGCTGCGCCCGATGGTTGGCAAGTCCGGCGACACGCCGCCCTCGCGATTCCGCTTTACTCCGGATGATCTGTCCAAGATCTGGGGCTGGCTGGCGCGGGAGCTCGCCATGGATATGGTCGAGCGCGCCAGGAAATGCCGCAAGCCGGAGAAGGATCCGGTCTGGTTCGAATTCCGCCGCGAGGCCGGTCAGGCCCTGAAAGCCGCTATCCTGGCTGCCGACCGTGTCCCCAAGGACATGACAGCGCTGACCAAGCGCTTCGGTCCGGATGCAAAGGGCATGCTGGCCGACGCGGCAACGCTGCTGAGCTGTTCGCAGGAAATCGCCGAGGCGATGATCGATATTCCCGATCGGATCGAGGAACTTGACGAAGAGCTCGTCTACACGCTCACGGACAATTACGAACGCCTGTCGGCAGAAAACGCGGAAGCGGCCCTGTGGACGCTGCTGCTGACGATCGGGCGGCTGGACTACCCCTGGCAGATCTTCCGTGCCGTCGCAAAGATCGGCAATCGCGAGGATGATCTTGTGGTTTCCAAGACCGACATGGCTGCCGTCGGCGACGCCGTGCTGGCCGATACGGGCTATTTCGCCGCGAAGCTGAAACAGCCGCCCCAGACCCTGGAAGAGGCCAAGGCGGCCTTCGACCTGTTCGACCGTTTCGTGGCTTACTCCATCGGGATGACCAAGGAGTTCGGCATTCGCAAGGCCGGACGCTGGGGGCAGGTCCTGTTCAGCCTGCGGGCCGAGGCGTCTTCGAACGTCGAGAAAACCCTCAACAAGGTGCCGCTATCGCTCGATACCGGCTTGCCGGAACCACGCCGCGGGCGCAGCGGGCGGACCATCCCCGCGCAATTGCCGCCGGAACAGGCGATCGACCGGGCCGAGGGCCTGCTTTACTTCCTGTCCAACTGCCGGACCCATGCGACGGCCGCGGCCATTGCCAGCACCCAGAAGCGTGTCGCCGATGCAGCCGAGAAGCGTCTCCAGGATGCCGGAGCCATGCTGGTGGACCTGATCGCCAACAGCGAGGGGCAGAACAGGACCGCCGCCCAGGATGGCCTGGAAATCACCGCACGCCTGCTCGATGCCGCCGGCCGTGAAGACCTCGCCGATATCCTGCGCCGGCGCGCCCTTGCCGCCGCGGCATAGCGTCCCGTCCGCCATTCCCGGCTTGCACGGCACGCCCGGCCGGACTACCTCGACGGATATGAAGACGCCGTCCTCTTCCCTCTCCTCATCTCCACCCACGTCTCAGGCGATCGCGCTCGAGACTCGGGGCAGAGATGCCGATCGCCTGACGTCGCCCAGCGCGGCGCGCAATCGTGCGCCCATTGCAGAAATGCTGGCGGGCATTCTTCCGGAAAACGCACAGGTTCTGGAGATCGGTTCGGGCACCGGCGAACACGCCGTCGCTGCCTGTCAGCACCGCCCGGATATCCGCTGGCAGCCCAGCGATCCCGACGAAACGTCGCGCCGCAGCCAGGCCGCCTGGGCACGCGAGGCGGACGGGCGGATCAGCGCGCCGCTGACGCTGGACCTGCGCGATCCGGACTGGTTCGCGGCCGCCGGGAATGCCGATGCGCTCGTCTGCATCAATGTGATTCACATCTCGCCCTGGATCGTGACCGAACACCTCGCAGCCGGCGCCGCCGCGCTGCTGGCGGCCGGTGCCCCGGTCTATCTCTATGGCCCCTATCAGGAAGGCGGGGCCACGGCGCCGTCGAATCTCGATTTCGACCGGTCGCTGAAGAGCCGCAACCCGGAATGGGGTGTGCGGGCGCTGTCTGAGGTTGTCGCGGTTTTCGACCGGGCCGGTTTCGATCTGGAAAGCCGGACCGAGATGCCGGCCAATAATCTCTCCCTGGTTTTCCGCAAGCGCGAGGCTTCGTGATGCGTCACCGTAACCGCCGTCTGGCCACGATTGCTGCGGCCGGGATCGTGCTGATAGCCGCTGTCGGCCTGGGGCTCACCGCGATGCGCAGTGCCATCGTCTACTTTTATTCGCCCAGTGAGGTGATGGCCGAGCATCCCGCCTTCGATGAACGCGTGCGTGTCGGCGGATTGGTCGAGACCGGAAGTGTCGACGAGGAGAGCGACGGCACGATCCGCTTCGTCGTGACCGATGGTGCCGCAAATGTGACCGTGCGTTATGCCGGCATCCTGCCCGACCTGTTCCGCGAGGGGCAGGGCGTGATCGTACAGGGCCGGTTTGTCGAGCATGGGCTTCTGTCTGCCGAGACAGTGCTGGCCAAGCACGATGAAACCTACATGCCGCCCGAAGTGGCCGAAGCGTTGCGCGAGGCGGGCGTGTGGCAGGGGGAAGGCGAGGGTGAAACGGCTGCGGGCGGGCCCGGGACTGACTGACCGGCCCGAACCGGTGCTTGCGATCCGGCGCACAGGCTCTACCTGTTGAGGACGTGAACCGGAGGCGCAGCATGGCCCATACACAGAGTGTGAGTTTCGAAGGATCCGGCGGCGACCGGCTGGACGCGCGTCTGGAAATGCCGAGCGGACCGCCGCGGGCCTATGCGCTGTTCGCGCACTGTTTCACCTGTTCGAAGGATTATTTCGCAGCCAGCCGGATTTCCCGCCAGCTGGCGGATCGCGGTTTCGCGGTTCTGCGCTTCGATTTTACCGGCCTGGGTGAGTCGGAAGGCGAATTCTCCGAGACCAGCTTTTCCTCGAACGTCGCCGATATCGAAAAGGCTGCCGAATTTCTGAAGCGCGAATACGATGCGCCAGCCCTGCTGGTCGGACACAGCCTGGGCGGGGCGGCGGCGATTGTCGCGGCCGGACGGATCGCGTCGGTTAAGGCCGTCGCCACGCTCGCCGCGCCGGCCGATGCCAGCCATGTCGTCAAGTCGATGGGCGTTGATACGGATGCCATCGAGCGCGACGGTCAGGCCGAGGCGACACTGGGCGGGCGGACCTTCACCGTCACGCGCCAGTTTCTTGACGATATCGCCGACCAGAATGTCGAAGCTGCGGCCCGGTCGCTCGAACGGCCGCTGTTGATCGCGCACTCGCCGGTCGATGATGTGGTCGGGATCGACAACGCTTCGCGCCTCTTTCTGGAAGCCCGCCACCCCAAGAGCTTCGTCAGCCTGGACCATGCCGGTCACCTGATCGGGGATCGCCGGGATGCCGCCTATATCGCCGATGTGATCGCCGCCTGGGCCGCACGCTATGTCGCCGACGACCGGGATGACCGGGTGCCGGAACCGGCCGGCGAGGGCGGCGTCGTGGTCTCCGAGACCGGACAGGGGCGTTATGAAAACCATGTCGTGATCGGCGATCATGTGATGCTGGCCGATGAGCCCGAACATGTGGGCGGTCATGATTCCGGCCCGTCGCCCTACCAGTACCTTCAGGCTGCGCTGGGCGCATGCACCTCGATGACGATGCGCATGTATGCCGAGCGCAAGGACTGGCCGCTCGAGCGGGTGACGGTGACGTTGCACCACGCGAAGGGCCATGCCGAGGATGGCGAGGCGACTGTCGATGGCGAGGCCCGCAAGGTCGACATCATCGAACGCTCGATCCGGATCGAGGGCGATCTGGACGAGGAGCAGCGCGCCCGGTTGATGGAAATTGCCGACAAATGCCCGGTTCACCGCACCCTGAACGACCCGGTCGTGATCCGCACCCGCCCGGTGTGATTGACACGAAACCGCCTGCAGGCGCTGGGCGTTGGGTGAAACATGTCCGGTATCTTACCGGAAGTAATGTTATTGTAATGTTCGAGAAACGCGCCGGATAACCGGAACGCGTGAAGTTCGTGCTCGTACACAGCACACATTCGCAACGAGGAAGGTTGTTCTGTCCATGATTTCTGTTGATCGCATGCGCCGCCTTGGCGGTGTCTCGCTTCTGGCCCTGTCCACCGTGGCGGCTGCCTCTCTGGCGCTCCCGTTCGGCGCTCCCGCCATGGCCCAGGAAACGGAAATCCGTCCGCCTTTTGCTGCCGCAGTGCCCAATGGCGCGCCGATGTCCTTCGCCGACCTGATCGAAACGGTCAGCCCGGCCGTGGTGACGATTCGCGCCAGCACGCCGCCGTCTGAGCCGACCTCCGATCTCTCACCGGATCTGGAGCGTCTGCCGCCGCAATTCCGTGAGTTCTTCGAGCGGTTTGGCGATAACGGGCCTGCGCTTCCGCGCAATGGCCGGGAATCGCTGGGCTCGGGCTTCTTCATCGATGCCGACGGTCATATCGTGACCAATAATCACGTCGTTGCCGGCGCCGAGGAGATCACGGTCGGCTTGAGCGATGGCAGCGAATACCAGGCACGTATCGTCGGGCTCGACGAGCAGACCGACCTGGCGCTTTTGAAGGTCGACGCCGATGTCGACTTTCCCTTCGTGACGCTCGAGGAAAACGCGAACTACCGGGTCGGTGACTGGGTTGTCGCTGTCGGCAATCCTTTCGGCCTCGGCGGCACGGCAACGGCCGGTATCATCTCCGCCATCGGCCGCCCGATCGGCAATGCGACCTATAACGACTTCATCCAGGTCGATGCCCCGATCAATCGCGGTAATTCCGGCGGCCCGACCTTCGATCTCGCTGGCAATGTGATCGGCGTGAACTCGCAGATCTTCTCGCCGACCGGCGGCAATGTGGGTATCGGCTTCGCCATCCCCTCCGATGTCGCCGCCCGGATCGTCGAGCAGCTCAAGAGCGATGGACGCGTTGCGCGCGGCTGGCTGGGTGTTTCGATCCAGAATGTCACCGACGATATCGCCGGTGCCATGGGGCTGGAGGAAGCGCGTGGCGCGATCGTCAGCTCCATCACGGCGGGCGGTCCGGCTGCTGACGCCGGGTTCGAGCGCGAAGACGTCATCCTGGAAGTGAATGGCGAGCCCGTCGAAGGCTCACGCGACCTCACCCGCCGGGTCGGGTCCTTCGCCGCCGACGAAGAGGTTCGCTTCCTTGTCATGCGCGATGGACGGGAGCGGACGCTGCGCGTGCGCCTCGGTGAACGTCCCAGCGAAACCGATCTCAATGCGATGCAGAATGTCGGTCAGCCCGAAGCAGAGGCATCCTATTTCGGCATGACCCTCGTCCCGATGACGGACGAGGACCGCGAGCGTGCCGGGCTTTCGGCCAGCGATAACGGTCTTGTGGTTACCGCGCTCGCGCGTGACGCCGAACCGGCCCGCAAGGGCATGATGACCGGCGACATCATTCTGGAAGCCGGCGGGTCGCCGGTTGCGTCGCCTGACGAATTCCGGGCTGCCGTGACCCGCGCCCGCGAAGATGGCCGTACGGCCGTTCTGCTCCTGGTCGAGACGCGTGGCGGTCAACGCTATGTCGCCCTCGAGCTGGACGAAGAAGACGAATAGGAGAGACCCGGGTGCGCATCCTGATAGTCGAAGACGATCGCGAAGCCGCGAGCTATATCCGCAAGGGCCTGCGTGAGAGCGGCCATGTGGCCGACCACGCCGGCGACGGCGATGAGGGTCTGGAAATGGCCCGCGCCGCGGACTACGACGTGCTCGTCGTCGACCGCATGATGCCGCGCATGGACGGGCTGTCCATGGTTGAAACCCTGCGCGGGGAGGAGGATCGCACACCGGTCCTCATCCTCTCCGCCCTCGGCGAGGTCGATGACCGCGTCGAAGGCCTCAAGGCCGGCGGCGATGACTATCTGGTCAAGCCCTACGCCTTCGCCGAACTTCTGGCCCGGGTCGAGGCACTCGCCCGGCGCCGGGACCCGGAGACCGTCCGCACCAAGCTGGTGGTGGGCGATCTGGAAATGGATCTCCTTGCCCGCACGGTTGTCCGGGACGGCGAGGAAATCCTGCTTCAGCCGCGTGAATTCCGCTTGCTGGAATTCCTCATGAAGCATTCCGGCCAGGTGGTGACACGCACCATGCTGCTGGAAAAAGTCTGGGACTACCATTTCGACCCCCAGACGAATGTGATCGACGTGCACATTTCACGACTGCGCTCGAAGATCGACAAACCCTTCCCGCGGGCGCTTCTGCACACCGTGCGAGGGGCCGGCTACCGCCTCCAGGCCTGATCGGGCGTGACCCAGCGCAGAGCCGCCTTTCTCAGGACGACAGCGTTCCGGCAGACCCTCCTGTCGGCAGCGCTGTTCGCCCTGTCCAGCTTCGTCATTCTGGGTTTCGTCTATGCGGCTTCGGCGGGGATGGTTGTGCGCCGTGCCGACGCTGTCGTGAACGAAGAGGTCGAGGTCCTCGATGGTCGCTTCCAGTCCGGTGGCATCGATAATATCCGCCTTTACATTCTCCAACGCACAGTCGGCGGTGGCGATTACCTTTACCTGCTCATCCATCCGTCAGGGCGAACCCTGGGCAATCTGAGTTTTCTGCCCGAAGTCCCGCCGGACGAGGAGGGCCGTGTCCAGTTCACCTACCGGCGGCCTCCTGCAGGCGGTGTGGACGACGACAACGAAAAGGAAGACCGGATTGTCCGCGGCCAGATCGTGGAACTTCCGTCCGGCTATCGCCTGTTCGTCGGTCTGGATGTGGACGACGAGACGCGTCTGATCTCGCGCATGCTCAACACCATCCTGGCGGCTTCGGCGCTGGCGCTGGCGCTGGGCGTGGCGGCGGGGATTTTTGTCAGCCGGCGGTTCGTGCGGCGTCTCGACAAGATCAACAATGTCGCCCGCCGGGTACGAGCCGGGGATTTGCAGCCGCGGGCACCGCGCAACTATACCGGCGACGAACTGGACGAGCTGTCCGAGAACTTCAACAACATGCTCGACCGGGTCGAGGCGTTGATGCATCGCATGCGCCACACCGGCGACAGTATCGCCCACGATTTGCGCACGCCGCTGACGCGTATGCGCAACCGGCTCGACGAAGCGCTGCGCGACGACGGCGATCTCGATGCGCGCGAACAGGCGCTCGAGCGGGCCGTGGCGGATACCGACGAGCTGCTGGGCATCTTCAATGCGATCCTGTCGCTGTCGCGCCTGGAAGCCGGTGAGAGCCGGGCCTCGATCGTGCGGCTGGATCCGGCCGAGATCGCCACAGACATGGCCGAGCTGTACGAGCCGGTTTGCGAGGATGACGGCCTGTCCTTCGCCAGCGAGATCCAGCCCGGCCTCGCAATGCTGGGCGATCGCGGTCTTCTGTCTCAGGCGCTTGCCAATATTCTCGACAACGCCGTGAAATACACGCCGGCTGGCGGTGCCGTGACCCTGCGGTTGCGCGAGACGGGCGAGGGCATGATCGAGTTTTCCGTGACCGATACGGGTCCGGGCATTCCCGATGTCGATCGCGAACGCGTGGTGCAGCGCTTTGTGCGTCTGGATAATTCGCGCTCCCAGCCGGGTTCCGGCCTGGGTCTGTCGCTGGTGCAGGCGATTGCCGATGTTCACAATGGCCGTTTCGAGCTGAATGAAGGCCCGGGTGTTGTGGCGGGCGGTCACGGTCCGGGGTTAAGGGCTTCGCTCTGCTTTCCCAAGGCGCCGCCGGGGACGCGCTAACTCACAGCGCCAAGCGGGACTTCACCTTCAGGGCGGATCGCGCCAGTTTGCCTGTGATGACGCACACGACTCCTATTCTCGACGCACAGCGCAAGCCTCTGCCAGGCTGCAAGCGCGGACGGTGTGCCCATGTCTTCGATGGACTTCCCGAAGACGTCCGCTCACGCGTCGCGCCAGCCCGGGCCTTTCTGGATACGGTTTTTGACGCCGCGCCCTATCTGGCACGCCTCGCGCAGCGGCGTCCGGCGACACTGGCCGCTTGCGCGGTCGAGCCGCCGGACAGCCTGATCGATCACGCGATCGACAACGCCCGCATCGCCGGTGAAGCCGCGCCGGATGCTGACGCGCTCGACCGGGCGCTGCGTCAGGCCAAGTCCGATGCCCATCTGGTGATCGGCCTGGCAGACCTGGCGGGCATCTGGTCCGTCGAGCAGGTCACCGCGGCAATGACCCGATTTGCCGATGCGGCCGTCGCGGGCGCGCTTGCGGGGCATGTCCGGCTGCTGGCCGGACAGGGACGGGCCTTTCCGCCGGAAGCCGCCGACAACCCGCTGCCCGGTCTTTTTGTACTGGCGCTGGGCAAGATGGGCACGGGCGATCTGAACTACTCCTCCGATATCGACCTGGTCGTGCTCTACGACGCTGACGCCCTGGTGCTGCCGGAGGACCAGGAGCCGCGCAAGCGCCTGCCCCGCCTCGTGCAGGCTGTGACGCGTACGCTGCAGGAGATCACGGCAGACGGCTATGTCTTCCGCGTCGACCTGCGACTGCGGCCGGACCCGGGTGCCACGCCGGTGGTGATCTCGACCGAAGCGGCGCTGAATTATTACGAGAGCTTCGGCCAGACCTGGGAGCGGGCGGCCTGGATCAAGGCGCGCGCCTGTGCCGGCGATTTCGCGGCGGCGGAGGCCTTCTTGCGCTTCATGCAGCCCTTCATCTGGCGCCGTTCGCTGGACTTTGCCGCCGTCGACGATATCCGCGGCCTTGCGCGTCAGATCCAGACTGTCGGCCGCCGGGCCGAGGTGCGGCCCGCGGGACATGATCTCAAGCTCGGGCGGGGCGGGATCCGCGAGATCGAGTTCTACGCCCAGATCCCGCAGCTCGTATTCGGCGGACGAAACGAGGCGCTGCGCATGTCCGCAACACTGGATGCGCTGCGGGCGCTGTGCGAGGCGGATGTGGTCGAGGCCGGCGTGGTCGATGCCCTGACCGCCGACTATCGCCGGCTCCGGGCGTGGGAACATCGCGTGCAGATGCGCCAGGACGAGGCCAGCCAGACCCTGCCCGAAAGCGACGCGGATCGTGCCGCCATCGCTGCCATGGCCGGGTATGACGACCTGACGGCCTTTGACGGTGCAGTGGAGGCCTGCCTGCGGCGGGTACACGGGCATTTTTCCGACCAGTTCGAGGATGACGAACCGCTGGCATCGGAAGCCGGATCGCTGATCCTGACCGGTGTCGAGCCGACACCGGACACGCTGGTCACGCTCGAGCGGCTGGGCTTCGCCGAGCCCGAGGCGGTCTGGAAGCGTCTCAATGGCTGGGCCGCCGGACGCGTGCGCGCCGTCCGCACGGCGCGGGCCCGATCGCTCTTTGCCCGCATCGCACCGCAACTCGTCGACCGCATGGCCGCAACCGGGGAGCCGGACGCGGCGCTGGTGCGGTTTGCGGGCTTCTTTGAAAACCTGCCCATGGGTGTGCAGCCGCTTTCCCTCCTGTCCAACGAGCCCGGACTGGCGGCCGATCTCGTATCGATCATCACGCTGGCGCCACGCATGGCGACCGACCTGGCCCGCCGGCCCAACCTGCTCGATGCCATGCTCGACCGGCGTTTCACCGCCCCGCTGGCAGATGAGGGGCCCGATGCGTTCGGCACGCTGCTGTCGGAGGCGCTGTCGCGGGCCAGCGGCTACGAAGACGCTCTCAATATTGCGCGCCGGCTGGTCCGTGAGGAACGCTTCCGGATCGGCGCCCAGGTCCTTCGCGGCAAAGTCAGTGCCGAGCAGGCCGGTGCCGCCTTCTCGTCGATGGCGGAAATTTCCCTGGCCGCGATGGCGCAGGCGGCGCAGGCGGAAACCGAGCGCCGTTTCGGCGCGATGCCGGGCACATTCGTGGTGCTGGGCATGGGCAAGCTGGGCGGCTGCGAACTCGCCTCGGACAGCGATCTGGACATCATGATCGTCTATGAAGGCGAGGGTGATGCCCAGTCCTGGTTCGGCCGCTTTGCCCAGCGAGTGATCTCGGCGCTTTCGGCGCCGACCGAAGAGGGCGAGCTGTTCGAGGTCGACATGCAATTGCGGCCGTCGGGCAAGGCCGGGCCCGTTGCGGTCAGTATTGCGCGTTTCGAGACCTATTATCCCGGCGAAGCCTGGACCTGGGAGATGATGGCGCTGACCCGGGCGCGGGTCGTCACGGGTGATGCGGCCCTGTCCGGGCGGGTGAGCAAGGCAATACGCGACGCGCTGACCCAGCCGCGCGACAGCCGGGGGGTGCGCGAGGATGCGCTGGCCATGCGCAAACGCCTGGAGGAGGCCAGGCCGGCGCGCGGGCCCTGGGATCTCAAGACGCGGGCCGGCGGCATCCAGGACATCGAATTTATCGCCCAGACCCTGCAGCTGGTGCATGCATCGAAAAAGGACGTGCTGCGGCCGTCGACCCGCGCTGCGCTGGCGGTCCTGGCGGATTGCGGTGCACTGCCGGGCGAGGATGCGGAATTTCTCACCGCGTCGCTGGATCTCTATCTCGGACTGCTGCAGCTGATGAGAAGTGCACACGGCTCCGGCTTCGATCCGTCGGCGGCGAGTGCCGGTTTTGCCGAGCGCCTTGCCGGACTCGCCGGTGTGGGCAGTCTGCCAGAGCTCGAGACGGCGCTCGAGAGCCGGGCCGGACGGGTGCGCAAATTCTTCCGCCACCATGTCGGAAAAATCTGACGACAGGTCCGCGACGGAATTTCCTGCCGCCGGCGTTGAAAGGTCAGCGAGGTGATCAAGGACAAGGAAATTCAGTCATGAAACACACCAAAATGATCGTTCTGCTCGCCGGTTCGACCCTGATGCTGGCCGGTGCTGCGGCCGAGGCTGCCGGCCCCGGCGGAATGCGTGGACAAGGCGGTGGCCGCGATGGCGGTCATGGCAATGCCATGATGGTGCTGCGCGCAGCCGACGCCAATGGCGACAATTCCATCACTCGGGCCGAAGTGGAAAGCCTGCAGGCGGAGATGTTCGCCTGGATGGATCGCAATTCCGACGGCTATCTCGACGAGGCCGACCAGTCGCCCGTCCACGCCCGCATGCGTGCCATCCGGGCTGAGGAACGTGCCGAGCGGGCCGGAGACGGCGAAGGCCGCCGCTGGGGCCGCCGGGGCGGTGGTTCCGAAGGCGGACCGCGCCATATGCGCGCCGATGCTGACGAGGATGGCCGGATCTCCCGCGCCGAATTCCTGGAACGCGAGAACCGTCTGTTCAACCGTCTCGACGCTGACGAAGACGGTGTCGTGACGCCGGCAGAGCTGGACGCCTCGGTCGAGCGCCGTCAGGATCGCCGCTTCTGGTGGCGCGACTAAGCGCCATCGCGATGTTTGACGGGCGCGGCATGGACGACGACACGGTGGCTGGAGAAAGCCAGGCTTCAAGCCGTGTCCGTGATCCGGCCGGCGAACCGGACGATGCGGACCTGATCGTCCGCGTCGGCCGGGGAGACCGGTCGGCCGCCCGCCTGCTCATGTCGCGCAACCTGCCGCGTATTCTCGGTCTCGCTCGTCGCATGCTGAATGACGAGATGGAGGCCGAGGATATCGCGCAGGAGACCTTCATACGGGTCTGGAAAGCTGCGCCGCG
The DNA here is from genome assembly GCF_056160825.1 of Maricaulis sp. ABE4_448. Classification (NCBI taxonomy): domain Bacteria; kingdom Pseudomonadati; phylum Pseudomonadota; class Alphaproteobacteria; order Maricaulales; family Maricaulaceae; genus Maricaulis; species Maricaulis sp. ABE4_448. The sequence continues at coordinate 362,065 of NZ_JBSWXX010000002.1, forward strand.
CTGGCGGCCCGGCTCGGCCCGGGTTTCGACCTGGATGTGCCGGATTGCGATCAATCTCTGTTATGACCGGCTGCGCCGGCGGCGCGAAGTGCTGACGGATACGCCGCCCGAGCAGGTCGATGAGACGCCGGATGCGGAGACGGCGATGACCCGGGCGCAAAGCGGCGACCGGATTGCCGCAGCGATGGCGCAACTGCCGGACCGGCAGCGTCAGGCGCTCGAACTCGTCCACTTCCAGGACATGAGTAATATCGACGCGGCGGACATCATGTCGGTCTCTGTCGAGGCGATGGAATCCCTGCTGGCCCGCGGCCGGCGCAAACTGAAGGCCATTCTGACCGGGGATGCCCCGGATCTGATGGCCAGCTATACAGGGCAGAGAGATGCCCGCTACGGTGCAACGCAATGACCGAAGAACGCTTTATCCAGATCGTGGAGGCCTACGGGGCCAATCCGGCCCGCTGGCCCGAGGATGAACGAGCCGCCGCCATGGCCTTTGCGGACGCACACCCGGATGCCGCCGACGCCGCCTTGCAGGCCGAGGCCCTGCTGGATGACTGGCTTGGCGGGCCCGACGCTCAACCCTCCGAATTGCTGGAACGCCGGATCCTCAACCGCTTTCCGGCGGCGGCGCCGGCTATGCGCTGGCAGATGCCGGCTGCCGCTGCGGCGGCCCTGTTGGTGGGGGCCTTTATCGGCTTTGCCAGCGGCGCCCTGACGGTCACCGAGCCCGTGACCCCGACACTGTATGCCGCGGCCGATGCCTATGCCGGTCTGGATGAAGACTGGATCACCTGGCTGGGAGAAGACGTTTGAAACCGTCCACACCCTGGATCGCCGCCCTTCTGGTCTCTGTTCTCGCTAATGGCGTGCTCGCCGGCTTCCTTCTGCACCGCACGACGGAAGGCCCGGACTGGCGGCAGGCGGAAGGCGAAGACCGCGGACGCGGTGAGCGCCGGCATCACGATTCCCGCCGCGCAGGCTTTGACATGCGCGACTTGCTGTTCGCCCTGCCTGACGAGGCTCGCGAGGAGGCGCGTCAGCGCACGCGCGACAATATCGACGAGATCCGGGCCCTGTTCGCCCAGAGCCGCCAGGCCAAGGAAGATTTCGAGGCGGCGGTGCGCGCGGAAACCTTCGATCGTGATGCTGCCGCTGATGCACTCGAGCGTCTGCGCAATTCCCGCGAAGCGCTGGAGCTGGGGCTTCAGGGTGTCATGCTTGATCTCATGACCGAGCTTGATGCAGAGACCCGGTCCGGCATGCTCGAGGTAACCCGGGAGCGGGACGGTCGAAGGCACAGGCGCCGTCGTGATAACCGGGGTGACGGTCCGCAAGGGGATGGCCCGCCGCCGCCCGACGGCCCGCGTCCGGATTAGGCAGCCAGCCCGGGCACAGCGCCGTCGCTATTCGCCTGCAGCGAGCCGGGCCGTCGTGGCGCTGTCGACGAACTCGTCATCGGCATCGAAACCGTCTTCCATCGCTTCGGACAACAACGCTTCGACACGGTTGATGTCGTCATTGTCGTCGATGTCGGAATAGGCGTCGGCCTCGATCTCGGCGAGCGCGTCCAGGTCGACCGGCTGGTCCTGGCTGATCGGCATCACGACATTCACCGTCGTGCCTTCACCCAGCACCGAGTCGATGGTCAGCGTGCCGCCATGCAGCTCGATCAGCGACTTGGACAGCGCCAGGCCGAGGCCCGAGCCCTGGTGGCTCTTGGAGTGCTGGTTCTCGATCTGCTCGAACGGCCGGCCGAGGCGGGGCAGGTCTTCCTTGGCGATCCCGATACCCGTATCGGAGACCTGGAAGGCGACACCGACGCCCGACAGGAAGCCGCGCACCGTGACGCGCCCGCCTTCCGGCGTGAATTTCACCGCGTTGGAGATCAGGTTGATCATCACCTGTTTGAAGGCACGCGGATCGAGCTCCATTTCCGGCAGGTCCGAGACATCGGCGCGCAGCTGGAGGCGCTTCTCTTCGGCGCGGCCGCGGACGATGCGCACGCATTGCCCGATCAGCTCGCTCGCATCGGTCGGTTCCGGCTGAAGCTGCATCTTGCCGGCCTCGATCTTCGACATGTCGAGAATGTCGTTGATCAGTTCGAGCAGGTGCTGGCCGGACGTCAGGATGTCCTTCATGTAGCCTGTGTAGCGCTCGTCGCCCAAAGGCCCGAACATCTCCTTCAGCATGATTTCGGAGAAGCCGTTGATGGCGTTCAGCGGTGTGCGCAGCTCGTGGCTCATATTGGCCAGGAATTCCGACTTGGAGCGGTTGGCTTCCTCGGCGCGGATCTTCTCGGCCTCGTACTTGCGGGCGAGATCGGCGATACGGGCCTGCGAGCGCTTCACGTCCTCGACGGTCTTGCGCAGCTGGGCCTGGTTCTCGGTCAGGGCGGCTTCGTGGTGCTTGAGATCGGTGATGTCGGCGCCGACGCTCACCATGCCGCCATCCGCCGTGGCGCGGTCGGAATAGTGCAGCCAGCGCCCGTCGGCGAGCTCGATTTCGTAGGCCGCCTTGTTTTCCGTGCCGCCGTGAACGGTCTTGATGGCCCGCGCGGCGGCCTGTTCAACCGCGGCATAGCTCATGCCCGGCTTGAGCATGCCGTCCGAAAAATCGAAGGCGTCACGGAATTTGCGGTTCCACAGCACCAGGCGGTGGCGCGAGTCCCAGAGCACGAAGCTCTCGGACATGGATTCCAGCGCTGCGCGCAGCCGGCTTTCAGCGGCGACGACGCGGGCTTGGGCGCCCTTGCGATCCGTGATGTCGATGGCGACACCGACAATGCGGGCCTGGTCGCTGCCGACGGCGCCGGGCAGGATGCGTCCGCGCATCTGCAGCCACACGGCGGCGTGCGCGGCGAGCACTTCCAGATCAACTTCACCGCCGGCCGGTGCACCGCGCATGGCGGCGCGCACGCGTTCACGGTCGGGTTTGGAGAACAGGCGCAGGAATTCGCTGCCGCTGCATTCCAGAGCGGTGTCCATGCCGAGTATCCGCGCAAGACTGTCGGTAACGAAGACGGTGTCGGCATCGGGATTCCAGTCCCAGACACCGCATCGTGCGCCCTCGATAGCCACGCGGAAGCGCTGCTCATTGTCCTCGAGCTGCTGGCGGGTCGAGCGCAGGCGGCCCATCTGCGTGAAGACGAGTGCGCTGAGCCCCATGGCGACGAAGATCGGTGCGATGAACATCAGGCCGTAAAAGGAGATGGTGCGGTACCAGGCGTTCTGGTTGATCCGCATCGCGCCGAGCGCATAGACGCGCAGTTCGGTGCCGGCGATCGGCGCGACGGCGAAGGTCACGCGCTCCTCGCCGAAGCGGGCGTCGGAGGTCGCACCGCCACCTTCGCCGGCCAGACGTTCGACAAAGGCATCGTCCAGGCCGAAGCGTGAGGCCAGCGGCGTCCCGGCGCGCACACTGCGCATCTGCGGACGGATGGCCAGCATGCCGCCATTGCTGTCGGCGAGCGCGACCACGCGTTCATCACCCCAGTCCGGCAGCACGAGATCGGTTACGAGCCGGGCCACGAAAGCGCCGACCGTACCGTCAGACAGTTGTACCGGCACGGCGAGCACCAGATGCGCAGGCTGGCCGTCGACGATTTCCGCCGTCAGGCCCGACGGTGCGTCGAGCGCCTGGCCAGCCATTTCGCGCAGCCCGTCGCCCGGATTGGCTGCCGCGATAGTGCGGCCGTCCGGCAGCAGGATGGCGACATCCTGGACGATGTCGGAGTCGCCGATCGCCATCAGCCGCGCGCGCGCAGCCGGCACGATTTCGTCGATAGGCGTGTCGCGCAGGTCCGCGCTGGCAAAGGCGAGCGCATAGCGGGCTTCGGCGATGCGGGCGGTGACGCGTTCGGCCAGATAGCCGGCAGCATTGGCCTGTGAGCGTTCTGCCTCGGTGATCAGCGTTTCGCGCTCTTGCTGGATCTTGACCAGCAGGATGCCGCCATAGGCGAGGGTGAAGAGCAGCACTGCGATGACGATCCACAGTGCGCCCGATCCGCGTTTCGACGCACGCACCTTCCCCGTCTCGCCCGGCGAAGGGGCGCGGGTCGCCTTGTCCGTGGACGGGCGCGTATCGAACCGCATGTGATTCATGGTCTCAAACTAGGGTGTGTCGGCCTGTGCTGTCGACACCGGGATTGGCGTCACGAGCCGGTCTGCGCCGGCTTCTGTCCTTCTGTTTCCCCACCTTCGTCTTTCGCGGCCGCCTTCTGGCGGCTCTTGCGTCTTTCCGGTCCCTTGTAGGCCGACTTGTCCGGATCGTTCCGGCGTCTGTCAGGCCCGAAATAGTGGCGGTTCCGGATGAAGGGACGGGGCTCGTTGATGACCGCCGCGATCTTGGAGAACATCTCCTTTGCGGTAATCGGTTTGCAGCAGAACTCCGTCACACCGGCATCACGGGCCGCCATGACCTTGGAGCGCTCGGAATAGGCGCTCAGCATGATGATGGGCACCAGCGGATTGGGACTGTCGTCGGCCGTACGCACCAGCCGCACGAAGTCGAGCCCGTCCAGAATGTCCATCTGATAGTCGGTGATGATGATGTCGATCGAGTCCGAGCGCACCATGTCAAAGGCTTCTGCGGGATCACGCGATTCGTAGATCTGCTTGATCCCGAAGCCGTGCAGAATCGTCCGCAGGATAGTCAGCATGTACGTGTTGTCGTCGACGATCAGCGTCCTGACTCGGCTGAAATCTGCGGCCATGGCGGCGGTCTCGTGGTTTGGTTCAAGCAGCCCGCGTTTTGTTGATTCGCGGATTCTTGAGTTCTTTTAGCGCCACAGGCTTACCGAAAAAGAAACCCTGTCCGTAGCGAACGCCAAGCTTGCGCATCAGTTTGGCCGAGGCTTCGCTTTCGATCATTTCCGCAACGGTTTCCGTCCCCAGGGCGTTGCAGAGGTCGATCATCCCGCGCAGCAGAATGGTATCGCGTTCAGAGCGCGAGGCGTTGCGGACATAGGAGCCGTCGATTTTCACGATATCGGCCGGGAAGTCGCGCAGATAGTGGAAGCCTGCGGCACCGGCGCCGAAATCGTCCAGGCAGACCGCGTGGCCGCGCTCGCGGATTTTGGCGATGACATTGTTGGCGGCCTTGATGTTCTTCACGGAGGCCGTCTCGGTGAGCTCGAACATGAGCCGGCTGCGATCGATCTTCAGATCGGCGAGAAGGGCCAGGAATTTCTTCGCCCAGGCCATGTTGGTCAGGGACTTGCCGGACAGGTTGACGGCCAGGGCAGGGCGGTCGAAATCTTCGCGCAGGAACTGCGCCGCGATCTCGGTCATCGCATAGTCGATTTCATGGATCAGCCCGGTGCTCTCGGCGAAACCCACGCTTTCCTCGACCGGCCGCCCGCCGGGCAGGCGCAGCAGCAGCTCGTAGTGGTGCACCTTGCCGGTTTCCAGGTCGATGATCGGCTGGGCGTGCGGTTCGATCACGCGGCCGGCAATCGTCGTGCGCAGCTCGGTCATGCGTTTGCGGGTTTCGTTCATCAGGTGATCGGCGGTCTCCTGCAGCGAGATCACGTCGAGGGCCCTGCCGCTGTCGGCGGCTTCATTGATCGCATGCAGGAAGGCCTGAACGGCAATTTCCGGCTCCAGTTCGGGCGCGTCGCAGACCGATTCGATCCGCACATCGGCCTCGCCGAGGTCAAAGCCCTTGAGTGTCGCCGCGACTTCGTCGCGCAATGCTGCCAGATCGACGGACCGGGCGTGGATCAGGGCTGTGCGCGCGGCGTCGATCTGCCGGGCAACGCCGTCATTGCCGATGGCCAGGGCGCAGGACGCCGCAACCGATGTGCGCAATTGTTCGGCATTGGCCGGGCCGATCAGACGGTCAACATCGTCGCCGGCCTCGATGCGCAGGACCGACATGGCCATGTCGGTGCCAACATTGCGGGCTGAGGCAATCGCGCTTTCTGCACTGCGCTCGAAGGCCTGGGGATCGACATCGTCAGGTGCATGCATGGCGCTGAAGGAGATCGACCAGCGGATGCGCTCGTCATCGCCCAGCGACCAGCCGCAAAGCTGGGCTTCGCGTCCGTCGATCGTGATACGGACAGGTCCGAGCCGGTGGCCGGGCTTCAGCCGGCGGACCAGCGCCTTGAGGATTGGCCGCGAGGTGCGGTCGATGCGGCTTTCAAGCGGATCGCCCACACCGTCGCTGTCGGCGCCGGCGGGACTGGACCCGAGGGCAGCGACAGCGCCAGCCGTGTAGGTGATGCGGCAGGAGGGATCTGTTTCGACAAGAATATCGGCCGAGGCAAAGGCGAAGGACAGGAAGCGATTGCGTTGTTCGACAAGCGACATGATGGCGGCTCGACCCGTTCAAGACTGATCGTCCAGATTCACAGATAATCGTTAGAAGGCGATTAAATTTTTATGCGCGTCTAGGCCGCGTGACGGGATTTGCTGTTATCCTTGCTGGCAGGTTTCGTGTTGATTTCACGAAGTGTTTTGCTTGCCTTGTGGCTGAGTTCGGCGAGTGACGGAGGCAGGTCGCCGTCTTCGCCGGCCAGCCTGGCCAGCTCTTCTGCGATGGCCATCAAATGTGACGCATTGGCGATCAGCCGCGCTTGGCCCTCGATCCGCGACGGGTCGCGGTCATACTCCGCAGCCGGTACACGCCAGCCACCCCAGTCCATGCTCTCGGTGACCACGACCGGGAAGGTGCCGGGATAGGGGTGGTGGCCGCATTCCTCGACGGGCTGCCACTTGTTGCGGGCGCGCAAGACCCGCCAGCTTGCCGTGTCGATCTCGTCGGCCTGCTCGGCAGCGAGCTCGTCAGCCACGAAGTCGCGGCCGAGGCCGCAGTCGTAATAGACCCGCACGGGCTCCTCGACATCCTTCACCCATTGCGGCTTGACCTGTTCGACAAGCGCCCAGGTTCCCACCGGGCGGACAAATACGCGCTGATGCTTGTGATAGATTGCCTTGGCCATGAAACGCCTCCCTCGCCGCTGCAGGAAAACAGGCCCGAATTGAAATGACGTGAAGCGAACAGATCGAATTTGAACGTTTTGATCGCTGAGGTGACGCGTCACTGAACGGTTTGTGCGCTGCCGTGACTTGGTTCAGCGGGCGGTCCGCGCTAAATGGCGCGCATGATTGCAGCCCGTACGCCTGACCGCCGCCTTTCGGTGGCTCCGATGATGGACTGGACCGACCGGCATTGCCGGGCGTTCCACCGTGTCCTGACGAATAGCGCGCTGCTTTATACGGAAATGGCTGTCGACAAGGCGGTGATCCATGGCGACCGGGACAAGCTGATCGGCTTCGATCCCGCCGAGCATCCCGTGGCCATCCAGCTGGGCGGATCCGATCCGGCCGACCTTGCAAAAGCCAGCCGGATTGCTGAGGGCTTCGGCTATATCGAGATCAATCTCAATGTCGGCTGTCCATCCGACCGCGTGCAGTCGGGCCGGTTCGGGGCCTGTCTGATGCAGGAACCGGCGCTGGTCGCCGACTGCGTGAAGGCGATGCAGGATGCGGTGTCGGTGCCGGTCACGGTGAAGTGCCGGATCGGCGTTGACGAGCAGGATCCCGAAGTGGCCCTGTTCGATTTCGTCGAGACGGTCGCTGCGGCCGGGGTGACGAGTTTCACCGTGCACGCCCGCAAGGCCTGGCTGAAAGGCTTGAGCCCGAAGGAAAACCGCACGGTTCCGCCGCTCGATTATGATCTGGTGCGCCGCCTGAAGGCGCGGCGCCCGGAGCTCGAGATCATCCTCAATGGCGGTCTGGAAACCCTCGATCAGGGGCTCGCGGAAACGGTGCCGCTGGACGGAATGATGCTCGGCCGCGCCGCCTATCACACGCCCTGGATCCTGGCCGAGGCTGACAGCCGGCTGTTCGGCAAGGCCGATCCGGTTGCCAGCCGTGTCGAGGCGGTCGACGCCTACCGGCCCTATCTGGAAAGCCAGCTGGACAAGGGGACGCGGCTGCACGACATGACGCGCCACATGCTGGGCCTTTTCACCGGCCAGCCCGGGGCCCGTTTGTGGCGGCGTATCCTGTCGGAAAAGGCGCCCAAGCGTGGCGCGGGACTTGAAGTGATCGACGAGGCACTGGCGGCGGTTGTGCCGCATAACGAGGCGGCATAGCGATGCAGGATATCTGGATTCTGGTCCTGGCGATGGCCGCCACGGGCGCGTTTGCGGGTTTGATCGCGGGCATGTTCGGCATTGGCGGCGGTATCGTCATGGTGCCGGCGCTCTATTTCGCGTTCAACTCGCTGGGCTATGAGGACCCGCGGGTGATGCATGTCGCGGTCGGGACCTCGCTGGCGGTGATTGTCGCGACCTCGCTGCGCAGCGTCTCTGCCCATGCCAAGCGTGGCGCGGTGGACTTCAAGGTTCTGCGCGAATGGGCGCCCTGGATCGTCGCGGGCACGCTTATCGGTACAGTCATCGCGCACTATCTTTCCGGCCGCATGCTGACCGGCATTTTCGGCGGCATGGCGATGCTGCTCTCGCTGCAATTCTTCTTCGGCCGGCCCGACTGGACCCTGCGCGAGGATATGCCCGGCGGGATCATCCGCATCGGCCTGGGCGGCACGATCGGGGCGTTTTCGGCGCTGATGGGTATTGGCGGCGGCGTCATGGGGGTCACCCTGATGACGCTGTGCGGCAAGCCGATCCGCCAGGCGGTCGCCACAGCCGCCGGTTTCGGTGTTGCGATCGGGGCTCCCGGTGCGATCGGCTTCATCGTCAATGGCTGGGGGCATGAAGTCGTGCCCTGGTCGCTGGGTTATGTGAACGGGCCCGGTTTTGCACTTCTGGCGAGCTGCGCCTTTTTTGTTGCGCCGGTGGGCGCCAAGCTGGCGCACGATCTGCCGGAGCGGACGCTCAAACGCCTGTTTGCCATCGGTCTGGTGATCGTCGGTATCATGCTGGTCCGCGAAGCAGTCCTCGGCGGCTAGGGGCGCAGGATCAGCCGATCTTCCCGGATTTCCAGGGAGGAGAAGCGGTTCAGTACCGACATGCCCATGAGCGAGCGTTCGCTGTCGCGCAGGACCACGGCCGGCACGTCGCGGAAACGATGCCCGCCGATATCCAGCTCCCGGATGATCACCGTGGCGGCCATGGTCTGGCCGGCGGCCGTGGAAACCGGATGGATGAAGTCCAGCCGCTCCATCCGGATGCCGACCTGGCGCGCATCATCCCAGCCCAGAGCCACGACGCTGGCCCCGGTATCGACCAGGAACTCGACGCCCGCATCATTGATCCGGGCGGTCAGATAGTAATGCCCGTCGCGTTGCCGGTTCAGCACGATGTCCCCGTCGCCGGGTGGCCGGGCTCGGGGCCGGGAGCCCTGCGCAAGGGTCAGGTCCCAGGTCCGGGCGTGCTGCCAGTCGCGATAATCGTGCTCCAGAACAGGCGTCACGCCGAAGGTGGCCAGCACGCTGACCCAGGCGACCAGATTTCGGTGGCGTTCGCCCGGCGGAGCGAAACCGGCGCTGATCAGTGCCGCGATCAGCAGGATGACGACGAGGCCGGCGAGACCGAGGCGGAGTTCGGGAGGCACGCCGTCCCAGACCGGCCAGACCACAAGCCTCAGCGCCAGAAGGCCGAGGGCGAGGGCAAGGGCGGGCCGGGCCAGCCGGGAGAGGAGATGGGCCATGATGTCGGTCTCCACGGGCGGCCGGGGCTCAACCCGGTTGCCGCGTCTTGCGGTAGGCGGCCTCGCGTCCGGGCAGCGCGGCCATGATGGTTTCGCGTTCGGCGTCGCTATAGCGCGTCCAGCGGCCCAATTCTTCCATCGTGCGGAAACATCCGACACAGATCCCACTGCCGGGATCGACGAAACAGACTTTCACACAGGGTGTTTTGATCGGTTCACGGTCCATCTCCCGCCAGCATTTCCTGCAGTGCGGATTGAGGCAAGAGCTTGCGGCTGCAGGTGATGGCGGAATATTGTCCCGCCTTTATCTGCTTGGGGACATTCATGGACGATCTGGTGCTGCAGGCCCGCAGCTTTGTGGGACTTTTTGCTCTTGCGGGCGTGGCGTGGCTGCTGGGCCCGCGCAAGAAGATCTCCATTGTCCTGCTGGTTGGTGCCATCGCTCTGCAATTGCTGATCGCCTGGCTGCTCTACTCTGTCGCGCCGTTCCGCGCCTTCCTGCAATCGCTGACCGGCGTCGTCGCCGTGCTGCAGGAGGTGACGAATGAGGGCGCGCAATTCGTGTTCGGCTATCTGGCTGGCAGCGAGGCGCCCTGGGAGACCGACCCGGCTGGCGGTTCCGGTTTCCTCTTTGCCTTCCAGGCCTTGCCCATGGTGATCGTGCTGTCGGCGCTGTCAGCCCTTCTGTGGCGCTGGCGGCTCCTTGAATTCCTGGTGCGCGGTTTCGCGGCGGCCTTCCGGCGTCTGTTGAACCTGTCCGGTTCGGCCAGCCTGGGCGCCGCGGCGAATATCTTCCTGGGCATGACGGAAAGCCCGGTGCTGATCCGGCCGCGCCTGCCGGAGATGACCCGGCCGGACCTCTTCCTCATCATGACGGTGGGCTTTTCCACCGTCGCCGGATCGGTGATGGCGCTCTATGTCAGCCAGCTGACCGGCGTGATCGACGGGGCGGCGGGGCATATCTTCACCGCCTCGCTGATCTCGGTCCCGGCGGCGGTCCTCCTGTCACGCCTGATGATGCCGGCCGAGCCGGTCTCCGAGGAAGCGCTGCAGAAAGAGAAGATCCCGACACCGATCTACCATTCCTCGATGGACGCGCTGACGACCGGTGTGTCGGACGGTATCCGCCTGTATTTCAACATCATCTTCATGCTGCTGGTGTTCACCGCCCTGGTCGCGCTGGTGAATGTCCTGCTCGGGCTTTTCCCGGACGTGTTCGGTGCGCCGCTCTCGGCCGACCGGATCCTGGGCTGGGTCTTCGCGCCGGTCGTCTGGCTGGCGGGTATTCCCTGGAGCGAGGCCACCCAGGCCGGTTCGCTGATGGGGCTGAAGACGGCGCTGAACGAGGTCTATGCCTATGACCAGCTGTCCCGGGTCGGCGGTGAGCTGTCCGAGCGCACGCGCCTGATCATGACCTATGCGCTGTGCGGTTTCGCCAATTTCTCCTCGGTCGGCATCCTGACCGGCGGCCTGGTGGCGATTGCGCCGTCGCGCCGCGAGGACATCCTGCAGCTGGCCCCGCGGGCGCTGATCTCCGGCACGCTGGCCACCCTGATGACGGGGGCCGCCGTGGGCGTTCTGCCGTCGGGGTTGTTCGGTTGAAGCGTGATCAGGTGAAGTGGGAACCGGTTCACCGGTTCGATCGCGCGACCACTCAAGAATCAGGAGCAAGAGCGGTCCTGCAAGAAACGATCCTGCTCTAGTCGCCGCGTTTCGGCCAGAGACGGCTGCGCAGCCAGCCGGGGGTGGAATTGCCTTTCAGGGCCTGGCGATAGGCGGTGTCGAAAAAGCGGTGCAGGCCTTCGGCGTCGGCGTAGAGATCGCTGCGGGTCTTCATCGGCGCGTCCGGATCGATGCGCTTGACCACTTTGGCCGGATTGCCGGCGACGATGGTCCAGGGGTCGACATCGCGGGTGACGACCGAGCGGGCGCCGACGACGGAATGGGCGCCGATGGTCACGCCCTTGCCGATAAAGGCGCCGTCGCCGATCCAGACATTGCGTTGAAGTTTCACGGGTTTCCAGGCCGGCGCCGGGTCGACGCGGTCGTGGATGGAGTGCCAGTCGCAATCCGAGATCGTGGCCTTGTTGGCGATCAGGCAGTCATCGCCGATCTCGATATCGCCGGCGGCGAGAAGGCGGGTGCCGCCGGCCATGAAGACATTGTTGCCGATCGCGATCCGGCCGGCCTGGGTCTGCGGCGACCAGACGGTGAGGCGCACGGGATCGGCCTTGTTGGCGACGATGTGCAGGCGGTCGCCGGCGGTGATGTTGGGGCCGAAAACCTCAACATGCCAAGGACATACGACTTTCGGCTCGATGCCCAACGCGGCAAAGTGGGGGGCGAGGAAATGGCCCGTCCAGGCGTTTTCGAACGCTTCCCAGGCGCGGTGCATCCAGTAGGGGCGGTGGTCCCGTTTCATTTTGTGCGAGCGCTCCCTATATCGATCCGGCGCGTTCTGTGTACGGCGTTTCGCGGTCTGGGCGCCCATGAGACAATACCGCTTCATACTTGTCTCGCAGCGGGTACATAAGACCCCCATAAGCGCAACACGGGAGTAACGCCCAGTGACATATGAGGTCGCCATGACGGCCGACGCGGTGACCGGCTTCCTGGAGGAGGTTTTTCCGGAGATGAACCGCGCGGGCCGGATCTTCACCATCGACGCCATCGAACCCGGCCGCGCCATCGTGCGGGCGCGCACGGATGCGACACATCTGCGCCCCGGCGGCACCGTTTCCGGACCGACGCTCTTCTCCCTGGCCGACTTTGCTGCCTATGTGGTGATCCTCGGCCATATCGGACCGCAGGCGCTGGCGGTGACCACCAATCTCAATATCAACTTCCTGACCAAGGCCGGCCCCGGCGAGCTCATTGCCCGCTGCCGCATCCTGAAACTGGGCAAGCGGCTGGTCGTCACCGATTGCGACATCACGGCGGACGGCAGCGACGACTTGATCGCACAGGCCAGTGCGACCTATTCCATCCCGCCTGCGCGCTAGCGAGGCGCACCGGCACCGAGCGAAGGACAGCAAGATGAGCGAGACCGAAGGCAGCGATCCGATCGAGGCGATCATCGTGAAACTCGTGGCGGCCGCGCCCGAGGGGCGCTCGGTCTCGCCGGCGGATGTCGCCAAGGCGATCGATCCGGAGCGCTTCAACCGCCAGTTCGGCCATGTGCGCCAGGCGGCGATCCGGCTGGCCCGGCGCGGCGAGGTGACGATATTGCGCAAGGGCAAGCCGGTCGAGGACCCGGAGAATTTCAAGGGAGTCTGGCGGATTGGCCGCGCCTGATCTCGATCCGCTGCTGGACGAGATCCGCGCCTGCCGCGTGTGCGCGGCGGCCATGCCGCATGAACCGCGCCCGGTGATCCGGGCGGCCCCCACCGCCCGCATCATGATTATCGGCCAGGCGCCGGGCACGCGGGTGCACGCCTCGGGCAAGCCTTTCACCGACCCGTCCGGCGACCGGCTGCGCGACTGGCTTGGGGTGGACGAGGCGACCTTCTACGACACATCCCGCATCGCCATCGTGCCGATGGGCTTCTGCTTTCCCGGTCTCGACGCCAAAGGCGGCGACCTGCCGCCGCGCAGGGAATGCGCGCCCTTGTGGCAGGCGCGGGTGCGCGCGGCCCTGCCGGATGTGCGCCTGACCCTGCTGGTGGGACAGTATGCCCAGCGCTTCCATCTGGGTTCGCGGATGCAGCAAACACTGACCGAAACCGTCCGCCGTGGCGCGGAGTACGGGCCGGAATTTCTGCCGCTCCCCCATCCCTCCTGGCGAAATAATGTCTGGCTGAAGAAAAATCCGTGGTTCGAAGAAAAAATTCTCCCCATGTTGCGCTGCCGCATGAAAGAATTATTACGCTGAGCGGCATTCGGGGTGTTTTCGCGCGCTTGTAAGGCGGCTCGCGAACAGGTATTCCACGGCCCGACTTCGCAGCCCGCGGACGGGCTGCCACCGTTGAAAAGGGTATGCCCGTAATGAGTGTTCTCGAGCACGTATCGTTCGACAATCACGAAAAAGTCCTGTTCGCCACCGACGAGACGACCGGCCTCAAGGCGGTCATCGGTGTGCACTCCACGGCCTCCGGCCCGGCCTGCGGCGGCTGCCGCATGTGGTCCTATCCCAATTCGGACGCGGCCCTGACCGACGTGCTCCGCCTGTCCCAGGGCATGAGCTACAAGAATATCATGGCCGACCTGCCCATCGGCGGCGGCAAATCCGTCATCATGAAGCCGGAAGGCGCCTTCGACCGCAAGGCGCTGTTCGAGGCCTTCGGCCGCGCGGTGGAAAGCCTCAACGGCCAGTACATCACCGCCGAGGATGTCGGCGTCAGCCCGGACGACATGATGGCCGTGCGCCGTTCGACCGAGCATGTGGTCGGCCTGCCGGAAGGCAAGGCGGCCTCGGGCGATCCCTCGCCGGTCACCGCCGAGGGCGTCTATCGCGGCATCATGGTGTCTGCCGAACGCGGCCTGGGCAAGCGCGACCTTTCCGGCGTCAAGATCGCCATCCAGGGCGCGGCCGGCCATGTCGGCACCTATCTGGCCGGCCATCTGGCGAAGGCCGGTGCCGAGCTCTTCGTCACCGATATCAACCAGGACGGGCTGGAAAAGCTGAAGGCGGAATACGGCGCCACCATTGTCGGTCTCGACGAGATCTACGACCAGGATGTCGACGTCTTCGCCCCGTGCGCCCTCGGCTCGATCATCAATCCGGACACGATCGACCGCATCAAGGCGAAAGTGATCGCCGGCGCCGCCAACAACCAGCTCGCCACGCGCGAGATGGGCGCGGAAGTCCTCAAGCGCGGCATCGTCTACGCGCCGGACTATGTCATCAATGCCGGCGGTATCATCAATGTGATGGGCGAGATCGCCGGCGACTTCAATCCGGAATGGGTGAAGGGCAAGCTGGACGGTCTGGAAGCCACGCTGGGCGAGATCCTCGACCAGTCCAGCAATGAAGGCCGCCCCGCCAACATCATCGCCGACGAGATTGCCCGCCAGCGCATTGAGGAAAAGCGCGCCGCCAAGCTGGGCAAGGCGGCTTAGGTTTCAAGCGCCGGGCGCCTGAGGGTATCTGGAAGTGAGGCTGAGAGTTTGATCTGCCGCGCCCGCTGGGTGCGGCAGATTTTTTGTGCTTTGCTGGAGCTATTGCGAATGCACACACCTGTGAGCGCAACGGATAGTCGACTGGCCAAGCAAAAGAAATCGGCTAGCTGCCGATAGGGGCTTTCTGGTTGACACAACATGCCGAACGCTATGGCCTGTTCTTTAGAAAACGACGCAATTCATCGATTTTGCCAATTACGCGATGCTGCACGAACTGAGGCTCGCCCATGACCTCGTAGCGCTTAGCTAGACCCCGTTCGATTAGATAGTTAACAGCGGGATTCAGCCTGCGCGGCTCCCAACTGTACCGTTCAGCAATCTGCCTACTCGCTGCGGGAAACTCGGGGTCATTCATGATATCGGCGGCGAGTTTCAAGGCATCTGAGCGAGGGTCCCAAGGTTTCCAATACCGGTCGAACTCGGTGAACAGCGACGGCTTCACAAGAGAGTGAATGCTTGTGTCCTTGAAGAAGGCAGAAAGCTCGTAAAGCGCGTCCTTGGCATCGTTGATATTCAGGCTGGTACCCTGCGCTAGAGTTTCTATATCGACCCTCGGATCGGCGAATGTTCCATGTTTCGTTTGTTCGACGAAATATCGGGCGACCATATTTGCCGCCGCCGAGTAGCCGGTCCTCGTGGTCGCTTCTGTCGCTTGCGTATGTGGGGCTGGCCCTAGCTTCGGCTTGCGGGTGATGCCGTGGATGTCGCTGATGAGTTGCGTGATATCTTCATCGGCGCCGATCTCCGGTGCAAGCATGCCGGAAAGCAAAGGGGACAAGTCCTCCGGAGGAAGCTTGTGGCGTATGGGGAGGAACCGGCATTTGTCGCTGAGTTTGCGAACGAGGCCGGCGTCTATTTCCTGATTGACCCACGGCTTTCCAATTGACTGCGGCGTGAGCAGGACCAGAAAATGCGTGCAGTTGCCGAGGCCTTCGTCGATTTTCTGGCGCAGGCTGTCGCCGGTAGCTATGCACCACTTGTCCCACCACGTCTCGATGCCATGTGCCTGCAATGCGGTTGCTATACGTTCGGCAAGTTCGGCATCTTCGGATGCGTAAGACAGAAACGCGGACGGTACGCTTCGCGCGGGCTCTTCTGCATTCACTGCGTCTTCCTCCTTGCCCATGCGCTCACGAACCAGCGCGATCAATTCAGGAGAACCTTCAACGTGCATGTGCAGGTTCTCGAGGCTATCGCCGCGCATGACCACGGTCGGGAATTCTCCGGTCTCAGGGTCGCGGATTGTTCCGATTATTCTCCTGATCTGCGCCTCAATGCTCTCGAGAGCCGCCTGCATGAGGGTGTCTCCGATATTGCCGGATTTTACCCTCTTTCCGTTTATTTCGAAGTGAATCATGCATTGTGCCTGTTTCGAATCTTGCTGCTATGCAAGCTAACATTGCGACAATGTCTCGCAAGACGTTGGTGACAGAAGGCCTGCTTCATCCTTGGGAAAAGGGCCGTCCCATCGATATGTCGGAATGCAGCGACCTTGTGCCGCCTTGGCTCTAATGCCCGTATCTACGCCGACGCAGACAGCCTAAATGCCCACCTCCCTCGGCCTCCGCCAAAGTTCAAATGCCTCGCCCAGCGTCACGTCCACCGTGTGAAATTGGTGACGCACACTGTTTTGAAGCCCAGTTCGCGGCCCTACGCCCAAAAGCTGCTTGGACAGCAAGCGCTGAGCGGTGTTTAATTGGCTCGCGTCTCCATCTTGTCCGCAGAGTTTCTACTGCCAAGCTGTCGTCTCGTGTGTGACGTTTCTCGAAATCTAAACTGACGCCGCAAATAAATGGTGGCCAACGGCGTGTGCTGGTGGTGGAGGCTTTGCACGACAGGCGTCGCGACAAGGGTGCCCTGGGCAATAGAGGGGAGCGTCAATTGCGGAGCGGGTTGTGCGCGCTGGCGAAACTCCAACTGAGTAGGGTGCTCATCCGCGAGCATTGCGTCTCGGTTCCCCGGTGCGCGCACGCCGAGCATGTTCACAGATCGGGGGCGTGCTGGAGTGTCGGGAATCTTTACGCCTGTGTATCGGTACCGCTGAGGTTCGATCTCATCCCAAATTTAGGTCCTGGTGCCGGTCGGGCTTTTTATTCGGCGCTTGCGGCGAATTGGTAACAATAACCATCGAAGGCGCGGATGGGGTGCTTTTCGGGTAGGGTCAGGTCGCCGAACAGGGTTTTGCAAGCTGCGATTCGTATTTGGAGTGGGGAGGAATGTTATGAAGGTGGTGTTGTATTCGCTCGTTGCTATAGTGGTTTTTATAGTTTCTATATTTGTAATTCCGTTGTTCGGTGTTGCGAGCGCTGGAAGTTCTGAGTCTTTTGTGCTCTCGACGTGCGCTGCTATCGTGTTTTTGTTGATAGCTGAGCGTCTTGTTGATCATCAAGAAATAATAGGGCCAGTTGAGGCGATGATGAAAAGGTTCGAAAGCCTAGCCGATGAACACATCAGATTAACTCAATCTGCAAGTTTCAATTTATTCTTCGAACGAGCGAGAAATACTAGTGCTTCTGGTGCAGTGAAACCGCTTGAAGGTTACTGGGTCGCGATAAGACGTGATGCTAAGAAAGGGAAAATCTGCGTCTACCTTCATGAGGTGTACTGCGAGCGGAATGAGGTTCGATTTAGTTCATTTGATGAAAATAGCCCTGGAGAACGCTATTTTGTCGATGGCGTGGTGCTTAGTGTGGCAAACCAAGCTATTATGTATGGTAAAGTCCGGGGTCGAGACTCTTTGCATATATATGCGCTATTCGCACCCGCTGGGGTGCACCCGCCATATGTGTTTGGTACGCACTTTCAGACTACGCTATCTGGGTCGTCGTCGATCGCTACGCCAGTCGTTTTCCTGCGCGTTGACCCATCAGTGCTTACTCAAAGGGATCAGTCCGTCAGACTGGAATTCAGTGATTTTCTTGAGAAAAACTCAGCTTTAGCCAAGCGACACGAGGACAACGCGCTCTCTGCGGTTCTCAACCATATCGATGACATATGTACACTTCGTGCGGACCAAATAAGCATTGGTAATATTGTCAATTTCTTGAGAGAGGGGCGATCATCGATCGAAATCGAGGCGTCGATGATGGAGAAACATCTTGATTCAAGATGTGAAGGACGCAGCATTCAATAGCTTTCTTGCGGTCTTCGCATCGCGGACGCTGTACTCCGCTCACTGGATATAGCTGGCATTTCATTTTCGCTCGGCTAATACGCACTTTGGGGCGCTCCCCCCTCAAGCCCCCACCACAGTCACAAACGCCTCGTCCAGCGTCACGCCCACCTTGTCCCCCACAGCCAGCGTGGACGGCACGGGTGTGTGCGTCGTGAAGCTTTGCCCTTCGGCGTTCTCGATCGTGAAGGCGAGGTGTGTGCCGGCGGAGCGGCGGCGGGTCACGGTGAAGGGGCCGTCAGCCGCCATCGTGAGGCGGATGGCCTGGGGTCTCACCAGAACGTAGACGGTGCAGCCGTTTTTGAAGTCCGGCGTGGCGATCTGGCCCAGCGGGGTTTCGGCGGCGCCGGCCTTTATGAAGGCCTCGATCACTTCGATATCGCCCAGAAGGCGGGCGGCGGTGACGCTGTGCGGATGGGTCCAGACATGTTCCGGCGTGCCGGTCTGGATGACGCGGCCCTGGTCCATCAGGGCGAGGGCGTCGGCGACGGCCATGGCCTCGTCGGCATCGTGTGTGACCATGAGGGCGGTGGCGCCGGCTTCGCGCAGCGTGTCGACGGTGCGCTCGCGCAATTCCTGGCGCAGGCGGCGGTCGAGGCCGGAGAAGGGCTCGTCCAGGAGGACGATGGCGGGCGCGGGGGCGAGGGCGCGGGCCAGGGCGACGCGCTGCTGCTCGCCGCCGGAGAGCTCGTGCGGGAAGGCTTTCGCCTTGTGTCCCAGTTCGGCGGCCTCCAGCTGGGCCATGGCGATGGATTTGGCGTCGGGCCCTTTGAGGCCGAAGGCGACATTGGCCAGGGCGTCGAGATGCGGGAAGAGGGCATAGTCCTGGAATACCATGCCGACGCGGCGGCGTTCCGGGGCGAGGTGGCGGCCGGGCCCGGCCCACAGCGTGTCGCCCAGGCGGATCTCGCCGCCATCGAGGCGTTCCAGTCCGGCAATGGCGCGCAGCAGGGTGGACTTGCCGCTGCCCGAGGGGCCGAGAAGGGCGGTGATGCGGCCCGGCTCGAGATCGAGATCGGCGCCGGCCAGGGCGGCCGTCTCCTTCACATAGCGGCGCTGGGCGCCGCGTATGCTCAATCCCCTGCGCGTGTGCGTATCCGTCATGCCGTCCCGCCTAGACCTGGCCCGAAGAAGAGCGTGCCCGGGAGAGGTAGCGGGCGACGAAGATCATGGGAAGCAGGGCGACCAGCGGAATCAGGAGCGAGGGCAGTGCCGCCTCGCCCAGGCGTTCGTCGCTGGCGTAATTGTGGGCGATGATGGCGAGCGTGTCGTAATTGAAGGGGCGCAGGATCATCGTCGCCGGCAATTCCTTGAGCACTTCGACAAAGACCAGGAGGCCGGCCGAGGTGATGCCCGCGGCGATCAGCGGCCAGTGGACGCGGCGCACGGTCTCGCCCCGCGTGGCGCCCAGCGTGCGCGCGGCCCCGTCCAGCGCCGGCGTGACGCGGGCGAGGGCGGCTTCGGACGGTCCGATCGCGGCAGCGGCAAAGCGCGAGAGATAGGCGAAGATCAGGGCTGCGGCGCCGCCGGTCAGCAGGACGGGGAAGACCTCGCCGGTGAAGGACTGCCAGGCCGGGTCGATCAGCGCCTGGGTGCCCGAGAGGATGGCGATCACGCCGACTGCCGCGACGGCGCCGGGCACGGCATAGCCCAGCCCCGCGGCGCGCGCCGAGGCGATGGCCAGCGGGGTGCGTCCGCGCAGCGCATAGGCGGTCGACAGGCCCAGGCCCGCGGCGAGGACGGCGCTGGTCGCGGCGAGGGTGAGGCTGTGCCAGGCGGCGGCGGGCAGGCCCGGTGCCGGCAGCTCGTTGAGCGCCAGCCAGCCCAGCCGGGCGAGCGGGATGACCAGGCCCAAAGCGAGCGGGATGAGGCAGGCCAGGGCCGCGGCGAGGCCCTGGGTCCGCGAGAGATGGAAGCGCGGCGCCGGACGGTGGCGTCCCGAGGCGGCGTGCGAGCGCGCGCGGCTGCGCTGGGCGCGTTCCAGGCCGAACACGATCAGCGCGACGGCGACGAGGATGAGGGAGAGGCGGGCCGCATCGACCAGCGATCCCGCCCCGCTCCAGGCGCGCACCAGCCCGATCGAGAGCGTCGGCGCGCCGAGATAGGAGACGGTGCCATAATCCGCCAGGCTTTCCATGATCACCAGGGCGAGCCCGGCGGCGAGGGCCGGCCGTGCCATCGGCAGCGAGGTGCGGGCAAAGGCGCTGAACGGTCCCGCGCCCAGCGTGCGCGCGGCGTTGTAGGCGTCGGCGGACTGGCCGGTGAACGTGTCGCGCGCCAGAAGGTAGACATAGGGGTAGAGCACGAGGGCAAACATCAGCCCCGCCCCCCAGGCGCCGCGCACCGTGGGGAAGAGGCCGGCGGTGGCT
Source organism: Maricaulis sp. ABE4_448 (assembly GCF_056160825.1). Classification (NCBI taxonomy): domain Bacteria; kingdom Pseudomonadati; phylum Pseudomonadota; class Alphaproteobacteria; order Maricaulales; family Maricaulaceae; genus Maricaulis; species Maricaulis sp. ABE4_448. The sequence goes on from NZ_JBSWXX010000002.1 coordinate 382,347, forward strand.
GCGTGCAGCGGTCCGCCGGCCTGGCTGAGATCGAGCCAGGCATAGGCCGCGACATAGGCCGGCACGGCCAGCGGCAGGATCAGCACCCAGCTGAACAGGGCGCGGCCGGGAAACTCGGTCCGCGCGACCAGCCAGCCCAGCACCGTGCCGATCAGCCCCGCGCCGCCGGCTGCGATCAGCGCGACGAGGGCGGAGTTGACCAGATAGACAGGCAGGCGCGTGCGCGCGAGATGGGCGAGATAGTCGCCCGTCTCACCGGTCACGGCGATCCAGGCGACGGCAAACACCGGCGCTGCACAGACCAGGGCTGCCAGGATCGCGAGAGCCGTCGCGCGATCCGGCAGCCGGCCGCCCTGCCTGGCTGGCGTCACTGCCAGCCGACGCGGTCGAAGATGCGCTGGGCGGTGGCGTTGTGGTCGCCCAGTTCGGAGACATTGCGGCTGTCCGCGGTGAAGGGCATCACGGCGTCCAGGCGCTCATTTTCCCACTCAACGCCCTCGACGACCGGGATTTCATTGGTCATCTCGGCGAACATGCGCTGGGCCTCGTCCGACAGGAAGAAGGCGATCAGCTCGCGGGCCTCGTCCGGATGCGGCGCGTTCACGGCGATGCCGGCCCCGGAAATATTCACATGGGCGCCGGAGGTCTCCTGGTTCGGGAAGAACAGGGTGACGGCCTCGGCGGCGGCGCGATTGGCGGCCTCGCCGGAATTCTGCATCAGCAGGTAGTAGTAGTGATTCGTGATCGCGATGTCGCAATCGCCGGCGGCCACGCCGATGATCTGCGTGATGTCGCCGCCCTGGGGCGGGCGGGCCATGTTGGCGACGATGCCGGCGGCCCAGGCCGCGGCCTCTTCCTCGCCCAGGCGCGCGACCATGGAGGCGAGCAGGGACTGGTTATAGGCATTGCCGCTCTCGCGCACACAGATCCGGCCTTCCCAGCGCGGATCGGCGAGGTCCTCATAGGTGGTGACCTCGTCCGGCTGGACGCGCTGGTTGGAATAGGCCAGCACGCGGGCGCGCTTGGCGATGGCGATCCAGTAGCCGTCCGGGTCGATCAGATTGTCCGCGACCTCCGGCGTGAATTCGGCGAAATCGCTCTGCGCGAACAGGCCGGCTTCCTCGGCGCGGTGCAGGCGGGCGGCGTCGACCGTGATGATGACATCGGCCGGGCTGCGCGGACCGTCGGCGCGCACGCGCTCGATCAGCTGGTCGCCATTGGCCTCGATCAGGTTGATCTCGATGCCGGTCTGCTCGGTGAAGGCCGCATAGATCGCCGCATCGCTGCGATAGTGGCGCGCGCTGTAGACATTGACCACGCGCGGCGTGTCGGCCTGCTCGCTGCCGGCATCGGCAGGGGTGTCAGGCTGGGAGCAGGCAGCGGCGAGGACGCTGAGCGCGCCGGCGGCCAGGAGCTTGGCATATTTCATGAGTCACCCGTTTTCCTTGCAGTCTCTGCATCCCTGCCATTCTTGCGAATGTTTCGCAAGTTATTGCCGCAGGAAATCGGTGCGGTGGGGTGACGCAGGGGGAGGGGAGCCGATGGCCGAAGGAGATTGCGTGTGTCGCCGACAGTCTGCCTTCGCCAAGGCTCCGGAGGACACCGCTTCGCCCCGGGGGGCGCGCTGCGGGCGGCTTGCCACCCGAAGCCCGCAGGGCGAAGGGTGGTGGGCGATACTGGGATTGAACCAGTGACCCCCTCGGTGTGAACGAGGTGCTCTCCCGCTGAGCTAATCGCCCGATCCATAGTCGGAGGGCGCCGTATAAGCAGGCTCTTGGCGCCGGTCAACTACATGTGGAAGTTGAAGTGCAGATCGGATACGCCAAAGGTGCGACAACTTGCCACACCGTCATGGTCTCGTCATATGCGCCCGGCCCATATATCAGCCTGCCCCAAGCTGGGTTCGGGGCCACTGCGGCCCGTCCTGTCAATCACTCGATTGGACACATTTCCCGGCCGAGGGAAGCTTCGGTCGACTAGGAGGTTTTGTTAATGAGCAACGATCTGTGCACGCCCGAAGGCGCTCGCCGTCTCAAAGCGCGAATTGAAGCCTACTGGGCCGAGCGCGGCTATGATGTAAGTGTCGACCTCGTCGATGCGGGCTTTATGCCGGCCATGCGCTCCGCGCGTACCGACGTCCGGTCCAACCTCGTCAACGGCATGCCGACCCGTCCGGCCAATGATACCGGCCGCGAGCGTCGCACGGCGTAATCAGCTGGCGCGCTGCCAGATCTCGGCCAGCGCCCGCGGTACATCGCCAAATGCATGAAGGACCCGGTCGGCTCCCAGCGAGCCGGCCGGGTTTTCGCTATAGCCATAGCTCATCACGATGACGGGCAGGCCCGCCGCCCGGGCCGAGCCGACATCGGGCGCGCTGTCGCCGATCAGCGCCGCCCGCGCGTACCCCTCTCCGAGCGAATCGCGCAGATGCGCCGCATCCGGCTTCTTCGCCGCGGTGCGCTCCGGCCCGACAATCCGCTCGAAATAGTCCGCCAGCCCCAGTTCCGCGATCAGAAGGTCTGACAGGACGGAGGGTTTGTTGGTGCACACCGACAGGCGCGCTCCGGCATCCTTCAGCCAGGCCAGCGTCTCCTCGACGCCGGGAAAGGCCCGGCTCTCGGCGGCGACATCGGCCTTGTAGATCTCGATGAATTCCGCGACCAGCGCGTCGCCATCCGGCATCGCGGCGCCGCTGCGCGCATGCGCGCGTTCCAGCAGCACGCGCGCGCCGCGGCCGACCATGGCCCGCACATCCGCCAGCGGCACGGCCGGCAGGCCGCGCGGCACGATCACGGCATTGAGGGCGCGCACCAGATCGGGTGCCGTATCGACCAGCGTGCCGTCGAGGTCGAAGGCAATGGCGGCATTGTCGAACAGGGCGGCCTGGCCTGTCTCCAGCATGATCTGCATCCTTCTGCCCCTCACAGGCTCGCAAGCATGGTTACGTGCCTGGGCTCGATAGGCTATAGCGCCTGACAGACACAGGTGCAGATTCTCGCGACAGGATGATCCATGTCTCATTCCCGTGCCGCCATCATTCTCGCTGCCGGTCAGGGCACGCGGATGAAATCCAAGACGGTGAAAGTGCTGCACAGCGTCGGCGGACGGCCGATGCTGGACTGGTCGGTGGATCTGGCCCGCAAGAGCGGGGCGGACCGGATCGTCACCGTCTATGGCGCGCACTCGCCGGCCGTACAGGCCGCCGCCGAGGCGCTGGGCACGCAGACCGCGCTGCAGGACCCGCCCAAGGGGACCGGTCACGCCGTGCTCGCCGCGCGCGAGGTGCTGGCGGATGTCGAGGGCGCAGCGATCGTGCTCTATGCCGACACACCGCTGATCACGCCGGACACGGTGGCGAAGGTCTTCGCGGCGCTGGAAGGCGGTGCCTCGGTGGCGGTGCTGGGCTTCGAGCCGGAGGATCCGGCTGCCTATGGACGCCTGATCACGGATGACGAGGGCAATCTCGACCGCATCGTCGAATACAAGGATGCCAGCGAGGCCGAACGCGCCGTGCGCCTGGTCAATTCCGGCGTGCTGGCCGCTCCGGCGCCGCTGTTGCTGGAACTCCTGGCCGAGGTCGGCAATGACAATGCCAATGGCGAATATTATCTTACCGACGTTGTGGGCCTGGCCCGCGGGCGCGGTCTGAAAGCCGTCGTGGTGAAGGCCGAAGCGGGTGAAGTGCTGGGCGTGAATTCGCGCGGCGACCTCGCCGAGGCCGAGGCCGCCTTCCAGGCGCGCATGCGCAAACAAGCCATGGCGGACGGGGTGACGCTGGTGGCGCCGGAGACGGTCTTCTTCTCCCACGACACGCAGATTGCCCGCGATGTGATCGTCGAACCGAATGTCGTGTTCGGTCCGGGTGTGACGATCGGCGAGGACGCCGTCATCCACGCCTTCTCACATCTGGAAGGCGCCAGCGTGGCGCAGGGCGCCAGTGTCGGTCCCTATGCCCGCCTGCGCCCGGGGGCCGAGCTGGGGGCCGGTGCCAAGGTCGGCAATTTCGTGGAAGTGAAAAAGTCGCAGCTGGGCGAGGGCGCCAAGGTCTCGCATCTCACCTATATCGGGGATGCGAGCATCGGCGCGAACGCCAATATCGGAGCGGGCACGATCACCTGTAATTACGACGGATACGACAAGCACCGCACCGTGGTGGGTGAGGGCGCCTTTATCGGCTCCAATACCTGCCTGGTGGCGCCTGTCACCGTCGGTGCCGGCGCCTTCACGGGCACCGGGACCATCGTGACCGAGAATGTGGAGGCGGATGCGCTGGCCCTTGCGCGCACGCCGATGACCACCAAATCCGGGTGGGCGGCCCGTTTCCGCGCCGCCAAGCAAGCCCGCAAGGCCAAGAAGGAGAGCCTGTGATGACCGTAACCGACCGCCCCGAAACCGTCTCGGACCGCCTGACGGACAAGAGCCTCTTCCGCAGCGAGAGCTTTATCGGCGGTGAGTGGGTGGCTGGTGCGTCCAGTTTCGAGGTCACCAATCCGGCCAATAACCAGGTTATCGCGACCGTTGGCGATGTCGGCGAGGCCGGTGCCCGCCAGGCCGTCGCCAAGGCCGCGGAAGCCTTCGAGACCTGGAAAAAGGTCTCGCCCTTCGAGCGCGCCAAACTGCTGATGAAATGGCACGACCTCATCCTCGCCAACCAGTCCGACCTGGCCAAGCTGATCACGCTGGAAATGGGCAAGACCTACCGCGAGGCAATGGGCGAGGTGGTGTATGGCGCCGGCTTCATCGAATGGTCGGCCGAAGAGGCCAAGCGCATCCATGGTGAAACGCTCGCCACGCCCTTCCCGGGCTCGCGCGGCTGGACGATCCGCCAGCCCATCGGCGTGGTCGGCTGTATCACGCCGTGGAATTTCCCCAACGCCATGATCACCCGCAAGTGTGCGCCTGCCCTGGCGGCCGGCTGCACCATGGTGATCAAGCCGGCCCCGGAAACGCCGCTCTCCGCGCTCGCCCTGGCCGAGCTGGCCAAGCGTGCCGGCATTCCCGATGGCGTGTTCAATGTGGTGTGCGGCGATGCCCAGAAGATCGGCCCGGTGCTGACCGGTTCGCCGGAGGTGCGCATGATCGGCTTCACCGGCTCTACCCAGGTGGGCAAGCTGCTGATGCGCCAAGCCGCCGACGGCGTGAAGCGCGTCGCCCTGGAGCTGGGCGGCAATGCGCCCTTCATCGTCATGGACGATGCCGACATCGAGAAGGCCGCCGATGGCGTGATCGCCTCGAAATTCCGCGTCTCCGGCCAGACCTGCGTCTCGGCCAACCGGATCATCGCCCAGCCGGCGATTGCCGACAAACTCGTCGCGGCGCTGGACGCGCGCGTGTCCAAGCTGAAGGCCGGTGACGGTTTCGCCGAGGACAGCGATCTGGGCCCGCTCGTGCACATGGAAGCCGTGACCCGCGTCGACAAACTGGTGCAGCAGGCCCGCGAAGCCGGCGCCCGCATCGTCACCGGCGGCAAGCGTCTGGATGATGAGCTGGGCGGGGCTTTCTATGCGCCGACCCTGATTGATGGCGGCGACCCGAAAATGGATGTCGCCTGCAACGAGATCTTCGGCCCGGTTGCCTCGGTCTACCGCGTCGAGCGCGAGGCCGACATCATCAAGCTCGCCAATGATACGCCCTACGGGCTGGCGGCCTATATCTATACCCAGGACGTCAACCGCGTGCACCGGCTCACCGAAGGCATCGAATACGGCATGATCGGCGTCAATGCGCCGATGGTCGGCGCCGCCTCCACCCCGTTCGGCGGTGTGAAGGAAAGCGGCATCGGCCGTGAAGGTGGCAAGTGGGGCGTGGAAGAGTTCACCGAGCTCAAATACGTGCTGCTCGGCGGGGTTGGCTGATGGGCGCAGAACGCCAGAAGGCCCACGCCGCAGCGGCGGCGCTGGGCTATGTCGAAACCGGCATGACGCTGGGGCTCGGTTCCGGCTCGACGGCGGAGATTTTCCTGCGCCTGCTGGGCGAGCGCATCAAGGACGGTCTCGATGTGCGCGGTGTGCCGACGTCACAGCGCACCGCCGAGGTCGCCCGCGAGAACGGTGTGCCGCTGATCGAGGTCGATCATGTCGATCATCTCGCTGTCACCATTGACGGGGCCGACGAGGTCGATGGCCGTTTCCAGCTGATCAAGGGCGGCGGCGCCTGCCTGCTGCGCGAGAAAATCATCGCCCATGCCTCCGACCTGATGGTGGTCATGGTCGACGAGAGCAAGCTGGTCGACACGCTGGGCAAGTTCGCCTTGCCGGTCGAGGTCGATCCCTTCGGCTTCTCGCTGACCGCGAAGCAGATCTATGACGCGCTGAAGAAGGCCGGTGTGGCGGCGCCGGATGTGCAATTGCGCCGCAAGGGGGACGGTCTGGCCCCTTTGATCACGGATGGCGGTCACTACATTCTCGATTGCGCCTGCAGCGCCATTCCCGACGCGGCTCTGGCCGACCGGTATCTCAAGGAAATCCCGGGCGTGGTCGAACACGGTCTCTTCCTGGGCCTTGCGCGGGTGGTGATCGTCGGCGAGGACAATGAAGCACGGGTGATGGAGCTCTAGGTCATCCATTGATGTGTTGTCATCCCGGCCGAATGCCCCGCGAAAGCGGGGCGCAGAGCCGGGACCCATACGCATCGATGCTGGCCGAAAGCAGGCTCGGCTTTGGCGGAAGCTGGTTTCACACCGGGAATATGGGTCCCGGATCTACGCCCGGCTCAAGGCCGGGCATGCGTCCGGGATGACAGGCGTTATCGGTCGTCGAACAGATGGCCGCAGACACAACAGATCGGGGCACAGCGCCCCGGATGGACAGCAAGACAAGGGCGCTGACCCATGAGCAATTACGACTACGATCTTTTTGTCATCGGTGCCGGGTCCGGCGGTGTGCGTGCGGCGCGGATGGCCAAGCAGCATGGCGCCGGCAAGGTGGCGATCGCCGAGGAATACCGGTTCGGCGGCACCTGCGTGATCCGCGGCTGTGTGCCCAAGAAACTCCTGGTCTATGCCAGCGAGTTTTCCAAGACGTTCAAACTGGCCGAGGGCTATGGCTGGACGGTCGGCGAGACCGAATTCAGCTGGCAAAAGCTGATCGCCGCCAAGGACAATGAGATCGACCGCCTGTCGGGCATCTATGAGCGCAATCTCAACAATTCCGGCGTCGACACGATCGAGGACCGGGCTGTGCTGGAAGACGCGCACACGATCCGCCTGGTGAAGTCGGACCGCACGGTCACCGCCGACAAGATCCTGATCGCGGTCGGCGGTACGCCCTTCGTGCCGGATATCGAGGGCGCCGAGCTGGGCATCACCTCGAACGAGGCTTTCCATCTGGAAGAACTGCCCAAACATGTCGTGATCGCCGGCGGCGGTTATATCGCCTGCGAGTTCGCCCAGATCTTCGCCGGGCTGGGGTCAGAGGTCTGCCAGGTCTATCGCGGCGAAACCGTGCTGCGCGGGTTTGACGACGATATCCGCGCCAGCGTGCACGAGGAATTGGTGCGGTCCGGCGTGCGGGTGATCACCCACACCGTCTTCGAAAAGATCGAACAGCTCGAGGATGGCCGCAAACGGGTGCACCTCGACAATGGCCAGCATATCGATACCGACATCGTGATGTATGCCATCGGCCGCACCCCCCATGTCGCCGATCTGGGCCTGGACAAGGCCGGGGTCGAACTCGACGAGGCGGGCGCCATCAAGGTGGATGCGTATTCGAAGACCACGGCCGACAATATCCATGCCGTGGGCGATGTGACCAACCGGGTCAATCTGACGCCGGTGGCGATCCGCGAGGGCGCGGCCTTCGCCCAGACCGTGTTTGGCGGCCAGCCGCTGGCCTATGATCACGAGGATATCGCCTCGGCGGTGTTCACCCAACCGCCGGTCGGATCGGTCGGTCTGTCCGAGGCGCTGGCCCGGAAAAGCTTCGACAAGGTCGATATTTACAAGACCTCCTTCCGCCCGATGAAAGCGTCCTTCTCCAATGACGCGTCCCGCATGATGATGAAACTTGTTGTCGACGGGGAGACAGACCGGGTGTTGGGCGTGCATATTGTCGGGCCGGATGCGCCAGAGATGATCCAGCTGGCCGGTATCGCCGTGAAGGCGAAGCTGACCAAGACGCAATTCGATGCCGCCTGTGCGGTGCATCCGACGAGTGCCGAAGAACTGGTGACCATGAAGGAGAAGTGGACACCGCCCGAGTTGAAAGCAGCTGAGTGATATGACCTGGTCTCCGAAATCCTGGCGGGACTTTCCCGTCAAGCAAATGCCGACCTACAAGGATGAAGCCGCCCTGGCCGGCGCGATTGACGAGCTCTCCGCCCGTCCCGCGCTCGTCTTTGCCGGCGAGGCCCGCAAGCTGCGGCGCCAGCTGGCCGATGTGTCGGCCGGCAATGCCTTCCTCCTGCAGGGCGGCGATTGCGCGGAAAGCTTCACCGAATTCTCCACCGAAGGCGTGCGCGACACCTTCCGCGTCCTGCTGCAGATGGCGGTGGTGCTCACCTTCGCCGCCTCCAAACCGGTGGTGAAGGTCGGCCGTATGGCGGGGCAGTTTGCCAAGCCGCGCTCCTCCGACACCGAAACGATCGACGGGGTCACCCTGCCCAGCTATCGCGGCGACAGCGTCAATGGTGTGGACTTCACGCCCGAGGCCCGCGAGCCGGACCCGAAACGCCTGATCCGCGCCTATGATCAGTCGGCCTCGACGCTCAACCTGCTGCGCGCCTTTGCGTCCGGCGGTTATGCTGACCTGCACAATGTCCACCAGTGGACCCAGGATTTCGTCAAGGACAGCCCGGCGGCGGAACGCTATGCGGAAACCGCGGCGCGCATCTCCGAGGCGCTGGACTTCATGAAGGCCTGCGGTATCGGCCGGGACTCTGCCCCGTCGCTGGAAGCCGTCGACTTCTTCACCAGCCACGAAGCCCTGCACCTGCCCTTCGAGGAGGCGCTGACGCGCCGCGATCCGAATACCGGGCAGTGGTATGCCACCTCCGCCCACATGATCTGGGTCGGCGAGCGCACCCGCCAGCTCGACGGGGCGCATCTGGAATATGCCCGCGGTATCGCCAATCCGGTCGGCGTGAAGTGCGGTCCCACCATGACGGCGGACGAGCTCCTGCCGCTGATCGACACCATCAATCCGGACAATGAGGCCGGCCGCCTGGTGCTGATCGTGCGGATGGGGGCCGACAATGTCGGCAATAATCTGCCGGCGCTGGCGCGGGCGGTGACCGAGGCGGGCCGCAAGGTGGTCTGGTCGTCCGATCCGATGCACGGCAATACCGTCAAGGCGTCCAGCGGTTACAAGACGCGGAATTTCGACCGCATCCTGACCGAGCTGGAAGGCTTCATGGACGTGCTTTACGCCGAGGGCGCCTATCCGGGCGGTGTGCATTTCGAGATGACCGGCCGCGATGTGACCGAATGCACCGGCGGTGCAAAACCGGTCACCGAGGCCGATCTGGCGGCACGCTACCACACCCAGTGCGACCCGCGCCTCAATGCCGACCAGGCGCTCGACATGGCCTTCCGCATCTCGGAATCGCTCAAGCGCGTGCGGCGCAACAATTCCGCTGCTGCAGCCTGACAGGCGCGCTGACAGCGAAACGAACACAGGCGGGGCCTCCGGGCTCCGCCTTTTTTGTCTTCCCGCCTCTCACCCCTCCGTCATCCCACGGTGCCCGCAGGGCATCCGGGGGACCTGCGCTCACCTGTCGGCAGGATGGCTGAGGTCCCCCGGATCGCTGCTGCGCACCGACCGTGGGATGACGGTGTTCAGGGAAGCAGGGTAGGCCAGCTCCTCGCTCCTGATGGGCTCCTCCGCCCAAAGAAAAACGCCGCCCGGATGGCTCCGGGCGGCGTTCGTGTAATCAGAACCCGTTGGACTGATTAGATGTCCTTCAGGGCAGCAGCCGGACGGAAAGCCGCCTGGGTGCGAGCCTTGGACATCATTTTTTCGCCAGTGCGCGGATTGCGGACTTCGCGCGCTTCGCGGTGCTTGGCATAGAAGGTGCCGAAGCCGGCGAGCTGGACGCTGTCATTGTCCTTGACCGAAGCGATGACGGCTTCGATCGCGGCGTCAACCGCATCGCCCGCTTGAGCGCGGGACAGGCCGGTCTTGTCGCTGACGGCTTTGGCGAGATCAGACTTGTTCATAGGGTTCCCCCCGTTTAGTCGCGGCGCCGGCAGACACGGTCATCGTGTCCGGCCGGTGTGCCGCGTGTTCGTGGACGCCTCATCAAGGCCGAGAACCGGGCGTCTTTGCAAGCCATAACAGGTGAATCGGGCCGGATTCACTGCAATTTCCTTGGGACAAGTCCCATTTCTCGCCTTCGGCCCCTGCTTTGCGTACATTTCTCAGCATGTATCAGGGTGAACCAACTTCTAACGGAACCACGACGAATCGCCCGATTCGCCTGCTGCCGTTCGCACTTGCAGCAGGTCTGGCCGCTTATCTGCTCGCTTTTTTCGCGGGTGCGGGAGAGACTTGGTCGCCGGTTATCGCGGCCTGCGCGGCCGGCTGGACGCTGGGCCGCCTGATGCGGCGCTAGGCCGGCAAAACCGAAAAAGGCCGGCCCCGAAGGACCGGCCCTTGCCGTTTGCCGCGGGGGACGCCGCTCATCAGATCTTGACCAGCATCTTGCCGGTATTGCGGCCGGAGAAGAGGCCCATGAAGGCGTCCGGCGCGTTCTCGATGCCCTCGATGATCGTCTCGGCCGGCTTGATCTTGCCGGCGGCCATCCAGGCCGACAGGTCGCGCACGAAACCGTCCATCATGTCGGCGTGATCGGTGACAATGAAGCCCTGGATCTTCAGCGACTTGCCGACGATGAAGGTGAGATTGTCGGTGATCGTCGCCGGCTGGGCGTCGTTATAACGCTGGATCATGCCGCAGGCGGCGATGCGCCCCTTGGGTTTCAGCGTGTTGAGCGCGGCGGTGAAATGCGTGCCGCCGACATTCTCGAAATAGCCGTCAATGCCCTTGGGGGCGGCGTCCTGGATGGCGGCGGTGAGATTGTCGGTCGCCTTGTAGTCGACCACGGCGTCGGCGCCGATCGATTTCACGAAGTCGCACTTCTCCCGGCCGCCGGCCGTGGCGATCACCGTGGCGCCCATCGCCTTGGCAAACTGGATACCGGCCGAGCCGACAGCGCCCGCACCGGCGGACATCCACATCGTCTCGCCTTCCTGCAGGTCGATGATCCGCTTGATACCGACATAGGCGGTCAGGCCTGTCAGACCGGCAATGCCCAGATAGGCCTGCGGCGGCAGGATGGAGGTGTCGATCTTCTGCAGGACTTTGCCCGGTGCGGTATAGGCTTCGCGCCAGCCGAACATGGAGTTGACGAAATCGCCGGGTTTGAGGCCCTCAAACTTGCTCTCGACCACTTCGCCGACAGCGCCCCCCTGCATGACCTTGCCGGTTTCGAACGGGTCGACATAGGTGCGGATTCCGCTCATCCGGCCGCGCATATAGGGGTCGACCGAGATGTAGTGGTTTTTCACCGTCACTTCGCCTTCGCCCGGAGCCGGAACGTCGGCTTCAACGAGCGTGTAGTTCTCCGGCTTCGGGTCGCCCTTGAGATATTCCAGAAGGTGGATTTCGCGAGACTTCATGGCGGTCTCTCCTTTTTCAGGGTTGGGGGAGGGTTATTGGAGATCCGGCGCGTAGAGCCGGATCAGGCTGAGATCGAAATTCATGTCGAGCGTGAAGGCGGTGCCGAGGATCTGGCCGATCCCTGTCATCAGGAGGGTGACCGGCAGGATCAGTAACAGGCCCAGCAGGCGCAGAGCCGTGCCGCCCGCACTATGGCTGTAGAACCGGACGATGATGCGGCCGGTGCAGAAAAAATAGACGATCATGGCGAGGACCATTCCCAGGAAGAACCAGCCAAGCCCCAGAAGCATCAGCGGAATGGTCGCGATCATTACGACAAAGGAGGCATTCGTTGCGGCGAGGTAGAATTGCAGATGTCCCCACAGCGGCACGCCGGGCCGGTAGAGTTTGAGCAGCAAGAGATAGGGCAGGGAGGTGATGATGGTGATCGGCCACAGGAGAATGGCGCCCCAGCTCTCGATCGTCTGGTTGACCTCTCTTGCTGTCGGCACCTCGCCGTCGGAATTGAGGCCGGTCGCAAGCCAGGCCTCGACCGCCTCCGGCTCAAGACTCACCGTGAGCTGGTCCAGCGAGCCTGCGAGCGGCGTGCCGAACAGCGAGGCGACAACAAACTGGAAGGAGAACAAGGCGACGAAGACGCGGATCGGCGAGAGATACTCGCTGAAATCGCCTTTCGCGCCGGCCAGCGCGACATCCGGCGTCCGGATCAGCGAATGCCAGAGGGTGCGGAAGATGCGGCCATCCAGATCGAAGGCGGCAATCGACACGGAGTCGAGAATGTCGTTCGGCTTCGCCGTCGCCCTGGGTTTTTCCTCGGTATCCAAGTCTGCATCCTCCCCTCGTCCGGCATGGTAGTGCGCTTCGATGCACGTGCAAGCCGGTTCGACGTCCCGGTATGGCGCCGGTGCGCTGCAATGCGCGGAAACACCTCTTGATGCAGGAGCGGCTTGATCGCGGGGGCGGGCGGGGTATTCAGCCCGGCAGACGGACAAGGACGTATCATGGTTTCGGAAAACAAGCGCCTGCGGGCCGGTGTTGTCGGTGCAGGCGTGTTCGGCGGTTTTCACGCCTCGAAATATGCGGCGCATGAGCGGGCCGATCTGGTCGGCATCTACGAGCCCGATATCGAGCGGGCACGGGCGCTGGCCCAGAAGCATGATGCGAAGGCCTATGACAATCTGGCCCGCCTGATCGCCGATTGCGACGCCATTACAGTCGCCTCGCCGGCGGTTCACCATTTCGAGGCTGCAGCGGCAGCGCTGGCAAACGGCCGTCACGTCCTGGTCGAAAAGCCGATTGCGTCCAGCGTCGAGGAAGCGCGTGAGCTGATCCAGCTGGCCGCCACGCATGGCCGCGTGCTGCAGGTGGGTCACCAGGAACGCTTCGTGTTCAACGCGATGGGTCTGTTTGCGGTGCCGGACCGTCCCAAACGCATTGTCGCCAGCCGCATGGGCCCGCCGTCCGAGCGCTGTCTCGACGTGTCGGTGACGCTGGACCTGATGGTGCACGATCTCGATCTGGCCATTGCGCTGGCGGGCGGGGCGGTGACATCCGTCGAGGGCGAGGTCGACAAGGGCCGTTTCGGCACGCCGGATACAGCCAAGGCGAAACTGGTGTTCGACAGTGGCTGTGTCGCCGAGCTGGAAGCCAGCCGCGTCCATCACGAGCGCGACCGCAAGATGCGGGTGGAATACGAGACGGGCGTGCTGGAGATCGATTTCGTCGCCAAGACGTTCGAGAATTCCACGCCCTACGCACTCAATGCCGATTTTGCCGATACACCGGTTGCACGCGATTCCCTGGGCGCCAATGTCAACGCCTTCATCGCCTCCGTGCTGGATGGCGAGCCGGTCGCGGTGCCGGGCATTGCCGGCCTGCGCGCGCTGGATGCGGCCCGGGCGATCGACGGGGCGCGTGTCTACGGATCGTGAGCCTCTTGCGGCGGGGCACGGCGCGGTCTAAGTCGCCCTCATGACGGACCGGATTTCCATTCTGACGGCCCAGCTCAACCCCGTGGTCGGGGATGTGTCGGGCAATCTGGCCAAGGCGCGTGCCGCGATTGCCGACGGCCGCATCCGTGGCGCCGACCTTGTCGTCTTCCCCGAAATGTTCCTTTTGGGCTATCCGCCCGAGGATCTGGTGCTCAAGCCGGCGGCCGTCGAGGCCTGCAAGCGTGCGCTGGACAGCCTGGTCGAGGACACCAGGTCCGGTCCGGCCGTGCTGGTCGGCCTGCCCTGGCGCCAGGGCCGAAAGCTGCACAATGCCGTCGCATTGATCGATGAGGGCCATCTCGTCGCCCTGCGCTTCAAGCATGAACTGCCCAATTACGCCGTGTTCGACGAGATGCGTGTCTTCCAGCCCGGACCGGTGCCGGAGATCGTCAAATGGCGCGGCATCCGCCTCGGCCTGCCGATCTGCGAGGATATCTGGCGCGAGACCGTGCCGCAGGCGCTGATCGACCAGGGCGCCGAGATGATGATCGTCATCAATGGCTCGCCCTGGCGCCGCACGATCGAACGCGAGCGCAAGACCGCCTTTTCCGTCTGGTTCGACCGCTGGCAGGGCCGCAAGGCGATGATCTTCGTCAACCAGGTCGGCGGTCAGGACGAGCTGGTCTTCGACGGCGCCGGCTTTGCCCGTGACAGCGCCGGTGAGATGGTCCAGCGCTTGCCCGCGTTCGAGGAAGCGATGGATCTCGCCGTCTGGCAACGCACGGAAACCGGCTGGTCCTGTGACAGCGAGGCGCGGGCGCCGGTGGTGTCCGGGCTTGAGGCCGACTGGAAGGCGATGGTGCTGGCCCTGCGCGACTATGTCGACAAGGCGGGTTTCCCCGGCGTCGTGCTGGGCATGTCCGGCGGGATCGACAGCGCGATCTCGGCGGCGATTGCCGTCGATGCGCTGGGGCCGGAACGGGTGTGGGCGGTGATGATGCCGTCGAAATACACCTCGCAGGAAAGCCTCGAGGATGCCCGCGAATGCGCGCAGATGCTGGGCATCCGCTACGACATCATCGATGTCGAACCGACCATTGAAGCGTTCGGATCGACCCTGGCCGAAGTGTTTGCCGGCAAGGATCCCGACACGACCGAGGAGAACATCCAGTCGCGCGCCCGCGGTGTCGTGCTGATGGCGCTGTCCAACAAGTTCGGTCCGATGGTGCTGTCCACCGGCAACAAGTCGGAAATGGCCGTCGGCTATGCCACGCTCTATGGCGACATGAATGGCGGCTATAACGCGCTCAAGGACGTCTACAAGACGGAAGTCTTCGAGCTGGCCTGGTGGCGCAATGCCCATCCGCGCGCGACCGGTCTCGGCCCTGTCGGCCAGGTCATTCCCGAACGCATCATCACCAAACCGCCCTCGGCCGAGCTGCGTGAAGACCAGACCGACCAGGACAGCCTGCCGCCCTATGATGTGCTGGACAGCATTCTCTTCGCTCTGGTCGAGGAGGAGCGCTCTGTGCGCGACCTCGTCGCTGAAGGCCAGGACGAGGCGACGGTGCGCCGTATCGAGAACCTGCTCTACCGCGCCGAATACAAGCGCCGCCAGGCCCCGCCGGGCGTAAAGATCGGCTCCAAGAATTTCGGCCGCGACCGCCGCTACCCCATCACCAACCGGTTCAAGTCGGGGGATTAGCTTTCCTCCCCATTTCATGGGGAGGGGGACCCGCGAAGCAGAGGAGGGGCCGCCGCGCTGCGCGCGGCGGAATCGTGACGCCCAGTGCCGTTCACGGCCTGCGGCCGCGACCCCTTCGACCCGATGCCGCGCATCGGCCCACTTCCCCACGGTGTGGGGAAGAAAAAGAGCGGACCATCTCCCCTTCTCCCCCCGGCCGGGGAGAAGGCGGCCCGGAGGGCCGGATGAGGGGCGCCGCGCAGCGGCCACGGAAGCCCTTTGATTGCGTCCTGACGGACGCGCCCCTCACCCCTCGCTGCGCTCGGACCTCTCCCCGGTCGGGGAGAGGTGGTGCGATCTTCGCCCCTGCGACACCCCGTCCCATCCCTTTGTTCCGAAATTTCTGTCAAAACAGAAATCAACGAAACGGGAGTGCTCAAGGGAGGTCGCCATGCGCGATATTATCCGTGCCGATGCCGAACGTCGTTTTGCCGATACCTGGATACGCCCGGTCGGCGCCTGGCTGGCGGCCTGCCTTGCCAGCGGCGCGGCCATGTTCGGGACTTTCGGTGTGATGGGGCTGGCCGAGGGCGTGCCGAGCGCGCAGGAGGTCGCCGGGTTCGCCGCGGCGATCATCCCCGGCACGCTCTATATCGGCGTGTTCATGATCGTGCTGACGGCCCTGCCGACACTCGCCTTCGCCTGGTTGATGCACAGCCAGGGCTGGAAGAAAATCTATACCAGCGCGCTGCTGGGCGGTGTCACGGGCATTCTTTGTGTCCAGGTTTTCGGCTTCCCCCTGCAGCACGGCGCCGAATTCGTCCCGCTCATGGTCCTGGTCTTCTGTGTCGGCCTGGTCGGCGGGAGCGTGTACCGGCTGGTGGCGGGGAAGGGTTAGGCTGATCCATCCGTGACGGGAGAGTTCAATGGCCGAAGGTCTCGACAGATCGCGCTACTCCTACCGCAGCGATCCGCGTGTGCCTGATTTTGATGATAGCGGTCCGGTCACGTTGATGGACGGGAATTGTGCAGTGTGCTCGACGGGCGCGCGGCTGATCGCCCGGTTCGATCGCCGCGGCGAGTTTCGCATCTGCCGCCTCCAGACCGAGCTGGGGCAGGCGCTGCTCGCCCACTACGGCATGGATCCGGAAGATCCTGAAAGCTGGCTCTATCTGGAAGATGGGCAGGCCTACATCTCGCTGGATGGCATCATCCGTGCCGGGCGCCGCATGGGCGGTCCGGGTTGGCTGCTGCAGCCGCTGCGCCTTCTGCCCCGCGGCGTTCAGGACTGGCTCTATGTCAAACTCGCACGCAACCGCTACCGCCTCTTCGGGCGAAGCGACATGTGCGCCCTGCCGGATGAAGGGCTTCGGGCGCGGTTGATGGACAAGCCGTACTGAACCCCCGCTTGCCCCGGCGCGCGCGCGGCGCTAAGCCCTGCGGCTCATCTTCGAGCCAAGGCCTGCACCGATGACCAAAGTCCGTTTTGCGCCCAGCCCGACCGGCAAGCTTCATGTCGGCAATGTCCGCACCGCGATCTTCAACTATCTGTTCGCGCGAAAGGCGGGCGGGACTTTCCTGCTGCGTATCGACGATACGGATACGGAACGCTCGACGCAGGCCTATGAGGACGGCATCCGCACCGACCTGACCTGGCTGGGCATCACCTGGGACGACACGTTCAAGCAGTCCGAGCGCTTCGAGCGCTATGGCGCGGCAGCGGAGACGCTGAAGGCGAAGGGCCTGCTCTATCCCTGCTACGAGACCGGTGACGAGCTGGAGCGCAAGCGCCGCCTGCAAATGGCGAATGGACGCCCGCCGGTCTATGACCGCGCTGCGCTGGAACTGACCGATGCCGACCGCGCGAAGCTGGAAGCCGAGGGCCGCAAGCCGCACTGGCGCTTCAAACTGTCCGGCAATCCGGTGGAATGGGACGACATGGTACGCGGCCATGTGTCGATCGAGACCTCGTCGCTGTCCGACCCGATCCTGATCCGCGAGGACGGATCCTATCTCTACACCCTGCCGAGCGTGGTCGACGATATCGAGGCGGAGATCACCCACATCATCCGCGGCGAGGACCACACCACGAATTCCGGCGCCCAGATCGAGATCTTCGAGGCGCTGGGCGGTGCGGCCCCGAAATTCGGTCACCAGGCGCTGCTGGTGGGTGCCGATGGCGGGAAGCTGTCCAAGCGGACCGGTTCGCTGGGGATCGCCGAGCTGCGCGACGAGGAGGGCATCGAGCCGATGGCGATCATGTCGCTCCTCTCCAAGATCGGCACGTCGGATCCGGTCGACGCCTTCGCCGATGTCGACGGTCTGCTGGAAGGCTTCGACCTGGGCAAGCTGTCGCGCTCGCCGGCGCGTTTCGATCCCGAAGAGCTCAAGCGCGTGAATGCCAAACTGCTGCACACCATGCCCTATGCCGAGGCGCAGCCGCGCCTGGCCATGCTGGGCGCTGATGGTGGCGAGGCCTTCTGGAATGCGGTGCGCCCCAATCTGGAACGCCTGAACGATGCCAAGGCCTGGATGAGGCTGGTCGAGGGACCGGTGACGCCGGTGATCGAGGATGCCGGCTATGCCGCCGCCGCGGCCGAACACCTGCCGGCGGGCACACTCACCGAGGCGAGCTGGGGCGAGTGGACCAATGCGCTCAAGGCCGCGACAGGCCGCAAGGGCAAGGACCTCTTCATGCCGCTGCGCCTGATGCTGACCGGCGAACCGCGCGGTCCGGAAATGGCCGTCCTCCTGCCGCTGCTGGGCCGCGACACGGTCCTCAAGCGCCTGCAGGGCGAAACGGCCTAGGCTGCGCCAAGGGCTCGCCCCGCTTGCGGGGGAGCTGTCCGCGTCAGCGGACTGAGGGGGCGGTGCGAGAGCACCGCACAGCGCGTTGGCGCGCAACCGACACACCCCCATCGACCTCACCCGGCCTACTGGCCGGGCTCGGCCACTTCCCCCGCTGGCGCAGGGGAAGCCTTGTGCCTGCTTGGAAGTCGTGAGTTTATGTCTTTAAGTCAGGTTGTCTTGACATTCGCGTTTCGGCATGTCAGGTTTGCATTACAATAAGTCATATCAACCTGATGGAGCTTTCCATGTTCAAGTTCAAACCCGTGCCACCGGCCGTCGGTGCCCTGATTGCCACGGTGACCGCGCTGGCCGCCGTGATGGCGGCCGAGGCCAGCGGTCAGGAGACGCTGCAGGTCGAGCGGGCCGGTACGGGCGGTGCGCGTACGGTGATCCTGGTTCCGGGCCTGGCGACGCCGGGCGCGGTGTGGGACGGCACGGTCGCGCAGTTCGAAAACACGGCGGATATGCATGTCGTCACCCTGGCCGGGTTTGGCGGTGCGGCTCCGGCCGAGCGTTCTGCCGGTGTGATCGAGACAGCGGTTGCCGACCTGGCCGCACTGATCGATCAAGAGGGGCTGACCGACGCCGTGATCGTCGGACACTCGATGGGCGGCCAGATCGCGCTGCAACTTGCCGCCGCCCGGCCGGATGCTGTTGGCGACGTGGTCGTCGTCGACAGCGCGCCCTTCTTCGCCCGCCTGTTCAATCCCGCCATCACGGCCGATCAGGCCGCGGCCTTCGGTCAGGCGACCGCGGCCCAGATGGCGGCAATGGATCGCGACACCTATCTCGCCCAGTCCCGCATGGGCCTGCCCATCCAGTCGATCTCGGCCGAAGGCCAGGCGCAGGTGATGGCCTGGATGGAAGCCTCCGACCAGGCCACCGTCGCGACGGCATTCGGGGAAGTAGCGGGCAACGACTTCTCGCCCGTGCTCGCCGATGTGGCGGCCGATGTGACGGTCCTGGTCGCCTGGGCACCGGGTGCGCCGGTGGGGGCGGAGGCGCTGGCCGGTGTTTATGCCAGCCAGTACGCTGGCCTGGAATCGGTGGAGGTCGATGTGATCGACGGATCGCGTCACTTCATCATGCTCGACCAGCCGGAGGCGTTCGCCGAACGCTTGGCGGCAGTGATCGGTAACGGGGAGGGTGAATGATGCCGGGTGACAGGAAACCGTCCGCGAACAGGCGCTATGTCATTCATTTCGGCGTTGCGATGCTCGCCTACATGCTGGTCCTGTTCGGCTCGATCACAGCGATCAATAATGGCGAACTGTCGGGCTGGTCGGCGGGACTCGCTTCGCTGACACCGATGATCCCGGCCTTCTATGCCCTCAGGGCCTTTATCGTGCGCATCCGCGAGATGGACGAATACCAGCGGCGCGTTGCGACTGAGGCCATCCTGTGGGCGGCTGGCATCGTCGGCTTTGCCAGCTTCGGCTATGGCTTTCTGGCCGGTGCGGTCGAGGTGCCCGAGATCAGCCTGATCTGGGTGCTGCCGGCCCTGGCTGGCACGTTCGGCCTCGCCCAGTGCTATGTCTACTGGCGGGAAAACCGGTGAGGAACCGGTTGCGCGTGCTGCGGGCGGAGCGCCGCTGGAGCCAGGCCGAGCTGGGCGAGCGGGTCGGTGTGTCGCGCCAGGCGATCAATGCGGTCGAAACCGGCAAGCACGACCCTTCGCTGACCCTCGCCTTTGCCCTGGCGCACGCCTTCGAACTGACAATCGAGGACGTGTTCGACCCGCATGGCGAGCCGGATTAGGGCTATCGCGCCGGATGTGAATGGCAAAATGCACAAGCAGACCTTACTTTTGCCATCGAACATCGCTCATACTGCAAGTCCGGGATTTGGGACCCGCGCAGCTTCGGCGGCGCGGGTCTTGCATCCGGGCAAGCAGTCTGACGGAATGCCCGTGCCGGCACACCATGAAAGCCGGCTCAGAGCCGCCGGCCGATGACAGGAGGTCCGCCATGACCGCAACGCGGTCT
Source organism: Maricaulis sp. ABE4_448 (assembly GCF_056160825.1). NCBI lineage: Bacteria > Pseudomonadati > Pseudomonadota > Alphaproteobacteria > Maricaulales > Maricaulaceae > Maricaulis > Maricaulis sp. ABE4_448. The sequence continues at coordinate 402,415 of NZ_JBSWXX010000002.1, forward strand.
TTCATCATAGCCGCCGTACTCGCCGCCCTGGCGATCGCTGCCGCGATGGCCTTCATCATGTACCGGCCCGCTGCCGACGAGGGCGTGCCGCAACAACCTGCCGAAACCGTCCAGTCCGGTGAGGCCGGAAGTGACCGCAGCACCGCACCCGCCGCCATGATCGCGCCGCCCGTCTTCGATATCGTGCGCGTGGCGCCGGTCGGCTCTGCCGTCACGGCTGGCCGCGGCGAACCCGGCGCAACAATCCAGCTCCTGGCTGATGGTGAACCTCTGGTGTTCACCGGCGAGGCCGGCGAGCGTACCGATATCCAGACCATCAATGAACGCGGCGAATGGGTCATCATTCCTGACGAACCGCTGCCCTCCGGCGCGGTCGAACTGTCGCTGCGCATGGTGGCACCGGACGGGCGGGAAATGATGTCCGAACAGGTCGTCGTCGTGTCCATTCCGGAACAGCGCGGCCCGACGCCGCTGGTTGTTGTGGGGCGTCCCGGCGAGGCCAGCCGCGTCTGGCAATGCCCGTCCTGCCTCGATGCGGAAATGGGCACGCTGGTACTGGAAACCGTCGACTATGATTCCACCGGCGCCGTGATCTTCTCCGGCCGGGCCGAGACCGGCACCACTGTCCGCATCTTCGCCAATGGCGCGCTGGTCGGCGAGACCCAGGTCGGCCGCGACGGCCGCTGGGACATGCAGGCCGGGGCCCTCCTGGCTCCGGGCGTTTATGACCTCCAGATCGACCAGGTCGAACCGGACGGCAATGTCTCGGCCGTGATCGTGCTGCCCTTCGAGCGCGTGGCACCGGAAGCGCTCAATCTGGGCCCGGATTCCGTTGTGGTCCAGCCGGGCAATTCGCTGTGGCGCCTGGCACGCCGTCTCTATGGCGAGGGTATCCAGTACACGGTGATCTATGAGGCCAATCGCAGCCAGATCCGCGATCCCGACCTGATCTATCCCGGCCAGGTCTTCCAGGCCCCGCAGGACCCTGACCCGTCGAACGGGTAGGGGCGCGCGGCGGCTCAGACGCACGCCTGCACGAATCCTGACAGCACAGCGTGACCCATGTACCGCCATGTCCCGCGCTCGATTGACTACTGTGCGACAAACAGTATAGTGTGCTGCATGGGTAAAATCGAAGATCCGTTTCCGAAACTCGAGCTCGAACTGCGTCGCGGTGCGATCGTGCTGGCAGCCCTGTCCCAGCTGACACAGGCCCAATACGGCTATTCGCTGCGACAGGCCCTGGCGGCCCGGGGCATGGAGATCGAGGAGGGCACGCTCTACCCCTTGCTGCGACGGCTGGAGGCACAGGGCGTTCTGGTCAGCGAGTGGCGGACAGGGGAGGGCTCGCCGCGCCGCTACTATCAGCTCAGCGAAAGCGGTCAGGCGCTCTACGCAAAATTGGCAAACTCCTGGCAGGCGCTCGGCGCGGTCATGGACGGGTTGGTGAAGGACGGATCAGGACAATGACGCCACAAGACATGATTGCCCGCTATGTACACGCGGTGACGCGCCGTCTGCCGCACGCGCAACGCGCTGATATCGGCACCGAGTTGTCGGTGCTTCTTGGTGAGATGCTGCAAGAGCGGTCGCAGGGACAAGACCCGGATGCGCGGATGGCTCGTGAGATGCTGGAGGCCTTCGGCCATCCCGATGCCGTGGCGCTGCGCTATCACACACCTGCGGCGCTGATTGACGCGCGTGATGTGCGCCTGTTCCGTACGCTCGCTGTCAGCTTTCTGGCAGCGCTCGCCGTACTCGCGCTGGGCACGGCGCTGTCGGACCCGGCCGCGCAAGTCGAAGCGGACTTTGCCGGGCGGATTGCTGACGAGGCTTTCGTCGTGGGCTTGCAGGGTCTGGGTCTGTTGCTGGTGGTGTTCTGGGTCGTCGGCATGGTGCGCCGCCACGGCGCGCGCGGGCGTTGGTCCGCCTCCGCGCTGCCGGCTGTGCGGGATCCCGATGCGGTGAGCCGCCCGCTGGCGGGTGTGTCCATCGTGTTCTGGGCGGCAGGCCTCGGCGTGCTGGTGATCGGTCCTGCGACGGTAATGCACATGATCTCCGGCGGCGCGGCCCCCTCGGCCCTGCTGGCCGCCTTCCGCTATGACCCGGCCTTTGCCGCCGAGCGCGCGCCCTACCTGTGGGCCATGCTGGGACTGTCCATCGCCATTGTGGGCTGGCAGGCTGTTACCGGCCGCATCACCCCGCTGCAGCGGCGCGTCGAGGCGGGGCTGACGCTTCTGCTCAGCGCGATCCTGTACCAGATTGTCCTGGCCGGCGATGTCTTTGCGGCCGAACCGGCCAATGAATACATGAAGCTGGCCATGGCCGTATTTGCCGGCTGGGGTGTGATCTCCGGTGTCACGGAATTGCGGCGCGACTGGCAGGCGCGCCGCGCTTCGCCGGCCACAGGCATGCATTGACCTGCGGACGGGCAATGTCCGCTCGCGCACTGGCGCAGGCCTGCGCGACGCCCTATGTCATGGCGCGATGAGACCTCTTCCCGGCGATACCGAAGACGAAGCGAAATCCGCGCCCCAGGGCTCGCTGGGCACGACCATGGTGCGCCTGTTCGCGCTGCTGGCCTCGCCGGACATGGCGAAATGGCGTTTCCGAATGGGCGTGGCGCTCGCGCTGACCGTGGTCGCGAAACTGTTCGCGGTGGCGGCGCCGGTCTTTTTCGGTGACGGCATCAACCTGATTTCCGCCCGGGTAAGCGAGGGCGGAGCGGGCGCAGGCGAGAGCAACGATGCGGCGACGGGCCTGCTGTCCGGCCTCGCGGGCACATTCGGTATGGCCTTCTTCGCCTATGCCGTGGCGCGCTTCATGTCGGTCGGGGCACCGCAATTGCGCGATGCCCTGTTCGCGCCGGTCAGCCAGGACGCCCAGCGCCTGACGGCCGTGAACGCCTTTGCCCATGTGCAGACCCTGTCGATCGGCTATCACCAGACCAAGCGCACCGGCGCGCTCAACCGCATTATCGAGCGCGGTGCGCGGGCCGTCGATTTCCTGATGCGCTTCCTCATCTTCAACATCGCGCCGACCCTGCTGGAACTGGGTCTGGCGGCGATTGTGCTGAGCGTGAACTATGGCTGGGAGTTTGCGGCCATCGCCGTGGTGACGGTCGCCATCTACATGGTGCTGACCTGGTCGGTGACCGAGTGGCGGGTGCGAATCCGCCGCCAGATGAACGAGGCCGACAATGAGGCCTCGGCGCGGGCGGTCGACAGCCTGATCAATTTCGAGACGGTGAAGGCCTTTGCCGCCGAGCGGCGCGAGTCCGACGCTTTCGACGATGCGATGACGCGCTATGCCCATGCCGCGGCGCGGTCGCAATCCTCACTGGCCCTGCTCAACGGGGCCCAGGCCTTCGTGATGAATGGCGGTCTTCTGGCGATGGCGCTGATGGCCGGCTGGAAGGCCTGGAACGGTGTTCTGCAGCCGGGCGATATCGCCGCTGTCACCATGATGCTGATGAATATGTACCAGCCGCTCAACATTCTTGGCTGGGCCTATCGCGAGATCAAGCAGGGCGCGATCGACATGGAGCGGGTGTTCGACACGCTGGCGCTCCGTCCGGAAGTTGCCGACGCACCGGATGCGCAGGATTTGCGTCTTTCAGGCGGGGGCGTGCGGCTGCACGATGTGACCTTCACTCATGATGGCCGGTCGCGCTCGGTCAACGGGGTCGAACTTGACGTGCCGGCCGGCGGTTTTGTCGGCATTTGCGGACCGTCCGGCGCCGGCAAGTCGACCGTGCTGCGCCTCCTGTTCCGCTTCTACGATCCCGACAGCGGCCGGGTGGAGATTGACGGCCAGGACATCGCCCATGTCACCCAGGAAAGCCTGCGCGAGGCGCTGGGTCTGGTGCCGCAGGATGTGGTCCTGTTCAACGACACGCTGCGCTCCAATATCGTCTATGGCCGTCCGGACGCGTCGGAGGCCGAGATCTGGCAGGTGCTGGAACGCGCTCATCTGGCCGCCTTCGTGCGCGGCCTGCCGGGCGGTCTGGAAACCCGGGTGGGCGAGCGCGGGCTGAAACTCTCCGGCGGCGAGAAACAACGCGTCGGTGTGGCGCGGGCCATCCTGAAGAACCCGGCCATCCTGGTGCTCGACGAGGCGACATCGGCGCTGGACAGCCAGACCGAAAAAGAGGTCCAGGCGGCCCTGGCCGAAGCCGCGCGAGGGCGGACCACGATTGCCGTCGCGCACCGGCTGTCGACGATTGCCGGGGCGGACCGGATCTTCGTGCTCGACGATGGCCGGGTTGCGGAAAGCGGGACGCATGACGAATTGCTGGCCCGCGACGGTCTCTACGCCGCCATGTGGCGCCGCCAGAGCGAGGCTGGCGAGGGCGGTGTCGTGCCGTTTCCGGTGAACACTGAAGAGACGGCAACGAATTAGGCGCGCTCCAACCCCCTTTGCAGCACATCATAGATGTGCGGATCGTCGCACTGGGCGACGTTGAAGCGCAGGAAGTTGCGGGCCGTCTGCGACGGGCTGAATGTGTTGCCCGGGGCCAGCACGACCTGGTGTTTCAGGGCAAAGCGGGCTAGGTCGGCGGCGTCGGTATCGCCGGGCAGGCGGCACCACAGGAACATGCCGGCAGCCGGTCGCGCCCAGAGATCGATACCGATGCGGGCGAGCCGGTCGGCGGTGCGCGCCATGGCTTCGGCCAGACGCGTGCGCACGCCCTCGACGTGCTTGCGATAGGCGGCGCTGCGCAGGAGGTGGAGGACAACTTCCGACGTCATCCGCCCGCCGCCGAATGTGGTGGAGATGCGCAGGTCGACGAGCGCCTCGATCCAATCCGGCCGCGCCGCGATGAAGCCGCAGCGGCCGGCGGCAGTGAGTGTCTTGGAAAAACTGCCCAGATGGATGACGTTTTCCAGCCCGTCATAGGTCGCCAGGCGCGGACCGGGGTTCACTTCCAGATCGGCATAGACATCGTCTTCCAGAATGGTCAGCCCGGCGCGCTCGGCCAGTTTGAGCACCTGGTGCACCACAGTCGGTGACAGGGTGACGCCGGTCGGATTGTGCAGGCCGGAATTGGTGATGTAGAGGCGCGGCTTCTCGCGCTCGAGGATTTCGGCAAAGGCTGTCACGTCCGGGCCCGCGGGGGTATAGGGCACGCCGACAATCTTCACCCGGTGCGAGCGCAACAGGGTCTGGAAGTTGAAATAGCCTGGATCGTCCAGCAGCACGGTATCGCCCGGCTCGACCAGGAAGCGGCAGACGAGATCGATCGCCTGGGTGCCGGAATCGGTGAGCACGACATGGTCCGGTGAGGTCTCGATCCCGCGCTCGGCGAGGCGCCGGGCCACGATCTGGCGCAAGGCGGGCAGGCCGCGCGGTGAGCCGTATTCGACCAGCGAGCTGGTATCGGCCCGGGCCAGCGATCGCAGCGCCCGGCGGATATCCGCGTGCGGCATCCAGCTGTCCGGCAGCCAGCCGCAGCCGGGCATACGCATCTCCGGACCGGCTTCCAGCGCCTGCCGCGAAATCCAGAACGGATCGACCTCGCGGTCCAGTTTCGGGCCGAGGTCGGCAACGGCGAGCGGTGCCAGCGGGGCTGCGACATAGAAGCCGGAGCCGGGGCGCGACTGAATCGTGCCCTCTGCGGCGAGCCGGTCATAGGCGGTCACAACGGTGGATTTGGACACGCCCAGCGTTTCCGCCAGCGCGCGGATCGAGGGCAGACGGGCGCCGGGCGTCAGGCTGCGCGTGGCGATCCGGCTTTCGATCGTCGCCATGACCTTGCCCACGAGGGAGGTGTCTGAAGCGTGGGAGAGGGAGCTGCCATCGGCCATCTGTATTGCTCTTTGTATCAGTACGGTTTTGCCAAATTGTATCGGAGTGTCTCTCGTCTTTCCAGCCCGCCGCCGCTCTCATGGCGCGGTTACAGACAGGAGATTGTCATGCGTGAAGCGTATCGGGGCTGGGCCAGCGGATTTGCCGGAATGTTGATCTTCAGCGGATCCATGCCGGCGACGCGGATTGCGGTATCGGGCTTCGACCCGGTCTTCCTGACCGCGATGCGCGGCAGTATTGCGGGCGTGCTGGGTCTTCTGCTGCTCGTGGTGCTGCGCGAACGGCGGCCGGCGCGGAGCGATCTCGTGCCGCTGGCCGCGACAGCGGTGGGCGTCGTGATCGGCTTTCCGCTGCTCTCGGCCCTGGCGCTGGAACGGGTGGATGCCGCCCGCTCGCTGGTCTTTCTTGGCCTCCTGCCGCTGATCACGGCGATCTTCGGCTTTCTGCGGGGCGGCGAGCGTCCGCATCCGGTCTTCTGGATATTCTCAGGCCTCGGCGCGGCGCTGGTCGCCGGTTTCGCCCTCGGCCGCGGCGGCAGTTCCGACCTGATCGCCGACGGCATGATGATGGCGGGACTGATCCTGTGCGGCATGGCCTATGCCGAGGGCGCGCGCCTGTCCCGGCATCTGGGCGGCTGGCAGGTGATCTCCTGGGCGCTGGTGCTGGCCCTGCCGGCCATGCTCGCCCTCTCGGTGTTCACAGCGCCGGCCAGCTTCGACGGCATCGCCCTGCCGGTCTGGCTGAGCGTGGGCTATGTGTCGGTTTTCTCCATGCTGATCGGTTTTATCTTCTGGTATCGCGGCCTCGCCCAGGGCGGCATTGCGGCGGTCAGCCAGCTGCAATTGCTGATGCCCTTCTTCGGCCTCATGCTGGCGGCCTTGCTGCTGCACGAACATATCAGTGGCGCGATGCTCGCCACAGCAGCCGGGATCGTGCTGTGCGTGGCCGGGGCGAAGCATTTCTCCCGTCCGGGCTCGCGCAGCGCCGCCGCGTTCACACGCCTGCGCCGGCGTGCATAATCGGACGCTGGAGCAGAATCCCGATCACGCTTTGAACGGTCCCACGGAGTCGCCATGGCCAGTGCCCCGCAAACAGTGTCTGACGGGCGTCCCGCCATTGGCCTCATCGGTCTGGGTGCGTTCGGACAGCTGGCCGCGCAGCATCTGGCGCCCCACGTCGATCTGACGGGACATGATCCGCACGCCCCCATGCCGGACGGCGTGCAGGCCGGGACGCTGGCCGGGGCGGCATCGCAGCCGGTCGTCATTCTGGCCGTGCCTGTTCAGGCGCTGGCCGAAGTGGCGGCCGCCATTGCGCCGCATATCCAGCCCGGCGCGCTGGTGATCGATGTGGCCTCGGTGAAGCTGGAGCCGATGCGTGTCCTGCGCGAGACCCTGCCGGCCGGCACCCGCATATTGGGCACCCACCCGCTCTTCGGTCCGCAAAGTGCAGCGAAGGGTGTGGCCGGCCAGTCGATCGTACTGTGCCCGGAACCGGGCGTGGATCCGGAGTGTGTGACCCGCTTCCTGCGCGAGCGCCTGGCGCTGGACGTGCACCTGTCCGACGCCGACACACACGACCGCACCATGGCGGCCGTACAGGCGCTGACCCATCTGGTCTCCAAGGTGATCACCGATCTCGATCTGCCGCCCGCGCCCTATACGACGCGTTCCTTCGACCTGCTGGCGGAAGCCGCGCGGCTGGTTTCCCAGGACAGTGACGCGCTGTTCCGCGCCATCGAGCGGCACAATCCACATGCGGCCGATCTGCGCCGCCGCTTCTTCGAGTCTGCCCGGGCGTTGGACAGCCGCCTGGCAAAATAGCGGCCAGCTTAAGCGCTTGCTCACTTTCGCGGCGCATTCTGGCGCACAACAACCGGACGGCACCGTCCGGACCCTGAGTGCGCGGACCGGAGGGGAGGGCCATGGCACGCGGCGACATCCGTCCGGTTATGCCGGACGATATTCCGGCGATCACCCGCATCGTCCGCGATTGCGGCTTTCCCGAACGCTCTGAAGCGGGCTGGCACTGGGTGTTGTTTGAAAACCCCGACCAGGATGGGATACCATCGGGCTGGGTGCTCGAGCGCGCGGGCGCTGTGGTCGGCTTCATAGGCAATTTCGCCTCACGCTACCGGATCGGTAACCGCACGCTGCGCGCTGCCATCGGTCACACGCTGGTGACTGACTTGTCCGGTGCGGGGCGTCAGGCCGGGATCGTCTTGGCACGCCACGGGCTGCGCCAGACCGGGGTGGATGTCTATTCCACTCTCAATAATAATGCCCTGTCGGCCCGTATGTTGCCGCGTATCGGTGCTGCGCCCTGGCTGGGCAAGGCCGGACGGGAATGGCTGGAGTGGCCGACCGCCCCCCTGCGTATCGTCTTGTCTCGCCTGAAAAAGACGCTGGGTCGCGAACCGGCTGGCACGGAATGCTTCAGCCGCGTTTTCGAGCTGGGTCTCGATACCGCCAAACGTCTGGCGCCGCGGGTGACGCTCGAGCCAGTGGACCGGATGGATGATGCCGATCTCTCCCGCTTGACCAGGCGGCTTGTTGAGACGGGCGAGGCGGTGCGTATGTTCGATCGCGAGCGGCTGGAATATCGCTGCGGTGATCCCGACCGGACCGGCGGGTTGGACTATCTCCTTGCGCGCATCGATGGTGCGCCGGCCTTGCTGGCCGGAACACTGTTGACCAAGCCCTCGGCCGACGGGTTGGAGCATGTCGAGATCGTCGACTGGCTCGGCGTGGACGATGAGGATGGCATTGCCGCCCAGATCGCAGTCTTGCGCCATATCCTGTCGCGTGCTCGGCGGGCGGGTGTGGCCAAGGTGCGGCTGCATTTTCCCCGCGCTGTCCCCGAGGCGGTTACGCAGGCCGGTGGCTGGTGCCTGACGCGCCAGCTCGACTATGACCCCTGTCATGTCCAGTTCCGCGACGATGCGATGCGCCAGTTCTGGACACCGCGCCCCGGCGATGCCGACTACTTCTTTGCCTACCGCACCCCGCCGCGTTTGATGCGGTAGCGCACAAGCCTATCCCGCTGGAAAAAAGCGACGCATGGCGCTGAGTGTCCCGCGGGTGCGGCCGCGCAGGCTGGTTTCTGCGGCGCAGATCTGGTCGAGCCGGCGACGGGTGCGGCCGATCAGGCGGGCCAGCACTCCCGGACCGGCATGCTCCAGCCGGTGCAGCGTGCGGTGAACGGGCCGGAAGGCATTGCGGCGGCTTTCCGCGAACAGGGTCGCTGAGACGCCCGTGCGCTCGCCATTGGCGAAATAGTCCTTATAGCCATGCTCGGCCGTGCCGGCGTCGTACTCCACGATCCCGCCCGCAGCGATCTCGGGCAGAAGATGCATCACCAGCAAATGGCCGGGCGAATAGGCGGCAAAGCGCGGTTCATATGCGGCGAGCCAGCCATGCATGACCGGGCCGGAGCGCAAATTGAACTCGGCCGCGACGAATTCCCCGCCCGCCTCCAGTACAAAGAGCTCGGCCCCGAAATCGCTGCCGTCGCGCGGCTGGTGCAGGCTTTCCAGCAAGGCGCGCACCCAGGCTGGCGACAGCACGTCGTGCAGACCCGAGCGCACCAGCTGGGCGCGCTTGAGGTCGAGCAGCCGGCCCAGCGCCTCGCTGTCCGGTCCGGCGCGGGTCAGGGTGACCGGGCCATGATCGGCGGCAAGCTTGCGGCCAAGGCGGCGCAGTTTTTTGAAATGGCGCGGGTGACGGCGGGCAAGGCCGTCAAGCGTAGCCTGGGCGCCGCCGGTCAGGTCGGTGACCAGCGAGCGCGTGGTTTCCTCGTGCAGGGCCGGACCGCCGGGACGACAGGTCATGTTCGAGCCCGTATGGCCGGCCAGGCCCAGCGCGTCGATCAGGCGGGCCGGGGTCAGCGTGCTGCCCGGTGCGATCAGGGGGCCATTCCAGTCGGCAAAGGGCGCACCGGCCGGGCGCGTCCAGTCATCGCGGGCCACATGCAATGGCCAGGCGGCGACCAGCGCCTCGTCCTCGAAGGCAAGGCCGATGAAAGTGTCGGAGCGAACCTGCGCGACGGCACGGGCGAAACCGGGATCGAGAAAGGGGCTGTGACAGCCGGGGCAGCGCATGCGCAGGCGGGCGATGGACTGCCAGCCTCGCTCGCTCAGTGCGGCAGCCTCGACAAGCTGGAATGTCTCGCGCATCGGTCACCCCTCGTGTGCCGGCGCGGGAACCATCCGCCCGGCGGGGAGGTCTCATGCGAGTTTCATGCCGGGAGAGGCAGCCTGGTGCAGGTGTGCGAAACCGGAACGCGCAGGGCGTTCGCTAGACCGGCCCGGGATTGGCCTGCAGTCGTGGGCAACTTCGCTTTCAGGAGAAGAATGGCTCCCCGGGACGGGCTCGAACCGCCGACCCGGTGATTAACAGTCACCTGCTCTACCAACTGAGCTACCGGGGAATACCGTTCTCTCAAGCGAGGACCGGCTTTTATCAGAGCTTTTGTTCAGGGCGCAAGCACCCTGCTGCTCAAGACCTGCCGGTTTCCTGCAAAAAAAATCGGGAGCCGCGAAGGCTCCCGAAAAGGCATTGGGTGGATGGTGGGGTGTCTTCACGGGAAGACGCGTACAGATTTGGTTGAGAACCCTTAAGGCGGAGTTAACGGGGTCGGGAAAATTGGGAAAATGGTTCACCGTCCTTGCCGGGTCCCTAATGGATTCATGGAAATGGGCAGCTTTTTGAAGATTTTTCGTTAGCCATGTTTTTTGCGGTTTCCGGTTCCGGGCCCGGCCGTGCTAGTGATTCGGGCTGCCGATACGCGAATTCGACACGGGGAGGTGACGATGCGCGAACACACGACCTTCAGCTCTTTCTGGCCCTATTACCTGCGCGAGCACGCCCGTCCGGCGACGCGCAACTGGCATTATGTCGGGTCTACCCTGGCGATTCTGGTGCTGATCGCGGCGCTGGCGACACAAACCTGGTGGGGCCTGCTGGCCGTTCCGGTCGCGGGCTATTTCTTTGCCTGGGTGAGCCATGCTTTTGTCGAGCGCAACAAGCCGGCGACCTTTACCTATCCGCTCTGGTCGCTGATCAGCGACTACCGCATGTTCGGTCTCTTCCTGACGGGCCGCCTCGACGGCGAGCTGGAGAAGGCTGGTGTGCGTCCGGACGGCACGGTCGAAGCGGAACACGCCTGATCTTCCCGGCGGGCCGGCGCGGACTATGTCTGCTCCATGGCCCGTCACGTCTCGAAGAATCCGAAACCGCAAAAAATCTGCGCTCGTTGCGGCCGTCCTTTCAGCTGGCGCCGGAAGTGGGCGCTGGTGTGGGATGAGGTGAAGTACTGTTCCCAGCGCTGCCGGCGGGGGTAGGGGCGCTCGCCGGTTCCGGGGTTTTCTTCGAGGTCCGCTCCGTTGGAACTCCCTCTCCCTGGGGAGAGGGGCGGGGAGAGGGGGAGTCAAGGCCGTCGTGTCTAAAGCCCCTTCAGTACAGCCTCCGCCCGGTCGCGATAGGCTTGGCGTTTTGTCTCGTCCATCCGGTCCCAGTTCTTGTAGACCGGGCCGAGGCGCGGATTGCCGCGCAGGCGATCGGCATTGCGGTCGAGGAAGTCCCAGTAGAGGGAATTGAAGGGGCAGGATCTGGGTCCCGTCTTGTCCTTCACGTCGTAGCGGCAGCCGGCGCAATAATCCGACATGCGGTCGATATAGGCGCCGCTGGCGGCATAGGGTTTCGACCCGAGAAGGCCGCCATCGGCAAATTGAGACATGCCGATCGTGTTGGGCGCCTCCACCCATTCGAAGGCGTCGATATAGACGGCCAGATACCATTCATGCAGGGCGTGCGGATCAATGCCGGCGATCAGGGCGAATGTGCCGGTGACCATCAGGCGCTGGATGTGGTGGGCATAGGCCTCGCGCCGGGTCTGGCCGATGGCGGCGGCCAGGCACGCCATGTCCGTTTCGCCGCTCCAGTAGAAGTCCGGCAGGGGGCGTGTGGCCTCGAGTTCATTGCGGCGGACATAGTCCGGTCCCTCGCGCCAGTAGATGCCGCGCACATACTCACGCCAGCCGATGATCTGGCGGATGAAGCCCTCGACAGCGTTTAGCGGGGCTTCGCCGGCCTGCCAGGCGGCTTCGGCGCGGCGGCACACATCCAGCGGATCGAGCAGGCCGGCATTGATGTAGGCCGACAGCACCGAGTGATAGAGGAAGGCCTCGCCTTGCAGCATGGCGTCCTGGTAGTCGCCGAAACCTTTTAGGGCCGTGCTGATGAAATGGTCGAGCGCCTTTTCGGCATCGGCCCGGCTCACCGCGAAGCGGAAGGGGCGCAGATCGCCGAACCCGTCCGGGAAGCGCGCCTCGACCAGGTCCAGCACGTCGCGCGTGATCGTGTCGGGCTCGGTGCCGAAGGGGCGCGGCATGAACAGGTCGCCGCTGGCGGGCTTGCGGTTCTCGCTGTCAAAATTCCAGCGCCCGCCGGCCGGCTTGCCACCCTCCATCAGAAGGCCGGTGCGCTGGCGCATCTCGCGATAGAAATACTCCATGCGCAGCTGTTTGCGCCCGTCGGCCCAGCGGTTGAAATCCTCGCGGGAGCAGATGAAGCGGTCGTCCTCCAGGATGATGACCGGCAGGCCGAAGCGCTCCTCCCAGCTTTCCATTTCCGCGCGCAGCCGCCATTCGCCGGGTTCGGTCAGGATGAGGCGTTTGTAGTCACCCGCCGCCAGCGCATCGGCGACGGCACTCGCCAGATCGGGACAGGGCGGGGTCTCGTCGAAGGCGCGGTAGATCACCCGCCGCCCGGCTTCGCGCAGCTCACCGGCGAAATGGCGCATGGCGGAGAAGATGAAGGCGATTTTCTTGCGGTGATGCCAGACATACTCCGTCTCGGCTGTGACCTCGGCCATCAGGATGTCGGCATCGCCAGGCTGTCGCTGGCGCAGGCTGGGCAGGCCGGGGCTCAGCTGGTCGCCCAGAACAAGGACAAGGTCTTTCATCGTCAATCCGATCCGCTTTCATGGGAGATACGTAGGAGACGATGAGAAGGACCAGTTAAAGGGCGCGAAAGGTGCATCCATGACGCAGGCGGCGCTGATCATCGGGGCGACGGGCGGGATCGGCCGGGCGCTGGCCGATGCGCTGAAGGCACGGGGCACTTGCGAGCGCGTGGTGCGGCTGTCGCGCCGTTCGGACCCGGTGGTGGATGTTTGTGACGAGGCCTCGATCGGGCGGGCGGCGGCGTGGCTGAAGGCAGAAGATGTCGTCCTCCGCCTGGTCATCGATGCGACCGGCTTCCTGCACGATGAGAAGTTCCGGCCCGAGCGGGCCCTGGCCGAGATCGATCCGGACCACATGGCCAAAGCCTTTGCGATCAATGCGACGGGACCGGCCCTCCTGATGAAGCATTTCCTGCCGCTCCTGCCGCGCGAGGGCCGCAGCGTGTTCGCCACCCTGTCCGCGCGGGTCGGCTCGATCGGCGATAACAGGCTGGGCGGTTGGCACGCCTATCGCGCGTCCAAGGCCGCGCTGAACCAGCTGGTGCGCGGCGCCGCGATCGAGATGGGCCGCAAGCGTCGCGAGGCGGTCTGTGTGGCGTTGCATCCGGGCACAGTGGACACGCCGCTGTCGCAGCCCTTCGCCCGGTCCGGCCTGGCCGTACGATCACCGGGTGTGGCGGCGGAGGAGATACTCGTCGTGATCGACTCGCTGACACCGGCCGACAGCGGCGGCTTCTTCGATCATAAGGGAGAGCGGGTGGCGTATTGAGGGGACCGGTTGCGAGCAGTCCGCCCAGCGGTGGGCCAGGAGCTCGATGGCAAAGGATGAAATCGCGCGTGTCGCCAACAGCCCCCCTACGCCAAGGCTTCGGAGGGCACCGCTTCGCCCGGGGGCGCGCTGCGGGTGGCTTGCCACCCGAAGCCCGCAGGGCGAAGGGTGGAGGCACCGCCCGGAATCGAACCGGGGTACAAGGATTTGCAGTCCTCTGCGTAACCACTCCGCCACGGTGCCGCACTTGCGAGCCGGGAGCTATAACCGGAGTGTGCGGGCGGGGCAATGGACCAGTTCACAGCGATCTGCATTGCGTGCCGTGACGAAGCAGATGCGGCGAATGGCCTCTCGCGCAGCAGGGCGGTTGCCGATCCCTCGCGGGGCAGGATATATCAGCGCTCACATGACTGGCCGCAGGCCGATGGGACGGCAGTTCATCCAGGGAGATGCCCGTGAGCGAATTCGAACAGGCGCGCAAGCACATGGTGGACAGCCAGATCCGCCCGGCCGACGTTACCGATCGCCGCCTGATCGCGGCCTTCCTGGACACGCCGCGCCATCTCTTCGTGCCGCGCGCGCGGCGGGCTGCCGCCTATGCCGATGCCCAAGTGGCGACGAGCGAGAACCGCACGATGATGCGGCCGCGCGACCTGTCCAAACTCATTCACGCCGCCCAGATCGAGCCGACCGAGCTGGTGCTCGATATTGCCGCCGGCCGCGGCTATTCCACGGGCATTCTGGCGCGCATGGCCGAAACGGTTGTGGGCGTGGAGAATGACGAGGACGGCCTGTCCCGTTCCGCCGGCCTGCTGTCGGACATCGGAGCTGACAATGCCGTGGTGATCGAGGGCGATCCGAAAGAAGGCGTGCCGGGCCAGGGGCCTTACGACGTCATCTTCGTCAATGGTTCGGTCGATATCGTGCCGGATGCCTGGTTCGACCAGCTGGCCAATGGTGGCCGCCTGGCCGTGATCGTGCGCAAGGGCCCGGTGGGCAAGGCGACGGTTTTTACCAAGTCTGAAGCGGGGATCGGCGAACGTATCGTGTTCGATGCCAACGCCTCTGTGCTGCCGGGCTTCGAAGCCGAGCCTGGTTTTACCTTCTGATTCCGTACTGACAGGATTCCGTCGCTGCATTTCTGCATGGCCGGATTTCTCGGTCTGTGAAGTCAACGATTGATGACTTGCGCATGACGAGGGGCTAAAAGTTTGGCAAACATCGTTCACTTTGCTGGACGGGCTTCCTATATGCAGGCGACATTGCGTCGCTGGCCATCCGGCCTGTCGGCAGTATAAGATTTCACGAGGGACGGGCTGGGCCGGTCCGCGCGACAAGGGGTGCGTAGATGACGCGTTCGACACTGGGACCGAAGGGGCTTTTCGGGGCCGTACTCGCAGGGAGCGTATCCCTGATTGCAATGGCGGCACCGGCTTGGGGCCAGTCGCTCGAAGACACGCTGGTCATGGCGTATAATTCCAACCCGACGCTGCAGGCGGAACGGGCCAGCCTGCGTGCGATTGACGAGGGGCGTGTCCAGGCGATGGCCGGGCGGCTGCCGAGCGTTTCCGCCGATGCTTCCATCGCGCGCCAGCATGTCGAATCCCAGAGCACTTTCGTGATTGCCGGCGAGCGGGTGCCGTCGAGCAGCACCAGCGACGCCACTCCGAAGAATTACTCCATCACCGCCAGCCAGTTGATCTATGGTGGCGGCCAGGTGCGCGGCGCGATCGATCAAGCCACGGCCCAGATCATGGCCGGCCGCGAATCGCTTCGCTCGGTCGAGCAGACCGTGCTGGTGGATGCCGTTACCGCCTTCATGAATGTGCGCCGCGATGCGCGCGTCGTGGAAATCCGCCGCAACAATGCCGAAGTGCTCGCGCAGCACCTGCAGGCGGCGCGCGATCGGTTCGAGGTTGGCGAGATCACCCGCACCGACGTGGCACAGGCCGAGGCGCGCCTGTCCGGCGCCCAGGCCGAACTGTCTGCTGCCCAGTCGCAGCTCGCTGTCAGCCGCGCCGCTTATGAGCGCGTTACGGGTCAGCCGCCGGCCACGCTGGAAGAACCGCCGGCGCTGCCGGGCATGCCCGAAAGCCTCGCCGACGCGGCCGAGTTCGCCTACCGGTCGAGCCCGCAATTGCTGGCGGCCCAGTTCAGCGAGGAATCGGCCCGCCACGCGATCCGCATCGCCCGTTCCAATCTGCGTCCGGAAGTGACGCTGAGCGCCAGCGCCTCGGCAGCCCGCGATTCGAGCTTTTCCGGCGATGAGCGTGATTCGACCTCGGTGACCGGCCGGGTTTCCATCCCGATCTTCACCGGCGGGTTGAATCGTTCGCGCGTGCGCGCCGCCGTTGCCCAGGAAGAACAGGCCCGCCACCAGGTGCGTCAGGCGCGCCGCCAGGTGACCGAGGGGGTGACCAATGCCTGGAGCAATTACGTCACCTCGCTGGCCGTGATCGAGAGCTCGCAACAGGCCGTCCGCGCCAACGAGATCGCCCTCGACGGGGTGGAGCAAGAGGCCTATGTCGGCATCCGGACCACGCTTGATGTGCTTGATGCAGAACAGGAACTGCTGAACTCGCGCCTCACGCTCGTGACGGCGGAGCGAGATTCCTATGTTGCAGGCTATCAATTGCTTCAGGCGATGGGGCTGGTTTCTGCGGAGCAACTTGGCCTGACGGTCAATGTCTACGATCCCGCTGAACAGGATATGCGCCAATCACGCTTTCCTAACCTTGACTTAACGCCCTGGGACTAGGCTCTTTCCAACAGTGAAGGACTGGACAGGCTTTGTCTTGGCCGGTTTATTCGCGTTAGAAGAGAATTGAACGAATTTCTTAGGGACCTGGCGTAATGGCAGAGCAAGCCGAGAACGAACCGTCGATGGAGGAAATCCTCTCCTCGATCCGCCGGATCATCAATGAGGATGACGACGACGCGCCGGCCGAGGCTGAAGCCGCGCCGGAACCGGCGGCCGACGAGCCGAACAGCCAGGACGATGTCGACGCCATGTTCGACGAGGCCGGCGATACAGGCGATGTGCTGGAGTTGACCGACAAGGTCGACGAGCCGGAGGGCGGCACGGATCCGCTGTCCATGGACGACGATCTGATGATCATCGACCGGGAAGAGGAGCCGGAAGCCTTTGCCGAACCGGAGCCCGAGCCGGAACCCGAGATCGATTTCGACGCGCTGGAGGACGAAGTGTCCGACGGCATCATGTCCGAACCGGCCGCCTCGGCCGCGATGGGCTCCTTCCACACGCTGGCGGAAAACATCCGCATCTCCGACGAGGAAGGCCGTACGCTGGAAGGCGTCGTCCGCGCGCTCCTGCGTCCGATGCTGAAGGAATGGCTGGATGCCAACCTGCCGTCCATTGTCGACGAGAAGGTCCAGGCCGAAATCGACCGCGTCGCGCGCCGCCGCCGCTAGGCTTTTGTCGCATACGGAATTGGAAAGGCGCGTCCTGCGGGGCGCGCCTTTTCCTTTTGTGGCTGAGACGACTCCACTCCTTCTCCCTGGGGAGAAGGTGCCCGAAGGGCGGATGAGGGGGATAACCCGGTCCCGGCGCCTGGAGCACGGGGGACGGTGTTTTCCCCCTCTCCCTTGATCCCTCTCCCCCCGGGAGAGGGAGGTTTGGCCGGCGTGTGGCCCACCCATCCGCAGCTGCCGGGCTGACAATGCCGTGCGCTTGCCCCAAAAACGCTCTAAACGCGACAGGCGTACTCAACACCAGCGGATCCACGATGGAAAAGACTTTCAACCCTGCCCAAGCCGAGGCCTCGATCTACGAAGCCTGGGAAACGTCCGGCGCTTTCCAGCCGAAGGACGATCCGAACGCGCAGCCTTTCTCGATCGTGATCCCTCCACCCAATGTCACCGGGCGTTTGCATATCGGTCACGCGTTGAACGATACGCTGCAGGACGTGCTGGTGCGTTACAAGCGGATGCTGGGCTGTTCGGTGCTGTGGCAGCCGGGGACCGACCATGCCGGCATCGCCACGCAGATGGTGGTCGAGCGCCAGCTGGCGGCCGAGGGCAATATGTCCCGCCGCGAGATGGGGCGCGAAGCCTTCCTCAAACGTGTGTGGGAATGGAAGGAAGAGAGCGGCGGTCAGATCCAGCAGCAGATCCGGCGCCTGGGCGCGTCCTGCGACTGGTCGCGCGAGCGCTTCACCTTGGATGACGGCCTGTCCGAAGCCGTGCTGAAAGTATTCGTCGAGCTCTACGAGCAGGACCTGATCTATCGCGGCAAGCGGTTGGTGAACTGGGATCCCAAGTTCGAGACCGCCATCTCCGACCTCGAAGTGGAGAATGTCGAAGTCGACGGCTTCATGTGGCATTTCAAATATCCGCTCGCCGGCGGCAAGACCTATACCTATGTCGAGAAGGATGCGGACGGGACTGTCGTGCTGGAAGAAGAGCGCGACTATATCGCCATCGCCACGACACGCCCGGAAACCATGCTGGGCGATGGCGCGGTGGCCGTGCATCCGGACGATGAGCGTTATGTGTCCATCATCGGCGCGCTGTGCGAGATCCCGGTCGGACCGAAGGAGCATCGCCGCCTGATCCCGATCATTGCCGACGAATATCCCGATCCGGAATTCGGCTCGGGCGCGGTGAAGATCACTGGCGCGCATGATTTCAACGACTACGAAGTCGCCAAGCGGAACGACATTCCGCTCTATCGGCTGATGGACGTGCAGGCCGCGATGCGGTCGGATGGCGCGTCCTATGCCGAGTGCGCGGCCCAGGCGATGGCCATCGCCAAGGGCGGCGCGGTACCCGGCGAGGCCGAAGTTGATGCGATCAATCTCGTGCCGGAAGAGTATCGCGGTCTCGACCGGTTCGAGGCCCGCAAGCGCGTGGTCGAGGCGATCACTGCGGAAGGCCTGGCCGTCACCGTCAAGGACGACGAGGGCAATGACATCCCGCTGGTCGAGAACAAGAAGATTCAGCAGCCCTTCGGCGACCGCTCTCATGTCGTGATCGAGCCGATGCTGACCGACCAGTGGTTCGTGAAGGCGGATGTGCTGGCCAAGGACGCGATCGCGGCCGTCGAGGACGGGCGCACGACTTTCCATCCGAAGAATTGGGAAAAGACCTATTTCGAATGGATGCGCAACATTCAGCCCTGGTGCGTCTCACGCCAGCTGTGGTGGGGCCATCGCATTCCGGCCTGGTATGACGAAGACGGCAATGTCTATGTCGCCGAGAGCGAAGAGGCAGCCAGCGCCAAGGCCGGCGGCAAGCCGCTGACCCAGGATGAGGACGTGCTCGACACCTGGTTCTCCTCCGCCCTGTGGCCCTTCTCCACGCTTGGCTGGCCGCAGGACACCGCCGAGCTGGAGCGCTTCTATCCGACCTCGGTCCTGGTGACGGCCTTTGACATCATCTTCTTCTGGGTCGCCCGCATGATGATGCAGGGCCTGCATTTCATGAAGGATGAAAACGGCCAGTCCCAAGTGCCCTTCAAGGACGTCTATATCCACGCCCTCGTCCGCGACGAGAAGGGCCAGAAGATGTCCAAGTCCAAGGGCAATGTGATCGACCCGCTGGAGCTGATCGACGAATACGGCGCCGACGCCGTGCGTTTCTCGCTGGCTGCCCAGGCCGGGCAGGGGCGTGATATCCGCATGTCCAAGGAACGCGTCGAGGGCTACCGGAATTTCGGCACCAAGCTGTGGAATGCCGCGCGCTTCTGCGAAATGAATGAGTGCCGCCCGGTGGCCGGTTTCGATCCGAAATCGGTCGAGCAGACGGTCAACAAGTGGATCCTGTCCGAAGCTGCCCGCGCGGTCGAGGCGATCAATGCCGGGCTCGATGGCTACCGCTTCAACGAGGCGGCCGCTGCGGCCTATAAATTTGTCTGGAACGTGTTCTGCGACTGGCACCTGGAATTTGCCAAGCCGCTGTTCAACGGCGATGACGAGGCGGCCAAGGCCGAGACGCGGGCGACGACCGCCTATGTGCTCGACCAGGCGCTGAAAATGCTCCACCCCTTCATGCCCTTCGTCACCGAGGCGCTGTGGCAGGAAACGGGCACGCGCGACACCCAGCTGATCGTCGCCGACTGGCCGGTGCTGGACGGGCTCGACGATGCGGCCGCTACCAGTGAAATGGGCTGGCTGATCGATCTCATCACCGATATCCGCCGCCTGCGGGCCGAGATGAATGTGCCGGCTGGTGCCCAGGTGCCGCTGATCGCCGTTGGGGCCAGCGCCGAAACCCAGGCCAGGCTGGAGCGCCATGAAGCGCTGATCAAGCGCATGGCGCGCCTGGCCGATATCGGCGTTTCCGACAGCGTGCCGCCGGCGTCGGCCCAGACCGTGCTGGGCGAGGCGACGCTGGCCCTGCCGCTGGAAGGCGTCATCGATTTCGCCGCCGAACGCGAGCGCCTCTCCAAGGAGCTCACCAAGCTGGACGGCGAGATCGGCCGGCTTGAGAAGAAGCTGGGCAACGAGAAATTCGTCGCCAATGCGCCGGCCGATGTCGTCGCGGAACAGCGTGAGAAACTGGCGGATTATTCCACGCAGAAGGCCAAGCTGGCCGAGGCGCTGGAGCGCCTGCAGGAGGCCTGATGGACGAGCGCTGGGACGATCTGTGGACCAATACGCTCAAACCCTGGCTCGACGAGCTGGAGATCGAGCGCAAGAAGGCATTGCGTCACCGGCTCTATTGTCTGGCCGGCGGCTTTGCCGCTGGCTTTGCGGTCGGTGGATTGCTGTATCTGTGGGCCGGCGACGGGGTGTTCTTCTTCTTCGGCCTGTTCGTCAGCACGGTGATTGGTGGCGTTGCCGGCAATCAGCGGGTGGCCCGGCTGGCCAAGCAGGTGAAGACCAAGCTCAACACTGCCGTCGCCGAGGCGCTGGACCTGTCCTACATGGAAAAGCCGGCCGAGCCGGCGCGGTTCCAGACCCTGCGCGACTACGACTTGCTGCCATCCTATAACCGCCGCCACTTCGAGGACTGTTTCTCCGGCGAACGGCAGGGTTGCGATTTCGAGCTCTACGAGGCGCATCTGGAACAGCGTCGCCGGTCCAACAAGCGCACTTACTACGTCACTGTCTTTCGCGGTGTGATCATCCGCATCACCTTCCCGCGCAAGGTCGAGGGCGTCACCGTGATCACCCGCGACAATGGCTGGTTCAACGGCTTGGCGGCACTGGGCCGGTCGATGGGCGGGCATGATCTCAAGCGGATCGGCCTCGTCGATCCCAAGTTCGAGCGCATTTTCGAGGTCTATGGCGACGACCAGGTGCTGGCGCGCTACATGCTCACCCCGTCCTTCATGGAACGCCTGTTGAAGCTGGAAGAAGACCTGCGCGGCAAGCGCGTGCGCGCCATGTTCGACGCGCACAGCGGCGAGGGCGAGCTGCTGATTGCGGCCGAGACGGGCAATCTGTTCGAGATCGGCTCGATGAGCAAACCGCTCGCCGACCAGTCGCGCGTGCAGGCCCTGGTGGGCGAACTGACCCAGGTGCTCGGCCTGATCGACCTCCTCGTCCGCCCCGCCAGCGCAGGCGAGCCGAGTCTGGTGGAAGACACGCCGGAGCGTCAGGGCTGAAATTTCCACGCCCATGATGTGGGGAAGAGGAAAGAGGTCAGAGCGTTTTCGCGATCGCTATGATGCGCGTCGCCGCGGCCGTGAGACCTGCCTCGTCGAGGCGCTCAACCTCCACTTTGACCGGGCCGCTGCCGGGCTCCTGGCGCTTGCGGGCACGGTTATAGGCGGGGTCGTAGTGCTGTGTGACCAGCGCCCGGGCGAGGGCGTGCCAGTCGCCGGCCTGAGCGAGTGCCCGCCATTCGGCGATGCGGGTTTTGGCGTGAAAGGATTTGAGCCCCTCGAAAGCGGCCTCCAGCTTGCCCGCATCCGCCAGCAGGTCCGGATAGGCCTTGACGAGATAGCGGGCGCGTTCGTCGACCGGAACGGTGACGGTGATGCGTGGTGCGGCCTGCATGGCGTCCCACAGTTGCGGCGGAACGCGGCGGTGCCCGACCTGGCGAGACTCGGCCTCCACGAAGACCGGGCGTGACGGGTCCATATGGCGCAGCTGGTCGTACAGGGCGGTTTCGAAAGCTTTCTGACCGGGCTGGGGCGTGCCGGCGAAATCGCCGAAGATCGAGCCGCGATGATGGGCCAGGCCTTCCAGATCGATCACCTGTTCACCCTCGGTGGCGAGCGCGTGCAGCAGGGCCGTCTTGCCGGTCCCCGTCTGACCGTCGATCAATACGACGCGCGGGGCATTGCCGGTCTCCAGCGCCGCGACGACCTGGCGCCGCCAGGTGCGATAACCGCCCTCGATCAGCGTCACCTTCCAGCCCACCGATGCCAGTACCAGTCCCATGGATTGAGACCGCATGCCGCCGCGCCAGCAATAGATCAGCGGCTTGAACTCTTTGGGCCTGTCTGCCAGCGCCGTCTCCAGGTGCCGGGCGATATTGCGCGAGACCAGGGCTGCGCCCATGCGCCGCGCCTCGAAGGCGGAGACCTGGGTATAGTGGGTGCCGACGCGGGCGCGTTCGGCATCGTCCAGGACGGGCAGGTTGATGGCGCCGGGCAGGTGGTCTTCGGCAAACTCGGACGGGGAGCGCACATCGATGATGATATCGAAGCGTTCCAATTCCTCCGCCGATAGGTCATCTGTGTAGGCAAGGCGCGGCATGTGGCGTCGATCCCCTGTTCGGGGTGCAGACTAGCGAAAACGGAGCGGTTCGGGATGATGGATGACACACAGGCAGTGCGGCTGACTTCGTTGGCGCATGGCGGCGGCTGTGGCTGCAAGCTCGATCCGGCCGTCCTGACCGATATCCTGGGTGCACCGTCGGGCTTTCCCATGCCGAAGGATCTACTCGTCGATGCGGCCACGCGCGACGATGCCGCGGTCTGGCGCGTCAATGACGAGACGGCGCTGGTTGCGACGACCGACTTCTTCACCCCGATCGTGGACGACCCTTTCGACTTCGGTCGCATCGCGGCGACCAATGCGCTGTCGGACGTCTATGCCATGGGCGCAACGCCGATCTTCTGCCTCGCCATTGTCGGCATGCCTGTGAATGCGCTGCCGCGCGAGACCGTGCGCCTGATCCTGGAGGGCGGCCGCTCGGTCGCCGAGGCTGCGGGCGCGCCGGTCGCCGGCGGTCATTCCATCGATGCGGCTGAGCCGATCTATGGTCTCGTGGCGCTGGGCCTTGTGCATCCCGACCGCCTGCTGGCGAATGCGAGGGCAAAGGCTGGCGATGTCCTCATCCTCGGCAAACCCCTGGGGATCGGCATTTATTCCGCGGCGCTCAAGCGCGGCCTCCTGGCCGAAGACGCCTATGCCGAGATGATCGCCTCGACCACGCGGCTCAATACGCCAGGCGCTGCGCTGTCCTGTATGGCCGGTGTCCACGCGGCCACGGATGTCACCGGCTTCGGCCTGTTGGGGCACCTGACGGAGATGGCACAGGGAAGCGGCCTCAAAGCCCGGATCGACTGGGACCGCGTGCCGGTCTTCGATGCGGCGCGCGCACTGGCGGGCGAGGGAATCAAGACCGGGGCATCGGGACGCAACTGGTCTGCCGTGGCAGACGGTGTGACGCTCGCCGCCCGCCTCGGCGATGTCGAGCGCGCCCTGCTGTGCGACCCGCAGACCAGTGGCGGTCTGCTGGTCTCCTGTGCTCCGGACAGCGCCGATGCCGTGCTGGAGGTCTTCCGCCAGCACGGTCATACGGATGCCGCTGTGATCGGCGCGATGGAAGCCGGTCCGACTGGCGTCAATGTTGACTGAAGGGCGCGTCTAGAGCGCGAAACTGCCGACGATCGGGATGTGGTCGGAGGCCTTTTCCTTGCCGCGCGTCTTTGTGTGGATTTCCACGCCTTCCAGCCGGTCTGCGGCCTGCGGTGAGCACAGGAGATGGTCGATCCGGATGCCATGGCCCTTTTGCCAGCGGCCCGCCTGGTAGTCGTAGAAGGTGTATTGGTGACCACGCCCGTCGACCTGTTCGAAGGCCTCGGTGAAGCCGAGCCATTTCAGAGCGCGGAAGGCGGCACGTGTGTCCGGCAGGGCGAGGGCATCGTCGGCCCACACCGCCGGATCCCAGCAATCGCTGTCGCGCGGGATGCAGTTATAGTCGCCGGCCAGGATGAGCGGTTCCTCGAAGGCGAGCAGGCCTTCTGCATGGCGGCGCAGGCGTTCCATCCAGGCGAGCTTGTAGTCGTATTTGGGTCCCGGCGCCGGATTGCCGTTCGGCAGGTAGATCGATGCGATCCGGACCGGCCCGCTCTCGGCGGCGATCACGGCTTCCAGATAGCGCGCCTGCTCGTCCTCGTCGTCGCCGGGAAGCCGCGGCGTCACCTCTTCGAACGGGTATTTGGAGAGGATGGCGACGCCGTTATAGGTCTTCTGGCCATGGGTCTCGATATTATAGCCGAGCCGCTCGATTTCCTCGCGCGGGAAGTTTTCGTCGACCGTCTTGATCTCCTGCAGGCAGACGACGTCCGGAGCCGCTTCCTCCAGCCATTCCAGCACGTTGGGCAGGCGCGCCTTGATCGAGTTGACGTTCCAGGAAGCGACTGTGAGAGGCATGGCGATACCGGTTCTGTTGGGGTGCGGCCGCAGCTTAAGGCGTTTTGCGGACGATGAAAGCGGCGAGGGCGGTGCTCACCCGTCAAATCCGGTAAAGCTGGCAAATTCGTCCACGCCCGCCCGGTCGGTCCGGGTCGTGTTGACCGGTGCGTCGGGGTCGGCATGGCCCAGGGCGATGCCGCAGAACAGCGTGTAGTCGTCAGAAATGCCGACCGCGCCTTTGACCGCCTTCGGGAAGGCCGCCCAGAATTCCTGGCAGCAGGTCGCCAGGCCGGCCTCGTCGGCGGCGAGCAGGAAGGACTGGATGAACATGCCGCAATCGGACCATTGGCCCGGCTGCATGGAGGTGTGCAGGGAGACAAACAGGCCGACCGGCGCGTCGAAGAATTCGAAATTGCGGGCGAACTGCATCAGCCGGCCGGTCTTGTCCTCGCGCTCGATGCCGATCGAGGCATACATGGCCTCGCCGCAGGCAAAACGCCGGGAATACCAGGGTTCTTCCAGCGGTTTGGGATAGACGCGATATTCCAGCTCCGGCTCGCCCTTGAAATGCGTGGCCTGGCTCTGCTTCACCGCGTCGATGACACGCTGGCGCGCCTCACCGGCGACGACATGGACCTGCCAGGGCTGGAGATTTCCGCCCGATGGCGCGCGGCTGGCCAGTTCCAGCAGGCGGCGCACGTCCGCTTCGCTCACCGGGGTGTCGAGAAAGGCGCGGGTGGAGATGCGGTGGCGGAGCGCATCGGCAACGCCGGTCGTCTTGTCGGTCATTCTGGCCTCGCAGGAAGTGTCCCGGGCCAGACTAGCGGCCGGCCGCAATGAGGCAATTGCCCGTTGCGGCCAGCCGGTGCCTTACGCCTCGAACACGGGCTCGAAACCGCCGAAGATCAGGCGCTTGCCGTCGAAGGGCATCGGATTGCTCTCTTCGCTGAAGGCCGGGTCTTCCATCATGGCCTGGAAGGCCGCGTCGGCGGCGTCTTTGGAGGGCCAGACGATCCACGAGAAGACCACGGTCTCGTCATCCTTGAGCTTTACTGCCATCGGGAAGGAGGTGAGTTCGCCGTCCGGCACGTCATCGCCCCAGGTCTCCATGATGCTCAGGGCGCCGTGCTTCTTGAAGTGCTCGGCCGCTTGGCGGGCATGGGCGATAAAGGCGTCGCGCTGGCTGTTGGGAACCGGGGCCACCATTCCGCTTACATAGGTCATGAAATGTCTGTCCTTTTTACTGTGTGGATTGAGTCGATCAGGGTGGGTTTGTTGATCAGGCGTCGGCCATCTCGCTCTGGGCGAGCGCGGCTTCGATATCCATCCAGGCCAGCTCCCAGATGTGGCCATCCGGGTCGGCGAAGCTGCGGCCATACATGAAGCCGTGCTCCTGAACGGGCGACGGGTCGGCCCCCCCGCCAGCGGTCACGGCCCGGGTGACGGTCTCGTCGACCTGGTCGCGGCTCTCGCGGGACAGGCAGTTGAGAACCTGGGCGCTGGAGTGCGCGTCAATGATGTCGCGGTCGGTGAAGCTGGCGAAGCGCTCATGCGTGAGCAGCATGACGCAGATCGTGTCCGAGAATCGCACCATGGCGGCACTGTCATCGCAAAAACGCGGGTCCCGGCTGGCGCCCACGCCCTCGTAAAAGCGGATCGAGCGATCCAGATCGGTCACGGGAAGGTTGACGAATATCATCTGGGTCATAGAGGTCCCTCTTGCCTTGGTCTTGGCGACCTTGCCGAACGAGATTATAAAAAGCAACCATGAAGTCACAAAAAATAACTAAAATCGGCAGTGCCGGTCCGCCCAAGCGGTATGACGATGCCTGTGCGGCCGCCCATGCCATGGAGATTCTGGGTGAGCGCTGGGCACTGCTGGTCGTGCGTGAACTGCACACCGGGCCCAAGCGCTTTACTGACATCCGTGCCGCCCTGCCGGGGCTCAGCGCGAATGTGTTGACCCAGCGGCTGGAAGGGCTCGAGGCCGCCGGTGTGGTCCGGCGCCGGGAATTGCCGCCGCCGGCAGCCGTACGGGTTTACGAACTGACGGAATGGGGCTGGGAGACCCGGCCGCTCTTCGAGGCGCTGGGCCGCTGGGCCGTGCGCTCCCCCTGGAAGGACGGGCAGAATTTCAGCGCCGCCTCCTTCATGATGTCCCTGCGCACCATGTTCGACGGCGCATGCGCCGGCGCGCTGACCGGTACGCTGGATTTTGTCATTGGCGATATCCGTCTGACCTGCCGGATCGGGCAGGGGCGGCTGGAGATCGAGCCGGGCAAAAACCCTGACGCCGATGTCGTGCTGACGGCCGGCAGCCAGGCGCTGGCCGGCCTCATCTATGGCGGCGTGCCGCTGGATCAGCTGGAAGCGGACGGGGCGATGACGGTTTCGGGCGACCGGTTGCTGGCCGAAAGCCTGCCCGGATGTTTCCCGATGCCGGATACCGCGCCAAAGCCGGGCTGAGCGCCTTTTCTCCCAACGGTGTGGGGAAGAGAAAGCCTAAATCAGATCGAGAAGCTGGTTCCGCAGCCGCACGCCGCCGTGGCGTTCGGGTTGTGGATCTTGAAGGCGGCGCCGATCAGCTCGTCGACATAATCGATTTCCGAGCCGTCCAGGAAGGGCAGGGAGGCTTCGTCGATCACGACTTTCGCGCCGTCGCGCTCGATCAGCTGATCGTCTTCGCGGACATCGGCATCGAGGGCAAATGTGTAGGAAAAACCGGAGCAGCCGCCGCCTTCCACGCCCACGCGCAGCAACGTGCCCGCCGTCTGGCCGGCGAGGATGGCGTTGATCTGTTTGGCCGCGGAGGCCGAGAGGGTCACATTGGCTGTCATGGCAAAACCCGTTGGGGCATTCAGTTTCGCAACGTCATACCGTATATGGACCGCCAAGTGCGCCGATGAAAGGCCCCGATATGACGATTGCGGCGACCGACCGAAGCCGAGCCTCCTTTGCCTGCCACCCGTCGCGATCCCGCGGCCGCCGGTTCGACCAGCCCGACAGCGCCATGCGGAATGCCTTCCAGCGCGACCGCGATCGCATCATCCACTCGGCCGCTTTCCGCCGCCTGAAGGAAAAGACCCAGGTCTTCGTGGCGCATGAGGGTGATCAGTACCGCACCCGTCTGACCCATTCCCTGGAAGTCGCCCAGATCGCCCGCACCCTCGCCCGCACGCTGGGGGCCGACGAGGATCTCGCTGAGGCGCTGGCCCTGGCGCACGATCTGGGCCATCCGCCTTTCGGTCATGAGGGCGAGCGCGTTCTCGCCCAGCGCATGAAAGACTATGGCGGCTTCGACCACAACGCCCAGACCCTGCGCGTCGTGACAAAGCTGGAAGTGCGCTATCCGCAGTTCGAGGGGCTGAACCTGACCTGGGAGACGCTGGAAGGCGTGGTCAAGCATAACGGGCCGCTGCTCACCGAGGCTTCGGGCGAGGCGGACCTGGCCTGGGCTTTCACCGATTATGACGGCTGGCGCGATCTGGAACTCGACACGCATGCCGGCCTGGAAGCGCAGATAGCGGCCCTGTCCGACGACATCGCCTACAATAATCACGATATCGATGACGGTCTGCGCTCGGGCCTTCTTCAGCTAGAGCCCCTGCTGGAACTGCCGCTGGTCGGTGAAATCTTCCGCCGTGTCGAAAAACGCTGGCCGGGCCAGCCGCGCACCATCGTCATCCACGAGGCGGTGCGCGACCTGATCGGGGTGATGGTCGGCGATGTACTGGAAGAGACGCGCCGGCGGCTCGATGCGGCCCGGCCGGAGACGGCGGAGGATCTCCGCCGGCTCGACCAGCCCGTCGTGGCCTTCTCCGAGGAGATGGTGCTGCACCTGGCCGCGCTGCGCCGCCATCTCTTTGCCCACATGTACCGGCACTACAAGGTGAACCGGATGATGAGCCAGGCGGGTCGTGTGATGCGTGATCTGTTTGATCTTTATCTCAACGATCCCGGTGTCTTGCCGACCGATGTTCAGGCGGGGATGCAGGGCGCCGGCACGGCGGAGTCGGCGCGCCATGTCTGCGACTATATCGCCGGCATGACCGACCGGTTCGCCGTTGAGGAACACCGCCGCCTGTTCACGGTTCAGGGATATTTCTGAGCCAGGCTGCCGGATGTGGCCGCACCGGGCTGCACCGGCGCATGAATTGCGGCGCCATCCGGTGCTATCGTTTTTCGCGCGGGAAGCGATTCGCTTGCCGCAAGAGCTGTGAGACGCCAGAGCACGATGACCGACAAGGATGATGACAGCCGCATCGGCGCCTATGCCCCGCCGGCGGACGAGTTCTCCACTTTCGATGCGCGCGAGGAAGATGCGCGCCGCGGACCGTTGCTGCTCACGGCAGCGCTGGCGGTCTTCATCCTGTTCCTCGGTGTCGTCTGGAGCGCCTATAATCAGGGTCTGCGCGAAAGCGGCCGTGACGGCGCACCGCGCCTTGTTCCGAACGAAGAACCCTATCGCGAACGTCCGGCCGATCCGGGCGGCGAGGAGACGCCGGATACTGATCTGGAAGTCTATGACCGCCTGACCGGTGACAGCGATGAGGGGGACGGTCCGGTCTCCCTGCGCCCGGCGCCGGAAGAACCGATCGAGGACAGCCGTCCGGCCCTGCGGGTCGAGACGGTCGATGCCGACGAGACCGGCGAGGACGTCACGCCGCGCCCCGCGCCCGAGCGTCCGGCCGAGACCCAGCCCGATCCCGAGCCGCAGGAAACAACACCGGCGCAGAGCGAGCCAGAGCCCGCGCCCGTCACGCGCGATCCCGAGCCTGAACCCGCCCCGGTGGAAACCCGGCCCGATCCCGCACCGGCCCAGCCGGCTCCGGCAGTGAACCGCAATGGCGACTGGGTGGTCCAGATTGCCGCCTTCCGCAGCGAAGCCGATGCCGAAGCGGCCTGGGTCGCCTTCCGCACACGCTTTGCCGATATCGCCTCAGGCCTCGCGCCGGATGTGGCGCAAGTCGAGATTCCCAATCGCGGCACCTATCACCGCCTGCGCATCGCGGCCTTCGAGACGCGCGATGACGCGGTCAGCTTCTGCTCGACCCTGCAGGGCCGCGGTCAGGACTGTCTGGTGGCGCGCCGATGAGCGGTGTGTCTTCGGCGATCTATGGTCTGTCCGGTCTGACGCTCGATCCGGAAGAAAAGGCCTTCTTCCGCGATGCCGATCCCTGGGGCTTCATCCTGTTCGCCCGCAATGTCGAAGGCGTGCGCCAGCTGTCGCGCCTGACGCTGGAATTGCGCGACTGTGTGGGCCGCGATGTGCCGATCCTGATCGACCAGGAAGGCGGGCGCGTGGCACGCCTCAAGCCACCGACCTGGCGAGCGGCACCTGCGGCCCAGCGTTTTGCCGATCTCTATCTGAAGGACGAGGAAGCCGCGATCGAGGCGACACGGCTCAATCATCGCCTGCTCGCGCACGAGCTGCGTGCGGTCGGGATCGATGTCGATTGTGCGCCCGTCGCCGACCTGCGCATCGAGGGGGCTGACGCGATTATCGGCGATCGTGCCTTCGGGACCACGCCGGAACCTATCGCCCATCTCGGACGCGCCGCCATGGAAGGGCTGATGGCCGGTGGTGTTGCTCCGATCATCAAACATATTCCCGGTCATGGCCGGGCGAAAGCCGACAGCCATCTGGAATTGCCGGTCGTGCCGGAGGAGCATGGCCTTCTGTCCGAAACCGATTTTGCGCCCTTCAAGGCCCTGAACGACGCACCGATGGCGATGACGGCGCACATCGTCTACGCCGATATCGATGACAGCGCCCCGGCGACCCAGTCACGCGAAGTCGTAGAAAAGGTGATCCGCGACGAGATCGGTTTTGACGGTCTCCTGATGACCGACGATCTGTCGATGAAAGCGCTGCAGGGGACGTTCCGCGAGCGTGGCGAACGGTCCTTGAAGGCCGGATGTGATATGCTGCTTCACTGCAATGGCGATATGGCGGAGATGAAGGCCGTCGCCGAAGGGGCTGCACGGCTGGATGGCAAGCGCCTGGAGCGGGCTGATGCTGCCGCCGCGGTGCGTGCAACGATCGAAGAATTTGACCCGCAGGACGCCGAATCGCGGCTGACTGCCATGCTTGAACCTGTCACTGGCTAGCGGGGCGCTCACGTGTCGGAGCGAAACTTGATTGAGGAGTTCGAGGAGGACGTCCGGTTTGAAGCCGCCGAAGAGGCGGAAGCCGACGCCCTGATCGTCGATCTGGACGGTTTCGAAGGCCCGCTCCACCTGCTCCTGGCTCTCGCCCGCAAACGCAAGGTCGATCTGGCCCGGATCTCGATCCTGGAGCTGGCCGAACAGTATTTGCAATTTATGGAGGCCGCGCGCCGCCGCCGGCTCGATCTGGCGGCCGACTATCTGGTGATGGCGGCCTGGCTGGCCTTCCTGAAATCGAAAATGCTCTTGCCCAAGCCGAAGAAGGATGAGGACGAGGCGCCGGCCGAGGTGATGGCTGCGGCGCTGGCCTTCCGTCTTCGGCGCCTGGAAGCCATGCGCGCCGCCGGGGAAGCCCTGTTTGCCCAGCCGCTTTTGCACACCGATGTGCACCCCGGCGGGCAGCCGGACGGTGTCCGCTCCACCCGGTCGGTGATCTATGAGGCCGACCTGCACGACCTTCTGTCGGCCTATTCGCGCCGCCGGATCCGGCAGGCGCGCTCGTCCTACCGGCCGCCTTCGCCGCGTGTCTACCAGCTCGATACGGCCCGCCAGCGGCTGGACAAGCTGATGCCGGAAATCCGCGACTGGCGGGACCTCGATACCCTGCTGCCGGACATGGGCGAGCTGGGCGCCAATCCGCCGCCTCTGCGCTCGGTTCGGGCCAGTTCGATGCTGGCCGCCCTTGAAATCACCAAGGAAGGCCATGCACGATTGTGTCAGCGCGAGGCCTATGCCCCGCTCTACGTTCGGGCTGCCGGGGACAACGCAGAGCATGACTGACGAGGAAGACGGCAAGACCGGCGACGCAATTTCCGATGCGATCGCGGCGCTGCGCGAACGCGCGGACCGGCAGGGGCCGTCCGTGCTGGCGGATGACGAGGCCTCCAAGGCGCTGGGTGTGCATCTGGCCGTGAATACCGAACGTCAGAACCTGCGTATTCTCGAGGCGCTCCTGTTTGCCGCCAACGAGCCGCTGGACGAGGAAACCCTGATCGGGCGTCTGCCGCTCGAGGCGAATATCCAGGCTTTGCTGGCAACGCTGGCCGCGGAGTATGAGGAGCGCGGTGTACGCCTGACGGAAGTCGGCGGGCGCTGGCGTTTCGAAACCGCGCCGGATCTCGCCGAAGTACTGGTTGAGGTCCGCCAGGAACCGCGCAAACTGTCCCAAGCGGCGCTGGAGACGCTGTCGATTATCGCCTATCACCAACCGGTGACGCGCGCCGAGATCGAGGAGATCCGCGGTGTTGCCGTGTCCAAGGGCACGCTGGACCTCCTGTTCGAACTGCGCTGGATACGGCCGCGCGGCCGCCGCCGCACGCCGGGGCGCCCGATCACTTACGGCACGACATCGCAGTTTCTCGAATATTTCTCGCTGTCGACGATCGGCGATCTGCCCGGCATGGCCGACCTCAAGGCTGCCGGCCTGCTCGATGCGCGCTTGCCGCCCGATTTCACCGTGCCGGACCCGTCACGCGTCGAACAACCCGAATTGATCGAGGACCCGCTGGACGACGAGGAAATTCACGCCTTCCATGTCGACTTCATGGAAAGCGACGACGATCCGGACGGCGCCGCCTGAGGCCGGGATTGGACGCAGCGCAGCAAACGCAGTAGATCAGAACGAGTTCTTCAAGTCGGAGGGGCATATGGCTCCGGGTATGTGGCAAATCCTGCTGGTCGTCCTGCTCGCCGTTCTGCTGTTTGGCGGGCGCGGCAAGATCGCTTCGGTGATGGGTGATTTCGCCAAGGGGATCACGAGCTTCCGCAAGGGCCTCAAGGACGACGACGACAGCGAGTCGACCTCGAACGATGCGTCCGCGATCGGCAGCGAAACCCGCGACGACGAAAAGACCGGGAGCTAGGCGATGAGCCCCGGCATCGGCATGCCGGAATTGATGGTGGTTCTGGTCCTGGCGCTTGTGGTCGTCGGGCCGCAACAGCTGCCTGTCATGATGCGCAAGGTTGGCCAGGTGATGGCCCAGATGCGCGCCATGGCGAAGGAGTTCCAGCACTCCTTTGAGGAAATCGGCCGCGAGACCGAACTCGCCGAGCTTCGCAAGGAAATCGAGGCGCTGAAAAAGTCCAACCCGGTCGAGCAGATCCGCGGTGAGATCGACAAGGTCGCCTATGAAGCGCGCTTCGGCGATGACGAGGTGCGCCAGCAGAAGATTGCCGCGGCGCAATCGGACAAGCCGGCCAGCCTGCCGGAACGGGGTGACGGTTAGCCGCCATGGGTCATGTCGAGGATGATGAAGTCGAGGCGAGCCGGGCGCCGCTGATCGACCACCTGATCGAACTGCGCTCGCGGCTGATCATCATCATCGCCTGCCTGACGGTCGGCTTCATCACCTGTTTCATCTTCTCCAGCCAGCTCTACCAGCTGCTGCTCATCCCCTATCGTGACGCTGCCGCGGCCGTGCGCGGCGTGCCGGTGGAGGAGCTGAACCTGACAGCGAATTTCTTCGCGCCGCTTGAATTCTTCTTCGTGCGCCTGAAGCTCTCGCTGGTCGGCGCGATCATCGTCATCTTCCCGGTCATCGCCTGGCAGGTTTACAGCTTCGTCGCGCCGGGCCTCTACAAGAACGAACGCGGCGCCTTCGCGCCTTTCCTTGCGCTGTCACCGCTTCTGTTCGGTATCGGCGTGGCTTTCGTCTACTATCTCGTCCTGCCCATGGTGATGCGGTTCTCGCTGGGGCAGGAACAGGTACCGGAACTGGCAGGGACACGGATCGAGCTCCTGCTGAACGTATCTGACTACATGAACCTGATCACCACGCTCATGCTGGTATTCGGGATATCCTTCCAGATGCCGGTCTTCCTGATGCTGCTGGCCAAGGCGGGTATCCTGCGCGCGCAGACCCTGCTGAAGGGGTGGCGTTTTGCGGTGGTCGGTATCGCCCTGTTCGCCGCCTTTGCGACGCCGCCCGATCCGATCAGCCAGATCATGCTCGGCGGTGCGCTCCTGCTGCTCTATTTCGTATCGATCGGGGCGATGCACCTGATGGAACCGAAAGAGCGCGGCGAGGACGAAGACGCCTCTGCCTCCTGATCCGGTTTACGCCGCGCCCGGGCGCGGCTATAGCCGCGTTTTCACCTGTTCCAGACAACGGTTCCAGCCATGCACGATATCAAGCTCGTTCGCGACAATCCCGAAGCTTTCGACCAGGGCCTCGCCCTGCGCGGCCTGGAACCTCAATCCTCCCAGCTGATCGCCCTCGACACGCAGCGCCGCGAGGCTCTGACCAAGCAGCAGGAAGCCGAGACGGAACGCAATGCGCTGTCCAAGCAGATCGGCAAGGCAAAGGCCTCGGGCGATGAGGACGCGTTCAATCGTTTGCGCGCGGAAGTCGACCGCCTGAAGACCGTGCTGGAAGAAGCCGGTCAGCAGGCGCGCCATTTCGACGAGACCTTGAACCAGCACCTCGCCGCGCTGCCGAACTTGCCGGAAGAGAGCGTACCGGCCGGCGAAGACGAGGCGGGCAATGTCGAACAGCGCCGCTGGGGCGATCCGCGCGAATTCGACTTCGAGCCGAAGGACCATGTCGATCTGGGTGAGGGGCTCGGCCAGATGGACTTCGAGGGCGCAGCCGCCCTGTCGGGCGCGCGCTTCGTGGCACTGAAAGGGCCTTTGGCGCGTCTCGAGCGTGCACTCGCACAATTCATGCTCGACCTGCATACGTCCGAGCATGGCTATCTGGAAGTCTCGCCGCCCTACATGGTGCGCGATGAGGCGATGTTCGGCACCGGGCAGTTGCCCAAATTCGCCGACGATCTCTTCCGCACGACCGACCATCGCTGGCTGATCCCGACGGCCGAAGTGCCGCTGACCAATCTGGCGCGTGAGGCGATCCATCCGGAAAGTGCGCTGCCAATGCGCATGACGGCGCACACGCCGTGCTTTAGGGCCGAGGCCGGTTCGGCCGGCCGGGATACGCGCGGCATGATCCGCATGCACCAGTTCCACAAGGTGGAGATGGTGGCCATCACGACACCCGACGAAAGCGCGGGCGAGCTGGACCGCATGACGGGCTGTGCGGAAAAAGTGTTGCAGCTGCTGGGGTTGCCCTACCGCGTGATGCTGCTGTGTTCAGGCGATATGGGTTTCTCGGCCAAGCGCACCTACGACCTGGAAGTCTGGGTGCCGAGCCAGAAGAATTATCGCGAGATTTCGTCTTGTTCGAACTGCGGCGACTTCCAGGCCCGGCGCATGAATGCCCGCTTCCGCAAGGAGGGCGAAAAGCGTCCGCTCTTCCTGCACACGCTCAATGGCTCCGGCGTGGCGACGGGCCGTGCCCTGCTGGCGGTGATGGAGAACTACCAGAACGCTGACGGTTCGATCACCGTGCCGGACGTGCTGCGCCCCTACATGGGCGGGCTCGAAGTGCTGGGCGCCTAGCGTCCGGCACTATTGGCACGCAGCCAGGGCTCCAGCTTCCCGAAGCGGAACTCCCCGGTGTCGTAGAGGCCGAGGATGAATTCGATGACGTCCTGCTTGCCGGGAGCGAAGTTGGCTCCATTGATACGCAGGAAGGTAGTCGTGCAGGCGAAACTGGTGCGCTTGTTGCCGTCAACGAATGGGTGATTTTGTGCCAGACTTTCCCACAGCGCCGCTGCCTCGGCGATGGGGTCGGGATAGTAACCGGTCCTGGGACGAGCGAGGGCCGACTCTAGCTGGCCCCAATCCCGAACACCGTGTGATCCGCCGTAGGTTTCGATCTGATTGACATGGATCGCAAGAACCTCTTCGAGGGTCAGGTAGTCGAAGCTCATTCGGCCAGCTTCTTGTACACGTCGGCATATTCATCATGGGTTGCTTTGTAGGTGGCCATCACATGATCACGAACTTTCGGCGCCTTCTTGGCTTTGAGTAGCCCGGCGATCGCTTCGTCGATCAGCACCCGCAACTCTCGGCCTTCTGCTTCGGCCAGCGTTTTCAGTTCGGCCAGAAGACTGGCGTCCAAATCTGCGGAAAAGTGCTCCCGGGGCTGGCCCATGATCGACTCCTGAATATCTCTGCTTTTGATATCACGAAATATGCGTTCGTGAAACGTTCCGTCTGGCGGGGATGTGATCGCGGAACTGATGCATTGATTGCCGCCTTGCCGGGAACCCCCTAGAAGCGACCGGAGGAAAGCCGAAGGACGCCCAGCCCATGATCCCTGACAATCCGCGTATTCTGCTCACCAATGATGATGGCATCCGGGCCCACGGGCTCAAAGTGCTGGAGAAGATCGCGCGGGATCTGTCGGACGATGTTTGGATTGTGGCGCCGGCCGAGGAACAGTCCGGGGCCGGGCGTTCGCTGACCCTGCATTCGCCGCTGCGCGTGCGCCAGTACGATGAGCGGCGTTTCTCCGTTTCCGGTACGCCGACCGACTGCGTGTTGATGGGCGTTCAGGACATCATCCCGGGCAAGAAGCCGGACCTCGTGCTGTCCGGCGTCAATCGCGGCCAGAATATCGCCGAGGACGTGACTTTCTCCGGAACGGTTGCCGGTGCGATGCAGGGCATGCAGCTGGGTATTCCGTCGGTTGCGCTGTCGCAGGCCTATGGCTTCAAGAAGGGCGATCCGATCGAATGGGAGACGGCCGAGCTTTACGGCGCGCCGATCCTGCGCCGCCTGTTCGACCTGAAATGGCCCGAGGACGTACTGATCAATATCAATTTCCCAGACCGCAAGCCGGAGGATGTGACCGAGGTCGAGGTGACCCGCCAGGGCCGTCGCGACCAGCACATACTGCACGCCGAGCATCGTACCGACCCGCGCGGAATGGATTACTACTGGCTCGCCTTCAAGGGCATCCTGTCCAATCCGCCTGAAGGGGTGGACCTGAAGGCGGTTTACGACGGCAAGATTTCCGTCACCCCCCTTCACATGGACCTCACGCACGGCGAAACTCTGGGCAATCTGAAGCGGATGCTCGGCGGCGTTCCGCCGAAGAGCTGAGCCGCCAGCGCGTAACCGCACGGCATCGAAGGGACGATCCGATGAACCTGCCCGACCCGCGCATGATCCAGCTGGTCATGAGCCTGCGTGGCGGTGGTGTGACCGACGCGAAGGTAATGGGCGCGCTCGAGCGCACGCCGCGTCATCTCTTCGTGCCCGACCGCTTCGGCGACCAGGCCTATGACGACCGGGCGCTGCCGATCGATTGCGGGCAGACCATCTCCCAGCCGTTGATCGTCGCCCTGATGACCCAGGCCCTGAAGCTGGACGATCGCTGCAAGGTGCTGGAAATCGGAACGGGGTCAGGCTATCAGGCCGCCGTGCTCGCCCGGCTGGCGCGCCGGGTCTATACGGTCGAGCGCTATCGCACGCTGTCGCGCGAGGCCGAGGCCCGGTTCGAGACACTGCGGCTGACCAATATCGTTACGCGGATCGGCGACGGCACGGCCGGCTGGCCGGAACAGGCGCCGTTCGATCGCATCATCCTGACCGCATCCGCACCGCAGCGTCCGGACGCGATCCTCCAACAGCTCAAGGATGGCGGTATCGCCGTGGCGCCGGTTGATCGTGACATCAAGCAGGTGCTGGTGCGCTATGTGCGCGAGGGCGACGATATCGTCGAGACCGACATCATGGATGTGCGTTTCGTGCCGCTGGTGAAGGGCGAGGCGAGGGCGCTCTGACCTCAGGGCCGGGCGACCACAGTGATGCCCGTTTTTTTGCCCCATTTTCCGGCAAGTCTGGACGCTCGCGATGGGGCGTCCATAATAGTTGCCGTCAGGGGTTGAACCGAAGCTTTGGATAACTGCCGGTTAAGCGTTGTCGTGGATTGTTGGCGACGGTTCGCTTCAGAAGCTGGATTCTCGCCATGCGTCTTTCGACATTGATTTGCCTGATTGCGGCCCTGTGTGCGGGGCTCGCCGCCTGCGCGACGACGCCGCGCGAACCGGCACGGGTCGAGAACCGCTATCCGACCAGCGCCGACACGCGTCCGACGCCGCCGGCACGGGTGACGCCGCGAGACTGTGGCAGCGCCTATACCGTGCAACGCGGTGACACCTTGTCCGAGATCGCCGTTGTGTGCAGCGTGCCGATGGAGGAGCTGGCGGCAGCCAACAGTCTGTACCGGCCCTACACGCTGAATGTCGGGCAGGTCCTGTCGATGCCGCGGCCGCAGATGCATGTCGTGCAGCGCGGCGAGAACCTCTACCGGATCGGCCTGCGCTACGGCATTCCGTTCCAGCAGCTGGCCGCCCACAACGGTATTTCCGCGCCTTACAATCTGGAAGTCGGTCAGCAGATCCGGCTGCCGCAGGGGGCGACGGTGGTCAATCTGGCCAGCCGCGACCCGTCCGCCAGTTCCCGTTCGACCGCGTCTTCACCGCCGCCCGAGCAACGCCGTCCGCCGGCGGCCTCTGGTGCGCCGCGTTTTGATTGGCCGGTACGCGGGGCGGTCCTCTCCAGCTTCGGCAACAAGCCCGATGGTGGCCGCAATGACGGTATCAACATCACGGCACGAGCCGGTGAAAGCGTCCGTGCTTCGGCGGCGGGTCAGGTCGTTTATGCCGGCAGTGAACTGGCCGGCTATGGCCAGCTCGTTCTGGTGCGCCACACCGACGGTTTCGTGACAGCCTATGCCCACAATTCGCGGCTGTTGGTCAGCGAGGGCGACCAGGTCAGCCAGGGGCAGGTGATCGCCGAAGCCGGCTCGACCGGCTCGGTCGACAGGCCGCAGGTGCATTTCGAGATCCGCAATGGCGTCAATCCCGTGGACCCGATGAACTACCTGCAGTGAGTGCCGGTCTGAAAGGTTACAGTCAGGCCTTGTTGCAACACAGCCCTGCACCGATATAGTCCCGCGCTAATCTTTTCCTGGCGCGGGTGGTCCAGCCGGTCCCCGTCGCCGAGCAATCCGGGGTCTTCGCGTTATCATGGAATCCTTTCTCGCCTCTCCGATTCCCATGCTCATCCTCATGGGCCTGGTGTTCTATTTCCTTCTCATCCGCCCGCAGCAAAAGCGTGCCAAGGAGCATCGGGAAATGGTGGAAGGTCTCAAGCGTGGTGACGAAGTCATCACCCAGGGCGGCCTGATCGGCAAGATCTCCAAGGTCGCCGACGAGGAAGTCACGATCGAGCTGTCCGAGGGCGTGAAAGTGCGCGTGGTTCGCCAGACTATCGCCACGGTGCGCGGACGTCCCGAGCCCAAGCCGGCCAACGACGCCAAGTCCGACTGACCTTCAGACCGTCTAGCTGAAAAGGCCGTGCTGCCATGCTGCATTTCGGGCGCTGGAAACTCCTCACCATTTTTCTCGTGGTTCTTGCCGGGGCGCTGTACACCCTGCCGAACCTGGTGCCTGAAACGGTGCGCTACCAGATCAACGAGGCGGACGGCAGTCGCGAACCGCGCGGGATCTGGCGCTATATCCCCAGCAGCACCATCAATCTCGGTCTCGACCTTCAGGGCGGTTCCTACATCGTCTTTGAAGTTGACATGAACGAGGTGCGCACGGCCCAGCTGGAAAGCCTGGCTGCCGATGTGCGCCAGACGCTGCGCAACGATCCGCCGCTCCTGCCGCGTTCCGTCGCGGTGGTGGGCGAGGAGGTCGTCGTGCTGATGATCCGCGAGGAACAGCGCGACGAGGCATTCGAACGCCTGCGCGAACTGAACGGCCCGGTGACCACCGAGCTGGGCCAGCCCGGCCTGGCGCAGATGTACGACATGCGCCGTGATGGCGAGGATCCCAGCGCGATCCGCATTTCCGTGACGGACGAACAGTTCACCGCGATCCGCCAGCGCACACTGAGCCAGTCGATCACCGTTATCCGCCGCCGTCTCGACGGTCTGGGCACGACCGATCCGACGATTGCGCGTTCCGGCGCCGATCGCGTCATGGTTCAGGTGCCCGGCGCCGACGATCCGCAGGAAATCATCGATCTGGTCGGTACGCAGGCTGCGCTGAGCTTCCACCTCGTTGATAACACCATCAATCCGGGACCGAATGGTCAGGCCCGTACGCCGCCGGGACGGACGATCTATCCGGTCGCCAATACCCAGCCGGTGCAGTATCTCGCAGTAGAGACACGGCAGCTGCTGACTGGTGAGAACCTCACCCAGTCGAACGTCACCAACCATCCCAGCTATGTCGGCCCGGTGGTCGGCTTCCGTCTGGACACGCAAGGCGCGCTGATCTTTGGCGACATCACCCGCAATAATCGCGGGCGCCAGTTCGCGATCGTGCTGGACAATGAGATCATCACGGCGCCGCGCATCAACGAGCCGATCCTTGGCGGTTCCGGGGTCATTGGCGGTGGCTATACCTATGAGACGGCGTCGCAGCTGGTTATCCTGCTGAATGCCGGCGCCTTGCCCGCCACGCTCACGCCTGTGGAACAGCGGACCGTCAGCGCCAGCCTGGGCCAAGACCAGATCGAGAGTGGCACGTTGGCCATCATCATCGGCTTTGCAGCCGTGATCGTCTTCATGCTGGCCGCCTATGGCATTTTCGGCATCTTTTCGACGCTGGCCCTGCTGGTCAATGTGGTGCTCATCCTCGGCGGCCTGTCCGGGCTGGGCATGACACTCACCCTTCCGGGTATCGCCGGTATCATCCTGACGATCGGTATGGCGGTCGACGCCAACGTGCTTATCTTCGAACGCATACGCGAGGAGAGCCGGCACGGGCGGACACCGGCCAATGCCATCCAGGCCGGTTATGAGCGGGCCCTGGCCGCGATCCTCGACGCCAACATCACCACCTTCATCGCGGCGGCCGTGCTGTTCATGCTCGGTGCGGGACCGGTGCGCGGCTTCGCCGTGACGCTGGGCGTCGGCATCGTGACTTCGGTCTTCACCGCCTTCGTGTTCTCCCGCCTGCTGGCGGTTCTCTGGCTTCGGGCGTTCAAGCCCAAGTCGCTGCCGCTGTAAGGGAGGCTGAGATGTCGCTTGCTCTCGTCAAATACCTGCCGGTCACCGGCAATGTTCCCTTCATCCGCATGCGCTTCATCGCGCTTGGCCTGTCGGCGCTCGTATTGCTGTTCTCGCTGTTCGAGTTCGCCAATGTCGGCATCAATTTCGGTATCGATTTCCGCGGCGGTATCCAGACCGAAGTGGAAACAGCACCGGAAACCTCGATCGAGGATGTGCGGACTATTGTGTCGGCGCTTGAGCTCGGTGAACCGCGTATCCAGGAGGCCGGCAATTCGCTGGAGTCGCGCCACACGATCCTGATCGCCTTGCCGCTGCAGCCGGGCGAGGGTGCAGAAGCAGAGCGCGCCAACCAGGCCGCGCGCGAGACGCTGGAAGCCGCTATTGCCGAGAACTTCCCGGATGCGCAGCTGCGCGGAACGACCGTCATCGGCGGTGCCGTATCGGGCGAGCTGGTGGTGACCGGTTTTACCGCGATCGGCGTCGCGCTCTTCCTGATGCTGATCTACATCTGGTTCCGGTTCGAGTGGCAGTATTCGGTCGGCGCCATCGTTGCCCTGGTCCACGACGTCATCGCGACGGTCGGCATGTTCTCGGTCACTCAGATGACCTTCGACCTGGCTACGGTTGCGGCGATCCTGACCATTGTCGGCTACTCGATGAACGACACCGTGGTCGTGTATGACCGGATCCGCGAGAATCTTCGCAAGTACAAGAAGATGCCGCTTCCGGAAGTGCTCAACCTGTCGATCAACGACACGCTGTCGCGTACCATCCTGACCTCGGCCACCACGCTGGTGGCGCTGATCTCGCTCTACCTGATCGGCGGGGCGTCGCTGGAAGGCTTCGCCTTCGCGATGATCTGGGGCATCGTGATCGGCACCTATTCCTCGATCTTCGTGGCTGCGCCGCTTCTGCTGTTCACCCAGGTGCAACGCGACAGCGGCGAGAGCTCCGGCCAGTAAAGCGTCCCCTCTTTCGCATCATCCGGACACAAACAGGGCCCGCCAATGGCGGGCCCTGTGACATGTCAGGGGGGACATGTGAGCGAGACGGACAGGGGAACAGGGAGGGGCGTCCGTCTCGCCTGTTCAACGCCGCTGTCCGGAAACTCCGTCGCCCGGTCCTGCAATTTGTCAGTCGAAGGCGAAGCTCGCATAGGCCATCGGGCGGAAGACGGCGCTGGTGCGCGGCTCTGCGCGGTGCGGCCCCGGCTGGATCTGCGTCATGATCACAGCGCTGACATCGGTGGCCGGGCTGATGAAAAAGTCGGTATCGAACATTCCGCTCCAGCTGAAATCTCCGGGGACACCGGCCGGACTGGCGCCGTCGGCCGGCGGCAGGACCACATCGACACCGAAGCCATAGCTGCGCCCCTGCCAGCCCTCGCCCAGCTGTTCAGCCGTGACCTGCGGGCTCGCCATGAGGGCGAGCGTTTCCGGCTCCAGGATCCGCACATCGCCCAGGGCTCCGTCATTGGCGAGCATCATCGCAAAGCGGATATAGTCGCTGGCCGTCGAGACCAGGCCACCGCCACCGGATGCCCAGTCCGGCATGAAGCCTTCGGCATGCTCGACCAGGCCGCCGTCCCCGGCATGGACGTAGAGCGGCGACATGTCGGCTTCGTCAAAATTGACATCATCGAAGAAGAAACCGGTCGCGTGCATGCCCAGCGGCTCGAAAATCTCGGTCTCCATGAAGTCTTCGAACGGCATGCCCGAGGCGACCTCGACGACGCGGCCCAGCACGTCATTGGCGTAGGAATACTGCCAGGTATCGCCGGGATCATTGTAGAGCGGCAGGGCAGCCAGCTGCTCCATGCGCGCTTCCAGATTGCCTTCGCCGGAATAGAGCGAGTTCTCGATGTAGAGCCGGCCCAGATCGCTCTGGTTCTCGAAGATATAGCCCAGGCCCGACGTGTGGGTGAGAAGGTGGCGGACCGTCATGACGGTCTCGGGAGGCCGTGTCTGTATCTCGCTGGCTTCGTCTGCCATCAGGCTGACGGCGACCTCGACATCGGCGAAAGCCGGAATGTAATCGCTGACCGGATCATCCAGCCCGATCGTGCCGTCTTCGACGAGCATCATCGTCGCCACCGCCGTTACCGGCTTGCTCATCGAGGCGATGCGGACCGGGCTGTCGATCGTGAAGGGGGCGCCAGTCTCGATATTGATGAAGCCGGCTTCGCTGATATGTGCAATCCGGTCGCCGCGCGCGATGATCGCGGCATAGCCCGGCCGGGCCTGTTCTGCGGCGAGGGCATCAAGCCGCGCATCCAGCGCTTCGAAGGCGGCAGGATCGAAGCCGAGCGCCCGCGGATCGGATACCGCTTCGGCAGTTTGAGCATGGGCGGTGAAGCCGCAAGCGGCAAGGGCCAGCGCGGCGGTAGCGGTGCGGAACGCCATTAAAAACTCCCCCTCGGGATGATGATTATCGACCGAGGGGGAGGTTAGGGCGGGGCCGCCAGGTTGGCGACCCCGAATTCGCCTGGAAATTACAGATCAGGCAGCGGCGAGGTTCTCGGCCGCGAACTCCCAGTTCACCAGGTGATCGAGGAAGGTGGAGATGTAGTCCGGACGGCGGTTCTGGAAGTCCAGATAGTAGGCGTGTTCCCAGACATCCATCGTCAGCAGCGGCGTGACACCGGCTTCGGTGAGCGGCGTTTCCGCATTCAGCGTCTTGCGCACATCCAGCTTGCCGTCAGCCAGGACCAGCCAGGCCCAGCCGGAGCCGAACTGCGTTGCGCCTGCCTTGGCAAAGGCGTCCTTGAAGGCGTCGAACGAGCCGAAATCACGATCGATCATCTCGGCCAGCTTGCCCGTCGGGGCGCCACCGCCATTGGGGCGCATGGACTGCCAGTAGAA
The DNA here is from genome assembly GCF_056160825.1 of Maricaulis sp. ABE4_448. Lineage (NCBI taxonomy): Bacteria > Pseudomonadati > Pseudomonadota > Alphaproteobacteria > Maricaulales > Maricaulaceae > Maricaulis > Maricaulis sp. ABE4_448. The sequence goes on from NZ_JBSWXX010000002.1 coordinate 445,415, forward strand.
GGTATGGTTCCAGATCTGGGCGGCATTGTTGAAAATGCCGGCCTTGTCGGCCTTGCCGGCCGTGTCCTGGATGATGTCCTCGAGCGACTTGGATGCCATGTCGGTCCCCTCGACGAGGCCGTTCAGATTGTTCACATAGGCGTTGTGGTGTTTGCCATGGTGGAAATCCAGCGTCTCAGACGAGATATGGGGGGCCAGCGCATCTTTTGCGTAGGGCAGATCGGGCAGGGTGAAAGCCATGAGAACCTCTCGTTGGACCAGTGGTGGGACACTATGTGGCCTTTTCGGCCGTCTTTCTATGACCGGACATATGGTGTGGCCGGCGGCTCTGTCTACCGGTAAGTCGCATGCAGGACACTGATTTCGACAAAATGCTGCAATCCTCGGACCCGGACCGGCGCCTTGCCGCGCTGTTCGCGCCGGCAGAGGTGCGCGCACGCCTTTTCGCTCTTTATGCCTTCAATCAGGAGATCGGACGGATCGCCGAATCCACGTCGGAAGGCATGATCGGCGAGATGAAGCTGACATGGTGGCATGACGCGGTCGCCGATCTGTATGCCGATACGCCGAAGGTGCGCCGCCACGCCGTCACCGAGGGGCTGGCCGGGCTGACCGGCATGATTTCCCTTGAGGATCTGCAGGGGCTGATAGACGCCCGTTTCGACGATATCTCCGCGCGGCCCTATGCGTCGGTGGATGCGATTCTGGATTATGTCGACGCGACTGCCGGCCGGCTGATGGCCCTCGCGCTGCGTCTGTGCGAGGCGGAGCTCGCGCCCGAAACGCTGCGGGCTGCCGGGCGCGCCTGGGGGCTGACCGGCCTGCTGCGGGCCTTTCCGGTTCGTGCGAAGATCGGACGCGCACCGGTCGGCGGCGACGATCTGTCGGACGCAGGCGCGACCCCGGCCATGCTGGCGCAGGGCCTGGGCGAGGAGAAGGTGAAGCGCGCCGTGATACCGGTGCGCCGCGCCGCCGAGCAGGCTCTGGCCGATCTCGAGGCCGCCGGCCCCTTACCCGCTGCTGCGCTGCCGGCCACCGGCTATGCGGTTCTGGCGCGCGGCTATCTGGATACCCTGCCGGACAACCCCTACCTGATCGCGCCGGAACGGCCGCTTTTGCCGCGTCAATTGCGCCTGACCTGGCTGTCCCTGACGGGACGGTGACATTTCCGGCTGCAGCACTAGAGTTGAAGCGGCGCACGGGATGGCTCATCACGGAGCGCTGAATCGAGAAGAACGGAGAAGACGACATGTTTCACGCCCTCATCACCGGTGCCAATCGCGGTCTCGGCCTCGAGCACGCCCGGCAATTGCTGGAGCGGGGCTGGCATGTCACGGCAGCGGTGCGCGATCCGGACGCGGCCAGCGAGCTGAAAGCCCTGCCGCAGGGTGAGGGCAAGCTGGACGTGGTCGCCTATGACGCAACGGATTTCGAATCGCCGAAACGACTGGCCGCCGAAATCGATAGCCCGGTCGATCTCCTGTTTGCCAATGCCGGCATGATGTCGCCGGAAACCCGCAGCTTCGGCAGTGCGGGCGGTGAGGCGATGGCGCTGGAATTCCGGGTCAACACGATCGCGCCGCTGGCCCTGGTCGAGGCGTTCGCCGACAAGGTGGCCGCTTCGGAGATGAAGGTTGTCGCGCTGCAATCCTCGCGCATGGGCTCGATTGCCGACAATGGGTCCGGCGGGGGTTATGGCTATCGTGGGTCCAAGGCGGCACTGAACGCCATCGGCAAGTCGTTGAGCCATGATCTGGCGGACCGTGGCATCGTTGTCCTGATCCTGCACCCGGGCTGGGTGCGCACGGATATGGGGGGCCCGAATGGCCAGCTGACGGTGCAGGAAAGCGTGGAAGGCCAGCTGGACCTGATCGCCCGCGCCTATGGCAATCCGGCCATGTCCGGTCGTTTCTTCCACGTCTCCGGCCAGGACCTGCCCTGGTAGTCCAGACAGGCAGACGGGAGCAGACTATTCGCTGTCGCGGACCCAGCTGGCGAGATCGTCCAGTGCGCGGGCGCTGAGGGCCATTTTGCGGGCCGGGGTCTTGGCCTTGCCCTTGATGCGGTTTCCGTCGGCGTCGTGGGTGGGCTGGGTGATCGGCGGGAAGAGGCCGAAATTGACGTTCATCGGCTGGAACGAACCCTTGCCGCCGTCCAGATGCCCGCCGGTCACGTGAGCGATCAGCGCGCCCAGCGCGGTGGTCGCTGGCGGTGCATCGAGCTGACGTCCGTGTCGCATAGCGGCAGCATAGCGCCCCGCCAGCAGCCCCATAGCGGCACTCTCCACATACCCTTCCACGCCGATCAGCTGGCCGGCGAAGCGCAGGCGCGGCTGTGACTTCAGACGCAGCTGGCTGTCGAGCAGTTTCGGCGAGTTGAGGAAGGTGTTGCGGTGGATACCGCCGAGGCGCGCGAACTGGGCCTCTTCCAGGCCGGGGATCATGCGGAAAATATCGGTCTGGGCGCCGTATTTCATCTTGGTCTGGAAGCCGACCATGTTGAACAGCGTGCCCAGGGCATTGTCCTGGCGCAATTGCACGATGGCCCAGGGCTTCACGGTGGGATTGTGCGGATTGGTCAGCCCGACCGGTTTCATCGGCCCGTGGCGCAGTGTCTCGCGGCCGCGTTCGGCCATCACTTCGATCGGCAGGCAGCCGTCGAAATAGGGCGTGTCGGCTTCCCATTCCTTGAACTCGGTCTTCGGCGCGTCGAGCAGCGCGTCGATGAAGGCCTCGTACTGCTCCTTGTCCATCGGGCAGTTGAGATAGGCTTTCTTCTCCGCCTCCGTCTCGCCCTTGTCGTAGCGCGACTGGAACCAGGCCTTCTCCAGGCTGATGCTCTCGCGGTGGATCACCGGGGCGATGGCGTCGAAGAAGGCCAGCTCGCCTTCGCCGGTCTCGTCCAGAATGGCCTTGGACAGGCTGTCCGAGGTGAGGGGGCCGGTGGCGATGATCACACTGTCCCAGTCTTCCGGCGGCAGGCCGGCAATCTCGCCGCGTTCGATGGTGACCAGCGGATGCTCGCTCAGGCGTTTCGTGACAGCCTGGGAGAAGGCGTCGCGATCGACCGCCAGGGCACCGCCGGCGGGCAGGCGGTTATTGTCGCCCTCTTCCAGGATGATCGAGCCGAGACGCCGCATCTCCTCGTGCAACAGACCGACCGCATTGGTGCGGTGATCGTCGGAACGGAAGGAGTTGGAACAGACCAGTTCGGCCAGACCATCGGTCTTGTGGGCGTCGGTTTCCTTCACGCCGCGCATTTCGTGCAGGATGACGGGGACACCCTGGCTGACGAGCTGCCAGGTGGTTTCGGAGCCGGCCATGCCGCCGCCGACGACGTGTACGGGTTTCATCGCTTGATCGGTCATGCGCGGCATATCGAGCGCGCACCGCGCGAAGTCAATGGCGCGGGGTAGCTGGACGGTTGACGCGGCCGCCTTCCCGCGCCTAACTCGTCAAGAGCGAAGGGGGGCGTGATGCAATTGAAACTTGTTGGTCTGGCAGTAATCGCGTGCTTGTGTTCGAGCGCTGGTTACGCAAGCGCACAGGACCTGCCGTCCTCGGTCACCGGACCCTATGTCGAATACGAACGCGCCCTGGCGGCCGGAGATGCGGCGGCGGCCCATGACGCTGCGCGACGGGCTTACGAGGCGGGCGAGGCGGAGAATATTGACCGCGAGACGCTCGGCCTGCTGGCCGAAAACTACGGCTCGGCGGCGGCAGTCAGCGGAAGTTTCGAACAGGCGCGCGACGCCTGGCGTGAGGCGGCCCGGCTGGGCGATCGTTTGCGGCTGGCCCCGACGGAACGGGCCTGGCGCTGGCACAATGCTGCGGTGAATGCCTTCAGGGCCGAGGACATGCGTGATGCGCACCGGTGTTCGCGCGAGACGGTCGAGGCGCTCGCGGATCTCGACCGGATTGACGGCGATGCGCTGGTCTTCGCCGAGGAGGCGTACGCGCTCAATGCACGCCTGGCATTGAGCACGGGGCAGGCCCGGCGGGCGCTGGAGCCGGCCGAGGCCCTGATTGCGCTGCAGGTCGCGCGCGGGGGCGTCCCGGACGCGGCATTCGCCAATGCACACTATGTGGCCGGTATTTCAAGGCTGGTCCGGAGTGACAATGTCGAGGCCGCCTATCATTTCCACATGGCGATGGACGTCGCGCGAGACCAGGAGGAGGCCGATACCGAGGAGCTTGAAAGGCTCATCTACAACGCAAGCGCGCTCCGCCTGCTGGCGGCCAGCCGTGCCGGGCACCGCGCATCGCGGGTCGACGCCCACCTGGAAGCGGACCCGATTCATCAGTCGCGATACATGTCCGAGAGCGATGATGAAGAGCCCGACCTTCCGCCGGGCCGGATCGATGCAGAGCCGATAGAGCGGGCGGAACCACGCTATCCCAGACGTGCTGAGGCAGACGGGATGGAAGGCGTGATCATCGTCGAGTTCGCGGTTGATGAAACCGGCCGCGTCGTCGATCCGCAGATCCGGGCGTCTGTTCCGGGCGGACTGTTTGACGAGGCGGTTCTCAGCGCGATGGAAGACTGGACCTACGCGCCGGCAACACAGGATGGTGTTCCGGTTCGGCGCGATGGCGTGTCCGTCTGCTTCACCTTCATGATGCGCTAACAGACCGGGTCTCAGCCCGCTGAATTATTCCCCTGCATCCTCGCCATCCTCGCCCGATCTGAGCGCGTCTTCGATACGGTCGCGGACGCGGTCGAGGGACGTGTTGTCGGGGATGGGGCCATCGGAGCAGACAGCCTGGAGCGCCGCCCATTGGGCTTCGTCGAGTGCGGGCTCGCCGGACCAGCCGATCTGTTCGGCGGCGGCGCGGGCCCGTTCTGCGCGGGCCCGGGTGTCGGGATGGGTGCGCAGCACGCTGCTCAGCCAGCGATCATTGCGCGCCTCACCGGTGTTCGCTGAGGGCTCGGACATCGCCTCGTCCGGCGTGTCGGCATCGTCTCCGGCATCCTCAGCTTCAGCCTCCGCTTCGCCTTCCAGCACCGTCTGCATGCGCTCGAAGAAATCGGCGAGCCCATGCGGGTTCATGTCGGCGGCGACGAGGTATTGCAGCGCATAATCGTCGGCTTCGCTTTCCGCGCCGCGGGTATGGCGCAGGCTTTCCAGCGTCGCGCCGGTGCGCGCGATTTCCTGTCCGGCGCCGGAACCGCCGCCGATCATGAATTCCAGCAACACGCCGAATCCCATCTCGCGAAGCTGCGCCGCCATGACGTGACGCTGGGCGACATGGGCGGCTTCGTGGGCCAGCACACCGGCCAGCTCGTCCGGGCTTTCCATCTCGTCGATCAGCTCGTCAGTGACCAGGATATGGCCGCCGGGCAGGGCAAAGGCATTGGGGAAGCCGGCATCGACAATGCGCAGGCGGAATTCGAAGGGCGAGCCGGACACGGCGTGGAGCCGTGAGGCCAGGCTGTCGAGCGCCGCCCGGGCTTCTTCCCCGGCTTCGCATTCGTCGGTGAACCAGGCGACCATCTGGTTGGTCTGGTCGCCCATGCGGCGTTCCACGTCCAGCGGTACGGCGTGGGCGAGCGGGTGCGACAGGAGGGGCAGGCCGACAAACAGGAAGGCGAGGCTGGCGACGGCAATGCCGGTGAGCGCCGCGCCCAGGATGAGTGTGCCGCGCCGGGTCCGGCCCGGTGCGAAGAGTTTCGGGAACCAGGTGCGCAATACGTCCCGGTCGCCCGGGGCGATCCACAGCCGGGCATCGGACCCTTTTTCGCTGATGACGGCGGCGCCGTCCGGCCGGTCGGGCAGGCGGTGCAGTTGGGGCACCTTCCAGCGCACGGCGACACCCTCGCCATCGAGGGCGAGGGTGTCTGCGTCGAGCGTTACCGTCACCGCGTGAAGCCTGGCGCTCTCGCCGTCGGCATAGGTGCCGGCCAGGGCCGGCCGGCCGGGTGTGGGCGTACTAGATGACATTGCCGATATCGAATGCGTCTGCCAGTCCCTCGCCGGCCTTGGGGCCGCGATCGGCATTCTGGCGCACGGCCTCGATGTCGATTTCGCCCTCAGCGTCCAGGCGTTTGAAGATATAGCGCCACAGGCGCAGCTGGGCGACAGGCAGGCCGAAACCCAAGGTCAGCGTGACGATCAGGAAATTCGTGATGAAAATCCAGCCCAGGCTGAGCGATCTGGCGTCGAGGCGGAAGGTGAGGTTTTCCAGGCCCAGGATCTGCGCCTTGCGCCGCATCACGGCGGCGGCATAGGGCAGGCTCGCAAGCCCCACAAACAGTACGTAGGCGATTGCCAGGCCGTAGATCTTGACCAGCATCATGACGTCGGGCGTGGGTATTGTGTCGCCCATGTTCCCGAAGCCGCCGAACAGCACGTACATGTAGCCCGCGATGAAGCCGATATAGCCGATGACGCCGGCGAACCAGGCCAGCGCAAAGGTGGGGTAGAGCGGCCCGGCCAGGCCCTCATCGCCCTGCAGGATCTCGAACTTGCGGTCGCCGAAGAAGGTCTCGCGCCACAGCCGGCGGGTGAGGCGCATCTCGGCTGCCGGGGCGTACCAGCCCAGCGTGATCCCGCTCAGCAGACCATAGCCCACCGAGGCCCAGGCATAGGTATTGGCCGAGCCGGCCTGGCCGAAGCGGATGCCACGCCAGGTGGTCCGGCTCAGCCGGTAGCGGCGGGCGATCCAGACGGCGAGCCCGAGCAGCCAGGAAAAGAAGATCAGGATCGGGATGTAGGCGAGGCCGAAGACCAGCAAGAATGTTTCCGGCGGCAACAGGAGCTGGCCGGCGAACATCACGGCGTAGACCGGCAGGAAGATCAGCACCATCACGACGATGAAGGAGCGGAACAGCTCCCAGCCGGAGCCGGTGTATTCCATCGGCGTGCCGTTGATCGTCGTCGTCGACCACATATAGCGCCGCACCCGCGTACGCCCCCAGAAACGCCACAGGGTCAGGGTGACAATGTTCAGGAGTGCGTTCAGGAGGGTGATCGGCAGGATGCCGCCCACCGTGCCGTTCTGGGCAAAGACCAGGCGCTCGCCGCCGCTTCCGGCCGTTTCAGTGGCCGGGTTTTCGGTGGCAGGTCCGGCGGGCGCGTTTTCCGGCGCGCCGGGCTCACCGCCGCTGCCGGCCGGTGTGGTTTCGTCTGACATGCTGTCCCCCTGGGTCGATCAGAAATCCCGGTTCCCGAATGGGACGTTAGCCCGCGGACATGACGCGTCAATGTCAAAGTGGATCGGACGCAAGAGCAACTCCACATAGCGGTCTGCGCGACGTGCGCTGTAGAAGGCGCGGGGCTGCTGCTGCCCTTTTCTGCCGAACTGCGCTAGATCAACGGTTCTGCCCTTCCAGCCTGCCGAGCCGCCCATGCCGTCTCCGACATCCGTTCCCGTCCTGCGCAGTGTTTTCGCCGCCTATGCCTTCTTCCTGGTGCACTGGCGCAAGATCCTGATTGCGGCCATCCCCTACACGGCGGCCTATGCGGCGCAACTCGCCCTGATGCCGATGACGGCTGCGGGCAACGAGCCGTCGGCGCTGGGCCTTGTGGCGTGGGTGTTGTCACTGGCGACCGTCGTGGCGAGCGTGGCGCTCTCGGCGGCATCGCTGCGCCTCGCCGTGCGCGGCGAGATGCCCGGCTGGCTGGGGCTGCAGCTGGGGCGCGAGGAGTTGCGGCTGTTCGCTGTTTACCTCCTGACCGGTTTCCTCGTCGTGATCGTCTTCGTGCTGGTCTTCCTGTTCTGGGGCACGCTGTTCGGAACGGTGACCATGGGCGCGCTGGAACGTGCCGGGATCGATCCGGAAGCGTCCGGCTTCGATGTCGCCGGCGCAACGCAATACATGGGCACATCGGACTGGGTTGTTGTCATCGCGGCCGGTATCGCTGGCCTGGCCATCGTCACCTGGCTGGCGGCGCGCCTCGTGCTGGCCCTGCCGGCGACAATTGCCACCGGCCGGATCCAGGTGATGAAGGCCTGGCCGCTGAGTGACAGGAATGGCTGGCGTATTGCGGCCACGCTGCTGCTCGCCGGCCTGCCGCTGACCCTGTGCGAACTGGCGCTCTATGAGCTTCTCAGCACTATGCTGGGGCATCGCCTGATCGACGTCTCGGCGTCGATACCGCCGGAGATGACCGGGACGCCGGGCCTGGCCCGGGTGCGCGAGTACGGGCTGTGGCTCGGCCTGTTCGTCGGGCTCAATTATCCGGTGATGTCGGGGCTCTACGCCTATCTCTACCAGAAACGCACGCGCACGGCGGCCGCCTAGCGGGTGGCCGCCGGGACATCAGCGCGCGTTTTCCCTCTGGCCTGTTCCTCGCGATCCGTCATGATGACAGCGGACAGGGAAACGGCCAGCAGGGGGCTCTCATGACGGTACGCGCATTCGATATCGGCAATGCCATCTTCCATTTCTTCAAGCGGTTTGGCGAGAATCCGGGCGGTGCGCTGTGGATCATGATCTGCCAGACCGTGCTGGTCGGTTTGTTGTTTGCCGCGGGGGTGAGTTTGCTCATTCCCGTCTGGGACAATCTCTCCCAGCTCATCATTCTCGACGAGGCCGGACAGCTCAGCGACGAGGAGGCGGTACGGCGTGCCTTCGGCATGGTGATGCCGATCATGGGGTTTGCCCCCTTCATGGCGCTGGCGGGGATTGCTCTGGCGCTGATGAGCCAGGCGGCCTGGCTGCGTTTTCTCACCCGCGGCGAGATCAAGCCGGGCCTGCCCTTCCGCCTGGGTGGTGACGAGTTCCGCCTGCTGGGCGTGAACATTCTCTACTGGGTCATGGGTGTTGTGCTCTATTTCGGCTTCACGATCTTCTTTGCGATCTCGGTCGTCGGGGCCGGCGTGGCAGCGGGCGGCAAGGATGCCAATGTCTTCACCGGTGCGGCCGGCGGCCTGATCGTTGCGCTGATCGTGCTGGTATTGCTGATCGCCGCGCTGGTGATCGCCGTGCGTATGGCCTGCGCCCCGGCGCTGACCGTGCACCAGTCGCGCTTCCGCTTCTTCGAGAGCTGGACGGCGACGCGTGGTGTCTTCTGGCACATGCTGGTCTCCTATATCGCGGTCGCGGTGATGGTCTTCATCCTGTCCTCCATCATCGGCGGCGTGATCCAGCTGGCCTTCCTGGGTGCGCTCTTCCCGGTGCTGATGGAGTTCATCGCGCTCGAGGCCTCGGGCGCCCAGGCCGACCCGCAGCAGGTGATTGATGCGATTTCCAGCGTCTTCGCCAATCCGGTCACGATCGGCATGATCGGGCTGGGCTTCGTGCTCAGCTATCTGATGCAGATCGTCTGGGAAGGCATGTGGCACGGCGTGGCGGCCTATAACGCCCGGCGTGTCGGCGAAGAGGGCAGTGCCGACGACCGCACCGTGCTGGACCAGGATCACCCGATGGGCGCCTCGCCCCGCGAGGGCTAGCGGCGAAGGGGTTGCGCTGATAGATTGTTTTCCGGAGTCATTCTCGCTCAGGATGTCTGGAGATGACGGCGTGACCTCGAAGGCCTTCAACCCGTTTGCCGCCGCTTTTCATGGGCCCCTGCAGATGGTGCGCCGGCCTGTGGCGGCGGCCCTCCTTTTCCTGGCCAGCGCTTTGCTCGCAACGCTCCTGGCTGGCGGGGTGTTCACCGTCTACGGCGCATCCGGCCTCGCGGAATCCGGCCTCCCGCAGCGGATGGAAGACCTGCGTGTGGCCGATACCGCCATCGCGCTGTGCCTGATTCTGGCTGTGTGGGCGGGCTATATCTCGATCAGCGCGGCCTGGCTGCGGTTTCTGGTTCGCGGAGAGGTCCACGCCTTTCCCTTCCGGCTGGGCGCCGATGAAGGGCGGCTGACGCTGAGCCTTGTTGTCCACGCGCTGATCCTGGGGGCTGTCCTGGCCGTCGCCGTTCTGTCGGTGTGGGCAATGGTTTCTCTGGTCGAGTTCGTGTCGGACATTACGCTTCCTGACGAGGTTGCCATTGCGGTCCTGCTGGCGGCGTTCGCCTGGGTGAGTGTCAGGCTGTGGGCCTTGCCGGCGCTTAGCATCCGCGACAGGCGTGTCTGGGGGACGGACGTCTGGCCGGTGACACGGGGCATCTTCTGGCCCGCCCTGCTCGCGCTGGTGATTGTCGCTGCCATGACCGAGTTCGCGCCGTTCAGCAGCGTCACCAAGCGGTTCGACCTGATCGGACCGAGCGATCTGGGCGCGGTCACCGCGCTCTGGGTGTCGCCGGATTCGGCCGGCATGCTGCGATGGGCCCTGATGGTCGTCTTCTCGCTCGCCGCCAGCATCGTCTCATACGGCTATTCCGCCTACATCGCGCGCTGGGACGCGCTGCAGGAGCGCGAGCCGGTGGCTGACGATGCGCTCTTGCGTATGCGCGACGGCGCGGCATCCTGATCCCGGCCGCCGCGCGCGGCCTGACGGCAGGATGCGAGGCGAAGCGGAATGACAGACACCGAACAGTCCGGTCCTTCCGGTGATGCACCAGACGCTGATGCGGACGGCCCGCAGAAGCTGGAAGCCCTGTTCAACGAACTCGCGGCCGCGGCCGATGGCAGCGCCATCACGCTGGGCGAAATCCTCGATGCCCTGGAGAAGCGCTCCTTCGGGCCGCTTCTCCTTCTGCCGGCGCTGGTCTCGATCATGCCCGTCATCGGCATGCTGCCGGGCGTCACCTGGGCGATGTCCGGGCTGACCCTGCTGATCTCGCTGCACTTCCTCGCCAATTCCCGCCGGCTCTGGCTGCCGCAGCGCATCCGGCGGTTCGAGGTCTCCGCCGACGCCTTCCGGCGCGGCGTCGACTGGGTGCGGCCCTGGCTGCGCCGGGTCGACCAGGTGATCGAGCCGCGCTTTCACATCCTGTTCGACTGGCCCTGGACGATGGGGTTCGCCGCGCTGTGCGTGGTGATGTCGGTGGCCATGTTCGCCGCCTCGATCGTGCCGGGCGGCGTGGTCGTGCCCGCCCTGGGTATTGTCATCATGGCCGCCGGCCTGACCGTGCGCGATGGCCTGGTCCTGGTGCTCGGCGCGCTGGCCTCGGCCAGCGCGCTGTGGGCGGTCTGGCTGATCGTGGGGTAGGGCGCCCTGCGCCTACCCCGCCTTTGCCCGCAACTCCCTGTCGCGTTCCAGCATCGGGGCGAGGTAGCGGCCGGTCCAGCTGGCCTCGACCCTGGCGACGTCTTCCGGCGTGCCCTGGGCGACAATCTCGCCGCCGCCGTCGCCGCCTTCCGGGCCCAGATCGAGCAGCCAGTCGGCGGTCTTGATGACGTCGAGATTATGCTCGATCACCACGACGGAATTGCCCGCATCGACGAGCTCGTGCAGCACTTCGAGCAGTTTGCGGACATCCTCGAAATGCAGGCCCGTGGTGGGCTCGTCGAGAATGTAGAGCGTCTTGCCGGTGGCGCGCTTGGAGAGCTCCTTGGAGAGCTTGACCCGCTGGGCCTCGCCGCCGGAGAGCTGGGTGGCCGGCTGGCCGATCTTCACATAGCCCAGGCCGACGCGTTTGAGCGTTTCCATCTTGTCACGCACGGCCGGCACGGCCTTGAAGAAGTCGGCGCCTTCCTCGACCGTCATGTCCAGCACATCGGCGATCGACTTGCCCTTGAACTGCACTTCCAGCGTTTCGCGGTTGAAGCGTTTGCCGTGGCACACATCGCAGGGGACGAAGACGTCGGGCAGGAAGTGCATCTCGATCTTCACCACGCCATCGCCCTGGCAGGCCTCGCAGCGCCCGCCCTTCACATTGAAGGAGAAGCGGCCGGGCTTGTAGCCGCGGGTCTTGGCTTCGGGCAATTGCGCGAACCATTCCCGGATCGGCGTGAAGGCGCCGGTATAGGTTGCCGGATTGGAGCGCGGTGTGCGGCCGATCGGCGACTGGTCGATATCGATGACCTTGTCGAGCCGGTCGAGCCCCTCGACGCGGTCGTGCGGGGCGGGAACCTGCTGGGCTTTCTGGAGCTTGCGGGCCGCCGCCTTGTAGAAGGTCTCGATGGTGAGGGTGGACTTGCCGCCGCCGGACACGCCGGTGACACAGGTCATCACGCCGAGCGGGAATTCCGCATCCACGCCCTTGAGATTATTGCCCGTCGCGCCGACGACTTTCACCGTGCGCTTCCTGTCGATCTTGCGGCGCTTCTCCGGCACTTCGATACGGCGCGTGCCGGCAAGATACTGGCCGGTCAGGCTTTTCGGATTGGCCATGACTTCCTTGGGCGTGCCCTCGGCGACGATTTCACCGCCATGCACACCGGCTGCGGGACCCAGATCGACGACATAATCGGCGGTCAGGATGGCTTCCTCGTCATGCTCGACGATGATGACCGTATTGCCCAGATCGCGCAGCCCCTGCAGGCTTTCCAAGAGGCGGGTATTGTCGCGCTGGTGCAGGCCGATGGAGGGCTCGTCGAGCACGTAGAGCACGCCGGTCAGGCCCGAGCCGATCTGGCTGGCCAGGCGGATGCGCTGGCTTTCCCCGCCCGACAGCGTGCCCGAGGCACGGTCGAGGGTGAGATAGTCCAGACCCACATCGACCAGGAATTTCAGGCGTTCGCGGATCTCCTTGAGGATGCGCTCGGCGATCTGCTTGTCCTTCGGCGACAGTGTCTCATAGACCGCGGTGAACCATTCTTCAGCCTTGCGGATGGAGAGTTTCGAGGCGTCGGAAATGTCCTGGCCGTCGATCTTCACGCTCAGCGCTTCCGGCTTCAGGCGCCGGCCGCCACAGGTCTCGCAGGGCTGGGAGGACTGGAAGCGGGCGAGATCCTCGCGCACCCAGCTACTGTCCGTCTCGCGCCAGCGCCGCTGCAGGTTGGGGATCACGCCCTCGAAGGGCTTTTTCGTCTCGAATTTCCGAAGCCCGTCCTCATAGACGAAGGTGACGTCTTCCTTCGTGCCCCACAGCACGACCTTGCGGAAATCCTCCGGCAAGTCGCGCCAGGGCGTGAACATGTCGCCGCCGAAATGGCCGGCCAGCGCCTGCAGCGTCTGCTGGTAGAGTTTCGAGGTCGCCCGGCTCCAGGGCGCTATGGCACCGTCGGACAAGGGCTTGTCGCCGTCGGGTACGACGAGATTCTCGTCGAACTTCAGCGACTGGCCGAGCCCGTCGCAGGTCGGGCAGGCGCCGACCGGATTGTTGAAAGAGAAGAGGCGCGGCTCGATCTCCTCGATGGTGAAACCGGAGACCGGGCAGGCGAACTTCTCCGAGAAGATCATGCGCTCGGCCTTGCCCTTCTCGTCGGTTCGGTCGGCCGACTCGGCCACGGCAATACCGTCGGCCAAGCGTAGCGCGGTTTCCAGACTGTCGGCGAGGCGGCTTTCAAGGCCCTCCTTGATCACCACCCGGTCCACCACAACGTCGATATCGTGCTTGAACTTCTTGTCGAGCGCGGGGACCTCCTCGAGCGTGTAGAACTCGCCATCCACCTTCACGCGCTGGAAGCCGGCCTTCAGCCATTCGGCGAATTCCTTGCGGTATTCACCCTTGCGGCCGCGCACGACGGGCGCCAGCAGATAGAGGCGGCTGCCATCGTCGAGCGCCATCAACCGGTCGACCATCTGGCTCACCGTCTGGCTCTCGATGGGCAGGCCGGTGGCGGGCGAATAGGGCACGCCGACGCGCGCCCACAACAGGCGCATATAGTCGTAGATCTCGGTCACCGTGCCGACGGTGGAGCGCGGGTTCTTCGAGGTCGTCTTCTGCTCGATGGAGATGGCCGGAGACAGACCCTCGATCGAGTCCATGTCCGGCTTGGCCATCAGCTCCAGGAATTGGCGCGCATAGGCCGACAGACTTTCCACATAGCGTCGCTGGCCCTCGGCATAGATCGTGTCGAAGGCGAGCGAGGACTTGCCCGAGCCCGACAGGCCCGTGAACACGATCAGGCTGTCACGCGGCAGCTCGACGGAAACATTCTTCAGATTGTGCTCGCGTGCGCCCTGCACGCGGATTTTGTCGAGCGCCATGACCGAGCTGAATCCCGTTTGAACCGAAGTAAAGGCGCGGAACACTATGAGAACGAAATCGTCTGTGTCCTGCGGCGTATACTGTTTTCACATAAGGCCATGCCGCCCAAGCGTCCAGTCAGTGACACGCGCTTCCTGACACCGTTGTGGCGGGAGGCGGCGGTCTCAAACAGAGGCTTTGCGTCGAAGACGTTCGATTTTGCGCTGTACCAGCACGTATTCCGTTGCCGCGAGGCCGGCCAGGGTCGCTGCCACCACACCAAAAAGGAAGCTGAAACCCTGCATCCAGTACAGCAGCGCCAGTGTCAGCAAGGTCACGACGGCACTGATGATAGCGCTGGACTGCGCGACGCGCTGGTATTTGACGATCTGCGATGGTGCGTCGGTGAAGAAATCGACCGTCGCCTCGCTGCCGGGCCGGGTGCGTACATACACCCAGGAATGACAGGTACACACCAGCTCCCACCCCGCGTCAGCACAGAACACCGCATAGTCCGGGGTGGTTTCGGACATGAAGTCGTGATGATAGCGGACCTCGCAGGGTTCGCCCTTGGCAAACTTGAACAGAAAATACGCTTTCACAGCGACAAGGTGCCAGCCATCGCGGGCCATGCGCTCAAGCCAGCGGGCTTCGGCGCTGTCTTGCCACATGAAAAACACCCCGATGCGCCAGATTGTCCGTTCCTGTTCGTGGGTCATCAGTCCGCCTTTCCGATCAGCGCCAGCGCCTGCTGTCCGTGTTCGACCATCTCTTCCAGCCGGCTGATTTGCTCGCCAAGCGCCGCAGCGCCGGTCTTCGTGAGCCGGAAAGTCTTGCGCCGGTTGCCGGATTCAGAGCTGGCTCTGGCGATCCATCCGCGTTCGGTGAGCGTCGTCAGGGCGCCATAGAGCGTGCCCGGTCCAATGCTGACGCGTCCGGCACTGATCTTTTCTGCCTGCTGTGCGACGGCGTAGCCGTGCCTGGGTTCGGCGAGTGCGATCAGAATGTAGAACATCGCTTCACTCACCGGCGGTAGGGAATCGGACATCGGGCCTCCAACATCGTTACTATATCGCCTCCCGATATAACGTCAATCGATATATCGGGAGGCGATATAGAGGGGTGCGTCTCGCTAGCAGCCGGATTCTTGCCGGCGGCAAGATGGCAACATGGTGTGAAGGGGCGAGCTGAGCGGCTTGTGATCTGTCTTGGCGGCGCGGGCAATGTCGTGGCCGTTGCCGAGGCCGAGGAGGTCTTCCTTGCGCAGGTCTTTGGGTTCTGCGGCGACTGATCCGGACGAGATGAGCGTGATGCAGGCGGGGAAGACTGTCTTTCCGGCATGTAGTTCGGGGCGGAACCACCGTCAGAATGGAGGCGATGTCCGCATCTTGTGTCGCGTTGCGGTCCGCCGGAAGCATGCTATATTTCTGGAGCGGGGATGAGCCTCTCGGCCCACCCCCTGTCCTTAGACTACGAATAGGACCCGGATCCGCAATTGCCAGGTGGTCCGGGTCTTTTTCATGTCAAAGGCGATGATAAGCGGAAAAAATCCCATACCATCGTCTCCAGTTTGAAAACAAAGCCCCTAAAAGCAGAAACAGAGGGGGCTACGGTCAGGGTGGCTCATCCTCCCTGATGCGCCGCTGGCCCGGCGCTGCTGCTTTCGCCTTCAAAACCGTTTGCGCTCATTCGTGGTGGCCAGCGTCACGATCGGCTGCGTCTGTGCTCCCGACCTCTCTGGACTCTCGCCAGCCCCTCCTTTCAAATCGGCGCGACTCGCGGGCCGCGTTGACCTGCGGAACATAATGTGAACAAATGGGCTGTCCGTAAAGGGCGGCCGCGACAAGACGGAGCAAGGGCGATGGCGGGAAGCGTCAACAAGGTAATCCTGGTGGGCAATCTGGGCCGCGACCCGGAAATCCGCCGCATGAATAATGGCGATCCGGTGGTCAACCTGTCGATCGCCACGTCGGAGAGCTGGCGAGACAAGAATTCCGGCGAGCGCCGCGAGAAGACCGAATGGCACCGCGTCGTGATCTTCAACGATCAGCTGGCCAAGGTCGCCGAGAACTACCTGAAAAAGGGTATGAAGGTTTACATCGAGGGTCAGCTGCAGACCCGCAAATGGACCGACCAGAACGGCCAGGAGAAATACTCCACCGAAGTCGTGCTGCAGCGTTTCCGCGGCGAGCTGCAGATGCTCGACGGCAAGGGCGAGGGCGGTGGCTCCTTCCAGGGCTCGTCCGGCGGCGGCTATGACAACAGCTTCGGCAGCCAGGGTGGCCAGGGCGGCGGTTCGCGCCCGATGGAAGGCCCCAAGGAAGACTTCTCCAACGCCGACCTGGACGACGAGATCCCGTTCTAGTCGGGAATGCTCCGGCGCCGTAACACCGGCCGTCATCCCCCGGCTTGTCCGGGGGATTCAGGCTGTCCCGTCTGAGGGGGCCTGTTCTTTCGCGCTATCCCAACCCGATGGACGAGGTCCCCCGGACAAGCGGGGGATGACGTATTGGGGGAAGGGCGTTCCTCCCGGTGGCGGTTCGCCCAGGCGTGTCGAGCCATCCCGATTGCCCCCGCGGGACGCGCGTGCCGCCAATCCCGCTTCCGTTTGCAGTCTATAACTAATTTTTTAGTTGAATGCGCCGCCGGCCGGGATAGGTTGGCTCTATCAACTAAGGAATTCGTAGATGGCTCGTCCTGCCTCTCCTCAGCTTACCGATGCCGAGCAGCGCATCATGGCGGTCCTGTGGGATCGCGATGAGGCCAGCGTGCGCGAGATCACCGATGTGCTCGCACCGGATCACGGCCTGGCCTACACCACGGTCCTGACGACGGTGCGCATCATGGCCGGCAAGGGCTATGTCGGTTTCCGCAAGGATGGTCGCGCCCACATCTATCATGCGCTGCTGTCGCGTGAGGGCGCCCAGGCCTCGGCACTGGGATCGCTGGTGAAATCCCTGTTCGGCGGATCTGCACAGAGCCTGGCCCAGCACCTGGTGAAGGACGACCAGCTGACGCTGGAAGACATCGAGGCGCTGCGTGCCGAAGTGCTGCGCAAGAGCGGCGGGGAGGGCGAACCATGATCGCGGCCCTGATCCCGTCCGCCGGTTTCGCGCTGACCGCGGCGGCGGTGCTGGCGGCCGGTATTGCCGTCTTCGACCGGTTCGCGCCGCAGGCCTGGCTGCGCGAGCGCCACGATCTGGCGCTGGCCGCCATCCTGACCGTCCCCCTGGTCTTTCTTGTCGCGGTCCTGCCGCGGCCATCGGCGCCGGAGCAGGCCTTGCCGGTCTATATCGAAACGCCGGTTGCGGCGGATATGGCAGACACGCCCGTCAAGGCGCAGGAGCGCCTGCCCGAACTGCCCGATATCGAGACGGCCAGCCTGATGGACGGCCTGCCGGTCTCGCCGGACATGGCGGCCGGCATCGGACTGGCAATCTGGGCGGCCGTGACGCTGGCCATGCTGCTGCGCCTGGCCGCCGACCTGGTCGCGCTGCAGCGTCTCAAGGCGCGGGCGCGCCGCACGGTGCCGCCGGCGGAACTGGCGATGTCGTTTGCCCTGCCGGTGGCCGAAAGCGACGAGGTGAACTGCCCCATGGTGGCCGGTTTCACCGCGCCCTTGATCCTGGTGCCGCGCGGCTTTGCCCTGGACGTCTCGGCCCGGCCCGTGATCGAGCACGAAATTGCCCATGTGCGCCGCGGCGATACCTGGGCCGCACTGGCCGTGCGGGCGATCATGGCGGTGTTCTGGTGGGCGGTGCCGCTGCGCTGGGTTCTGCCGGTGCTGGACCGTTCCCGCGAAGCCCTGTGCGACCGCCAGGCGGCCCGGATCACCGGTCAGCCCCGCGCCCTGGCCATGGCCCTGCTCGATAGCGCGGCAGCGGCCGTGAAAACGCCCTCCCTGGCTCTTGCGGCCGCGCCGACCCGCAGTGGTCTGGCCCGCCGTATCGGCCACCTCACAGCGCCCGGTGCGCTCGATCGAAAGGACAGTGTCATGCGTTTTGCTCTCATCCTCCCCGTGCTGGCTGCCGGAAGTCTCATCCTGACGCCGGGCGTCGGTGCCACCCTGGACGCGCCGGCCGCCGTGCCGCGCTCGCTGGACGAGGCGCTGGATCGCGATGCCCGCCTCTTCCATGCCGCCCGCCGCGGCCGCACCGGCGAAGTCTCGGCCCTGCTGGCCGACGGTGCCAATGCGGATGTGCGTTTCTCCGGTGACGGTACGGCGCTGACAGCCGCCGCGCGCAATGGCGAGCGCGAGACAGCCCGCATCCTGCTGGCGGCCGGTGCCGATCCCGATCTGGGCGTGCGCGGCGACGGCAATCCGCTGATCGCGGCGGCCGCCCGCGGCGACTACGAGATGGTGGAGATGCTCCTGTCCTACGGCGCCGATGTGAACGAAGCCTATTCTGGCGACGGCAATGCCCTGATCGCAGCAGCACTGCGCGGCCGGGGCGACGTGGTTGATCTGCTGCTGGAAGCCGGCGCCGACCCCAATGCCTATGTCCGCGGCGACGAGACCCCGCTGATCAATGCGGCCCAGGGCGGTCATGTCGATGTCGCCGAACGCCTGGCCGAGGCCGGAGCCGACCTGTCGCTGACCGTGCTCGCCAATATCCGCGACGGCCGCGAGGAATACCGCTCGCCGCTCAGTGAAGCGCGTCGCAACGGCCATCGCGACATGGTCCGCTGGCTGGAGGCGAATGGCGCCACGCATCAGGAACCGACGGGCCGCTAGCCTCAGCTGCCACACCCGCCGCCAGCCATTCAAGGCGCGGCGGCGGGATTCAACTTCTGGAGACATCAATGACGAAATCCTCTTTCGCCAGCCTGGCGAAACCCTTTGTGCTGGGCGCGTGTCTGGCCGTTGCGGCCACCACCACAATCGTCCTGGCAGCCCAGGCCCAGAGCCCGGATCAGCGCGCCGCCGGCTTTGCCGATCATCTGCGGCCGCGCATCCAGCAGGCCGGCGCGCCGCAAAGCTGGACACTGGAAGGCCGCATGGCGCACTACGCCGTGCCCGGCGTTGCCGTTGCGGTGATTGATGATGGCGCGGTGGTCTATGAAGCCGGTTTCGGCGTGTTGCAGGCCGGCGGTGACGCGCCGGTCGATGCGCACACCGTGTTTTCCGCCGGCTCGGTCAGCAAGGTCGTCACGGCGACGCTGATCCTGCGGCTGGCCGAAGCCGGCTATCTCGATCTGGATGCCGATGTGCTGGACACGGTCTCGTCCTGGCAGCTGCCGGCCGAACGCGATGCCTTTGCCGGTGAGCCGGTCAGTCTGCGGGCCATTCTCTCGCACACCTCCGGCTTCAACATTCACGGCTTTGCCGATTTCCAGCCGGGCGAGGCCCTGCCGGATGTGATCGCGACGCTGGACGGTGCGGCCCCGGCCGGCGGCGAGCCGCTGGCGCGCGAATTCCGCACGGGGACGGGGTATCAGTATTCCGGCGGCGGCTACACGCTGGCGCAATTGCTGGTCAGCGATGTAATGGGCGCGCCCTTCGAGGCGGTCGCGCGCGACCAGTTGTTCGCGCCGCTGGGGCTGACGCGCAGCACCTACACCAATCCGCTGCCGCCCGAGCATGGCAATATCGCGCGCGCTCACAATGGCGGTGGTGAACCGGTTGCCCTGCCGCGCGGTTATGAGGCCATGCCGGAAATGGCGGCGTCGGGCCTGTGGACGAGCGCCCATGATCTGGGTGCGCTGGTGGCCGGGCTGATCGACAGCTATCGCGGCGAGGCGGGGCCGCTGTCGCAATCCGGGGCCCTCGCCATGATGACCCGTATCGCGCCCGGCGAGCACGGGCTGGGACCGCGGGTGACCGGCAGTGGCGAGAGCTTTGTCTTCCACCATGGCGGCACGAACAATTCCTATCGCGCCTGGATCGAGGGCCATCCGGCTACGGGCGACGGCCTGGTCATTCTGACCAATGGCGCCCGGGGGCGGTCCCTGATCAACGAGATCCGCAATGCGGTTGCCGACACGATGGACTGGCCGGTCAATGCGCCGGTCGTGGCGCCGCAGCTGAGGCTCGATCCGGCCGTTCTGGCGGATTTTTCGGGCGCCTATGCGGTCGATTCCGGCTTCCCGGTCGAGCTGCGTGAACAGATGAGCGGCGGGTTTTTCGAACTGCCGCTGGCGGTGCGCGTCCAGGACGGCCAGCTGGAAATCGGCCGGGCCGGCGGCGATCGCTACAGCCCGCTGACCCCGCTCTCGCCGACGCGTTTCGTGCTGGCCGACATGGCCGACACGATGGGCGTCTGGGAGGTCGAGTTTCATCGCAATGCGCTGGGTGAGGCGACGGGCCTGACCCTGCGGCTGGAAAACGCCCTGTCGCACTATCAGCGCCAGGACTGATCTTCCGGCGGCGCCCCTGCGCTGTAGACTGGCTGCAGATTCGGCCGGAGGGGCGCCGCCTTGAAGATACTCATTGCCGGAGCGTCCGGCTTTATCGGGTCCCATATCGCGGCGCATCTTCACGCTGGCGGACACGCCGTGGTGGCGGCCGCCCGGGGCGTGGAAAGCGCCCGACGGCGCGCGCCCGGGCTCGACTGGGTCGCCTGCGACTTCCGGCACGATAGTTCCGAAGACTGGGCGGAGCGCCTGGCGGGCGTCGATGCGGTGGTGAATTGTGTCGGCGTGCTGCAGGACGGGCTCGGCGATGACAGCCGCGCGGTCCATGTCGCGGGGGCGGATGCCCTGTTCGCGGCGTGCGAACAGGCCGGTGTCCGGCGAGTGCTGCACATCTCGGCGGTCGGGGTCGATGCGGCTGCCGGGTCCAGCTATGCGCGGGACAAGCTGGCGGGGGAGGCGGCGCTGAAAGCCCGCGATCTCGACTGGCTGATCCTGCGCCCCTCACTGGTGATCGCCCGCAATGTCTATGGCGGAACGGCCCTGCTGCGCGCGCTGTGCGGTATTCCCTGGATCACGCCCCTGGTCGGCGGGCAGCAGGTCTTCCGGCCCATCGGCATGGATGATCTGTGTGCGGCGGTGGCGGACCTTGCCCGGCCGGACGCACCGGCCCGGCAGAGCTTCGATCTGGCCGGGCCGGAACGGGTCAGCCTGGCCGATGCCGCGCGCGGCTATCGCCGCTGGCTCGGTTTCGGCGAGACCCGTATCTGGCCGGTGCCGCGCTGGCTGGCCGCCCCGGCCTTCCGGGCCGGGGATATTCTGGGCTGGCTGGGCGTGCGCACACCCCTGCGCAGCAACGCTCTCAAACAGCTCGACTTCGATGTCGAAGGCGATCCGGCGCCCTGGATCGAGGCCACCGGCGCCCGGCCGCGCGGCTTTCATGACTGGCTCGCAGCTCATCCCGCCGGTGTGCAGGATCGCTGGCAGGCGCGGCTGGGCTTTGCGCGGCCGCTTGCGCGCTGGCTGCTGGGCCTGTTCTGGCTGGTGACGGGGCTTCTGACCCTGACCGTCGCCCGGTCCGGCGCGATGGATGTACTGGCGGGAGCGGGGCTGACAGGTTCGGCAGGTACCGCCGTGTTCTGGCTGACCTCGCTATTCGACATCGCTGTGGGGCTTGCGATGCTCGCCAAATGGCGCGTGCGCGGTGTCGCGGCGCTGATGATTGCCGGCACGCTTGGCTATATCGCCGGGATCAGCTGGCTGGCGCCGGACCTGTGGGCCGATCCGCTGGGCCCGGTGATCAAGGTGTTTCCCGCGATGGCGCTGGCACTGCTGGTGGCGGCGACGGAGGATGAGCGCTGATGGATCTCTACGTGCTCGCCCGGCTGGTCCACATTCTCTCGGCCTGTGTCCTCTTTGGATCCGGCGCGGCGATTGCCTTCTTCATGTTGATGGCCTGGCGCTCCGGCGAGCGGGCGGGCTTTGCGCTCGCGGCGCGCCATGTGGTCCTGGCCGACTGGCTGTTCACGGCGAGTGCGGTCGTGATCCAGCCCTTGTCCGGCATCGCGCTGGCGCATCTGGCCGGATGGCCGCTGACCGCGCCCTGGCTGCTGGCCAGCTACGGGCTCTACGGCTTTATCGGGGCCTGCTGGCTGCCGGTGGTGTGGATTCAGTATCGCGTGCGCGACCGGCTCACGACGGCGGAGGGTGGGGCTGTCCCGCCGGAGGTTCACCGTCTGATGCGGATCTGGTTCGTGCTGGGCTGGCCGGCCTTTGCCGCGCTGATCGGGATTTTCGTCCTGATGATCACCAAGCCGGGCTTCTAGCGCCTATTCGACCGTGATCGCACCGCAGGCGATGCGCGTGCCGGCGCCACCGATCGGCTGTGATCTGTGATCGTCCGGTCGGGCATGGATGACGATGGCGGAGCCGTCGCCGTCCAGCAGGGACACCCGGCCGGGGGCATCCGTGACGGTGATGCCAGTGGCATAGAGCTCGGCGTGGATATTGCCGGCAGCATCAGCCCAGATATTCGGCAGGTCGGCCGGAGCGGGACCCATCGGGTTGAGCAGGCCGTGCGCCACGCTGTCCGGATTGATATGGCCGCCCGAAGCCGTGAAGCCGCGGCCGGAACAGTCGGCCGTCTCGTGCAGGTGGATGGCATGCCACTGGCCGCGCGCCTGAACCGGCAGATCGTTGACGCGCAGCCGGATCAGCACGCCCTGCGGGCCCTCGGTAAAGACGGCCAGCCCGGACAAGGGGTCGCCATTATGCCCGCTGATGGGTACGCGGACCGTTGCCGGCGGCTCCCCGGACACCGCATCCGGTGACTGGGCCATGGTCGTGGAGGCCAGGGCGGTGAGGGCAAGCGCGAGGATACTTCGGATCAGCATGGGAGGCTCCGGCGAGTTACCCTTGAGTTAGGGTGCCGGTGCGTACACTTCCACCCCGCCGGTCGTTCCCTGTGCACTCGGGCCGGTCGCGCCGGCGATGGCGAAGATGCGATTGTCGATAGCAACACCGCCCAGCCCGTGGCGCGGCGTGCGCATGGGCGGACCGGCCTGCCAGGCATCGGCGGCCGGGTCATAGATCCACATTTCCGGATAGACACCACCGCCATCATCGCCGAACCACTCGCCGCCAAAGGCGTGGATGCGGCCATGGGCGACAGCCGCCGCCAGCCCGCCCTGGCCCTGCGGCAACGGGGCGAGCGTGTGCCAGGTGTCTGTCTGCGGATCATAGGCCTCGTGATGGGGCTCATTGCCCGCGCCGACACGGCGCCCGCCGATCACATGGAAACGCCCGTCCAGGGCAACACCGGCGGCTGAGTTGCGGGGGTTCGGATTAGGGGCGGCCCGGCGCCAGCGATCCTCTGCGGCGTCGTAGACGAAATGCGCGCTGCTGTCGGTATGGTCCGGCCAGTTGGCATTGGCCTCGCCTGCGGGTTGACGGCCGGTGGCGACATGAATGCCGGAGGGCAGCGAGACGGCGCAGGTCTCGGCAAAGGGAGCCGGCAGGGGCGCGACCTCCTGCCAGGTATCGGCATCGGGATCGTAGCGCGTGCTGGCCGGGAGCATGTGCCAGGCACCGCCTTGGGCCGCATGGAAGCCGCCGATCGCGAAGATCGCGTCGTCATGACCGACCAGATTGGGGTGGTGGCGCGGTTCGGGCAGGGCGGCGACCTCCGCCCAGCTTCCGCCCAGGTGCGGACCCGGGGACCAGTAGAAGACCCGGTCGAGAATACCCATGCCGCCCTGCGTCACCCCGGCATCGGGCGACAGCCCGCCGGCCAGGTAGATGCGCCCGTGCAGCACGGCCGGATAGATTTCCTGGGTGCGTACCGGCAGTGGCGTGGCCGGTCTCCACGGTGATGTCTCGGCAGATGTCCGGGCAAGGGCCGGCGGGACAAGCCCGGCGGCCAGGCTGGCGGAGACAAATCCGCGTCGTGTCAGCGTGTTCATGCGTCTCTCCCGAAAGGCGGGAGAAGTGAACCGGATACGACGCGGATTGACCAGTCCCCTGCGTACTACTCGGCGGGGCAGTTGCCGCCGGTGATGCGGGCGATCTCGGCCGGATCGCCATCGGTCGGTACCGGTTCGATGTCCAGCGCACAGGCGATGATGCCGTAGACATTGACGTTCTCGAACGCTGTCGGACGGGTGCCCTGCGGGAAGACCGGGCCGGCGCCGATGAAGGTCGCGCCCATGCTTTCCGCGCGGTTGTCATAGCCGTGCATGCCGTGCAGCGAGGCGTGGTAGGGATTGCTCAGATCGGTGCGCGACGAGGTGATCAGCCAGTCGGGCTGGGCCAGGATGAAGAGGTCGGGACCGCGATCGGGGTGGTTGAAGCGCCAGTGGTCCGGATAGTCCTCGCGGCGATAGGCCATGATGCGCGGATCGGCGCCCTGCAGTGCGTGGTAGACGCGATTGACGTCTTCCTCGCTGCCATAGCCCATCAGGAAGGGCTCCAGACCCATGCCGTAGGAGCCCATGCCTTCCTCGAACAGGATGCCGTCCAGATCAGCCAGCTCATCGATGCGGATGACGCGCTCGGTCGAGACGGCGGACATGCCATGGTCGGACACGATGATGATATTGGTCCGGTCCAGCAGGCCGCGTTCTTCAAGACCGTCGACGATCTCCCCGACCAGCCGGTCGACTTCCGCAACGGCTTCGCCTTCTTCCGGCGTGAACGGGCCGGAGCGGTGGGTGATCGTGTCGACATGGTCGAAATAGACCGCGGCGAAGCGCGGCTGCTCGTCGGCCGGCCCATCAAACCAGGCGAGCACTTCGTCAACGCGCTCGTCATAGGGCTTGTTGTGCTCATAGGGGTGCCAGACGCTGGCCAGATCGCCCTCGACCGGGCTTTCCGAACCCAGCCAGAACATGATGTGGCTGCGCAGGCCCTGGCGTTCGGCCGTGATCCAGACCGGCTCGCCCTGCCACCAGAACGGGTCCTGAGGGCCACCTTCGGAATTGGAGAAATGACGGCGGGCTGTCGGGTCCCAGGGCGAGTTGGAAATCATGCCGTGATGCTCGGGATAGAGACCCGTGGCGATGGAGTAGAAATTCACGAAGGTCTTCGACGGCATGACGGGAATCATGCGTTCCGGACGCGTGCCGCGATCGGCGAGCGCCTGCAGGTTGGGGGCATCCCAGCGGTCGATCGCGTCATAGCGCAGGCCGTCCAGGCCGATCATCAGCACGATCGGATCCTCCTGCTGCGCGCGCGACGGGACGTGGCTGCAGGCAGCCAGAAGGACCGTGGTGGCCAAGGAGGCAAGGGCGGCAAGACGCATAACGGGTTCCCCAACACGAGATGAAGTTATGACGGGGTGTAAGCGGGGATTGTCACAAACGGAAGACAGCACCTGCCAATCGTGGCGTGGCCAACCGACGCCGGTGTTTGCGCCAGCCCCCCCCGATTGTTAAGACTTGGCGACAGGCCTGCCGCCTGATTCACGCGCTTTTCCGGCTTTTGCCGGCCGCTGCGTGACGGCGGCGTTTTTCGTGGATGCCGGCCGGGGCGGCCGGGACCTGCGAAACCAGCACATGAGGACCGCCTTGAGCGATCACGACGACGAGCTTCCGCCGGTTGGCGACAATGCCGGCCTTCCCGACGGTATCGGCAATATCTCGATCGAGGAGGAGATGCGCTCCTCCTATCTCGACTATGCGATGAGCGTCATCGTCAGCCGCGCGATCCCGGACGCGCGCGACGGGCTGAAGCCGGTGCACCGGCGCATCCTCTACACGATGCACGAGAATGGCCAGACGCACGAAAAATCCTACCGCAAGTGTGCCACCGCCGTCGGTGACGTGATGGGCCGCTATCACCCGCACGGCGACCAGGCGGTCTATGACGCGCTTGTGCGTCTGGCCCAGCATTGGTCGATGCGCGTGCCGCTGATCGACGGCCAGGGCAATTTCGGCTCAATCGATGGCGATCCACCCGCTGCCTATCGTTATACCGAGGCGCGGATGGAGAAGGTGGCCCAGTCGCTGCTCGCCGATATCGACAAGGACACGGTCAATTTCGTCGAAAACTATTCGGCCGAGCGCCGGGAGCCGGTCGTCCTGCCGGCCCGCTTCCCGAACCTTCTGGTCAATGGCGCCGGCGGTATCGCTGTCGGCATGGCCACGAATATCCCGCCGCACAATCTGGGTGAGGTGATCGACGGTACGCTGGCGCTGATGGACAATCCGGCGATGACCGACACCGAGCTGCTGGAATACATTCCGGGGCCCGATTTCCCGACCGGCGGTCTGATCCTCGGCCGTACCGGCGCCCGCAATGCGCTGGCGACGGGGCGCGGTTCGATCATGATGCGCTCGCGCACCTCGATCGAGGAAGTGCGCAATGGCCGCCAGGCGATCATCGTCCATGAAATTCCGTACCAGGTGAACAAGGCCTCGATGATCGAGAAGATCGCGGAACTTGTCCGCGACAAGAAGATCGAGGGGATCGGCGATCTGCGCGACGAAAGCGACCGGACCGGTCTGCGCGTGGTGATCGAGCTGAAGCGCGATGCCAATGCCGATGTGATCCTGAACCAGCTCTATCGCTGGTCGCCGATGCAGACGAGCTTCGGCGCCAACATGCTCTCCCTGGTCGGTGGCCGCCCGCAATTGCTGGGCGCGCTGGATATCCTCAAGGAATTCCTGCGCTTCCGCGAAGAGGTCGTCGCCCGCCGCTGCAAATTCGAGCTGAACAAGGCGCGCGACCGGGCGCATGTCATCGTCGGCCTGGCGCTCGCCGTGGCGAATATCGACGAGGTGATCGCCCTGATCCGCCGCGCGCCGAACCCGGCCGCAGCCCGCGAGGAATTGATGTCGCGCGACTGGCCGGCGCTCGACGTGGCGCCGCTGGTCGAACTGGTGGCCGATCCGCGCTCCGTGCTGACCGACGGCAATACGCTGCGTCTGACTGACGAACAGGCCCGCGCCATCCTGGAGCTGCGCCTGAACCGCCTGACCGGTCTGGGCCGCGAGGAACTGGGCAATGAGGCCAAGACGCTGGCCGAGCAGATCGCCGATCTCCTCGACATCCTGCGTTCGCGCGATCGCGTGCTCGACATCATCCGCGACGAGATGCGCGAGGTTCGCGAGAACTACGCGACGCCGCGCCGCTCCGAATTCATCGATGCCGAGCTGGACTTCGAGGACGAGGACCTGATCCCGCGCGAAGACATGGTGGTGACGGTGACGCATGGCGGTTACGTCAAGCGGACGGCCCTGTCCGACTACCGGGCCCAGCGCCGTGGCGGCAAGGGCCGTTCGGGCATGTCGATGAAGGATGAGGACTTCGTGTCCACGCTCTTCGTCGCCTCCACCCATGCGCCGCTGCTCTTTTTCTCCAATCGCGGCATGGTCTACAAGACCAAGACCTGGCGCTTGCCGATGGGCGCGCCGAACACGCGCGGCAAGGCGCTGGTCAACATGCTGCCGCTGGAGCAGGGCGAGACGATCACCTCCATCATGGCGCTGCCCGAGGACGAGAGCGTCTGGGCGGAAATGGACGTCATGTTCGCCACCAACAAGGGCACCGTCCGCCGCAACAAGCTGTCCGACTTCGTCCAGGTCAATCGCAACGGCAAGATCGCGATGAAGCTGGAGGGCGAGGACGACAGGATCGTCAATGTGGTGCTGTGCACCGAGGACGACGATGTGTTCCTGACGACGGAGAAGGGGCGCGCGATCCGCTTCCCGGCGACGGATGTCCGGGTCTTTGCCGGCCGGAATTCTGTCGGCGTGCGGGGCATCCGCCTCGCCGAGGGCGACACGCTGATCTCGATGGCGATCCTGCACCATGTCGATGTGACCTCGCCGGAAGCCCGCGCCTACATGAAACACGCCACCGCCATGCGCCGTGCGCTGGGCGATGACGAGGAGGCCGATGCGCCGGTGCTCGAGGCCGACGAGGACGGCAGCGATGACGAGGCGGCTCTGACGACCGAGCGCCTGGCCGAGCTGGGGGCTGCCGAGGAATTCGTGCTTACCGTCGGCTCCGACGGCATGGGCAAGCGCTCCTCCGCCTATGATTTCCGGGTCATGGGCCGCGGTAATCAGGGCGTCGCTGCCACCGATGTGAAGCGCGAGATCCCGCTTTCGGCCAGCTTCCCGGTGGAGGATGCCGATCAGATCATGGCGGTCACCGATGGCGGCCAGCTGATCCGCTTCCCGGTCGATACCGTGCGGATCGCCAGCCGGTCGTCGCGTGGGGTGCGTCTCATCCGTCTCAATGATGGCGAGAATGTTGTCGCCGTGGTCCGCATTCCCGATGCCGGGGATGAAGCCGTGGACGAGGATGGCGAGGCACTCGAGGGGGGCGAAGGCCCGGCCGGTGAAGCGCCCGATGCCGCTCCGGACGACACGCCCGGCGCCGCGGATGACAGCGAGGCCTGATCCCGAAACGCTTTGAAGGCGCTCGCAATCCCGCTACAAGCAGCGGCGGCAGCCGGCCAGGAGACCGACATGACCCGAACCGCCCTTTATCCCGGCACGTTCGACCCGATCACCAACGGCCATCTCGATATCATCGGCCGGGCCGTAAAACTGGTCGACAAGCTGGTGATCGGTGTTGCCATCAACGAGGCCAAGAAGCCTTTGTTCTCGCTGGAGGAACGCGTCGAGATGGTGCGTGACGAGGTCGAGAAGTTCGAGGCCGGCGCGGCGATCGAGGTGCGGCCCTTCGACGGCCTGCTGATGCATTTTGCCGAGGAGATCGGCGCGGAGTCGATCATGCGCGGTCTTCGCGCCGTCTCCGATTTCGAGTACGAATTCCAGATGGTGGCGATGAACCAGCGCCTCAATGACGATATCGAGACCGTCTTTCTGATGGCCGATCCGCGTCATCAGGCGATTGCCTCGCGTCTCGTCAAGGAAATCGCAGCTTTGGGCGGACGTATCTCCGATTTCGTGCCGCCCGCCGTGGAAGCCCGTCTCAAGGAGCGACTTGCGTGATCATGCGACTGACCCTTTCTGCCACTTTCGCCCTGGCCCTGACGGCCGCTGCCTGCGGCCGTGAAGCGGCAACCGAAGCCGATACCGAGATCGCGGCCTCTGCCGCGAGCACCGCGGCCGTTGCCACCCAGGCCGAGCCCGCTGCTGCGGAACCGGGCTATGATTTCCCCGCTGAAGCCTGGCGCACCGTCGATCAGGATCGTCTGCTCTATATCGACACGGATCACGGCATGGTCGTGGTCGAGCTGGCGCCGGAATTTGCCCCCAACCACGTCGCGCGCCTGCGCGAGCTGGTCGGCGAGCGCTTCTACGACTTCCTGGTCTGGCACCGCGTGATCGACGGCTTCATGGCGCAGGGCGGCGGTTCGCGCGCCAATCCGGGCAATGCGGCTGACAAGCCGCCGATGGAAGCCGAATTCACCATCCGCCGGGCCGGCGAGCCCGTGATCAGCGAGCTGCAGGACCGCGTCGTCAATCCCGGTCAGATCCCGCAGATGGCCAAGGCCGGCTTCTGGAACGGTTTCCATGCCGGTACCCAGACCGCCGCCCTGGCCGGCATCACCGGCGACGGCATGGTCCAGTCCTGGCTGCTGCATTGCCGCGGCGCGGCCGCGATGGCGCGCACCAGCGATCCGAACTCGGCCCGCAGCCAGTTCTACATCACCACCGGCAGCCCCGATCACCTCAACGCCACGTACACGGTGTGGGGCCGGGTGCGTCATGGCATGGACGCCGTCGACCAGATCGCGGTCGGCTCGGCGATGGAAGACCCGGATTTCCGTCCGGACGTGATCCGTTCCATGCGTATCGGCAGCGAGCTGCCGGCCGAAGATCAGATCGAGATTGAAGTCGTCGACACGGATAGCGAGGCCTTTGCGGGCTATCTCGACACGCTGCGCAATGCCCAGGGTAATCTGCCCGACATCTGCGAAATCACCGTGCCGTCCAGAATTGCGGAGTAGAAAGACACATGGCTGAAGAACAACTGGTATTCACGCTCGAAGGCGGCGACGTCGTCATCAAGTTGCGCCCGGACCTGGCGCCCAAACACGTCGAACAGATCACCAAGCTGGCCAGGGAAGGCTTCTATGACGGGCTGACCTTCCACCGCGTCATCGACGGTTTTGTTGCCCAGGGCGGTTGCCCGAACGGCAATGGCATGGGCGGTTCCGGTACCAATATTCCGGCCGAGTTCTCCGCCGAGCCGCACCAGCGCGGCACGATGTCGATGGCGCGGGCGGCTGATCCGGATTCGGCTTCCAGCCAGTTCTTCATCTGCCTGGACGCGGTGCCTTATCTGGACAACCAGTACACCGTCTGGGGCGAAGTCGTGTCCGGCATGGAACATGTCGACGCGCTGCCCAAGGGTGAGCCGCCGGCCAAGCCGGGCAAGATCGTCAAGGCGAGCGTCGTCGAAGCGTAGCCCCGGCAAACCGCTGCAGAAACAAGAGAAGGGCTGTCCTCACGGGGCGGCCCTTTTCATTTGGGATGGCCGGTCAGCGCAGCTGCAGCGTCGCCACCACCGGGCGGTGGTCGGAGCCGGTCTGCGGGCCGGTTTCCACCGAGACGGTCTGCCAGGCCTCGCCGGCGAAGATGTGATCAATCCCCAGGATGGAATTGAGACCGAGCACCGGGCGGGTGCCGGAGGGAAAGCTCGGCAGGGCAAGCGTGCGCCGGTGGAGGCCGAGATCGCGTTCCAGGCGTGACAGCGCATAGGACGGCGGCGCCGCGTTGAAATCCCCCATCACGATCATCTGCTCCGCGGGCAGATTGTCGAGGAAACGCGCCAGGCCGCCGCGCTGGCAGTCCTGCGTGGCGCCGGGGAAGGGCCAGGTCAGGTGGACCGATGCGACAATTGTGTCCGAACCGTCGGGCAGGCGGATGCGGGCCCAGGTGGCCGGCGGCACTTCCCGGTCGCAGGGAATTTTGCTCCGGAACACGGCCGGGTCCGGCGGACGGACGCAGCCGCTTTCCAGGATTTCCAGCCGGCTGAGTATCCGGGTCGCGCGGCAGCGGGCCACGAACGGATAGGCCTGTTCCAGCCGGTCCCGGGCGGGCTGCGCATTCGCGAAAGCCTCCTGCAGCGCCAGAATGTCGGCATTGAGGGCCAACAGCGTATCGGCGGTAGCGTCCGGCGCGGTGTTTCTGCCCCACATATTGTGCGTCGCCAGGCGCAGGGTGAGGGCGGTGTCGGCGGGCGCGGCCCGCTCTGCCGTCAGCCGGCGCACCGGCTCGCCCAGCCCGGGCAGCCAGATCAGCAGGGCGATGACGGCCATCGGCCAGCGGGCTGTGCGGTGACGCAGCAGGACAATCGCGGCCAATACGATCAGAGCGAGCACCGCCCAGACAGGCCAGAGCTGGCGGAAGGCGTCGAAGCCGCGCCAGAGAGGTGCCAGCCACAATGCGGCAGCGACCCCGGCAAGGCCGGCAAGCGGAAGAAACACGAGACTGGAAAGACGCAAGGCAGGATCGTCCGGGTGCGATGGGTGTGCGGCCACTACACAGCAGAGATTGCGCACCTGCAAGCCGGCGGATAGACCCCTGCGCCATGCGCGTATCCGATTTCGACTTCGAGCTCCCCGAGGAGCGTATTGCCCTGCGTCCCGCGCGTCCGCGCGATGCGGCGCGGCTGCTGCACATTGCCGGCAATGGCGTGTTCGCCGATCGTGGCGTGTCCGACCTGCCCGAACTCCTGCGCGAGGGCGATCTGATGGTGTTCAACGACACCCGCGTCATCCCCGCAGCGCTGAATGGTGTGCGTCCGGCGCGCAGTGTGGGCGGCGGCGGACCGGTCGATGTCGAGGTCAATCTGCACAAGCGTCTCGATGCCAGCGGCTGGCGCGCCTTCGTGCGCCCGGCCAAGCGTCTGCGTGTCGGCGATGTGATCGCCTTCTCCGGGGATCTGTCAGCTGAAGTGACCGGCAAGTCCGAGGGCGGCGATACGCGGCTGGTCTTCAACCGCACCGGTGCGGCGCTGGACGAGGCCATCGCCGCGACCGGCGTGCCGCCCCTGCCGCCCTATATCGCCCGCAAGCGCGAGATCGACGCGCAGGATGTCGAGGACTACCAGACCCTGTTCGCCAAGCAGGACGGTTCGGTCGCCGCGCCGACGGCCGGCCTGCACTTCACCGAACGCCTGCTGGCGGCGCTGGCCGAACGGGGCGTGCAGCACACGCATGTGACGCTGCATGTCGGGGCGGGCACCTTCTTGCCGGTCAAGGCCGACGATCTCGCCGATCACCGCATGCATGCCGAATGGTGCACCGTGTCGACGCAGGCGGCGGAGGCGATCAACACCGCCAAGGCCGAGGGCCGCCGGGTGATCCCGGTCGGTACGACGGCGCTGCGCACGATCGAGAGCCTGGCCTCGCAGCCCGGCGTGATCGAAGCGGGCAGCCGCGACACCGACATCTTCATCACGCCGGGCTATGAGTTCCGCATCACCGATGCGCTGATGACGAATTTCCACCTGCCGCGCTCGACCCTGTTCATGCTGGTCAGCGCACTGGCGGGACTGGACGTGATGAAGCGGGCCTATGCGCACGCCATCCGCTCGGGCTACCGTTTCTATTCCTACGGCGATGCCAGCCTGATCGAGCGGAGCGCATGACCGGTTTCCCCTTCGACATCCATGCCACCGACGGCGCGGCCCGCACCGGCGTGCTGAAGACGACACGCGGCGAGATCCGCACACCGGCCTTCATGCCGGTCGGCACGGCCGGCACGGTGAAGGCGCTCTACATGGACCAGGTGAAGGAGACCGGGGCGGATATCATCCTGGGCAATACCTATCATCTGATGCTGCGCCCGGGTGCAGAACGCGTGAAACGGCTGGGCGGCCTGCACGAGTTTTCCACCTGGCAGGGCCCGATCCTCACCGACAGCGGCGGCTTCCAGGTCTGGTCCCTGTCCAAGCTGCGCAAGATGACCGAGGAGGGGGTGACCTTCCGCTCCCATATCGACGGCTCGGAGCACAAGCTTTCGCCGGAACGCTCGATCGAGATTCAGGCCGACCTGCTGGGCGCCGACATCTCGATGCAGCTGGACGAATGCACCGCCTTTGGCTGCTCAAAGGCCGAGGCAAAGTCCTCCATGGATCTGTCCGTTCGCTGGGGCGAGCGCTCGAAGACGGCCTTCGGCGATCGCGAGGCGCAGAACCTGTTCGGCATTGTGCAGGGGTCGGTGTTCGAGGATCTGCGCCGGGAAAGCGCGCAGCGCCTGATCGAGACCGGCTATGACGGCTATGCGATCGGCGGGCTGGCCGTGGGCGAGGGATTCGAGACGATGTGCGAGGTGCTCGACTTCACCACGCCGCACCTGCCCGCGGAGCGCCCGCGCTATCTGATGGGTGTGGGCAAGCCGATCGATTTGGTGGAATCCGTGGCGCGCGGTGTCGATATGTTCGACTGCGTCCTGCCGACGCGTTCGGGCCGTCACGGCCAGGCTTGGTCGGACTATGGCCCGATCAATATCAAGCGCGCGGAATTCATCGAGGATGACCGTCCGCTCAATCCGGCGATCGACTGTCCGGCCAGCCGTGATTATTCGCGGGCCTATCTCAACCACCTCTTCCGCTCGGGCGAATACCTCTCGGCCATGCTGATGTCCTGGCACAATATCGCCTATTTCGAGGACCTGACGGCGCGGATGCGGGCGGCGATTGCCGCGGGCACATTCGACGCTTTCCGCCAGGAATTCCGCGCCAAATGGGAAGCGGGCCGGGCCGCCATTGAGAGCGGCGAGAACTTCCCCGGCTGAGCTGCAGATACAGAAGCGGCGCTTCCGGGGGGCGGAAGCGCCGCTCAGGGGCTTCAGGTGCGGGGAGGGACCTGAAGCAAGGGGCTTAGATGTTAGGCTTACTGGCTGGGATCAGCCGGGCCGTCATCGAGCTCCATATCGTTTTCATTGTCGCCATAGTCGTCATCCGACAGCGGGTATTCGGTTGCTGCGTCCTCGTTGAAGTCCGGCAGCGCTTCGAATTCCGCACGGGTGTACTCGATCACGGCGATCGGGCGGTCACCCTCGGGGGCAAAGTTCACCTCGTCGGCTTCGATCAGGACCTCGCGGCCACCGATGTCCAGCGTGCCGCCGCTCTCGACGACGATGGCTTCGACATCGCCTTCCGTGCCGAGGCGGACCCGCTCGATCTCGCCGAGCTCGCCGCCATCCTCGGATTCAACCCGCAGGTCGATCCAGTGGTGGTCATCGGTATAGGGCGCGCGGTCGAGGTCCGAATTGTCCCAGGCCTCTGCGGTCTCGCGCAGCAGGTCATTGTCCTGGATCGTCTCGTTCGGCGCCGGGGCGTGGGCCTGGCCTTCAACGGTCATCTGCTCGTCAACGACGGGTTTTTCATCCTGGTGAAGATCGTCCTGGGCCAGGGCCGCAGCGCCGGCCAGCGCGGTCGTTGCGCAGGCAAACGCCGATGCAGCGGTTGCAGTCGTCAGGATAGAGAAGCGTTTCATGTCTACCTCCTGTCTTGCTCCATCTGCCGGCTTCAGCCGGGGACAGCTCTGTGCCTGCCATCCGGACACCAAACGGACGGCCGCCACGAAAAGTTGCGAAGATTACAGGAATGTAATGCAGTGGGGCTCAGTTTTCGGTGCCCGGCTCGACCAGGCCATAGGCCTCGAAAGCACGCCGCATCTGCTGCGTCGGACAGCCGAAACCGTCATACAAACCGCGCAGATAGGCACGGCGCCGCTGGGCCATCTCGCGGCGCTCTCGCGCCTCGTCCTCGATCCGTCCGGCCCCGCCGATAAAGCGGATCACCGGACGCACCGGGTTCAGGCCTACAATCGTGGAGTGATACAGGCTGCGTGCGCCGTCGGCGGCTGCATCGGGCGCCTGGGACGCCAGTCCGCTGCCCCGGTCGAACCAGCTGCGTTCCTCGCGCGCCTCTTCCTCGGCCTGGCGTTCCTCTTCCTCGATATCGGGCCCCAGGATCACGGTCAGACGAGCGACATCGCGCGCCACCGTCGAACAGCGCCGGCGCGAGCCTTCACCGCCATAGGGGGTGGGTACGGTATCGTCGCCCTCATCGACCATGATCGGGCCAGGCCGTTCGCGCGGCAGGCCGACAGCGTCTTCCAGCGCATCGGTGGTTTCGACGCGGGCCATGCTGGCGGTTTCGCCGGCGTTTTGGCGGGTGGACGAGCATGCTCCGGCGGACAACGCCACCGCGAAGCAAAGCATGGCTGGAATCACGACCTTGTTCGTCATGCCGGCAAGTTTACCGGCGATTGCGGAAAAATCTTGGCCGAAATGCTGATATCCGCCTTCACAGCCGCATTGACCCTCCGGAATCGCCCGTATAGGTTCCGCGCTCCTCGTGAGGGGAGCCGATAGCTCAGCTGGTAGAGCAACTGACTTTTAATCAGTAGGTCCAGGGTTCGAGCCCCTGTCGGCTCACCACTTATCTCCAGCATTTTCGTTGCCCAGCCGGGATTTCGCGGCCGTTTGCCGGCCCGGAACGCGCCTTCCGCTTGACCTTGCCACGCCCCCGGCCAAACCTTCCCGCGCAAACGGGAGGGGTCGATGAAGACATGTGTGTGCCTGGCAGCCGCAGCGGCGCTGCTGATTCTGACGGGGTGTAACGGGGCCGAGGAGACGCAAGTCCGCATCGAGCCGGCGCCGGAGACGCAGCGTACGCTGGCCCAGGGCGAGATTGTCGGCTTTCAATCTGGCGAAGCGGCTTCGGCCTGGCTGGCCATCCCCTATGCCGCCCCGCCGCAAGGCGATCTGCGCTGGCGGGCTCCGCGGCCGGCTCTGGCGTTCAATGGCCGGCTGGAAGCGATCGAGCACGGCGCCGTCTGTCCCCAGGTCACGAATGAACTCTCTGCAGCGGCCGCCGGTGTCGAGGCCGGTGTGCTGATCGGCGAGGAAGACTGTCTCACACTCGATATCTATGCCCCGCGCGATGCAGCGCCCGAGGCTGGTCTGCCCGTCATGGTGTGGATCCATGGCGGGGCGAATGTCTGGGGTTCGTCCTCGGCCTATGACGGGTCGCAGCTGGCGGCTGACCGGGATGTCGTCGTCGTCGCCGTGCAATACCGGCTGGGCCCGCTCGGCTTCCTGTCGCATCCGGCCCTGCGCGAAAGTGCCGAACACCCGCTCGACGAGGCCGCGAATTTCGCGCTGCTCGACTTGGTCGCGGCGCTGGACTGGGTGGATGCCAATATCGCCGCCTTCGGCGGGGACACGAACCGGATCACGATCTTCGGGGAAAGCGCGGGCGCTTTCAATATTGCCGCCCTGATGGCGTCCGAACCGGCGCGCGGCCGGTTCGATGCGGCCATCATGCAAAGCGGCGGAACGGGCTCGAACAGCCGCGAGATGGCCGAAAACGGCGGTGGAAACGACCTTAATCCCGCCCTGGAAGCCGTTGCCGCCTTTGCCGGGCCGGCTGCGGACGGGGCGGCCATGCGCGCGGCGTCCCTTGAGGATGTCTATGCGGTCTATCGCGATGAAAGCGGTGCGTTCACATCGCTGCCGCGCATGATCGAGGACGGGGTCACCCTGCCCGAGGATGGCATATTGGGCGCGGCGGCACGGCCGGGCGGTTTCGCGCCCGTGCCCCTGATTACCGGCGTCAATCGTGACGAGATGAAACTCTATACGGCTTTCGACCCGCAATTGACGCGGCGCCTCGGGCCGCTGGTCTGGCCGCGCGACAGCGCGCGCTATGCGGCGGCCGTGGAATATCCGACCCGGAACTGGCGGGTGACCGCGGTCGACGAGCTGCTCGACCGTCTTCACGCTGCGGGGCATCGCGATATCTGGGCCTACCGTTTCGACTGGGACGAGGGCGGCAAGGTTCTCCTGACCGATACCGGCGAGCTGCTTGGCGCCTCGCATGCCATGGAAATCCCGTTCGTCTTCAATCATTTCGAGCTGTTCGGCTCCTTCGATCGCGTGCTGTTCAACGATCGCAATGCCCAAGGCCGGGAGGCCCTGGCGGATGCGATGGGCGGTTATTGGGGCCATTTCGCCCATGCCGGCGAACCCGGAACGGGCGGGGAGGCCGGACCGGCCTGGCTGCGCTGGGGCGAGACGGCACGCCTGATGCGGTTCGACACGCCGGATGATGGCGGTGTGGCCGTGATCGATGGCCGCGATACGGTGGAAGCCATCGCCCGTGACCTCGCTGCGGACGACCGGCTGGAACCTGCCGAACGCTGCAGGGTGGCTGCCGCCATCCTGCGCCGCCGCCCTGAAGCATCATCGCTCTTCGACACCCGGCTGGATTGCTGAGGCGTCCCGAGTGAAGGCATTATCGACGGAAAACGCGTGCGGGGCATGGCGCCGCCGCCGTCGCGCGCTATTCTGGCGCCGACCATCCCATCAACACGTCTTTGATTCGGCGGCCCGACCATGAACGAGCTTCTCCTGCAGGCGGTGATCTATCTGGGCGCCGGCGTGATTGCGGTGCCGATCGCACACCGTCTCGGCCTCGGCTCGGTGCTGGGCTATCTGCTGGCCGGCGTGGCCATCGCACCGCTGCTCGACTGGATGGGGTCGGATCCGGAAAACGTCCAGACCTTCGCCGAGTTCGGCGTGGTGATGATGCTCTTCCTGATCGGCCTGGAACTCCAGCCACGCCTGTTATGGGAAATGCGCATGCGCCTGTTCGGGCTGGGCGGGCTGCAAGTGGCTGTGACGACGCTGGTCGTCGCGGTCGCGTGCCTGGGCTTCGGGCTGGACTGGCGGCTGGCGCTGGCGCTGGGCCTGATCATGGCGTTGTCCTCGACCGCCATCGTCCTGCAGACGCTGGGCGAAAAGGGCTGGCTGCGCACCGAGGGCGGGCAATCGGCCTTCTCCGTCCTCCTGTTCCAGGACATTGCCGTCATTCCGATGCTCGCCCTTCTGCCCTTCCTGGCGGTAGCGGGGGTAGACGCCGGCGCGGCGCATGGCGGCGGCGCCCATGGCGGGCCGGCGCCGTTCGCAGCCTGGCCGGCCTGGGCCCAGGGGTTGATGACGCTCGCCGTTGTCGGCGGTGTTATCCTGGGCGGCCGCTATCTCACACGCCCGGCCTTCCGCATCATCGCGCGTACGGGCCTGCACGAACTCTTTTTTACCGCGGCACTTGTGCTGATTGTCGGCATTGCCGTGTTGATGAGCATGGTCGGCCTGTCGCCGGCGCTGGGGACATTCCTGGCCGGGGTGCTGCTGGCGGAAAGCGAATACCGTCACGAGCTGGTCTCCGATCTCGAACCCTTCAAGGGCCTGCTGCTGGGCGTCTTCTTCATCACGGTCGGTGCGGGGATGGAGTTCGCCCTGCTGGGCAATGAGTTCGGCCTCATCATCGGCCTCACGCTCAGCCTCATCCTGGTGAAGGGCGCGATCCTCTTGGCGCTGGCCGTCCTGTTCCGGATGAAGGGGCGGGCCCGCTGGCTGTTCACCTTTGCGCTGGCCCAGAGCGGCGAGTTCGGTTTCGTGCTGCTCGCTTTCTCGACCAGCCTTCACGTCATCCCCGACGAGATCGCCGCAATTGCATCGCTGGTGGTCGCCTTGTCGATGATGGCGACGCCGCTTTTGATGATCGCCTTCGAGCGCTTTGTCTCGCCCCGGGTTGGCCGCAAGGCAGGGCAGGAGCGCGCCGAGGACACGATCGAGGAAGAGGCGCCCGTCATCATTGCGGGCATGGGGCGGTTCGGGCAGATCGTGCACCGCCTGCTGGTGATGGACGGTTACAAGCCGGTCGTTCTGGACAATTCGGCCGAGCATATCGACGGGCTGCGCAAATTCGGCATCCAGGTCTATTACGGCAATGCCCTGCGGCCCGGCCTGCTGGAAGCAGCGGGTATTGCCCGCGCCAAGCTGCTGGTCGTGTGCACCGATAATCGCGAACGTGCCGTCGAACTCGTCCAGCATGTGAAACAGCGCTATCCCGGCGTGCACATCATCGCCCGCGCCGCCAGCCGCGAACATGTCTACCAGCTGCGCGCCGCGGGGGCGGACAGCGCGGTGCGCGAAATGTTCGGCTCTTCCCTCGAGGCGGCGACCCAGTCGCTTGAAGTGCTCGGCGAAACGCGCCAGCGTGCCGAGAAGAAGGCGCTGGCCTTTGCCCATCACGACGAGGAAAGCCTGCGGCAATTGTTCGAGGTCTGGGATTCCCAGATCGATGTCTTCGACAATGAAGCCTATATCGAGCGGTCGCGGTCGCGCGTCGTGTCGCTGGCAGAGCTGATGGCCGAGGATGTTGGCGAACCCGATCCGGAAGACGAGCGCGATCCGCTGTCCTGACCGGCGCGGGCGACCGAAACACGGTTCCGTCCCGCAGCCTGAATGGTTAATGTCGGGCGGCTTTTGAATCGGGGACCGGGTTGGGACGTTTTCTTCTGGCAGTTCTGCTGGCCATGCTGCCAGGCGTGGCCACGGCTGCGTCTGACGACGAGCCGGTGATTGCTTCCGGCATTCCCGAGGCACCCCAGCCCGTGCGGACGGCCGATCTCGACCGCTGGGCGCTGCAGGTCACCGGATGGTCGCCGCAATCGGTCGCTGAACTGGCCGGCTTTCTTTACGAGGCACCGGGGCACGGACTGCCGGCCCTGGACAGTATTGCCGACTATCTGCTCGATCCGGACGTGCCATTCGAGCCGCAGGCAGCGGCGGCATCGCGGGCCGCGCTGCAATATACCGCTTGGCTGGAATACGGGCTGATCGACCAGGACACGCTGACACCGCGTCTGTTGACGGACAATGAGGCATCCCGGCTGGTCGCACGCCTCGTGGCAGCGCTGGATACCGGTCATGTCGAACAGGCGATCGCGCAAAGCCTGCCGGCGGTGCGCGACTACGACATCCTGCGCCGGGAAATGCTGCGCCTGATGACCGTGCGCCCGATCTGGCCGCAGATCGAGGGCGGCAATGCGCTGACGCTCGGCGATGCCGGGCTGCGGGTCGACCAGTTGCGCGCGCGGCTGGCGGCCGAGGGGCTGCTGGCGCCGGGCTGGTCAAGCGGCGATGCGTTCGACATGCGGCTGGACACCGCGCTGCGGCGCTATCAGGGGCGGGTGAACCTTTCGCCGACCGGGCGTCTGGACCGGCCGACCCTGCGCCAGCTGAACATCACACCCCAGGAGCGGATCGCGCAATTGCGCGCCAATCTCGAACAGCGGCGCTGGCGCACCCGGCAGCTGGGCGAGCGGCATATCTGGGTCAATCTCGCCGACTTCCACCTGGAGGCCTGGGAGAATGGTCGGCTGGCGCGCGAGCATGAGGTGATGATCGGCGGCCAGACCTCCTCGACACCGGAATTCTCCGAGGAGATGCAATACATCGTTCTCAATCCCTGGTGGGGTTTGCCATCAAGCTCGGCGCGCTCGCGCTTTTCCTCGATCCGGCGCAATCCGGGCATCGTCAATTCGCACGGTTTCCGCATCTACAATTCGGCTGGTGAGCCGATTTCGGTCTACGAGATCGACTGGAGCCGCTGGAATGATCGCTGGCCCTACCGGTTGTCGCAGCCGCCCGGGCCGACCAATCCGATGGGTGAGGTGAAGTTCATCTTCCCCAACCGGCACAATATCTACATTCACGACACGACCGAGCGGGACCGATTCGTGCGCACGCGCCGGGATTTCTCGGCCGGCTGCATCCGTGTGCAGGACCCGCTCGCCCTGGCCGAATGGGTGCTGGCGGGGCAGGCGGACTGGTCGCGGGCCCGGATTGACGCGGTCGTGTCCGGCAATACGCCCACCGTTGTCTGGCTGGACCAGCGCATTCCGGTCCATATCGCCTACTGGACGGTTGTGGGGGAGGCAGACGGTTCGGTTCGCTACCTGCACGACCTTTATCGCCGTGACGGGCGGCTGGTTGCTGCGTATGCGCAGGCTTTCGCGGCAGCAACCGCAGCGGGAGAAACCAGCCGGACAGGGGTGTTCGACGCAATCGCAGCTTTGCGCTAACTACGGGTTTCGGCATTTTCCGAAAAAAATCGGGAACCGATCCGGAGGTCGCTGCGTTGTGCGGTTGTACGGGGATGTGTGGCCCGGTCCCGGGGCACACTGTATCCTTGCTGCAACGCGACAAAATATTCCGGTCTTATCGGGGCTTTACCTGTCTGACCTATGGCGCTCGCGATCTAATTGTAGTAGGGGACGTACCAGGAGCGTCCGTCAGGACGATTCTTCGCGCCCGGCGCTGTGCTGGGCATGGTCAGTCACACCAAGGAGGCGAGAGCCTCTGGAGGGGGAATGATGAAAAAACGGCTTTTTACGGCGGTCGCCGTTGGGGCCTTCTTGGCAGCGGGTCCCGCGTTCGCTGACGAAGGCTGGTATGTCCGTGGTGCAGTCGGTTACGGCGGCCCGGGCGACACCGACGTTTCCGGCTCGCTGAATGGTGAAATCAGTGGTGAGAGCAATTGGCGTGAAGCCGTGGCTCTGGGCTACTCTTGGGCTGACGGCTTCCGTCTCGAAGGCGAACTGGCTCATCGTTACAACGACACCGGCGCGATCGGCGCGTTCGAGCACAGCCTGAGCGACTTCCAGATCTGGTCCGTGATGGCCAACGCCATCTTCGACTTCAATCCGGATGGCGCTTACCACCCGTATATCGGTGCTGGTCTGGGTCTGGGCGATGTGTCCGGCACCCTCACGGGCTTCTCGACGGGCACCACGCCCATCAACCCGACGGCAGCCGACTATGTGATCGCGCAGGACAGCGACAATCCGCTGGTGTGGCAGATCCTCGCCGGTATCGGCTGGGAGCTCACCGAGCAACTGACCCTGGACACCGAGTATCGTTACTTCTCGGCCGCCAGCACGGATTACGCGCCGAATGTGAGCGTCGACAACCTGTCCGGCCACGAGGCCTGGATCGGTCTGCGGTACGCGTTCGCGGCTCCGCCGCCCCCGCCGCCGCCCCCGCCGCCGCCTCCGCCGCCGCCTCCGCCCCCGCCGCCTCCGCCGCCGCCGCCTCCGCCGCCGTCGTGCAATGACGTGAGCTTCCCGGTCTACTTCGAGTGGGATCGCGCGGATCTGACGGATCAGGCTCGGGCCGTGATCTCTCAGGCTGCCAACCAGCGCGGCAATTGCGGTGTGACCCGCGTGTCCGTCGCCGGCCACGCCGACCGTTCGGGCGCTGCTGCCTACAACGTCGGCCTGTCCGAGCGCCGTGCCCGCGTCGTCCGCGACGAGCTGGTCCGCCTCGGCGTCCCGGCGAGCACGATCTCGATGGAAGCGTATGGCGAAACCCGCCCGGCGGTTCAGACCGCTGACGGTGTTCGCGAGCCGCTGAACCGTCGTTCGGAAGTGGTCATCGTTCTGGACTAAGTCCGGATCCGATGAACCGAAGGATTGCGGCCCGGCTCTTGCCGGGCCGCTTTTCTTTTGTCTGAAGGCGAGTGCCGCCAGCCTGGGTCCGTTTTGGCAAAATAGTGCACGAAACGCCCTGTTGCGGGGTCGATCTGGTCGCTTTTTCCGTCTTGCTGAGGCTGTGCTTGACCCGCCCGAAGCGCCGGTTCACACCGGATGCAACGCGGCGGCAGGGGCCTGGCCGCACCTGCAAGATTAGGGAGAACTTCCATGAGCAAGCCGGACAAGCCGTATCGCAAACGCGCGATCGCCGGGCACACGCTGAGCCCGGAAACCCAGATGATGAGCTATGGCTACGACCCGAAGCTCTCGGAAATGTCGATCAAGCCGCCGATCTTCCTGACCTCCACCTTCGCTTTCGAGAGCGCGGAGCAGGGTGCGGCCTTCTTCCGCATCAATGTCGGCCAGGCTGAAGAGGGCGACCCGGAAGCCGCCGGCCTGATGTATTCGCGCTTCAACAATCCCAATATGGAAGTGCTGGAAGACCGTCTCGCCCTTTATGACGGCGCCGAGGAATGCTGTGTCTTCTCCTCCGGTATGGCGGCCATCTCCACCACGCTGATGGGCCTGGCGCACTCCGGCTCGGTGATTCTCCAGTCGACCCCGCTTTATGGCGGCACGGAAAGCCTGATCCGCAAATTCCTGCCGAATTACGGCATCCAGTCGGTCGACTTCTTTGCCGGCGCCCACGAGGACGAGATCCACGCCGCCGCCGACGAGGCGCTGGCCAAGGGTGAGGTCTCGGTCATCTACACCGAGACGCCGACCAATC
Organism: Maricaulis sp. ABE4_448; assembly: GCF_056160825.1. Classification (NCBI taxonomy): domain Bacteria; kingdom Pseudomonadati; phylum Pseudomonadota; class Alphaproteobacteria; order Maricaulales; family Maricaulaceae; genus Maricaulis; species Maricaulis sp. ABE4_448. The sequence goes on from NZ_JBSWXX010000002.1 coordinate 488,216, forward strand.
CGACCAATGACCAGGTCGACCTGAATGTTTGCCGCCGCCTTGTCGACCTGATCGAGAAGAAGCAGGGCAAGCGCCCCTATCTCGTTGTCGACAACACCTTCCTCGGCCCGGTCGGCCAGAAGCCGATCGAGCTCGGCGCAGATGTGGTCGTCTACTCGCTGACCAAATATATCGGTGGCCATTCCGACCTGATCGCCGGCTCGGCCTCCGGCACAACCGACGCCATGGCACAGATCCGCAGCCTGCGCGGTTATCTGGGGACGAATCTGGATCCGCACACCTGCTGGATGCTGCTGCGCTCGCTGGAAACGGTGAAGCTGCGCATGGAAGCGGCCGCGCTCGGTGCCCGAAAGGTCGCCGAATTCCTGCGCGATCACCCCAAGGTCAACCGGGTGCGCTATCTGGGCTTCCTGGAAGATGGCACGCGTGATGGCGATGTCTTCAAGGCCCAGTCCACCTCGGCCGGTTCCACCTTTGCCTTTGACCTGGAGAGCGAGGCGGCAGCCTTCCGCATGCTCAACGCCTTGCAGGTGATGAAGCTGGCGGTGAGCCTCGGCGGAACCGAAACGCTGATCTGCCACCCGGGTTCGACGACTCACCGCGGTGTCGATCCGGAGCTGCGCAAGCGTCAGGGCTTCTCCGACGGTCTGGTGCGCATCTCGGTCGGTATCGAGAATCCCGACGACCTGATCGCCGACCTGAAACAGGCGCTTGAACACGCCTGATCCTGATCCGTCTCGCATCACTCCCGCGCGGTCTCTGCCGCGCGGGGGTAGACCCGTCCATTTAAACGGCTATCACTGAGACATGCAGGACAAACTCGATCTCAACCCCGACGAGCGCGCCGTGCTCGACTGGATCGACAGCCGCGCCGATCACATGATCGACACGGTGAAGGCGTGGTCGGCGATCAATTCCGGCAGCCGCAATGCGGACGGTCTGGAGCGCATGCGCGCCTGTCTGGAAACCGCCTTTGGCGAGCTGGGCGGCGAAATATCCGCCATCGACCTGCCGCCGACGACGATTGTCGATCCCGATGGAACCGTGCGTGAGCAGGCATTCACGCCCTCCTTCCACTGCCGGCTGCGGCCGCAGGCGCCGATCCGCATTGTCATGACCGGTCACCATGACACGGTCTTCCCGGCGGACAGTCATTTCCAGTCGACCGAGCTGTGGGACGCCGACACGCTGAACGGCCCCGGTGTCGCAGACATGAAGGGCGGCATCCTGGTGATGTTGCACGGACTCCTCGGCCTGGAGCGTTCTCCCTGGAAGGACGAGATCGGCGTCGATGTGCTGATCAGTCCGGACGAGGAGATCGGCTCGCTGGGCTCCGGCCCCATCATCGCCGATCTGGGCGCCGGCGCCGATATCGGCATGACCTATGAACCGGCCCTGGCCGATGGCTCGCTGGCCGGCGCGCGCAAGGGATCGGGCAATTGGTCGCTGAAAGTGTCCGGCCGTGCCGCCCATGCCGGACGCGAGCACCATCTGGGCCGCAACGCCCTGGCCGCCGCCTGCCAGTTCGGCCTGGGGCTGGACGAGCTCAATGGCCGGCGTGAGGGCGTGACCTTCAATCTCGCCCGCATCGATGGCGGCGGTCCGCCGAATGTCGTGCCGGACAATGCGGTGGCGCGTTTCAATGTGCGCGTGAAGACCGAGAATGACCGCACCTGGGTCGAGGCCGAGCTGGAACGCCTGGTCGACGAGATCCGCGTGCGCGATGGTATCGCGGCCGAGCTGCATGGCGGCTTTACCCGTCCGCCCAAACCCATGAGCCCGGCCAATGCCCGCATGTTCGAATGGACGAAGGCGGCGGGCGGCGCGCTGGGCCTGGACATCCGCTGGCAGGACACGGGCGGTGTGTGCGAGGGGAATAATCTGTGGGCGGCCGGCTGTCCCAATGTCGATACGCTGGGCGTGCGCGGCGCCGATATCCATTCCGATCGCGAGATCGTCAAACTGTCGAGCTTTGCCGAACGGGCCAAGCTGTCGGCGGTGATGCTGATGAAATTTGCCCGGGGCGAGTTCAACGCCAAGGAAGCGCGCGCTCTGGCAAGAACCCAGTAAAAACAGGCATGATCGGGGAGAGAGCATGCTGATTGTACGTGCGGCCAAACGCACCGACACAGACGCGCTTGTGGGTCTGGCGCAGGAAGCGGGAACCGGTTTCACATCCCTGGCCGTACCGGCCGATGTGCTGGCGGCGCGCCTGGAAAAATCCGAGGCGATCTTTTCGACGCCGGAGCCGGGCCAGACCGAGGATGCCTACCAGCTGATGCTGGAGGATACCGAAACCGGCCGCATCGTCGGCTGTTCGGCTGTGAAATCGATGGTGGGTGTGTCGAAACCCTACTGGGATTTCAAAATCATCACCCTGGCCCAGCATTCCTACGAGGCCGAACGCCGCTTCGACATGGATGCCATGCTTCTGGTCAATGACTTTGCCGGTGCATCGGAAGTGGGCACGCTCTTCGTGTCCGAGGCCGGGCGCGGTACCGGCGCCGGACGGCTCGTCGCCCAGTCGCGCTACCTCATGATGGCGGCCGACCGCTCGCGCTTTGGCGAGCGTGTGCTGGCCGAGCTGCGCGGCGTGGTCCATGACGACGGATCCTCGCCCTTCTTCGATGCGGTGTCGCGGCCCTTCTTCCGGATGGATTTCGACGATGCCGACCGGCTGTCGGCGTCGACCGACAACCAGTTCATCCTCGATCTGGGCCCGCAGCACCTGATCTATCTCGACCTGCTGCCGCCCGAAGTGCGCGAAGTGATCGGCAAGCCGCATCCGCACGGGGAGGGGGCCTATAATCTCCTGCTCTGGGAGGGGTTCCACTACGACCGCTATGTCGACATTTTCGATGGCGGCCCGCTGGTCTCTACCTGGACCGAGAATATCCGCACCCTGCGCGAGAGCCGCGAGGTGACCGTGCGGTCGGCGACGACGACGGGCGGTGTCGACGGCATATTGTCGACCGACCGTTTCCCGGACTTCCGGACCTGTCACGCCCAGGTTGTCGATGATGGCGACATTCTGGGCATTTCCTACGAAACCATGCAGGCGCTCGATCTGGCCGAAGGCGATCGCGCCCGCTTCTGGCGACGAATGAGGTGATTTCATGCTGCTGATCGATGGCCAATGGCGCGCGGGCAATGGCGCTGACATGCACTCGGAAAACCCGGCCGATGGCAGCCGCGTGTGGAGCGGCAAGGCCGCCACGGCGGAGGATGTGGACGCCGCCTTCAAGGCCGCGCGGGCGGCTTTCCCGGCCTGGGGGCGCAGCCTCTATCCCGAGCGTGTCGCCATCGTCGAGGCCTACCAGGCCTATCTCGAGGCGCACAAGGCCGAGCTCGCCGAGCTGATCTCGCGCGAGACCGGCAAGCCGCGCTGGGAAGGCCTGGCGGAAGCCGGCGCCATGACCGGCAAGATCGCCATCTCGAAGAGGGCCTATGCCGACCGCACGGGCGAACAGTCGTCGGACACCGCCTTTGGCTATGCCGCCCTGGCGCACAAGCCATTGGGCGTGATGTTCGTGCTGGGCCCGTACAACTTCCCCGGCCATTTGCCGAACGGCCATATCGTGCCGGCCCTGCTGGCGGGCAATACGATCGTCTTCAAACCGTCCGAGATGACCCCGGCCGTGGGCGAGTTCATGGCCAAGGCCTGGGAGGCTGCCGGCCTGCCCAAGGGCGTGCTGAACCTCGTGCAGGGCGCGCGCGAGACGGGCGCCGCCGCGCTGGATCATGCCGATCTGGACGGTGTGCTGTTCACCGGTTCCTGGGGCACGGGCAAGTTCATCCACGAGAAGTTCGCCGGCCGCACCGGTATCCAGCTGGCGCTGGAAATGGGCGGCAATAACCCGCTGGTCGTCTGGGATGCCGAAGATGCCGAGGCCGCGGCCCGCGTCGCGGTGCATTCCGCCTACATCACGGCTGGCCAGCGCTGTTCCTGCGCGCGCCGCCTGATCCTGCCCGAGGGCGCAGCCGGCGATGCCGTGATCGAGGCGATCGACCGCATCGCAGGCCAGCTGAGCATCGGCCGCTGGGACGCCGACCCGGAACCCTTTATCGGCCCGCTGGTCTCCGCACAGGCCGCGCGCGGCGTGCTGGCCGCCCAGGACGACCTCCTGTCGCGTGGTGCAAAAGCGATCCGCAAGGCGGAGACCGTTGCGGACCTGGGCGAGGCCTTCCTGCGTCCGGGCCTGATCGACGTCACCGGTGTGGATGTGCCGGACGAGGAAGTCTTCGGCCCGCTGATCCAGGTGGTGCGCGTTGCCTCTTTCGACGCCGCCATCGCGGCCGCAAACGATACCGCCTATGGCCTCTCGGCCGGTCTGGTCTCGGACGATGAAGCCCTGTGGGAGCGTTTCTGGGTGGAAGCCCGCGCCGGTATCGTCAACTGGAACCGGCCGACCTGCGGTGCGGCCTCGAACATGCCCTTCGGCGGGCCGGGCCAGTCGGGCAATCTGCGGCCCAGCGCCTTCTATGCCGCCGACTACTGCGCCTATCCGGTCGCCACGCAGGCCCAGTCGAAGCCCGAGCGCATGCCGGTCAAGGGAGTGGATTGATGGCGCGCGCGGTCGAGGTGAATTTCGACGGGCTGGTCGGCCCGACGCATAATTATGGCGGCCTGTCCGAGGGCAATCTGGCCAGTGCGAAGAATGAAGGCCTGGTGTCCTCGCCGCGCCAGGGCGTGCTGGAAGGCCTCGCCAAGATGAAACGCCTGGCCGATAGCGGCCTGGTGCAGGGCCTGCTGCCGCCGCATGAACGCCCCTATCTGCCGCTGCTGCGCCGGGCCGGTTTCTCCGGCTCCGACGCGTCGGTGATCGAGGCCGCCTGGAAGACGGCGCCGGGCCTGTTGCGCAAGGCGTGCTCGGCCTCGCCCATGTGGGCCGCCAATGCTGCGACCGTGTCGCCGTCGGCCGATACGGCCGACAGCCGCCTGCATCTCACCCCGGCCAATCTGCTGACCACGCTGCACCGTTCCATCGAGGGCGAGCAGACCCGCCGGGCCCTGCAATGGGCTTTCCCGGACACGGCCCGTTTTGCCGTGCACGACGTCCTGCCCATGCAGCCGGATTTTGCCGATGAGGGCGCGGCCAATCATGTGCGCCTGTGTGCCGAGCAGGGCGGTCCGGGTGTCGAGATCTTCGTCTATGGCCGCGAGGCCGGCGAGGCCTGGAGCGGCAAATTCCCGGCACGCCAGACGCTGGAAGCCTGCCAGGCGGTCGCCCGTTCGCACGGGCTCGACCCGAAACGCACCGTCTTCATCCGCCAGTCGTCCGAGGCGATTGCCGCCGGTGCCTTCCACAACGACGTCGTCTGCGTCGGTACGCGCACCACGCTCTTCTTCCATGAACTCGCCTTTGCCGACCGTGAGGCAGCCCTGGCTGCGATCCGCAAAGCGGCCGAGGGTCTGTTTGAGCCGGATTTCGTCGAGGTGCCCGAAGCCGAGGTGCCCGTCGGCGACGCCATCACCAGCTATCTGTTCAATTCGCAATTGCTGGAATGGCCCGGCGAGGACCGCCTGGTGCTGATCGCGCCGAAGGAGACCGAGGAAACCGAGACCACGCGCGCCTACTGTGCGGCGATGACGGCGGGCAATGGTCCGATCGGCCGGGTGGAGTTCGTCGAGGTGCGCCAGTCCATGCGCAATGGCGGCGGACCGGCCTGCCTGCGCCTGCGCGTCGTGCTGACCGCGGAGGAGCGGGCCGCCGTGGCGCCGCAGGCGCTGATGTCGGACGGGCTCTATGACACGCTGGTGGTCTGGGCGGACAAGCACTACCGCGACCGGCTGGAACCGAATGATCTGGCCGACCCGGCCTTGCTGCGCGAGAGCCGCGAGGCGCTGGACGCGCTGACCGGAATTCTCGGCCTGGGCGGGGATTATTATCCGTTTCAGCGAGCCTGAAGCATTTTCAGCAAAAGTGGGAACCGGTTTTGCGATTCGAAAATGCGATCACCCAGGATCCGGCATTTTCAGCAAAAGTGGGAACCGGTTTTGCGGTTCGAAAATGCGATCACCCAGGATCCGGCATTTTCAGCAAAAGTGGGAACCGGTTTTGCGGTTCGAAAATGCGATCACTCAAAAACCCGAGCCATTTCATCGGCCGCAATGGTGATCAAAGGACTCGGGGCTTGCTTAACCGCGCTTTTGCAAAACGTTCGCTTTGCACTATCCAAACCGGCAAATCATGCTAGGTTCCGCGCCGTCTGATCGTGGGGAGCAGATATTGAGCCAGAGCCAGAGCGTTTCCGTCATTCTGGTCGATGACGACCCGGACGAGCATTTTCTGTTCCAGGCGGATCTGGAAGATGCCGGCGTGCGGTTCAGCTTTGCGGCGTTTACCCGCCCCGAAGACGCGCTCGCCCACCTGCGCGACAAGGGCGACGGTCCGGCCGTCGTCTTCACCGATCTTTCCCTGGCCGGCGCGAATGCGCTCGACTTCATTGTCTCGGTCCAGCCGCTGCTGGGCGGCGGTGCGGTGGGTGTCTATTCCGGTGCGCGCAATCCGGAGATGGAAGCGAAGTGCCGCGAGGCCGGATCCAGCTTCTACATCGTCAAACCGGTCACCCGCGAGAACTTCTCCAGCATGATCGCCGGGCTGGGCGCGGTGTGTCTGGAAGAAGACCGCGAGACCGGCGATCTGCACCTGCGCCGCGCGGGCAGCGCCGCGGCCTGAACCGCCTGAGCTAGAGCGCTTCCGCCTTCGCCGGCAGGCCGCCGGCCTTCGCATATTCCTGCGTGCCCTTGGTGTAGATCCTGTCGCCCTCGACCGTGTCGGAGGGTTTCAGTTCGTCCATGCCGGGCAGGCGGGCATAGATCGGCGCGAAATCCTCATAGGTCGCTTCCATCAGCTCGTCATAGCTGTCGATGACGAAATAGGTCTGCTGGAAATCGTCATAGCGGTAGTCGGTGCGCATGATGCGTTCCAGATCGAAATGGATCCGGTTGGGCGAGCGTGCCTCCAGCGAGAAGATCGATTCGGCCTTCGAGGAGACGATGCCGGCGCCATAGATGCGGCGGCCTTCCGGCGTGTTGATCAGGCCGAATTCCACCGTGTACCAGTAGAGCCGCGCCATGTGCTTGATGGCGTCGAATTCCAGCGAGCGCAGCCCGCCGCGGCCATAGGCCTGCATATAGTCGGCAAACACCGGCTGGGTGAGCAGCGGCACATGGCCGAACACATCGTGGAAGATGTCGGGTTCGGGCAGATAATCCAGCTTCTCCCCATCGCGGATGAAGCGGCCGGACACGAAGCGGCGATTGGCCAGGTGGTCGTAGAAATCCTTTTCCGGGATCAGGCCGGGCACGGTGACCACGGTCCAGCCGGTCAGCTTTTCCAGCTTCTCATTGACCCGCCGGAAATCGGGAATGCCGCCCTCATTGAGATTGAGCAGTTCCAGCCCCTTGAAGTGTTCCGGCGCGGCGCGGCCCTTGAGCACGGACATCTGGCGCTCGTAGAGCGTCGTCCAGATGGCGTGTTCCTCGGACGTATAGCGGTCCCACTTCTGGTCGATGGTAAAGTCGGCGGCGGGGGTCTGTTCCGCCACGATCGGGTCATTGACAGGCATGACGGGTCATCCGGCGTGTAACTAGTTTCATTTGTAACTAAATATACGCCTGATTGACGCGCCACCCAAGAGGCGCGTGCAGACTTTGTTATGCACGCCGTCAGCCCCTATGAAAAAGGGCCGCCCGGCATGTCCGGACGGCCCGTCTTCAGTCTCGCTCTGCCGATCGGCTCAGTAGCGGCCCAGCCGGCGCACCGAGGAGATTTCCCGGTTGAGCAGGTGGAGATTGTCCACCTCGCCGGAGACTTCCTCGCAGCGGCCGCGGAAGCCGGCATCCTCGCACACCAGCCAGCGGTCATAGCCGCGCACGTCCAGGCTCAGGGCCCGGTCGTTGAAGCCGAGGCGCTCCAGATTGTCGATCTCGTGCTCGATGCGCACCGAGCGGCCACGCTGGCTGAACTGATCGTACAGGATGATCTCGCCGCCGCGATCCCAGCCGCCACCACCGGGATAGCCGCCATTGTCCCAGCCGCCACCGCCGCCATAGCCATTGTCGATACGGCGCAGGGAGGTGATCGTGTTGCGCAGACCGTAGCGGCCCAGATCGTTGACCTCGCCCTGCACGCGTTCACAGCGGCCGCCGAAATCATCGTGCTGGCAGATCAGCCAGGTCTCGCCGCGGGCGACGATCAGGCTGTCGGCCCGGTCGTTGAAGCCCTGGCGGGACAGGTCGGCGACATCCCAGCTCACATCGACACGCTGGCCGGTGAAGTTGGGGCCGTCATAGAGGAAGATGCCGCTGCGCGGACGGTTGTCGCTGCCCGGACGGCCCGGACGGCCGGGGCGGCCCGGACGGCTGCCAAAATCCGGTTCGACCGAGGAGATCTGCGCGGCCATGCCGCCGCCGATGGAGGGGATGTCGCGATCCACTTCCATGCAGGCGCCGTCAAAATTGGCGTGCTGGCAGACGCGCCAGGAGCGGCGTCCGGAATGGCGGATCGAGCGCGCCTGGTCGTTGAAGCCGAGCTGCTGGAGATTGCTCACCGTATCGGTGATCGTCACCGAGCGGCCGGAATAGTTATAACCCGAATAGAGCGTGATCGAGCTTTGGCCGGGGCGGTCCGGACGGCCCGGATGGCCCGGATCGGGGCGGCCGAGATAGGCCGGGCGCACGGAGGTGATCTGGTTGTCCATCCGGCCCAGCGAGGGCTGGTCATTGCGATGGGTCTCGCAGGTGCCGTTATAATCGTCGTGCTGGCACACTTCCCACTCGCCGGAGACGATCCGGAAGGAGGAGGTGCGGTCGTTGAAACGGCGGCTCGACAGATTGCGGTCGGCGCCGGTCACGCGGACCTGCTGGCCGGTATAGTTCGGACCGTCATACAGGATGATTTCCTGGGCCTGGGCCGGCGCGGCGGCAGGCAGCCAGGCTGCGGCGAGCAGGGCTGCGCCGAGTGTGGCGGTACGGATGGACATGGGTTCTCTCCCTCTTGCCAATGCGGTGCGAGCATCACCCTGCCAGAGCCTGGCTGAACCCGAGCGAAGCGACAGGTTCATGCGCTGTTCATGGCCCGGGCGCGGCTCGCAACCGCATCCCCCATTCCGGGGCACCGCGACCGGTGCCCCTTGCGTATGCTGAACCTAGTTCGGCTCGTTGCCGGTGTCTTCATCCTGCTGCGAGGACTGGCGGCGCTGGTTGAACAGGCCGCGCAGCAATTGCTCGGCCGGATCGACTTCTTCCTCATCGTCCTGGCTGTCATCGCTGCTGTCATCATCGCTGCCGCCCAGGCCCAGCGCATTGCGCAGCGCGTCGCGCGCGGCATCCTCGGGCGACTGGTTGCGGTCGCCGCCGATGGCATTGCTCAGCGCCCCCTGCAGCAGGGCGCGCGTCACGGCCTCGGTATCGACGCCATAGCCGACATTGTTGAAATCGCCCCGGAAACGGATCGGCACGACGATGCCCTGCAGGTCGGTCGAACCGCCCTGGCCCTCGATCGAGGCGACGGCCCGCGGACGCAGGCGATAGTCCAGCGTCTGGCTGGGCAGATCGACCCAGCCCTCGCCTTCCACGCGCAGCAGCGGGGAGAGCATCAGGAGGTCATTATTGGTCAGCCGGCCATTGGTGACGGCAAAGCTGCCGCCAAGGCTGGAGAAGTCGGTCTCCTGACGCTCGCCGACACTGGCCTGTTCGCTGTCTTCCTCGCTGGTGTCGGCCGCCTGCGCGCCGCCGGAACGGTCCAGGAAGCCGGACACATTGCGGATCGTCTCGGCGATATTGATGCCGACAATGGCGCCATCGGCGAAGTTGAAATCGCCATTGCCGCCCAGATTGCGCATCATCGCCGCCTGGCTGTTGCCGGAGGTGGCGAGCGTGAGCGTCATGGCCCCGGTTCCGGCCAGCCGGTCGAACCCGGCCGCGGCCTCCAGGAAGGGCAGGGCGTCCAGCCCTTCCAGGCTGGCATTGAGCGAGAAGGAGGGCGTCGCCGTGCGGGCATTGGCCACGATGGTGACATTGCCCCGGCCTTCATACAGCGTAATCCGCTCCAGCACGGCCTGCAGGCGGCGATTCTCGACCACGGCCCGCAGGGCCGCATCGGTCACCTCGATATCGCGCACCAGCAGCCGGCCGACATTCAGCGACAGATCGGCATCGGCAACGCCCAGTCCGGCGAAATCGATCGCGTCCTCGCTCCAGGGCGGGATGCCGCCACCGGACGCCGGTGCGGCGTCTTCGGCGGGGGCGGGCAGATAGGGGTTCACGTTCAGCTCGTCCAGATCCAGACGGCCGGTCAGGCGCGGCCGGCTGCCCGACAGGTCGGCGGCCAGATTGCCCGAACCGCGGATCTCGTCGAAGCGGATCGAGCGGGCCGTCAGGCCCAGGCGCGAGGTCGTGCCCTCGATCCGGCCCTGCGTGGCAAAGCGCTGCAGGTTCTCGCCCGGCGGCAGCGGGCTGCCGGCGAAGGCGGCCAGCGCCCGGATGGAGGGGATGTCGGCGGAAAACTCGCCGGCAAACTCGATATCTTCGGAAGCCGGGATGTCCCCGTCAAAACTGACATCGACCAGATTGCCGCCCAGCGACAGGGTGAGCGGTGTGGCGCGGCCCTCGAAGAAGTCGCGGATCGAGCCCAGCTCGGCATCGAATGTCATCGCCTCGCCATCGGCCGAGAGCGAGCCGTTGATCGCGGTCGGCGCGTCCAGCGAGGGCAGGGCAATGGCCAGGTCCAGACCGGTGATCTCGCGGCTCTGGCTGCCATCGCTATAGAAGATCGAAGCGTTCTCGATGCGCACATCGCCGAAACTGGCATCGATCGGCAGGGCGCCGGGCCGCCGTGCAAACCCGTCACCGGCCGGTGCGGCCGGGGCGGGGGCGGCGTCGGGATCGGCAAAGGTCCAGTTATTGCCGCCGCGGCGCTGTTCCAGCCGGATCACCGGATCGATCAGCACGAACTCGGTGATCTCCACCCGGCGCGACAGGAGCGGGATCAGCTCCACACCGACCCGCATCTCGCCCATCTGCGCAAAGGGTTCGTCCGAGAACCCCTCGGCATTGGCGATGGTGACATCGCGCGCCACCACCTGCACCCGCGGCAGGATGGTCAGGCTGACATCGCCGGCCAGCTGAACCGGGCGGTTCAGCGCATCGCCGGCGGCGGCTTCCACCCGGTCGCGATAGGCCGAGGCCGGGATCACGGCGGGCAGGATGAAGGCGGCGCCGATCACGAGGACGACGAGGACGAGAAGAATGAGGCCGAGGCGTTTCATGGGGGACAGGCTCCAAAGGGATTCGGACGCACACTAACACCTGCAATTGTCGCTTTCTTGGCAAGACGGGCAGGCGGCTGTGCGTTATTGTAAAGGAGAATGTGTCGGAAAACCAAAGGGGAAGGGTATGCCGGACACCTGCTGCAACCGCACCGCATCCGCCAGCGGCCTTGTGCGCCGCCGCGAGCTCATCATCGGCCTGGCTGCCGGCACCGTGCTGCCGCTGGCCGCGGGCTGTGCCGACAATGCCGCGCTGGGCCGTTCCCAGCTGATGCTGGTCTCTGACGGCCAGCTGGCGCAAATGTCCAACCAGGCCTGGCGGGACACGCTGCGCGAGGAGCGCGTGCTGCGCGACCCCAGCTATCAGCGCCGCCTGGAACGCGTCGGCCAGCGCATCGTCCCGGCCTCCGGCCTCACCGGCTATCAGTGGGAATTCACCGTCTTCGACAGCGAGGAGCGCAATGCCTGGGTCCTGCCCAATGGCAAGGTGGCCTTCTACAAGGGCATCATGGATCTGATGGAAGGCGACGGGCATATCGCTACCGTGCTGGGTCACGAGATCGCCCATATCGCCGGCCGCCACTCGGCCGAGCGCGCCAGCCAGCAGCTCGCCTCTCAGGTCGGCATCTCCTTGGTCACCGGCGCGCTGGGCAACAGCGAATACAGCCAGTACAGCCAGGAGATCGGTGCCGCGCTGGGCATGGGCGCCACCTATGGCATCATCCTGCCCTATTCGCGCGAGCACGAATACGAGGCCGACCGGATCGGCGTCGATTACATGGTGCGCGCCGGATACAACCCCCAGGACGCGCTCGACTTCTGGATGGGCATGGCCGCCATGAACCAGCGCCAGACCGCCGAATTCGGCTCCACCCACCCCTCCGACGCCAACCGCATCGTTGCCATGCGCGAGCACATCCGCGCACGGGGGTATGGCGCTTAGGGAGAGGTTCCAGGGCCGCGCTGGCTCCAGGTCCTCGCCCTCGATGGGCGAGGGGGACCACGCCGCAGGCGTGGTGGAGTGGGTGGGAGCGAGGTGTGTGAATGGACACGCTCCGCGTTTCACCCCTTCCGTCCCTTCGGGACACCTTCCCCATCAAGGGGAAGGACCGACAAGCGCTCGGGATCAGCCGTTTCCCGCTCGCCGCAGGCCGCCCGCACAGCGGCCTGCAAATCGCCTGACGAAGCAGTTGCCAGCGCGCGGGAGGGACGCTAGTTTCCCGCGCCTCACGCCCCCTTTGCGGACCGTGACACCCGAGTGCCGCCTTAGCTCAGTTGGTTAGAGCGCTAGATTGTGGATCTAGAGGTCTCCCGTTCGAACCGGGAAGGCGGTACCATTTACTCCATTTGTCGAAACCAGTCGCGAAGACCAAGATGAAGTCTAAGTTCTTCATCTTCGGCTAGAGGCTTGCAGTGGGCTATCGGTCCTCGAAGCGTATTGAGCGTGGCGAGCACTCTCTCTACGGCTTTGACATCTCTGAACATGTCCCCAAACACGTCCCAGTTTGTCTTAATTATTTCACCGAGTTCGCCAAAGTTCGTAAAATCTATCAATTCTGTAGACCTAGGCGTCACCCCACTAGAAATTTCTTTTTTCATATTCTTTGAAGCATTTTCTTTAACTGCAGGGGAGACGCACGTGTCCCACCATTCGCCTCCGTGTTGTTCTTCGAGCCTTTCTGATATTATTTCCCGTATCGAGTTTTCTAGACAGTAAAAAATGGCGTAGTTTCTCGCCATTCGTGATGCCTCTTTTCTCACGCGTTCGGTGAATTGAGGGTAGTACGTCTCATCTATTTGTTCAGGTGTTTTCTCTGAGTGACCAAGGTCTATATCTAGATCGTTCTCTATTTTTCTAATCGATGATTCAATAGATATATTGTTTAGTCCAAAGAATTTTATATGTTTTGTTGCGCTATTCATTTTAAAGCAAATTTTCTTTCAGGGATTTAAATATAGCATTGAACACCTCGGGGTCCGAGGTTTCGGGAAGGTTTAGATTAATCGTATATCCCATTCTTAGTTCAAGGTTTTCGTTTGATTTTGGTATGCTTATATTTTGATGCTCTATTCGTTTATGTTCTGAAACGGTGGGCGGTTCATCAATCTTGGAGTAAGACGCTTGGGCATTGGCTTCGAAGTCGGCCATATCAGCAAGAGCTAGAAAAGTGCTCACCGTAGCGATGATGTTCCGGTCGTCTTTCGCCCCACCAGTAATTTCCATTACCAAGCCCGTGAGCTTATCCTTTGACATTTCGTAGACGTACTCGTTTCTATCGAAAAGCTCACTGAAGGCATTCCGTACACCGTCAGCCATCGCAGATCCTTGGGTCTCGGTGTTGCGAAACTGATCATAGAGGTCTGTTGGAACACCATCTGATCCAATAAATCCGAGCCGCTTGAGGAGAGGGATGATCGCGCGGGCGCTTCCGCCGCTGTGGCCGAGCTTCGTTTCAAGAAAATCTTGTGTGAAACGTTCCGGTCGGCGAGCGTTTTGAATTTTCTCAAATATTTTTGGGATCAGGCCAGTTGATAGCATATAGGGTAATTTCGCGGCCATGTTATCCTCTTCGAGCTTGGTTCGGATAATTTACACGTTTAGGTCTCTATTTGAAGCTCAGACAGTTCGGTGCACTTGTCCCGCAGCTTGGACTTAGCCCAATGGCCTTGTTGGGCTCCCCCCTAAACCCCAGCCCGCCCCACAGCCGCTGACACCATAAACGCCGACCGGCTCATGCCGGCGCGGGTGGCGGCCTGGTCGATCAGGGCGAGCTGGCCGGTGTCGATGGAGAGGTTGATGCGGGTGGTGCGGCCGCTGGTGATGGCGGGCGCGATCAGCGGGGTGAGGACGGCGTCCCGCCGGTCCTCCAGAAACTCCGGATCCGCAAGCAGCGCTCCGATCGCCCGCGGAGCGGGGACGGTCTCGCCATCCTGTTTCATCCCCTCCAGATGCAGGGCGAGGGCGGTGCGCGCCTCCTCGAGGGCAGCCTCGACGGTCTCTCCCGCCGACACGCATCCCGGCAGGTCCGGAAAGGACACGCTGAAATCCGACTGGGGGTCCTTGTGGACCAGGGCGACATACATGATCCGCGTCTCCTGTCCGGGGCTGGCATTCCGGCTCGGCGGCAATATACACACTGAGTGTGTATTTCTCAATCGGTGGGCCTAGCGGCTGGTGGCGACTATCGCCGATGGGAGATTACAGCTTGTCCCAGCCCGCCTGACGGCAGATCGACTTCAGCGTCCCCGCGGCAAGCGTGCGGCGGGGATGAGGCACGGTGACACGGCCGGGGCGGTCGGGATGTTTCCATTGGGTATGACTGCCCTTCTGGGCAATCTTCACCCATCCCGCCTTCTCAAGGCGCCGGATAATGTCCCTGCTGCTGACCGGCATTCGGTTTCCGTGTGCTGGTGACAATATACAATCAAAAGTGGCTATTGTCACGCCCGCGCGCCCCGTCTTCCCCCTCCGGCCGCGTATTTGCGCCATCAACTTATCCACTGCCCTGCAGCCCGTGCGATACTGGGGGATCGGGTTAGGCTGGCGCCGGTTGGCAGAGCTGGCGGCAGAGCCGGCAGGAGGCGGATGCAATGGACGGAACGGGTCCGGATTTTACGGTGCAGACGGTATCCCTGCCGGGCGGGACGGTGTCGCTGCGCGTCTGGTCCAATCCCGGAAAGCCGCGCCTGGCTTTCCTGCACGCCAATGGTTTTTGTGCTTCGGCTTATCGCCAGGTGTTCGAGAAACTGGCCGGCGAGTACGAGATCTGGGCCCCGGATCTGCGCGGTCATGGCGCCACAACGCTGCCGGCCGACGCAGACATGCACCGCTCATGGGGCATTTATGTTACCGATATGATGGCCTTGTGGGGGCAGTTGGGCTTCGTTCCGGATGCCGTGGCGGGCCATTCCATGGGCGCCACCACGGCCCTGATGACCGCAGCCCGCCTGGCTCGTGAAGGTCTGCCTGTCCCCGTTCTGGCCCTGATCGAACCGGTAATCCTGCCGCGCCCGGTCTACTGGCTTGCCCGCTCGCCGGTCTTCGCGCTCAACCGCAATCGCATGCCGATTGCCCGCCAGGCGCGCCGCCGCCGCAATGGCTGGCCCGACCGCGAGGCGGCCCGGCTTCGCTATGCCAAACACCCCGGTTTTGCCCGCTGGGCGCCGGGCGTGCTGGAGGATTATCTCGAGGGCGGCCTGCAGGACGCCGGGAGTGGGGCCGGGGCTGGGAAAGAAAAAGTTATCCTCGCCTGCGACCCGGCCTGGGAAGCGGCAAATTACGAGGCCCAGGGGCATGATCCCGACGCTGCCGCCCGGCAGGTTGCCGGGCGTGCGCACGTGCTGCAGGCGGGACATGGCTCGACGCTGATGCGTCCGCGTGCGCTGACCCGTCACGGGGCACAGCTCACACGCATGGACGATCTGGGCCATCTCGCCCCGATGCAGGCACCGGACCGGATCGCCGGCTGGCTGTCCGGTGCCTTGCGGGACGATGTCTAGGGCGCGGCGGTCAGCGCCGGCCGGGCGTGCCGTCTCCGGTGGCCGCAGCCTCGTCCGCCGCATTGCGGCGCTGGACGAGGGCGCGGGCCGTCTCGACGTTGTCGATCTCCTCGACCGTGTGGATCGAGCAGCGCATCTGCGGCTGGCCGACATGGATGTATTCCACCAGCGGCGGGTAGAGCGTGGCCGTGTCGCCGAAACTCGTGCCGATCTGGATGCCCGAGCGCAGTTCCGGGCAGGAATGGCGCAGCGTGACGAGGTAGTGGCGGCTCGCACCGCCATTGAGCACCAGGTGCTCGCGGTCGATCACCGAATAGCCGTTGATACTGACCAGGCGGACCCGGTCGGTGGCCGGTTCCAGCGGATAGGCTTCGGCCGCCGCGACGGCCTCCGGGTCGATATCCTGGGCGATGGCGGCCGGCGCCATCATCAGGGCCAGCGCCCCGGCCGCAGCCAGAAGTGGCGCGGCGGATCCGGCAAATGTCTCGCATGTCATGGCGTATCCTTTATGCATTGGTTCAAAGGATCCCTCGCAATGCCAAGGATATCGGCGCTCTGCCCGGCAACGTCAACCGCGCGTCCGGCGGCCCCGGCCCGTCATCGTTAACGCCGGATTAGCCATGTCCCGCGACTCTGGCAGACGATTCGCAGCAACCGATATTCCGGAGCCCGCCTTGGTCAGCCCCGTCGACGCCAATAACCAGGACTTCATGACCCGCACCCTGCGCCAGGCCGCGCAGGAGACCGGCACGGATTTCAACTTCCTGCTGCGCACCGCTGCGCGGGAAAGCAATTTCGATGTGCGCGCCGAGGCCTCGACCTCGTCGGCGACCGGTCTCTTCCAGTTCATCGAGCAGACCTGGCTGGGCGTGATGCAGCGCCGCGGCGCCGAGCATGGCTATGAAGACGCCGCGGCCGCGATCAGCCGCGATGCAAGCGGCCGCTATGTCGTCGAGGATCCGGTGCAGCGCCAGCGCATTCTCGACCTGCGCTTCGACGCCGAAGCCTCCGCCCGCATGGCCGGTGAGCTGGCTGCGGAAAATGCCGCCGTCATCCAGACCCGCATCGGCCGGCCGGCCTCTGGCGGCGAGCTCTATGCCGCCCATTTTCTGGGTGCCCAGGGGGCTGCCAGCCTGATCGAGGCTGCCGAGAATAATCCGCAGGGCCGGGCCGATCAGCTCTTCCCGGCGGCTGCCCGCGCCAATCGCGCCATCTTCTACGAGAGCGGCCGTGCCCGCTCGACCAGCGAAGTGCTGGCCGCGCTGACCGGCGACCGCCCCGCACCGCAGATCCCGGCATCCGCAAACCGCGCGGCTGCCGGCTCGCCCGATCTCAATGACAGTGGCAATATCCGCCTTGCCGGCAGCTATACGCCGGCCCGCAACACCTCGCCTGTCGCGCCGGGCAGCCACCGGGTGGGCAATGGCGAGCTGTCGCCGGCACTGGTGGAAATCCTGGCCTCGCTGGACGCCCCGCGCTCGGCCGGCCGCAACCGCAATTCTTAAGCGCGCGAACAGGTTGCAAGCTTTCGTTAAGCATGCCGGGCCTAAAAACAGGGCCGATACATTCAACATGATGGACCTGCCATGAGCGTCGTCGCGCTGCGCAATCGACTGACCCAGGACGATATCCGCCGTCTGGTAAAGGGCGAGAACGAGGAAGTCCGCGCCTCGGCCGCGCAGAAGATCTGCCGCCGCATGGATGCGGCCAATCTGACCGATGCCGAACGCAGCGCCGCCCGTGACATTCTCGACCTGATCACCCGCGATGCCGCCGAACTCGTGCGCCGGGCAATGGCCGTCACGCTCAAGCAATCCCGCAACCTGCCGCGCGACGTCGCCGTGAAACTGGCGATGGATGTCGATGCGGTGGCCTTGCCGGTGCTGGAAAACTCGCCGGTCCTGGAAGACGAGGACCTGCTGCGCGTGCTCGAGCAGGCCGGCAGCGACAAGCGCTGTGCCATTGCCGCGCGTCCGGATGTCGCGCCGATCATCGTGCACGAACTGCTCGACAGCCGCGACGAGCGGGCCGTGTCGATCGCCGCCGCCAATGACGGCGCCCGGTTTGACGACGCCGCCTATCAGCGCGCCTTCGCCGAATTCTGCGAGAACCCGCAGGTGATGGACAGTTTCGTCGCCCGCTCGCAACTGCCGCTGGATGTCACCGAACGCCTGATCTCGCACATTTCCGACACCGCGCTGCAGCGCCTGGTCGCGCACCACGCCCTGCCGCCGCAGGTCGCCGTGGAGATCGCCGAGGGCACGCGCGAACGGGCGACGCTCGACCTGGTCGACCAGGCGGGCCTGGCGCACGATCCCAAGCATTTCGTCCAGCAATTGCGCCTCAATGCGCGCCTGACACCGTCATTGATCCTGCGCGCCCTGCTGCGCGGGCATGTCGCCTTTGTTGAGCACGCCTTTGCCGAACTCGCCGGTATCACCCATGCCAAGGCCTGGCTGCTGGTGCACGATGCCGGCCCGCTGGGCCTGCGCGCTGTCTACGACCGTACCGGCATGCCCTCACGCCTCTATCCGGCGATCCGCGCCTGTTTCGACGTGCTGCACGCGATGGAAGTCCCTTACGACGCGGCCAGCCGCGACCGTTTCCGCCGCGCGCTGGCGGAGCGGGCCATCACGCGTTTCCAGGGCATCCCGGAAGAGGATCTGGACTATATTCTCAGCCGCTTCGACGAGGATGTGGAGCCGTTGGCCGAGGCTGGCTGAGGCGCGTCCGGAGCATCAGTCGCAATGAAAAAGGCCGCCCCGGGAGGGCGGCCTTTTTAATGCCGTGCAAAGCGCGGTTTCTCCCGGACGGCGCGAAGCGCCGAGTCGGGATCTACGGATCGCTCGCCTCGCTCGCCCTCGGCAATCGTCGGTCCCGGATAGCGCTACCGCGCTTCCGGGAGAAATGCGTTTTCAAGGGAAGGGGGAGCGGCGGAAATGGGTGCGCGTCGATCACGCCTTTTAATTTAACATTTGCATTAATTAACAGATGTGTTTATCGAGATAATATGACGCCCGATCAGCTCGACATCACCTTTTCGGCACTCGCGCATCCCGTCCGCCGGGCCATCCTGGCGCGGCTTGCCGAGGGCGATGCCACGGTCAATGAACTGGCTGCGCCCTTTCAGATGAGCCTTCCGGCCGTGTCCCGGCATATCAAGGTGCTGGAACGGGCGGGCCTCGTCGCGCAGGGGCAGACGGCACAATTCCGGCCCTGCTCGCTCAACGCGGCCCCCCTACGGGAGGTCGTCTCCTGGGCCGAGCAATACCGGCCGGTCTGGGACGCGCGTTTCGACACAATGGAACGGCATCTAAAACAGCTCACGGAGACACGGGATGACGAACGAGATTGACTGGGTCCGCATCGAGCGGCGCATCGAGGCGCCGATCGGCAAGGTCTGGGCGATGTGGACCGATCCGGACCTGTTCCGGACATGGTACGGGCCCGACGGCATGACGATACC
This sequence comes from Maricaulis sp. ABE4_448, assembly GCF_056160825.1. Classification (NCBI taxonomy): domain Bacteria; kingdom Pseudomonadati; phylum Pseudomonadota; class Alphaproteobacteria; order Maricaulales; family Maricaulaceae; genus Maricaulis; species Maricaulis sp. ABE4_448. The sequence goes on from NZ_JBSWXX010000002.1 coordinate 507,456, forward strand.
CGTCGCCGAGATGGATGTTGCGGTCGGCGGCCGGCGGAAGGTCTGCATGCAGATGGCAAGTCCGGAACGGACCATGACGATGTGGTTTGTCGGCGAATACAAGGAGGTCGAGGCCCCCAACCGCCTCATCTACACCGAGAGCATGGCCGACGAGGCCGGCAATATCCTGTCGCCCCGGAGCATGGGCATGCCGGAAGGGCATCCGGAAACCACTGAAGTGATTGTCGAGCTTTTCGAGGAGGAAGGCGCCACACTGATGAAGATGACGCATGTCGGCGTGCGCGCGGATTCCGGCGCCGCCGGCGGCTGGACACAGGCGATCGACAAGCTCGAGCGCTCTTTGGGAGATAGCCCGCAGTGACGCCGAGGCAGCCCGCACGCCGATGCGGGCCTGTCTCTGGTCCCTCCAGGGCGGCTTCGATAAACGGGGACACACGCCTCTTTTTTCGCCGTGCCCGTTTCTCGACCAAGCGCGGTTTCTCCCGGACGGCGCAAAGCGCCGAGCCGGGATCGACCGTTCAACCGCCTCGCTCGCCCTCGGCAATCGTCGGTCCCGGATAGCGCTGCCGCGCTTCCGGGAGAAATGCGTTTTTGTCAGGGAAGGGGAAGCGGCGGAGATGGGGGCGTGTCGCCGTTTTTCGCAACAAAAAAGCCGCCCCGGAGGGCGGCCTTTTTCATGCTGTGCAAATCGTGTGAAGCCGTCAGTCCTTCCAGGGCGCGGCGAAGGCGGCGGACTGCTTTTCCAGCTCGCCGGCCAGTTCGGAGGCCACGGCGTCCTCGTCATTGCGGATATTCTGCGACAGCGCAGCCCGGATCGCGCCGACATGGGCGAGGGCGAGGGCCAGCGGGGCTTTCTCGCGCTTCTCCTGCATGTCGATCATCTTGGTCAGCGAGCCGGCCAGGCGCGTGACGATCGGGAATTCATAGGTCGAACCGAGGCCGCGCAGATCGTGGGCCCGCACGAAGAACTCTTCGCCTTCAGGACCGGCGAGGCCGGTCGTCTTGACCACCTTGGCGGCGGCCTCCAGCTTGCCGACTTCCTCTTCCAGCCACTGGCCGAAATCAGCGCGCAGATCCTTGAGGGCCTCTTCGGCCTTTTCGATCATGTGCATATCAGCCTGGCTGATCGGGCCGCCAACCTTGGCCTGCAGCAGGTTGGGCACCGAAATCACTTCAGCATCATCGGATTTGGCCATGGTCTTATCCCTCTCAGTTCGCGGGGGAATGGGCGGCATGGCCAACATCGGCATGCCCGGAAAAGCGGCTCAGGGTCTCGCTCAGCGCGCCGGCCAGGGAGGCCGCGGTGAAGGGCTTGACCAGGAAGGTGTCGACGCCGGCGGCCTTGGCCTCGGCGATGCGCTGGCGATCGGAATAACCGCTCAGCATGATGACCGGGATGAAGGCGGCCGGGCTGGCGGAACTGCGGCGCAAGGTGCGTACGAAGTCCAGCCCGTCGCGCGGCTGCATCTTCCAGTCGGTAATGACGAGATCGACCGGACGGCTGGCCAGCACATCAAGCGCGCGGTCCACCGTATCAGCCTCGATGACCTGGGCGCAGCCGAACGCATTCAGGGACACCCGCAGCGCGCCGCGCAGGGCAGCGTTGTCATCGACCAGCAGCACGCGCAGGCGGCTCAGATCGGTGGGTCGTTCGGGTGCAGTCATGGCGTCGGCGAATCCGGTTCGGGTCAATTCGACTCGAATACTAGCCGGCCTTGCTTAACGTCAGCCTAAACGGATCAGCTTTCGAACTGTTCGATCAGGATGCGCTCGGCCAGGTCGCGCCCCTTGTCATACAGCAGGGTAAGCGTGACGTCATTCGCCTCGACGATATCCACCCGCGCGACCTCGCGGAATTCGCGATTGTCGGCCACGGCCGAGACGGGGCGCAGGCGCGGTTCGACGATCTCGAATCCCACCCGCACCGTATGCGGCAACAGCGCCCCGCGCCAGCGGCGCGGGCGGAAGGCGCTGATCGGGGTCAGGGCGAGAACCTTGGAATTGAGCGGCAGGATCGGGCCATGTGCCGACAGGTTATAGGCCGTGGATCCGGCCGGCGTTGCGACCAGAACGCCATCGGCCTGCAGCTCGCCCATCCGGTCGCGGCCATCGATCGTGATCTTGATCTTGGCGGTCTGCCGGGTTTCACGCAGCAGCGAGACCTCATTGATTGCGAGGGCCTCGAAGGGCTGGCAGTTTACATCCTCGCCCCAGGCACGCAGCGGGTGGATCCGGACATGTTCGGCTGTCGCGATCCGTTCGCGCAGACCGTCCGGCCGGAACTCGTTCATCAGGAAGCCGACCGAGCCGAAATTCATGCCGTAGACACGGGCCCCGGTCTTGATCGAGGTGTGCAGCGCGTCGAGCATGAGGCCGTCGCCACCGAGGGCGATGATCGTGTCGGCCTCATCCAGCGGGACGCAGCCATACAGTTCTTCAAGGCGTGCTTTGGCCGCCTTGGCTTCGGGCCTGGGACTGGCCAGGAAGGCAAATGAATCGGAGATCGCGGGGCTCTGGGAAAAAGACGTTGCCAAACACGTCTTTATTCAACCCTTGGAACCCATCTGACGCAAGACCTTGGCCGCTTTCTCCGGGCCGTACATGCGGAACACGTTTGCCGCAGCCGACATGGCGTCCCCTTCCAGCGCCTGGTGCATGCGGCCGGAACGCTGCAGTGCCTTGTGGATCACCGGATATGCGGTGCGTTCCAGATTGGCAGCCTGGCAGGCCATGGCCGCGGCGCGGACACCGCCCATGGCGAGAGCGATCCGCCACTGGGATACCTTGATGCCGCACAGATGGGCGATGGCATGATCGAATACGGCTTCCTCGCCGCGCACCAGCGCGTCCAGCGCGTACTTGCCGTCCAGCGCGCCGTCCCTGGCCGCGTCATTGACGCGCCGGGCCGCTTCCTTGTCGACATCTTCCGGGGTCGCGGAGAGGGCGGTCTCGACGGCGAGCGCCTCGACCTTGTCCTTGTCCAGACCGAAGCGGCGATAGAGTTCCTCGCGCCAGTTTTCCGGCAGCATGATGCAAAGCTGCGTGGCGAAATCGGTCGTCAGGTCGTGGCGGCGGGCCAGGGCCTCGCGCAGTTTGGGATTGTCGCGGGCGACCGTCAGGCAGATGTCCAGCGTGTTCTCTGAAATCTCGGCCGTCGAGTTGTTGGCCAGGGCGCGCAGCACGATGGCCTCGCCGGGGCGGGCCAGCGTATCGCTGACGGCGAGGCAGAGATTGGCCCGCATGGCGAGCACCTTGCGATGCTCGGTCGTGCCGGCCTCGGCCAGCTCGATCATGTCCTTTTGCGTCAGTTTCGAACTTTTCTCGATGATCACGGCAGAGATTTCGATCGGCTCGAAGGCCAGGAAGCGGATGATGTCGTGCGGGGCCCAGTCACACGGGGCGAGCTTGGCGGCAATCTCCGCCTTGGTCGTGGTGTCGCTTCTGGCCGAAAGTGTCACCAGCAGCTCCCCTGCGACCGGATCGGCGGTCGGACTGAGGGGCTGTGCCAGGCACAGATCCACGACACCCATGGCCAGTTCCCGGCGCTTGCCGGGGTCCTTCATCTTGGCCAGGACATTGAGAGTTTCCGCGGTATTGGCAGGCATGGAGACGCAGCTTCTTGATTGTCGTTGCCAGCCATTAAGCCAGAAACGCCTTGAAAACTTGTTAATCGGGGGCCGCAACAATTTGTGCGCGATTTCAAAGACTTGATTAACTCTGTATTGGGTGGCTCCTACTGGTAGATGTCGAGTAAAAAGCAAGCACAGAGTGTGTTGTCGTGTGCAGCGTTTTGGGGCTCTTTGTCTTGTCGCGGAAGGGTTTGACGGCGCCCGGGCAAGAGCCAATACTCGTCAGGTTGGCGATAAAGAAAACCCCGGGGAGTTCAAAAATGGACGATCAAGCAAACCTGTCGGTGAAAGATCAGGTCTCCGAGGAAGAATGGAAGGCACGCTGCGATCTGGCGGCGCTGTACCGGCTGGTGCGCATGCACGGCTGGGACGACCTCTTCTTCACTCACATCTCGATGCGTGTGCCCGGACCGGACGAGCATTTCCTGCTCAACCCGTTCGGCTTGCTTTATGAAGACGTGACGGCGTCGAACATGGTGAAGGTCGATCTGGACGGCAATGTGCTGCCGCCCTCGCGCTACGGCATCAATCCGGCCGGCTTCACGATCCACTCTGCCATTCACGCGGCGCGGCCGGATGTGAAAGTCGCCCTGCACCTGCATTCCGACGACGGTGTTGCTGTAGCTGCGCAGAAGCGGGGCCTGCTGCCGATCTCGCAGCTGGCGATGAATGTCTACAATGATGTCAGCTACCACGAGTACGAGGGCATCGCTCTGGAGCACGAGGAGCGCGAGCGCCTCGTCGCTGACCTGGGCGAGAAGAACCTGATGATCCTGCGCAATCACGGCACACTGTCGGTCGGCGATCACCCGTTCTCGGCCTATGTGCGGATCTATCTGCTGGAAAAGGCCTGCCGCATCCAGATCAAGGCGCAAGCCGGCGGGGAGCTGATCGAGTGGGACGAGAAGATGCAGGATCGAGTCTTCGGCCAGTCCTCCGAGATCGCCTCGAACGACTTCTTCAAGGAAATCGCCTGGGCGGCGATTCTGGACCGCGTCCGTCGCGAAAGCCCCGGCTTCGACAGCTGATCCCGTTGCACCGAACCCGGCGGATGGAAGCCGCCGGGTATTTGCCGCGACACGTCGAGGCGTGCAATCATTAGTGGTATAAAATTGCATATGCCCTCAATGCGCGTATAATCGCCATCCCGATCCGGACATCCCGCTGCGTGGCTGCCCGGCCAAGCGGGAGGGACGCCCGATGGAATGGCGAAAGAGAGGTGGCAACCGGCCGGCTTCGTTGGGAGCGACGGTGGACGTGTCCGCCGGCGTACTGGCAATCCTCTCGCTGCCGCTCGTGACCGGCCCGGCCGAGGCGGGGGCCTGGTTGCAGCGCAAGGGCGAGGGGCTGGCGATCGTAACGACGCTGGCCGACCGCGCCGACCAGCGTTTCGATGCCGGCGGCGACAGGATCGATGACGGCTATTTCTACAAGGACGAGACGGCGCTCTATGCCGAATACGGCATCACGGCGCGGCTGACAGCGGTGGCCCGGCTCGCCTGGCAGTCCGTCGAGCGGCGGCAGGGCGCGATCCATGACGCTGCACAGGGGCTTTCCGCGAGTGAGCTCGGGCTGCGCGCCGGTGTTTGGCAGGACGCGGGCCGAATTGCCACGCTGCAGGCGACGGCGCTCCTGCCCGGTGCCGGCGAAAATGTGTCAAACCAGCCGCTCGGCACCGGTGGCGAGGCGTGGGAAGTGCGCGCGCTTTGGGGCCAGTCGTTCGGAAACGACCGGTTTGCCGACATCCAGCTTGCGCATCGCTGGCGGGCCGGCCCGGATCTGGACGAGGTGAGGCTGGATATCAGCGCGGGCTGGCGCCCGGCGCCGCGCTGGCAGGTCATCGTCCAGTCCTTGTCGGTCTGGAATGCGGAGGCGGCGAGCCCGATACGCCCGGCTTTCAGCCAGCACAAGCTGCAGGTGTCGCTCGGCCGTGAAATCGCCGGCATGGAATACCATGCCGGCGTCTACTTCACGCCCGCCGGCCGCAATACGCTGGATGAGCGGGCTCTCTTCCTGTCTGTCTGGCGGCGCTTTTAGGGGCTTGCCGGTCGCATTTTCGAACCGCAGAACCGGTTCCCACTTCTGCTGAAAATGCAGGCTCTTGCCGGTCGCATTTTCGAACCGCAAAATCGGTGCCCACTTTTGCTGAAAATGCAGGCTCTTGCCGGTTGCATTTTCGAACCGCAGAACCGGTTCCCACTTCTGCTGAAAATGCTCTATTCAGCCGTCTCGACAGCCAGGTAGCCGATCACGTCGCGCCGGTCGGCGGCATCGCGCAGGCCGACAAAGCTCATGCGGTTGCCGGGCACCATGGCGCGCGGATTCTCGATCCAGGCATCCAGGGTTTCGACGTCCCAGGTCAGGCCCGCCTCGGTCAGCTGGCGGGAATAGCTGAAACCCTCGGCCGAGGCCGCGGTGCGTCCCATGATGCCATGCAGATTGGGGCCGACCGTGTGACGGCCGCCCTCATTCAGCGTGTGGCAGGACTGGCACCGACGGTACTGGCGGGCGCCATTGGTGAGGTCGGCATTGGCATAGTCGCCGCCCAGGGCTGCGAGGATCGCCTCGGCATCGCCGCTGTCGGCCTCATCGCCCTGGCTGCCGGATGCGCTGGCCGATGCGGAGGGCGCGGCTTCGTTTTGCGCGGCTGGAACCGCGGCTTCGTTGCGCGCGGCCGGAGCCGCATCGGCGGTATCGCCGTTTTCACCGCTGCAGGCCGCAATGAGCAGGGTGCCTGCAAGTGGAACGAGACTGCGCAGCATGCCGGAATCCTCCAGTTATCCAAAACGCTGGGAACCCATATAGCGCAATCCGTAGTCTTGCGGGTGCGACAGACTGCCACCGGTGCACAAAAAGAAGCCGGCCCGGACGAGGTCCGGGCCGCCTCCCCACTTCCGAAAAGGGGTCCGCTTGGAACAAGCGGACCCCGGGGCCCCCCGGCCCCCTCGGTGATCAGAAGTTCTTGGTGATGTCGATGAAGGCCGTACGACCGCGGCGATCGAACTGGGTCGCGAATGCGGCCGAGCCCTGGACCGAGGTCACCTCGTAGGACACCGTCGGCGGCTGCTCATCCAGCAGATTGCGGATGCCGACCGTCAGGGACCAGTCGTCAGCGTCATAGCGGACCGAACCGTCGAACGTCGTGTAGGCTTCGGTCACACCGTCATAGGAGGCGGCTGCGAGATCGAAACCGAAGTAGTCGTTTTCCGACATTCTCGGAATGTAGTTCACCCCGAAATAGTAGGTTGCATTGCCACGGTAGAAGTTGAAGTCCAGCTGGGAGACGTGACTGGGGTTGCCGATCGTGCCGTTGTAATCGGTCGGTTGGGACTCCGCGGTGAGTTGGGATTCGTCCATCTCGGTGAAGGTCGTCGACCAGTTAATCACCATGTCGGCAAAGGGCAGTTCCCGCTGATAGCGCAGGGTAACATCGAAGCCATCCTGCACCTGGGTGGAAATATTGAAGTATGAGTCATTCAGCTGGCCCACGAAATTGCCCTGGCTGTCTCGTTCCGGAACGAAATCGCAGAGCGTGCCCGGCGTGCGGAACAGCGGGTCCCGATAACACTGGCTGAGAACGCCGAACGCGCCGAGACGGTTGACCTGATCTTCGATGTCGTAGCGGAAATACTCGACCGCGACCGACAGTCCATCCAGCAGGTTGAGGACCGGCAGATCCCAGTCAGGCTGTACCACCAGCCCGATAGTGGTGGCAGTTGAGGTTTCCGCGACAAGACGGCCTGTCCCGTTACCCAGCGTGATGACTTCCGGCGTGCTGTTGTAGCCCTGGAAGCCGGTCAGAGGCGTGGTGTCCAGGCCGTCGGCCGCACAGTTCGTTGCAACAACCGGCGTCAGCTCCCCCGTCGACGTGTCGCACGGGTCAGAGCCGGAATAGTAGGACGTCTGGCCACCCAAATAGAGCTCATACAGAGCCGGAGCGCGGAAGGACGTGCCTTGCGTAGCGCGCAGGGTGATTTGATCGACCGGTTGCCAGTAGAGACCGACCTTCCAGGTTTCGCCCGAGTGGCCGGACTCGTATTCCGTGCTCCGCGCCGAAACGTTCAGGTCCAGCGCTTGTGCCATCGGCACACCGGAGAGAAGCGGAATGTCGAACTCGGCGTAGATTTCCGAAACCTCGTCATCGCCGACCGTGCGGCCTGCGCTGGTGAAGCCCCAGCTGAAGCCGCCGGCGGAAGCCGGACCAGGCTGGTCATCGATGGAATCCTGGCGCCATTCAAAACCCAGGGCCACGCCAAGCGGACCGGCCGGCAGCTGGAAGAGCGGGCCGGAGATATAGCCGTTGATCAGGTGCTGGTCGAAGGTTGTCGTGCCGTACTCGAACGTCTGCATGTATTCGCGGGCAGCCGGGTCGATATAGCCATCCAGGAAGCCCGGGTTGAACGGGTCCAGCCACGGCACACAGGCCCGGGAACCCTCAGAGCCGCGATTGCCTTCGACATTGACACGGCAGTCATAGACGCCCGGCGAGGTTTCAACGAGATCGATCGCATCTTCGATGCGCGAGGCATTCCAGATGTCATTGCCATAGCGGCCATTGGAGTGCCCGTAGGAATAGTAGACGTCCCAGTTCCATTCGGAGAAGAAATCACCGAACGCGGAGAGGTCGCCCCGCAGGCCCACCAGGGTCCGCAGCGTGTTGACTTCCTGTGAGCTGTCCGATTCCACCGGCGTCAGGGCAGTGGCCCGGTGGCCGAACGGGTTGCCCGGATGGTTACCCGGAATGTCCGGGAAGAACTGGCGGATACCGTTCGAAGACGAGTTGCGATTGGTGAACAGGAACTCGCCATAGCTCTCGATCGAGGGCGTTATGTCGTAGTTGGCGAAAGCTGCGAAGGACAGCCGGCGCGAGGGCTGGATGATCGACGCGGTCTCTTCCAGGCCATTCGCGTACCAGCGGCGCCCCGGAATGTCTGTTTGTACATTGCGCCAGCCAGCAAACCCGTCATCGGCTGCAGAAGGATCCGGCGTATAGCGGGTATTGGTTTCGCGGTCGATCGCGTAGATCGCCGTGTTGAAACACTTGAATTCACCGGTAAGCGGATCGATCACATCGATCCGATTGCCTGCGGAATCGAACCGGCGCTCCTCTTGGCATAGCGCCCACTCCGGACGATCGCCGGCGGTCAGTTCCTGGTATTCCTCGTAGGACACGGTTGCCAGGAAGGAGCCGCGGTCGAATTGCTCACCCATGGAGACGTTGAAGCCGTAGACATTGCCGCCGCCTTCGAAAGTCTGCGACGTGCTGGCATTCAGGGTGACGCCGTCGAACTCGGAATTGGTGATGATGTTCACCACGCCGGCCACAGCGTCGGAACCGTAGACCGAGGACGCGCCGTCCTTGAGGATTTCCACACGATCGACGATCGCGGACGGAATGACGTTGAGGTCAACCGCTGCGACCGTACCCCGGGTCCCCGCCGGGTTCAGCCGGCGGCCATTGAGCAGGACCAGGGTGCGTGTGGCGCCAAGGCCGCGCAGCGAGATCGTGTTGGTGCCCGGACCGCCATTGGTCACATAGCCGGCGAAGAAGTCGTTGATCTGGGTGGAACCCATCGCGATCGTGCTGTCCTGGAGGATATCGTCCAGCCCCGTCAGACCGGCGATGGTGGCCTCTTCGCGCGTGATTACCTGGACCGGCGACGACGAAGAAAACTCGTCGCGGGCGATGCGCGACCCGGTGACAACGACCACGTCCTGCTCGTCGGTGTTTTCGTCCGTGTCGTCCTGGGCGAAGGCCGGCGACATCGCCAGGCCGGTGGCAGCGAAGCCCGCGATCATGGTCGATCGAAGGATTCGCGTCTTGAAATCGTCTTTGCTCATGTAATCCCCTCAAGGAGCTGGACCGCCGTCCAGACGGCGACGGTCTCGTACGTTGACGTCCGCCATCCCCGACGTCTGATGACGCGCCGGAACACCGGAAGGCGCCCGCGATTCCGGGCGCTTGAGGGAAGAAAGCCGAAAGGGCCGGACACACTGACAGCGCGATGATCCCGGTCGCGGTACGGCGTTGCGAACGCGCGGCGGTGCGACAAAAAGCGGGAAAATCGATGCGAAACACGGCGGTTGGCCTTGCCGGGCAGGCCGCGCGTCATCCATCCCGGAAAACCCGTCACTCAACGACATCCCGTCATTCACCGACCCGGCTTGACGCAGGCCGAATTCCGCTGTCGGCGGGGCCAGCCTCCCCGTAACCCCATTCGATGCGCTTCTGCGCATTCGAACGTGCATGCGGCTTGCCGCATGTGAGGGGATATCCAAGCCGGGGAGTAAATCGGCATGAAAAATCAAGCATTCAGGTCAATCGGCGGCGGTCTGGGACGATCCGCTTTGCTGGGCGCGACGATGCTGGCAGGCCTCGCGGCCGTGTCGGCACCGGCCTTCGCGCAAGAGGATACGGCCGGGGACGACGAGGTGATCGTGATCACCGGCTCGAGGATTGCGCGCCAGGACTATGTCGCCGACAGCCCGCTGGTCTCCGTGACCGGCGACCAGGTCGTCGCCAATGCGGACATCACGATCGACACCTATCTCAACACGCTGCCGCAGGTGAACCCGGCCGGCACCACCACGTCCAACAATCCGGGCAATGGCGGTCAGGCGAATGTCGACCTGCGCGGCTTCGGTGCCAACCGGAACATCGTTCTGATCGATGGCCGCCGTGCCATGCCGTCCAGCGCGGGGCTGACGGTCGATCTCAACACCATTCCGGCCGCCCTGATTGACCGGATCGAGGTTGCAACCGGCGGTGCCGGTGCCGTGTACGGTGCCGACGCTGTGGCCGGCGCGGTCAACGTCATCCTGCAGGATGATTTCGAGGGCGTCGACTTCCGCGCGACCTACGAGAATTCCACCGAATACTGGGATGCCCAGGAATACGGTGTCTCGCTGGTGATCGGCGGCAATATCGATGACGGCCGCGGCAATGCCGTGATTGCATTCGACCGCTCCGTGCGCGAGGGCATGATCAAGAGCCAGCGTCCCTTCGCCGAGCAGGCGACGGCGACGACGAGCTTCTTCCCGGCCGGCTCGCTGCTCTTCGGCGCAGCCAACCGTCCGACCGAAGCCTCCATCGATGCGGTCTTTGCCTCCTATGGCGTCGACCCGGCCAATGTCAGCGTCGGCAACCGCTTCGGTTTCAACCTGGATGGCACGATGTTCTCGGCGGGTATCTTCAACCACCCGTCCGACGTCGAGAACTTCCGGTATGATATCGACGGCAACGTCAACCAGAACATCTTCCCGGATGCCTATTCCTACAATTTCGACTTCGTGAACCTGCTCACCCTGCCGATGGAGCGCGACAGCTTCATGGCCCGGGCGGACTATGATCTCGACAATGGCGTCAACATTTTCGGCAATATCTCCTGGGCTCAGTATTCTTCCGCCCAGGCCTTGGCACCGACCCCGATCCCGACCGTGCAGACGCGCGCGCCGGGCGAGAACTCGACCATCCAGGCTGTTTCCGCCCTGGTCGAGCCGGGCCGCACCGTGTCGAACCAGCTGATCATTCCGGTCACCAACCCGTTCATCCCGACCGATCTGGCGGCGGTTCTGGCGAGCCGGACCGGTGATGATCCGAACCTTGTCGGGTCGGGCGCCATGGAACCCTTCCTGATGCGCCAGCGGACACTGTCCGCCGGTCTGCGCCAGTCGAACTTCGAGAACACCGTCACCAGCTACACCTTCGGTGCCGAAGGCCCGATCGGTTCCAGCGGCTGGACCTGGCACGCCTATGTCTCGCGCGGTGACACCGAAATCGACCGCAACCAGCAAGGCAATATCGATACCGATCGCCTGCAGATCCTGCTGGAGGCCGCCGATGGCGGTGACAGCATCTGCTCCGGCGGTTTCAATCCGTTCGGCCGCCAGCCGCTGTCCGCCGAATGTATCGACTATCTGGAAGTGTCCTCGACCGCATCGACGGAATTCTCCCAGACGGTGGGTCAGCTTTATGTTGCCGGCGACGCCTTCAACATGCCGGCCGGTCCGGTGTCGATGGTGCTGGGTGCCGAATATCGCGGCTTCGAGTTCGACTTCGACCCCGGTTCGGGCGGTGGCCCCATCTCCGGCTTCAATGCGCAGAACCCGAACTCGGGCACGAACTCGTTTGAAGACCTGTTCGGTGAGGCGCTGATCCCGCTGGCGGGTGACGACGCTCCGTTCGGCGCGGTCGATCTGAGCCTGGGCTATCGCGTCTCGCGCAGCGAATTCCGCGACGGTATCACCGGCGATACGGGGGGCTCGAACGACCCGGCCTACAAGGCCGAGCTGAGCTGGGAGCCGCTGGACTATGCGCGCTTCCGGGCGTCCTACCAGCACTCCGTGCGCGCGCCGAACTTCGGCGAGCTGTTCGGTGGTGGCGGTTCTGCGCCGCAATACTTCGACCCGTGCTCGATCACCGGTGTCCAGCGTTCCGGACCCGATTCGGTGCAGATGCGGGCCTTGTGCGCGGCAACGGGCGTGGCCTCTCCGGATGCCTATGTCCAGACGCCGGGTACCCAGGCCTCTGTGACCACGACCGGCAATACGGACCTCGACCCGGAATCGGCCGACACCTTCACCATCGGTGCGGTGTTCCAGTCGCCGGTCTCCAATCGCTGGCTGGACCGTTTCCAGGGCACGGTCGACTACTGGCGCATCGACATCTCGTCGCCGATCCTGGCGCCGGGTGTGAACCAGCTGATTGCCGATTGCTACAACTACTACGGCACCAATCCGACCTATGATGTGAACCGGGACTCCTGTGCCGGTATCGTGCGCGGCGGCGGTGACATTTTCGGCGTTGCCGATGTCAACGATCCGAACGGGCTCTATCCGGGTCTGAACGGTGGTTCGCAGCAGGCCTCCGGTATCGACATCGCCTTTGGCTGGGGCTTCGAGCCGGAATGGCTCGGTGCACCGTCCTGGGCCGGCAGTGTCACGACCAGCGTGATGCTGACGCATCTGCTGGAGTGGAAGCAGCAGGACCTCAACAGCCTGCCGGAGCTGGATTATGCCGGTACGGTGTCCTTCTTCGGCGAAGGCCTGGGCACGTCCTTCCCGGAATGGAAGGCTGTCTGGAACACGCGCTGGACCGTGGCGGACTTCGATCTCGATGTGCGCGCACAATACATCGCGTCGATGGACAACCGTGCCAGCGTGATCTTCCCGGTCGAGACCAGCTTCACCGGTACCGACGCTGTCTGGTACTGGGATGTGGCCGGAACCTGGAACATCACCGACAACGCTTCGATCCGTCTCGGCGTGAACAACCTGTTCGACGAACAGCCGCCGGAATACGCACCGAACGTGCAGTCGGGCACCGACCCGTCGCTTTACGACGTCGTCGGACGCCGCGTGTTCGGTCAGATCGCCCTGCGTTACTAGTGAGGGGAGACGCACCTGCCCGGTCTTCGGCCGGGCAGGGCTGCGTGACAGGGGAGGGGCGGCGAACCGGTGGGTTCGCCGCCCTTTTCCTGCTTGAACAGCAGGAGGGATCAGTCGGCGATCTGGCTGAGCGCCGTGCGCAGGGCGCCTTCATAGGACCGGCCGACACGCACGATCTGGCCACTATCCAGGTGCACGAGACGGCCGCCATGCTCGGTCGCGGAGGACATGGTGATGCGCTGCTTGTTGACGATGGCCGAGCGGTGCACGCGCATGAACATGCGCTCGTCCAGCAGGCTTTCCATCGCCGTCAGCGTGTCGCGGTGCAGCCAGGACCGGTCGCGGCAGTGCAGGCGGACATAATCGCCCTCGGCCTCGACCCAGTCGATCGTGCGCTTGGGCACACGCACCATGCCTTCGCGGCCCTTCACCCAGAGCGCATCGTCGGCCCCGGTGCCATTGCCACGCAGGGCGTCGATCACCGTTTCCAGCTCGCCGATCCGCGACTGCGCGTCCTGCAGGCGCAACAGGCTGCGGGCGCGGGCGAGGGCGGTGTCGAGGCGTTCCGGCTTCACCGGTTTGAGCAAATAGTCGACGGCAGCTTCCTCGAAGGCCTCGGCGGCGTGATGGCTGTAGGCGGTGACAAAGATCACTGCCGGGGCGTCGGGCCCGTTGAGCTGGCGCGAGACCATAAGACCATCGGTGCCGGACATGTGAATGTCGAGCAGCACGACGTCAGGGCGCAGCGTCGCGATCATCTCCATCGCCTCGTCGCCATCACGCGCCACACCGGCGATCTCGTATTGCGGCCGGCGGGCCAGCAGGACTTCCAGCCGGCGCGAGGCCAGCCGCTCGTCATCAACGATCAGGATGCGCATCCTTCCCTCCCTCAGTCTGTCCGGATCTTGTCTGGCCTGCAGTGGCGGTCGCCGCCGCAATAGCGAAGTGGCGGATTGCGAGACGGCCGTATCTCAAGGTGACCGGGGCCGTGGAAAGACACGGTTCGCTGAACATGTAGTCAGCCTAGCGGCGGCCTTGCGTCGCCCAAATCCATGCGCCTGTCATTCGTCTGGTTTATCAGCGCATTCGTCGCAGATATGCGGTGTTCGGGGCGCTCGTCTTGCGATCAGGGTGCGTTCCGGTGCGACGGATGGTGTGCCGGCGTCAGCATTGTGGTGGATGTGAGAGGGCGTGGAGAACGCCAAGCCGGGCGCGCCGCCCGCGGCCCTGCGCGCGTTCCAGGTCAGCATCGACCCCGGCACCGACTGCGGCGACAGGCTCGGGTCGAGCAGTGCGGGGACTACGGAAAAATGGTGCCGGCTGAGGGACTCGAACCCCCGACCCCCTGATTACAAATCAGGTGCTCTACCAGCTGAGCTAAGCCGGCAACCAAGGGCGACCTGATACGCGGGGCCGGGGAGCGGGACAAGCCCCTGATGCAATCGGAACTGTCCCGTCCGCCGGCCGTGTCGCGGATCAGTCCTTGACGGCGACGCCGTCCATCGCGGTGAGGATGGCGGCGGCGACCACGAAGCCGATCAGCGTATGGGCGCCGTCGAGCACCAGCATCATCATGGGCTGCATGGCGTAGGCGATGTCATAGGCGATCGTCGTCACCACGAAACCGGCCCACAGGAAGACGGCCCATTTCACGGCACTGGCGAGCCCGTCGGCCTTCAGCGCCTTCAGCGCCAGGCCGAGAAAGGCCGTGGTGACCAGCGTAATGGCAAAGCCCATCGCCATGGCGGGCCCGGCGGATGCTTCGGCGGCGGTCATCTGGGCGTCGGTGAATCCCCACAACCCTGTCCAGAGCTCGGAAAAAAGCGCGCCATACCAGACGGCGCCGACAACATAAAAGCCAAGTGTAGCGACGATGAGCGCCACAATGTTCAGCCCGAGAATTCGCGGCATTTGGTATTTCCTCCCCATTGAAGGGCCTGTATGTCTCACGGCCCCGGAACGAGTCCCCTTTGGCTCGCCCCTGACGCGAACACTTTACCCCAATCGCCGCGCAAGAGAAGAAAGTCGAAATGGCCCGGATACTGATCACCAGCGCTCTGCCCTACATCAATGGCGTCAAGCATCTGGGCAATCTCGCAGGGTCGATGCTGCCCGCCGATGTTTATGCGCGCTTCCAGCGGGTGATGGGTCATGATGTGCTCTATGTCTGCGCCACCGACGAGCACGGCACGCCGGCCGAGCTGGCCGCGGCAACGGCCGGACAAAGCGTGCGTGAATACTGCGACGAGCAGCATGAGATCCAGAAGCGCGCCGGCGCCGGCTTTTCGCTCTCCTATGATGTCTTTGGCCGCACCTCGAATGCGCCGAACATCGAGCTGACCCAGCATTTCGCCGAGGTGCTGGAGGAGAAGGGCCTGATCGAGGAGCGTATCGAGCACCAGGTCTTCTCGATCGACGATGACCGCTTCCTGCCGGACCGCTATGTCGAGGGCACCTGTCCGCATTGCGGTTTCGAGCGCGCCCGTGGCGACCAGTGCGATAATTGTGGCCGCCTGTTGGAGCCGACGGACCTCAAGGAGCCATACTCCAAGATTTCCGGCTCGAAGAATCTCGAAGTGCGCGAGACCAAGCATCTCCATCTCCTGCAGACGAAGGTGGAAGCGGATATCCGCAACTGGGTCGATGCCGCTACCGAATGGCCCAGCCTGGCCAAGTCGATCGCCTATAAATGGCTGGATGAGGGCCTGCGCGATCGTTCAATCACGCGCGACCTGAAATGGGGCGTCCCGGTGACGAAAAACGGCGCACCGCGGCCGGACTTCGAAAACAAGGTTTTCTATGTCTGGTTCGATGCGCCCATCGGCTATATCGGCGCGACGGTGGAATGGGCGCAGGCCCATGGCGGGGACTGGGAAAGCTGGTGGCGCACCGACAAGGGCGCGGACGACGTGACCTATGTCCAGTTCATGGGCAAGGACAATGTCGCCTTCCACACCGTGTCCTTCCCGGCGACGATTCTGGGGTCCGAAGAGCCCTGGAAGACGGTCGACAAGCTGAAGGCGTTCAACTGGCTGACCTGGTATGGCGGCAAGTTCTCGACCTCGGAAAAGCGCGGCGTCTTCATGGACCAGGCGCTTGATCTGCTGCCGGGCGATTACTGGCGCTGGTATCTCACGGCGAATGCGCCGGAAGGCTCGGACTCGGCCTTCACCTGGGATCATTTCCAGAGCCTGATCAACACCGACCTGGCCAATGTGCTGGGAAATTACGTCAATCGCATCCTGCGCTTCAACAAGTCGCGCTTCGACGGCGTCGTGCCGGAAGGCGGCACGTGGGGCGAGAACGAGGACTGGCTGGCCGGCGAGATGACGGAACGCCTGAAGGCCGCGGAAGCGCATTTCGAGGCAATGGAATTCCGCAAGGCCGCCGGCGAGATCCGCGCGATCTGGGCGCTGGGCAATGAATACCTCACAAAGGCCGAGCCCTGGACCAAGTTCAAGACCGACCCGGACGCCGCCGCCATCGGCGTGCGCACGGCGCTCAACTACATGACGGTGATGGCCAGGGTGGCCCTGCCGGTCATCCCGAACGCGGCCGCGACCATTCTCGATGCGCTGGGGATCGCCGATAGCGATCGCGTCTGGCCGAAGGGCGAGGCAAAGTCCATGCTCACCGCGCTGCCGGTCGGTCAGTCCGTCGAGCCGCCTGAAGTCCTGTTCAAGAAGATCGAGGATACGGACGTGGCGGAATGGTCCGAACGTTTCGGCGGGGCGGACTGAGTAGTATCGCGAAAAATGAGGGCAGCTATGTGGCGCAGCGGTATTGTGTTGACGGTCTTGATGCTGGGCGCGTGCGACCGCACGGGGCCGGAACAGCGCCAGGGCATGATTGACTATTTCGACGAGACAAGCGCCCCGGCTGCCCGACCGGATTTCACCGGCATTCCCGACTGGCGCGCGGTCGACCCGGAGAACCTGCTCCTGATCGAGGTCGAAGACGGCATGATCGCCATCGAATTGGCCGACTGGATTGCGCCGAACCACGCCGCCCGCATGCGGCAGGCGGCGCGTGACGGCTTTTTCGACGGGCGGGACTTCTACCGCGTGATCGACGGTTTCGTCGCCCAGGCAGGTCGCGGCGAGGAGGCCGATTCGATCGAGCTGCCGCAATATCCGGCGCTGGCGGGCGAATTCACCGTGCCGGCCGGCAGCGTCACCTTCACGCCGATGGTCGATGACGACCTCTATGCGCCCACTGTCGGCCATGTCGCGGGCTTTCCGGCGGCCATGAACGCGGCAGGCGACGCGGTCTGGCCGATCCATTGCCCCGGCACGGTGGCGATGGCCCGCGGCAATGAACCGGACAGTGGCGATGTGGAGTTCTACATCGTCATCGGGCAGGGGCCGCGCCACCTCGACCGGATCATGTCGGTCTTCGGCCGGGTCATCGACGGGATGGATCATGTGCAGGCGCTGCGCCGGGGCGATCCCGTGGTGAATTCCGGCGTGATCGCCGATCCGGCTGAGCGGGACACGATCCTGTCGGTGCGCGTGGCGGCCGATCTACCCGAAGCCGGTCGTCCCGCCTACGAGATCATGCGCACGGACAGTGAGGCCTTTCACGATGCCAAGGCCGCCCGCCGCAACCGCACCCATCCCTTCTTTTTCGAGACGCCGCCGGCCGTGATCGAGGCCTGTCACATGCCGGCTGCTGTGAGGCGTGCCGAATGAGCACTACCGAAGACACGGTCCAGTCGATGATCGGAGCGGCGCTGCATGCCGATGCCCCGGGCGATATCATTGCCGAGATCGAGGCGGCTCTGGGGTCGGAGGACCGCTGGGTGCTCAATGCCTGCATCCTGTCGATCGGCCATATGGCGCGGCGTTTCAGGACCTATCCGGCCGATCTGAAGGCCCGCGTCTGGCTGGCCGCGAGAACCAGTGCGCATGCCGATGTGCTGGCGGGAACGCTGGGGGATGCCGAAAGCGATATCGCCACATTCAAGGCCGAGGCGGTGTAATGGGTCAGCCGGATATTTCAGCAGCGGAACTGGATCGTCTGGAACGGGCGGCGGCGCTGTTGCTGGAAGCCGAAGACCGGCTGCCCGTTCTCAAGACCATTGCCTGGAGCCGCTCTCTGGCCGATGCCTTCTTCGAGAGCGGCGAGCGCGAACTGCCCCGTCCGGTCTATCCGCACATCGATGCCGGGCCTTCGCTGGAGCGGGGCGCCGAAGCGCGCCGCCTGATCGACGGATCGAGCCCGGTCCATGACTGGCTGCTGCGTCTCAGCGAGACGGTCGCCGATACCGCACACATGCTCGAGGCGGTCGGGACTGCGGACTTTCACCGCTATTCCAGCCGGCTCTATGGCGGGCCGGCCAGCCCGATTGCCGACGGCAAGCGCACGGCGCTGGATCTGGCGCGGCGGCTGGACGATGTACTCGCTGACTTCGACGGCGCCGCGGTGCGGCTCGAACCGCCGGAGGTTCTCACGGCCGACGATCTCAAGGCGCGGCTGGATGCCGAACTGCCGGCCGCTTTCGGTGCGGTGGCGCCGCGGGTCGAGGTGACGCTGGACGTGTCCGCCAAGGCCGCCGCGGGGCGCGACTATATCAAGCTGCGCGCGGACGCGGCTTTCTCGGATCTCGACGTGGTGCAATTGCTGCAGCACGAGGCCTTCATCCATATCGCCACCAGCCAGAACGGGCTGCGCCAGACGCATTTCCCGGTGCTTGCGGAAAGCCACCCCGGCAATGCGCGCACCCAGGAAGGCCTGGCGGTCTTTGCTGAATTCATCTCCGGCGCGCTCGATCCGCGGCGCTT
Source organism: Maricaulis sp. ABE4_448 (assembly GCF_056160825.1). Classification (NCBI taxonomy): domain Bacteria; kingdom Pseudomonadati; phylum Pseudomonadota; class Alphaproteobacteria; order Maricaulales; family Maricaulaceae; genus Maricaulis; species Maricaulis sp. ABE4_448. The sequence continues at coordinate 526,255 of NZ_JBSWXX010000002.1, forward strand.
CCGGCGTCTGGCCGACCGGGTGATTGCCATCGACATGGCCGCCCGGGGCGCCGACTTTATCGAGCTCTACCGCTTCTTCCGCGAGCGCAATGACCGCGATGCGCCGATCGAGGCTTTCGAGAGCGCGCGGCGTGTGGTGCGTGGTGGCGTGGCGGGCGGCGGCGCCCCCTTCACCAAGGACTCCATCTATCTGGGCGGGCTTCTGGAAGTGCACAATTATCTGCGCACGGCTGTGCGGGCCGGCGATATCGCGCTGATCCGCCTCCTGTTCGTGGGCAAGATCGACCTGATGGATCTGGAAGCGATGAAACAGCTGCGCGAGGGCGGGCTGATTGTCGAGCCGGCCTTCATGCCGCCCTGGGCGACGGATCTGCGCTATCTTCTGTCCTACCTGGCCTATTCGACCTTCCTCAACGAGATCGACCTGCGCCATGTCGCGGCGCGCTACGAGCCGCTGTTCACCAGCTGACGGCAGCGGCGGGCGTCAGGCCCAGTCGCGGCGGCTGAGCCAGATCACCAGCAGGACGAAGAGAAGCGTGCCGCCTCCGCCGCCCAGGGCGAGCGCGATCTGCGCGCGTTCCGGATCCGTGGCCAGCATGTTCACCGGCATCAGCCAGGGGAAGTAGATCCCGTATTCCGAACTCGTCGCCGCAACGGCCACGAAAGTGCCGCCGATGCCGATCGCCACCGGGGCGGCGAAGCTGCGGAACCGGTGGGCGATGCCCCATTGTACCGCGGCCACGCAGATCCCGGCGATCCACATCTGCGCGTGCAGGCGAAACGCCAGCGCCCAGTCCGGTGCGCCTGCAATCACTAGCTCCGGATCGACCAGAAGCCCGGTCCACGCCGCGGCGAAGGCGGCCATCGCCACACTGGCCGAGATGATCGCCATCATGCCCAGAAGGACCAGGATCTTGGCGGTGAAGATCTGCCAGCGCGGCACCGGCAGGGCGAGCGACCACGACCAGGTGCCCGGACCGTGTTCGGTCTGGGCCATCAGGGCGGCCAGGCCGATCGTGGTCATGGGCAGAAGGAAATAGGCCCAGATCGCCGAGCCGGCCATGACCAGTATGGTCCACTCGCCGGCACCCTGACCGCTGGTCATGGCGAGGACGCCGAGCAGATACACCATGACGGCCGGTGTCGCCGCGACGAGCAGGACGAGCGAGCGGCGCAGTTTGAGGATTTCACATCCGATAGCGCGGATCATGCGGCGGCCTCCTTGCGGGGAGCGGACGTCAGGTCGAGGAACAAGCTCTCCAGATCGGCGCGAAGCGGGGCGAGGGCGCTGACGGCAATCCCGGCGCCGACGAGGGCGGCGTTGAGCCGGGCCGGATCGCCGTCGCCCGACAGGATAAAGGATCCTGTCGCATCATCCCGGCTCTCCACTGCGAAGCCATGCGCGCCGGCCAGCGCGATGGCCGCGCCGGGCTTGTCGCACCGGACGTCCAGGCGCTGGCCCGTGCGGGCTGCGAGCGCGCCGATGGCGCCGTCGAACACGGTCTCGCCCTGGCGCATCACGCCGACATGGGTGGCGATCTGTTCGACTTCGGACAGGAGGTGGCTGGACATGAAGACGGTGGCCCCCGTGCGTTCCGGCAGATCGCGGATCAAGGCGCGCATGTCGCGCATGCCGGACGGGTCGAGCCCGTTGGTCGGTTCGTCGAGAATCAGCAGCCGGGGTTCGCCGATCAGCGCGCGGGCCAGGCCCAGACGCTGGCGCATGCCCAGCGAGTACTGACCCACCTTGCGCCCGGCGTCGCGGGTCATCTCGACCGTCTCAAGCACGGCGTCGATGCGCGCCCTGGGCAGGGCGAGATAGCGGCAGGCCAGTTGCAGGTTCTCGTGTCCGGTGAGGTTGGGATAGAGCGCCGGCGTCTCGACGACGGCCCCGACACGCGCCAGGGCGGCCCGGCGATTGCGCCGGATGTCGTGACCGTCCACGCGCACCGTCCCGGCATTTGCCCGGATGAGGCCCAGAAGGCAGCGGATCGTCGTGGTCTTGCCCGCCCCGTTGGGACCGAGAAACCCGTAGATCGCGCCCTGCGGCACGGTCAGATCGACACGGCGCACGGCATCGACGCGGCCATAACGCTTGGCCAGCCCGCGGACATCGAGGGGCAATTCGGTCATGTGGCACAGACTCCTGTCCAGTCCGGCCAGACTGTCCGGCGCCTGTCCAGCGGCACAGGGGGAAAATCCGCGCCCCCATCCCGCACGACCGGAGAGGGCGAGACCGGGCCCGTCCACACGATCATCGATTGACGTTTGGTCTGGGCCCCGTTCGAATGGCGAAAACCACTCAAAGGGGAAGCTGTCATGAAACGCCATCTTTTCGTCGCCACCGCTGTGCTCGGCCTGTCGCTCGCTGCACAGCCGGCCGTTCTGGCTCAGAACGAGGATGCGCTCAGCCGTGCGATCGCGGCGGATTATGACGCGCATCTGGAAGCGCTTTACCAGCACTTTCACGCGCATCCCGAACTCTCCCACCAGGAAGTCGAGACCGCTGCACGCCTGGCCGCAGAACTGCGCGCGCTGGGGTTTGAGGTGACCGAGCAGGTTGGCGGGACCGGCATTGTCGCCGTGATGGAGAACGGCGAAGGCCCGACGCTGATGTTGCGCGCCGACATGGACGGGCTGCCGGTGCGCGAACAGACCGGTCTGGACTATGCTTCCACCGACACCGATGTCGACCATCGCGGGGTCGAAAACCCGGTCATGCACGCGTGCGCCCACGACACGCATATGACCGCGCTGGTCGGTGCGGCACGGCAACTCGTTGAACGGACCGATGAATGGTCGGGTACCCTGGTGCTGATCGGCCAGCCGGCCGAGGAGCTGGGCGAGGGCGCTGTCGCCATGATCGAGGACGGGCTGTTCGAACGCTTCCCGACGCCGGACTTCAACGTGTCCTTCCACACATTTTCAGGGATACCTACCGGCACGATCACCTATGTGCCGGGATATGCGATGGCCAACGTCGATTCGGTCGACATCTATGTGCGCGGCCGCGGCGGCCACGGCGCCTATCCGCATACCACCAAGGACCCGATCTACCTCGCCTCGATGATCGTGGTGAATCTGCAATCGCTGATTTCCCGCGAGCTGTCTCCGCTGGAGCCGGGCGTGGTGACGGTCGGGGCCTTCAATGCCGGCGCCAAGCACAACATCATCTCCGACGAGGCACATCTCCAGCTCACCGTGCGCTCCTATTCCGACGAGGTCCGGGAACACTTGCTCTCGGGCATCCAGCGGGTCGCCAACAATCAGGCCGCCGCCTACGGATTGACCGAGGCGGAGTATCCGCGCATCGAGATCGAGGAGACCTACACGCCGGCGCTTTACAATAATCCGGATCTGGCCAGCCGCGCCGTCGGCGCGCTGCGCGCCCGTTTCGGCAATGAGGCCGTCTTGGAGACCGATCCGGTGATGGGCGGCGAGGACTTCTCGCAATACCACCGCACCGAACACGACATCCCGACCTTCATGTTCTGGGTGGGTGGGACCACGCAGGAACGGCTCGACTGGTTTCGCGAGGGCGGGCTAACCCCGCCGTCCAACCACTCGCCCTTCTTCGCGCCCGACGATCCGCGCACCACGATCACCCAGGCGACAGAGGGCATGACCAGTGTCGCCCTGGACATCCTGGCGCCTGCCGAGAGCGGGTAGGCCCGGTTTAGCCAGGACGGCGGGGCGGCCTGCTCCTTGCGACCCTTGACGGGCCTCTGGCCAAGGGCGGGCGGATAGGTGGAGAAAAACGCTCAGGGCTTTCGGGACCGACGCCGCTTTCGCTGCCAGCGTTTCACATGAGGATCGAAGAAGAGCCAGATGCCGGTGCCCCAGAGTATCAGCAGGATCACGCCGACGGGCAGAAAGACGAAAGTCTTCACCCAGTCGGCGAAGAAAGAACCGTCATGAATCTGCTCGATCAGATCGGATCGGCGATATTCGACCGATAGCACGTCGAGTGTCACCAGATCGATCTGCGCCTCCCATCGGTTGGGTGCGATGAATTTGGCAATTCCGCGATCCGAGCGGATGTCGATGCGGTCAAACTCGTTCCACCGGGCGTCCAGTTCCGGGATGGCCGCTGCCACGCTGTAGAGTTCGGCCAATGATGTGTCCGGCGCAACGTCGGAGGCGTGGGCGCTGCGTTGACTGGGGGGCTGTATCCAGTCGATGTCCTTCTTCAGCATCAAAAAAATGCCGGCGACGATGACCACGCCGAGCGGAAGCATGACGACCGGCGAGGACCAGTGGTGGATGTCACGGAGGAGTTTGCCGAGTTTCATGACGGGCATGGTGGGGATGGCCGTCATGCAGTCAAGGCGCGCAGTGCGGTGGTCCTGCTAATCGTGCGCTCCGCTTTTCTTTTTCTAGGCGCTTGATAGTCTGGCCGGAACCAAAAGGGGAGAATTCGATGCGGGGAATGATCTGTGCCGTGCTGCTATGCACGCTGCCGTCGGCTGCTTGTGCGCAAAGCGAGGAAAGCGATGACGCTGAGGCGGGGCCGCTGGCGTCGGAAAACTTCTCGGGCCTTGAGTTTCGCAGCATCGGTCCGGCTTTCATGTCGGGTCGGATCAGCGATATCGAAATTCTTCAAGACACGCCTTCAAGCTGGATAGTCGGCGTCGGATCCGGTGGGGTCTGGCGGACGGACAATGCCGGTACCACCTGGACGCCCATCTTTGACGGTCAGGATGTCTATTCTATCGGCGCGGTCACGATCGACCCGCAGAACCCGCATACGATCTGGGTCGGAACCGGCGAGAATCACGGCGGCCGCCATGTCGGGTACGGCAATGGCATTCACCGGTCGCGCGACGGGGGACAAACCTGGGACCATCTCGGACTGGAGAATTCCGAGCACATTTCGGAAATTCTGGTTCATCCGGAGGATTCCAATACGATCTGGGTCGCGTCCCAGGGGCCGCTCTGGTCGTCCGGCGGGGATCGCGGCCTGTTCAAGTCGACCGATGGCGGTGAGACCTGGGATCTCGTCCTGTCGGCCGGGGAATGGACTGGCGTCACCGATATCGTGATGGATCCGCGCAATCCTGACCGGCTGGTCGCCGCCACATGGCAGCGCCACCGCACCGTGGCAGCCTATATGGGCGCGGGGCCGGAAAGCGGTCTTCATGTGTCGGATGATGGGGGCGAAACCTGGCGTGAAGTCACGGCGGGGCTGCCGGACGGCAATATGGGCAAGATCGGCCTGGCCATCTCACCACAGAACCCGGATGTCCTCTACGCAGCCATCGAAGAGGACCGCCGCACCGGGGGCGTCTACCGTTCAAGCAATCGCGGTGAGAGCTGGACGCGCATGTCGGATACCGTCTCCGGCGGTACCGGCCCGCACTATTACCAGGAGCTCTACGCCCACCCGCACCATTTCGACCGGATCATCCTGGTGTCGAATACGACGCAGATTTCCAGCGATGGTGGTGCGACCTTCCGTGGTCTCAACAATGAGACCAAGCACGTTGACGATCACGCCATTGCCTTCCACCCGACGGCCCCGGACTACATGCTTGTCGGTTCCGATGGCGGGCTCTACGAAACCTATGACGGTGACGCCACGTGGCGCTTCATCTCCAACCTGCCGATCACGCAATTCTACGATATTGCGCTGGACGACACCGAACCCTTCTACAATGTTTATGGCGGTACCCAGGACAACAGTTCGCAAATGGGCCCGTCGCGGACGGACAGCCTGCATGGCATCCGGAACTCGAATTGGGTTGTCACCCTGTTTGCCGACGGACACGAGCCGGATGTGGAGCCCGGGAATCCCGACATTGCCTATTCCAGCTGGCAACAGGGCAGTCTCGCCCGCATCGACAGCACCACAGGCGAGATCGTCTATATCCAGGCGCAACCGCAGCCGGGCGATCCGGCCGAACGCTTCAATTGGGATGCGCCGCTTGTCGTGTCATCGCATGAGCCGACGCGGGTTTATCATGCCTCCCAGCGGGTCTGGCGTTCCGATGATCGCGGTGACAACTGGCGCGCCATCTCCGGCGACCTGACCCGCGATCAGGATCGCATGCGTCTACCCATCATGGGCCGGCAATGGTCCTGGGAAGCGGGCTGGGACCTCTATGCGATGTCGAACTACAACACGATCAGCGCCCTGGCGGAATCGCCGGTCGATGAGAGCGTGCTGTACGCCGGCACCGATGACGGACTGATCCAGGTCACGACCGATGGTGGCGAGACCTGGTCCGAAACCGAAGCCGGCGCGCTGCGCGGCGTTCCGGATCTGGCCTATATCAATGATTTCGAGCCGTCGCGCTTCAACGCGGATACCGTCTACATGGCGCTCGACAATCACAAGGCTGGCGATTTTGCCCCCTATCTGCTGCGTTCGGACAATCAGGGCCGCAGCTGGCGCATGATCACGAACGGCCTTCCGGACAATGGACCGGTCTGGCGTATCGTGCAGGATCATGAAAATCCGGATCTGCTCTTCGTCGGTACCGATTTCGGGGTCTATTTCACCCTCGATGGCGGTGAGCAGTGGACAGAACTGGCCGCCGGCATGCCGCCCATCCCCGCGCGCGATCTGCTGATCCATGAACGCGAGGATGATCTGGTGGTGGGCACGTTCGGCCGTTCGATCTACGTGCTGGATGATATCACGCCCCTGCGCGAAGCGTCGGTGGAGATGCTGGAGAATGAGTCCCGCCTGTTCCCGGTGCGCCGGGCCTGGTGGTATTTCCAGCAGCACGAACTCGGTTTCAGCTTCCGGGCTTCGCAGGGCGATGGCTATTTCCAGGCGGAAAACCCGCCTTTCGGCGCTGTCATCACCTACTATCTGCACGAGGGCCTGCAATCCTCCGCGGAAGTCCGCCAGGAATCCGAAAGCGAGGCCATCGAGGCTGGTGAAGACACGCCTTTCCCGGGCTTTGACGTGATCGAGGCCGAACGCCGCGAGGCGCCGCCGCGCATCTGGCTGGTGATCCGCGACAGTGAGGGCGAGGTCGTGCGCCGCCTGCCCGGCGGCGTGTCGTCGGGTTTCCATCGCGTCGCATGGGATCTGACCTATCCGAGCGCCAATGCTGTGACCGAACCGGATACACCGGATGCCGAGACATCCGGTTATCTGGTGGCCCCGGGGCTTTATTCGGTTGAACTCGTGCGTCAGGAGGGCGGTGAAATCACCTCCATCGGCGAGCCGCAGGAGATCGTTGTGGAGCGGCTCACCGAAGGGGCTCTGCCAGGGGCGCCGGATGATGAGGTTGTCGCGTTCTGGGAGCGTCTGGGCGCCATGCAACGGCAGCTCTCTGCTGCCAACGCTTCCATTGACCAGACCCATACCCGCCTGGCTCGCTTGCAGTCAGCGCTGAACCGCACGCGTACGGCGCCCGGGGCTCTGGATGAGCGCCATGAAGCCTTGCGGCAGGAGCTGTTGGCGATCGAGGAAGCCTTGCAGGGTAATCAGTCAACGCAAGGGCAGTATGGTGCCGAACCCTCCACGGTGTCGTCCCGCCTGTCCTTCGCCCAATTGGGAACCGGCAGTTCTGCCTATGGTCCGTCCCGCGCACACGAAGCACAGCTTCAGATGGCCGAGGAAGCGTTCGCCGGTCTGCGTGATCGGCTGACAGAGCTGGTCGAAAACGACATTCCTGCCTTTGAGGCGGAACTGGCGGAAGCGGGCGCACCCTGGACGCCGGGGGCGACCATTCCGCCCTGGTAAGGCTTCACGACGACTGAACCTCAGCTGGCGTCCTGACGCCGGCTGAGGTCTTGTCCCGCGAAAGGTTTGAATGTCGTGGCGCAGTCTTGCATCCGATAAAGCCGTAAGGGCAAACGCAGACAGGTGCGGTTAGTTCGGGCGATCAATTATGGTCCGCCCATATCCCAAAAATAAGACGCAAACATCCGGAGACGGGCGTGAATTGCCTCGTCGCGCGACGCGTACTAACGTGCCGCGCCAGACGAGAGGGGGAGTGTGCATGTCGCTGATTCCGGCAGACAATCATCTGGCCGTCATGGCCGCATTGTTCACGATCGCCGCTGTGGCGTTTCTTCTGGAGAAGACCCGCATCGGCGCGCTGGTCACCGGCACGGTCTCGGCGATCTTCATCGCCATCCTGGCGGCCAATCTGCGTATCATCCCCAGCTCGGCCCCGGCCTATGATTTCGTCTGGACCTATTTCGTCCCCGTCCTGATCCCGCTCTTCCTGATGAAGGCGGATCTCAAGCGGATCTTCTTCGAGACCACCCGCATGGCAGTGGCGTTCATGCTCGCGGCAGCAGCGACCGTGATCGGTGCGGTCATCGCCTTCTCCCTGATCCATGTCGGTGATTATGAGATCGGGGCTGTGGCCGCGGAGTACGGATCACGCCAGGCCGCTGCGGCGGGCGCGTTCACGGCGACCTATATCGGCGGCTCTGTAAACTATGGCGCGCTGATGAGCTCCACCGGGCTCGGCGCAGCCGATCCCAGTTTTGCCTCGGCGATGACCGCCGTCGACAATCTTTATTCCGGCTTCTTCCTCGCCCTTCTGGCCATTATTCCCGGTGTCAGCTGGATCGCTTCGCGCTTCGTCCAGCGCGATCACAGCCAGGGCGAAATCGAGGTTGCCGAGGAAGATTCGATCTCGCCGGCCTCGCTCACCCTGTCCATGGCCTATGCCCTGGTCGTGGTCGCGCTCGGCTCCCTGGTGGCGGACCTCCTGGATCAGGTCTGGGATGATGCCGGCCGCAAGTGGAAGTTTGCCATCATCTCGGTTCTCTCACTGATCCCCGCGACCGCTTTCCCCAAGACAATGGGGCGGCTGCGCGGCGGGTATGAGATCGGGATCGCGCTCAGCTTTGTCTTCTTTGCCATGATCGCGGCGGGCGCGGATGTGGTGTCGCTGCTGCAGCTGGCACCGATCCTGATGTTGCTGATCGGCATTCTCCTGGTGGTGCACGCCACTGTCCTGTTCGGTCTGGGCAGCCTTCTGCGCCTGTCCCTGCCGGAACTGATCACTGCATCCAATGCCGCCATCCTCGGCGCGACGACGGCGCCGGCCCTGGCCGCGGCCAAGGGGTGGAAGGATCTGGTCACGCCCGGCGTGCTGGTCGGGGTGCTGGGCTATGCCATCGGTACACCCATCGCGACGCTCGTGTTCGAGTTCTGGCCGGGCTGACGCGCGGTACGACATTACGCGAGCTTCACACCGCCTTCAGCTGCCCGAAGGATGCAGGCTGTCATAGACTGCATCCGACAGGGGCCTCCCGTGCATCCAAGGGGGGAGAAGCGAATTTGGAGGGAGTTCCATGACTGACAGAACCATCACCGGAAAAATTGTCGCCGGTGCCGTGGCAACGGTGGCCGGTATCGGTGCACTGTCGATGGGCGCCAACGCCCAGTCGGGCGGCGGGCAGAGCTATGACGGCGATCATGTGCGCGTCGAGAACTTCATCGGCCGTGTGGAAATCCGCACCGGTGGATCGGACATCCGCGTCGAGATCCGCAATCCCGGAGATGTCGCCGAGGATCCTGTCGCCAGCGGCTCGCGCAATGGCGTGACGATCGATGGCGGTCAGAGCGTGCGCAATCTGAACTGCCGCACCCGCAACAATGAAATCCGGATCGGCCGCCGCTTTGCAACGCATTCCATCGACGAGTATCCGACCCTGGTCATCACCGCGCCGGACACCATCACGTTCGAACTCGATGACAGCGCCTTTGTCGGCGAGGCCGGCGATCTGGGTGCGCTGGACCTGGCGATGAACAGCTGTGGCCGCTTCGACGCCGGTATGATCGACCGCGACGCCGAGATCCGCATCAGCGGTTCCGGTGATGTCACCGTCAGGGATATCGGCGGCGATGCGAACATCGCCATCAACGGGTCCGGCGATGTTGTCGCCGGAACGGTCGGCGGCCGCATTCATGTCGGGATCAACGGGTCCGGCGATGTCGAAACCGGCGAAGTTCGCGGTGACAGCGAGGTCGATATCAACGGGTCCGGCGATGTCGAGTTTGCCCGCGTTGCCGGCCTTGATGTCGATATTTCGGGCTCTGGCGATGTGGTCGTCGGTAGCATGGACGGTGCCTTCAACGCCGGTATTGCCGGTTCTGGCGACATTACCGTGCGCCGTGGTCAGGCGCAGCCCTTCGAGGCGGACATCAACGGCTCCGGCGATATCAGATTCGGCGGTACGGCGACCGATGTGCGTATCCGTGAAGGCGGTGGCGGCGATGTCGAGATTGCCGAGATCGAAGGCTCGATCGACTGGCGCCGCAATGGCCGCACCGTGCTGCGCTCCGGCGGCAGCAAATAGGCTCCAGCAGGTGGCGCTTCGGTCCGCTCCGGCCTCACGGCCGGGCCGGGCGCCATTTTGCCGCTTCGTACAGGGCGATCGCGGCGGCATTCGAGACGTTCAGGCTTTCCACCGCCTGCGTCATCGGGATGCGCACCAGCTGATCGCAGGAGGCGGCCACACGCGGCCGCAATCCTTTTTCTTCCGAGCCCATCACCAGAACGATACCCGGACCGTGCCCCGTGCCGTCCGGCCCGGCCAGTGCCGCCGCCAGCTCGGTCTCGCCTTCGCCGGCCAGGCCCAGCACGAAACGGCCGGCCTTGCGGAATTCGGTCAGCGTGTCGGCGATATTGGTGACGCGTACATGCGCCACGCGTTCGGCGGCACCCACAGCGCTCTTGCAGACGGTGCCGAAAAGCGGCGGGGCCTTGCGGTCCTGCATCACCACGGCGCGGACGCCGAAGGCCGCAGCCGAGCGCAGGATCGCGCCGACATTGTGCGGGTCGGTGATCTGGTCGAGCACCAGCAGGGCGCCATGGGTCGGATCGGTGACGCCTGCCACCGGTTCGGCATCCAGCGCGGCGGCGCGGGCGGCAAAGCCCTGGTGCACGGCACCGGGGGGCAGGTCATTGTCCAGTGCGCGCGGTTCGACGGTGTTGGCCTGTGTGCCTTCGGGCAGTTCTCGCGCGGCATTGCGGGTGACGCGCAGTTCGAGGATTTTCCGGCGCGGATTCGCGACAGCGGCGAGCACTGCGTGACGCCCCCAGATCCATCCCGAATCGCCTGTGCCAGCAGGCCTGGAGCCGCGGCTGTAATCGGGGCGATTGGGGCTGTTGCGCCTTGGGTTCTTCGTCACTATAGTCCGCGCTCCTGTTTCGGGGCTCCGCCCGGTGAGGCCTGCCATAGCACGGCTGAAGCCAAGCTGAGAGACTTCGTTGCAGGACATCCTTCCGCCGGTTATTTCCGGACATGAAGGCACCCTGTGGAGGGGTGGGAGAGTGGTTAAATCCAGCAGACTGTAAATCTGCCCGCTATGCGTACGCTGGTTCGAATCCAGCCCCCTCCACCACCCTTCGCCCTGCGGGCTTCGGGTGGCAAGCCACCCGCAGCGCGCACCCGGGGCGAAGAGGTGCCCCGCCGAAGCCTTGGCGAAGGCGGGCATGTCCGCGACACGCGCGATTCCTCCTTTTGTCATCGAGTTCGGAACTAGCCGCAGCGCGCACCCTGGCCAAAGCGGACGCTGGCTCATCGTTTCTGGCAATCCTTATCTTTGCACGTTAAGGTGTATTGTTGGCCCGGGGAGGGGTCATGCGCTACGTGTACCTTCTGGCAAGCGTCTCTGTTGCCGGGCAACGCTATATCGGAATGACAAGAGATTTGCGTGCGCGGCTTGAGAGGCACAATTCGGGCGGCTCGCCCCACACTTCCAAATATGTGCCGTGGAAGCTCGTCACATACTTGGCCTTTTCGGATGTCGATCAGGCTATCGCCTTCGAGCGCTATCTGAAAACAGGTTCCGGTCAGGCATTCGCCAGGAAGCGCCTCTGGTCAATCCGCTCGATCGCCAAGAAAGAACCAGCGGCAAAGGACCTTGGCGGCGAGGGGTGATGTCCAGACTGTCGCGCTCGCGCCTCCGATGGGGCGGGCTGACCGCCCGACGCGCGGTCGCGCGTGCGAACCCTTTGGGTTCGTAGCGGTTGTTCAGCGCCGACTTTTTGGCGGCCGTGTAACGGCGTTGATGTCGTCGCAGGGGCCTGGCGCGCGGTCGTGCTTGCCAGCCACTGCAGCGGTGTTCAATTGCTCTCTCGACCTTTGGCGCGGTTACCGGTAAACACCAGCGCCCTGATGCGGGTATAGCACAATGGTAGTGCAGCAGCCTTCCAAGCTGAGGATGCGGGTTCGATTCCCGCTACCCGCTCCACCCTTCGCCCTGCGGGCTTCGGGTGTCAGACCACCCGCAGCGCGCACCCCGGGGCGAAGAGGCTTGTCCTCCGGAGCTTCAGCGAAGGAGGATGTCGCCCGAAGCCTCGGCGTAGGCGGACGGTCTGCGACTGCGCTGCTTCACGCCCCCTGACGCAAGCACCTCCGGCTAATCCGCGAAATGCCGACATGACCGCGTGCAGGGACTGCCGTGCGCAGCCGCATCATCCCGCGCTTGCCTCTTGCCTTTGGGCAAAACCGGCGCTATCCCGCGCCCGGTCCTTCGGGTACGGCCGTATCCGAACAGTTTCACTTGCATCTACGTCGATGGCCATCTTCGCGATTAGGTCGGCGTCCAAGAGGAAAACACGATGGCGAAGGAAAAGTTTGAGCGCACAAAGCCGCACGCGAACATTGGCACGATTGGTCACGTTGACCACGGCAAGACGACGCTGACGGCAGCGATCACGATGGTTCTGG
>NZ_JBSWXX010000003.1:2500-531796 GCF_056160825.1 Maricaulis sp. ABE4_448
TGTTGTGGAGGGTGCAGCCGTCTCAGGTTGCACTGAAGAGACATCCTGACCGAGGTTCATGCGTCGGGTCTTGTCACGATCGCCGATTGCCGCTTGGGTTTGCACGACCCAGGCATCAGCAAGCGGAATGAGTGGCGAGGCGTTCACCGCGCATGAGCATCAATTTCAAGATCAAGTGTCAAAAGGGCGTTTAGTGGATGCCTAGGCATGTAGAGGCGATGAAGGACGTGGCACGCTGCGATAAGTCTCGGGGAGTTGCGAGCAAACTTTGATCCGAGAATATCCGAATGGGGAAACCCACCTTTACGGACCCTGGCGGTCGTTCGGTCGAGCAATCGGCCGGCCGATCACCAGAGTTCGTGTGAGGTATCTAAATCTGAATACATAGGGTTTAGAAGCAAACCCGGGGAACTGAAACATCTAAGTACCCGGAGGAAAGGACATCAATTGAGACTCCGCTAGTAGTGGCGAGCGAACGCGGATCAGGCCAGTGCTCTTATCAATCGAAGTGGAACCGTCTGGAAAGTCGGGCCGCAGTGGGTGACAGCCCCGTACACGTCAGTGAGATAAGAGCCTCGAGTAGGGCGGGACACGTGAAATCCTGTCTGAACATGGGGGGACCACCCTCCAAGCCTAAGTACTCCTACATGACCGATAGTGAACCAGTACCGTGAGGGAAAGGTGAAAAGCACCCCGACGAGGGGAGTGAAACAGACCCTGAAACTGGACGCCTACAAGCAGTCGGAGGGCGCAAGCCTGACGGCGTACCTTTTGTATAATGGGTCAGCGACTTTGTCTCTCGAGCAAGCTTAAGCCGGTAGGTGTAGGCGTAGCGAAAGCGAGTCTGAATAGGGCGACTGAGTTCGAGGGATAAGACCCGAAGCCGGGTGATCTAGCCATGAGCAGGTTGAAGGTGAGGTAACACTCACTGGAGGACCGAACCCACGTCTGTTGAAAAAGACGGGGATGACTTGTGGCTAGGGGTGAAAGGCCAATCAAACCCGGAAATAGCTGGTTCTCCGCGAAATCTATTTAGGTAGAGCGTCTCGTGAATACCCATGGGGGTAGAGCACTGGATGGGCTAGGGGGTCCCAACGACTTACCAAACCTAACCAAACTCCGAATACCATGGAGTAATACGAGGCAGACACACTGCGGGTGCTAAGGTCCGTAGTGGAGAGGGAAACAGCCCTGACCGCCAGCTAAGGTCCCTAAGTTATCACTAAGTGGGAAACGATGTGGGAGTGCTTAGACAACCAGGAGGTTGGCTTAGAAGCAGCCATCCTTTAAAGAAAGCGTAACAGCTCACTGGTCAAGCGCTCCTGCGCGGAAAATGTAACGGGGCTTAAGTGATACACCGAAGCTGCGGGCTCAACTTTGTTGAGCGGTAGCGGAGCGTTCCGTAGGCCGATGAAGGCAGACCCGCGAGGGCTGCTGGAGGTATCGGAAGTGAGAATGCTGACATGAGTAGCGATAAAGGGGGTGAGAGACCCCCTCGCCGAAAGTCCAAGGGTTCCTGCGCAATGCTAATCAGCGCAGGGTTAGTCGGCCCCTAAGGCGAGGCAGAAATGCGTAGTCGATGGGAAGCAGGTTAATATTCCTGCACCGGCGGGTAGTGACGGATTCCGGAAGTTGTCAGTCCTTATCGGATTGAGCTGGCAGCCAAGGCGTCCCTGGAAATAGCTCCCGCGTTAGACCGTACCCGAAACCGACACAGGTGGACTGGTAGAGCATACCAAGGCGCTTGAGAGAACTATGCTGAAGGAACTCGGCAAATTGCTCCCGTAAGTTCGCGAGAAGGGAGCCTGGCGCTGCGCAAGCAGTGTCCAGGGGCACAGACCAGGGGGTGGCGACTGTTTACTAAAAACACAGGGCTCTGCGAAGTCGCAAGACGACGTATAGGGTCTGACGCCTGCCCGGTGCCGGAAGGTTAAAAGGAGGAGTGCAAGCTCCGAATTGAAGCCCCGGTAAACGGCGGCCGTAACTATAACGGTCCTAAGGTAGCGAAATTCCTTGTCGGGTAAGTTCCGACCTGCACGAATGGCGTAACGACTTCCCCGCTGTCTCCAGCATAGACTCAGCGAAATTGAATTCTCCGTGAAGATGCGGAGTTCCCGCGGTCAGACGGAAAGACCCCGTGCACCTTTACTACAACTTCACAGTGGCATTAGCGATTATTTGTGTAGGATAGGCGGGAGACTTTGAAGCCATGGCGCCAGCTGTGGTGGAGTCATCCTTGAAATACCGCCCTGATAATTGTTGATGTCTAACCGCGGCCCATGAACCTGGGTCCGGGACCCTGTGTGGTGGGTAGTTTGACTGGGGCGGTCGCCTCCCAAAGAGTAACGGAGGCGCGCGATGGTAGGCTCAGACCGGTCGGAAATCGGTCGATGAGTGCAATGGCATAAGCCTGCCTGACTGCGAGACTGACAGGTCGAGCAGAGTCGAAAGACGGCCATAGTGATCCGGTGGTCCCGCGTGGAAGGGCCATCGCTCAACGGATAAAAGGTACGCCGGGGATAACAGGCTGATGATGCCCAAGAGTCCATATCGACGGCATTGTTTGGCACCTCGATGTCGGCTCATCGCATCCTGGGGCTGGAGCAGGTCCCAAGGGTTTGGCTGTTCGCCAATTAAAGCGGTACGTGAGCTGGGTTTAGAACGTCGTGAGACAGTTCGGTCCCTATCTGCCGTGGGTGTCGGAAAATTGAGAGGAGCTGCCCCTAGTACGAGAGGACCGGGGTGGACGTATCTCTGGTGGACCTGTTGTTGCGCCAGCAGCATAGCAGGGTAGCTATATACGGAAGGGATAACCGCTGAATGCATCTAAGCGGGAAGCCCCCCTCAAAACCAGTTTTCCCTTGAGAGTCGAGGAAGACTACCTCGTTGATAGGCCAGGTGTGGAAGTGTGGCGACACATGAAGCTGACTGGTACTAATTACTCGATAGGCTTGATCTTATGATGCTCATGCCCGGCGATCGCTTCGTCGGACAAAGCAAAGCAACACCTCAAAATACATCAGACATGTCTCTTCTTTTGGATCTAACGCGCTGACCGGGTGGTTATTGCAGGGGGACCGCACCCGTTCCCATCCCGAACACGGCCGTTAAGACCCCTAGCGCCGATGGTACTGCGTCTTAAGGCGTGGGAGAGTAGGTCGCTGCCCGGTCTGCCCGTTAGATCCCCCTCCATGACAATTCACAAATCAACCGTCGCTTTCGCGGCGGTTTTTTTGTGCCCGGATTCCGGAGTTTCGCCGGCTCAGAGCGTCATCGGGGCGTCAGACATGCGGTTTCAGGCGCGTTCGCGCAGCCACAGGCTGGCAATCACCTTCACGCCATGGGTCACCGGTTCGCCGGTGTGGAGCGTCGCTTTGTCGCCCTGGCCGTCCGCCGTGACATTGTCGAAACTCAGAGCCGAACCGCGTCCGCCGGTCCAGGCAATGTCGAGCCGCGGAAACCGTGTGGCGCCGCCTTCGAATTCCGAGTTGAGCCGGATCAGGCTTGTCGCGACCCGCTGGCCGCGCCGGCCCATGGGGGAGGTCTCTGTGCCGGCCGCCTGGACGATGAAGTCGAAATGAGCGCGATATTCCTCGCCAGGCCGGTAGGCCAGCACGGCGAGCGGCTCGCCTGTTTCGACGGGCCGGCCGGCGAGGGCCGCCATGCGTGCCTTGATGGCCAGGCTGACCAGGTCCATGGCCTGCTCCGGCATCGCGGCGGTCAGCGAGCTGCGATAGGGGTCACGGCGCATCTGGCCGGTTGCGGGGTCATGAATCTCGGCCGGACGCAGCAGCGGCGAGGCGCCCACTGTCAGGTAATCGCACACAGCGCCGGGCAGGACCTCTGTCCAGCTGGCGATCCGCGGTGCTTCATTCAGAAGCGTATCCGGTGCCGGTACGGCGCAGACCGTGCGGGCGAGACCCTCCAGCAGTCCGTCTGGATCCGCTGGCGGACTGGACGGCGTGTTAATGAGGGGCAGCGCGGCCGCGCTCTGCACCAAGGCCTGGGCCATGGGATGACCGGACTGCACGAAGCCCTCCGACGCATCTCGCGCCGCCGGCGATACGGCGCCGCTGTCGCAGCCCAGCCGCAGCAGGGCGGCGATCGCCAGTCCGGAGCCGCTGCCTGCGGCGCGCTCCAGCCAGGCGGTTCCGGCCTCGGTTTCGCCACTCATCAGCGCCAGCAGCCCGAGCTCGGTCAGCGCCAGCCAGTCGCCGGCCTCGGCCTGGTCGTGGCGCTCGCACAGCGCCCGCCGCCAGTCGGCCTCGCCGGCATGGCCGGCGGCCCGGTAATAGGCGCGATGGCGATTGCGCATCATGGATGGTGGCATCGCCTCCATGGCCGCAAAGGCACGCGCCCTTGTCGATGCCGGGTCGGGCTCGTGTCCGCCCAGTTCCACCAGCAGGGTGAGGGCGGCCTCATCGCCATTCCGGGCAGCCCGGTCCAGCCGGTCGAGCGCCGCGCTGTAGCGGCCCTCCTGCCAGTCGCGCAGGGCGGTCGGAATGGGCGCGTCGGGATCTGAGGGAGTGTGTGTCATGGCAAGATGTTAGGCCATGATCCCGAACGCAGGTAAAGCGCAGCTGGCTGGTTGACGACACATCAGTGTCATCCTACATACGCGCCTCCCCACGGCACTCCGGTTCCGCGGGCCATCCTGATGCGGGGTGGAGCAGTCCGGTAGCTCGTCAGGCTCATAACCTGAAGGTCGTAGGTTCAAATCCTACCCCCGCACCCAAATTGATCGCAAGATCGGCGAAACTGAAAACGCCCCGGACGTCTGGTCCGGGGCGTTTTCGTTTGCGGTTGCAGGCTCGGCGGGGTGTTAGCCGACCTCGATCACGACCTTGCCGATGGCCTGGCCGCTTGTCAGGCGGTCATAGGCCTCACCGACCTGATCAAGGCCGAAATGCTGGTCGTCCAGCACCGGGCGCACGGCGCCGGCATCGACCAGTTCAGCGAGTTCGCGAAGGATCGCGCCATGGGCTGCGCGCTGGTGATCGTGCAGCATCGGGATCAGCATGAAGACGACATGCAGGGACAGGCCCTTGAAATGAACAGGCGTCAGGTCGAGCTCGACCATGGCCACCGTGCTGGCGACATGCCCGTTCAGGGCGGCGGCAGCAAAGGAGTTGGACATGTTCGCGCCGCCAACGGAATCGAACACCACGTCGAAGCCCGCGCCACCTGTATGCGCTTCCACATAATCGGAGACAGACTGTGTACGGAAATCGATCGGCCGGGCGCCGAGCCGGGACATCAGATCCATCTGGGCGTCGCCGCTTCCGGTTGCCGAGACTTCGGCACCGAAATGCCGGGCCAGCTGCACCGCGATATGGCCCACACCGCCAGCGCCGCCATGCACGAGGACGGATTGTCCGGTCCGCGTGCCGGCGCGGGTGAGGCCTTCATAGGCGGTGATGCCGACCAGCGGCAGGGCGGCGGCTTCGCGCATCGAGAGGGATTTCGGCTTGTGGGCGATCAGCCGGGCGTCGGCGAGCATGTATTCGGCAAGCGCGCCCTGCAGGTCGGCCAGGCCGCCTGCGCACCCGTAGACTTCATCTCCGGCCGCGAAGCCGTTGACGCCGTCACCGGCCGCGACGACCGTCCCGGCGAAGTCCATGCCGAGCACAGCCGGCAGATCAGGTGCCAGCGGCAGATTATCCTGGCCAAGCTGGCGTATCATTGTGTCCACCGTGTTCACACTCGTCGCGGAAATGCGAATGAGGACATGCCCGGGCCGGACTTCGGGACGGGCAAGGTCTGCGGTTTCGAAGGCGGCCTGTTCGCCATAGCTGTTGAGGATCATCGCTTTCATCGGGCAACTCCTTTGGATGAGAAACTGCCCCTGAAATACGCCCTGTCATCGCGAATAAAATTGGCCTGTCGGCGATTGGAGTATTCGTATTTTCAATACAATCTCGTCAATCCGCCTCACGCTCCCAGACAGGGGGCTTGCCCATTTTCTCGACCAGGTAGTCGATAAGGACGCGGACTTTCGCGGTCAGCACGTTCGACTTGGGATAGACCAGCCAGATCGCCGACTGGTCATCGACCTCGTAATCGGGCAGGACGCGGACGATCGAGCCGTCCTTGATGTCGGCGTGCACGCTCCACAGCGAATTGATGGAAATGCCCACCCCGGCCCGGGTTGCCAGCCTCATACTGGTGCCGTCATCGCAGATCACGCGGCTGCGCGTGTTCTCGGGCGGAAACCGGCCGGCCGGACCGTCTGCAAGCGACAGGAGGGTCTTGGATGACCCGCCCATGAAATGCAGCAGCCGGTGTCCGGCGAGATCCTCCGGCGTCGCCGGGCTGCCGAATTGCGCGATATAGCCCGGGGATGCGCACAGGATCCGTTTGTCATCGGCGAGCTTGCGGGCCCGCAGACTGCTGTCCTCGATCGCGTAGTTTCTCAGGGCGAGGTCATAGCCGCCCTCGATCAGGTTCATCGGGATGTCGGACAGTTTGAGCTCAAGATTGATCCCGGGATAGCGGTCGAGGAATTCCGGCAGTATCGGCACGATGTAAAGCTGGGCGAAGGTGCTGGATGCGGCGAAGCGCAAAGTGCCGGCGACATCGGGGCGTCCGTGTCCCAGGGCGGCCCGGGCGGCATCTTCCTGGGCCAGAATTTCGCGGGCGAACGGCAGGAATTCCGCGCCTTCCAGCGACAGGCTGACCTTGCGTGTGGACCGGTGGAGCAGATCGGCGCCGACCTGCTGCTCGAGTTTGGCCAGACGTGCGCTGGCGACAGCCGGGGACAGGCCCAGCCGGCGTCCGGCCCCGCTGATATTCAGCAGGTCGGCCGCGAGAACGAACAAGCGCAAACCATCAGTGTCCATACGATATTCGCTCCCCCGCGGTCCCGCGCCTAAAGCTCCGACAGGCTCAACTCCACCTGTTCCATGATCCGTTCGCGGACGCGGCTGCGCAGGTCGGAGTCCTTGGCCAGGTCGCCCCACATGGTGCGGTTCATGATGTGGCCGACGATGAGGGCGCCGAGCATCCGGGCGCGCAGTTCGGCGTGAGGGCCGGTCAGGGCGGCGGCAACGGGCCGGTCGCAACGTTCGAAGATCGTGTTGCGGACCATGTCCGCGGCGGTCGCCGAAGCGATCGAGTTGAGCATGATCAGGAAGTCCTCGACGGTGTTCTCGTCGTCCGGCTCCTCCACGATCATGTTGGCAATGCGCGTTGAGAGCGTCGCGATATCGCCGGTGAAGAGATCGCCGATGCGCTCGATCTTCTCCGGCCGGTTCAGCACCGCGGCGAACAGGTCTTCCTTCGAGCCGAAATAGCGGGAGACAAGGGCGGGGTCGACGCCGGCATCCGAGGCGATCTCCCGGATTCCCACCGTATCATAGCTGGCCTGGGCAAAGCGGCCGCGTGCGGCGGCCAGGATTGCGGCCTTGGTGGCTTCGGCATTGCGAGGCCGGGGTGGATAAATAGCTACCATGCGATTTTTTCTCACACTGCCGGGTTGTCATCACCTGTTGACTTACTACATTCCGGCCAGATTTACACTCGGAGGACGTGGCACCGCCGGCCCGGCGGCATGCGCGTCCGTTTTCGTCTGCGGGATTGATTCATGGCGCGCCTATTTTCCAACACCACCGGTGTCCTCCTTGTTTCGGCCATTCTCCTGACTGCCTGCGGCGGCGGGGAGCAGCAGGGCCAGATGCCGGCACCCCAGGTCGATGTCGCAACACCGCTCGTCGAGCAGGTTGCCGACTGGGACGAGTTTACCGGCCGTTTCGAGTCGCCGGAGCATGTCGATGTGCGGGCCCGTGTCAGCGGCTATCTTGAAGCCGTCCACTTTGAAGATGGGGCCGAGGTGGAGGCAGGGCAACGCCTGTTCACCATCGATGCCCGTCCCTTCCAGGCGGAACTGGCTGCTGCACAAGGCCGCCTGACCCAGGCACGCGCCGAATTGTCCCAGGTGCGCACCGACCTGGAACGCGCCGAACGCCTGATCGAATCGCGCACCATTTCCCAGGAGGCGGTGGACCAGCGCCGTACGGCGGTCAGCACGGCGCAAGCCGCGGTGGCGTCTGCCCGGGCCCAGGTCGAGGCGCAGCAGCTGAACCTGGAATTCACCGAGGTTACCGCACCGATCTCCGGTCATGCCTCGGCCCGCCAGGTCGATCCGGGCAATCTCGTCTCCGGCGGTAATTCAGCCGGCGATGTGCTGACCACGATTGTCAGCTCCGATCCGATCTATTTCGAGTTCGATGCCTCCGAAGCTGTCTTTCTGCGCTATCAGCGCCGGCGGGTCACGGACGAGGGCGCGCCGGTCGAGGTGCGTTTGCAGGACGAGACCGCCTTTGATCGCCGCGGTGAAATCGTCTTTGCCGACAACGCCATCAATCCGAATACCGGCACGATCCACATGCGCGCCAGCATTCCCAATCCGGACGGTCTCATCCGTCCGGGCATGCTGGGCACGGCCCGGGTACGCGGCAGCGCGCCCTATGAGGCGATGCTGCTGCCGCAGACGGCGATCCTGTCCGACGGCTCGCGCCGGATCGTCTATGTGGTGAACGACCAGAACATGGTGGAGACGCGCAATATCGTCCAGGGGCCGCTGAGCGGCAGCCTGCGCGTCATCCGTGACGGTCTGGAACCGGGAGACCGGGTGATCGTCAACGGACTCCTGCGGGCCCGTCCGGGCGCCGAAGTGGTGCCCCGGGACGCCGAGATCGCCCGTGCTGCTCCGGCCCGGGGCGGTGCCGCCTTCATTGAATCCCAGCCGGCCACGAGCGCCCAGCCCGTCGACTGATCCCGTCCACAGCTGCGCGGAAGAAAGCCTCCCTCATGCGCCTGTCCCATTTCTTCATCGACCGACCGATCTTCGCCCTGGTGATCTCGGTCATCGTCACGCTGCTGGGTGTCTTCGCCTATCCGCAGCTGCCGCTTTCGCAATATCCCGAGATCGCTCCGCCGACGGTGGCGATCACGGCTGCCTACCCCGGCGCCACCGCCGAGGATGTCGCCGAACAGGTCGCCGCGCCACTTGAGCAGGAGATCAACGGCGTCGAGGGCATGCTCTACATGACCTCCTCCTCGACAGCGGACGGCATGGTGCAGATCTCCGTTACCTTCCAGCCGGGCACCGATATCGATACCGCCCAGGTGAAGGTGCAGAACCGGGTCAACCGGGCCGAGCCGCGCCTGCCTGAAATCGTGCGTCAGACCGGCGTCTCGGTAGAGGCGCAGGCGACCGGCTTCCTGCTGATTGTGTCGCTGCGCTCGACGGACGGCACGCTGGATACCGACTATATCGGCAACTACGCCAACACCCGGGTGCGCGACCGCTTGCTACGCCTCGACGGTGTCGGCGATGTACAGGTTTTCGGTGCCGGCAATTATTCCATGCGGGTCTGGATCGATCCCGACCGCGCCGCCGCCCACGGCCTGACGGCCAACGATGTCGTCGCCGCCTTGCGTGAGCAGAATATCCAGGCCACCGGCGGTATTCTCGGCCAGCCGCCCTATGGCGCCGGCGATGCGCCCTCCTTCCAGGTGCCGGTACAGGTGCGCGGCCGCCTGATCGAGGCGGAGGAGTTCGGCAATGTCGTGGTGCGCCGGAGTGAAAACGGGGCCGTCACACGGCTGGAAGATGTCGCGCGGGTCGAACTGGGTACCGAGACCTATCTCGTGCGCGGCTATTTCGACCAGCGGCCCGGTGTCGCCATGGCGATCATCCAGCAGCCCGGCGCCAATGCGCTGAACACGGCCTCGGCCGTGCTCGAGGAAATCGAGGCCGCCGAGGCCGAATTCCCCGAGGGCATGGACTATATCATCCCCTACAACCCG
This sequence comes from Maricaulis sp. ABE4_448, assembly GCF_056160825.1. Lineage (NCBI taxonomy): Bacteria > Pseudomonadati > Pseudomonadota > Alphaproteobacteria > Maricaulales > Maricaulaceae > Maricaulis > Maricaulis sp. ABE4_448. The sequence goes on from NZ_JBSWXX010000003.1 coordinate 12,311, forward strand.
ACCGAATTCGTCGAAGCCTCGGTGCATGCCGTGCAACGCACGCTGATCGAGGCGGTTTTTCTGGTCGTGCTGGTGATCATCGTCTTCCTGCAGACCTGGCGGGCGGCGCTGATCCCGATCATCGCCATCCCGGTCTCCATTGTCGGCGTTTTTGCCGTGCAGGCGGCCCTGGGTTTCTCGATCAACTCGCTCTCCCTCTTTGCCATGGTGCTGGCTGTCGGCATCGTCGTCGACGACGCCATCGTGGTGGTAGAGAATGTCGAGCGCCTGATACGCGAGGGCAATTCGCCACGGATCGCGGCCCGCAAGTCGATGACGGAGGTCGGCGGTGCGCTGATCGCCATGTCGCTGGTGCTGATCTCGGTCTTCATTCCGACCGCCTTCATGGGCGGCATTCCGGGAATTTTCTATCGTCAGTTCGCCGTCGCCATCGCGACCGCCGCGATCATCTCGCTCGTCGTGTCGCTGACACTCAGCCCGGCGCTCTGCGCCCTGCTGCTGAAACCGCACAAGTCCGACGCCCATGACGCCCGGCCGGGCCCGCTGGCTCCGCTGCGCTTTGCGGCGCGACAGTTCAATAACGGTTTTGCATGGCTATCGGACAGTTATGGGGCCGTTGTGTCACGCCTTGTGCGCATGATTGTCATCGTTCTGATTGCCTATGCGGGCCTGCTTGCGCTCACCGGCTGGCGCCTGTCGGAGACCCCGACCGGTTTTATTCCGGACCAGGACCAGGGCTTCCTGATCGGCATTGTGCAATTGCCGCCGGGCGCGTCCCTTGAACGCACCGACGAGGTCATGGCCCGTGTCCAGAGCGCGGTCGCCGAGACCGAGGGCGTTGATGGCATGGCTGCGATTGTCGGCCTGGACGGGGCGACCTTCTCGCTCAACTCGTCCGGCTCGACCATGTTCATCCGTCTCGACCCGATTGACGAGCGGCAAGGGCATCCGGGCATGTCGGCGCAGGAATTGTCCATGCAGCTGACGGGCATGCTGGCCCAGATCGTGCCGGAAGGCCGTGCCTTCATCATCGCCCCGCCTCCGGTTCAGGGGCTGGGCAATGGCGGCGGTTTCAAGGTGATCGTGCAGGACCGCACAGGCCAGGGGCTGAACACGCTGGGCCAGGTGGCCTGGCAGATCATCGGCGCCGCCAACCAGGACCCGCGCCTGACCCAGGTCTTCACCGACTTCTCGACCGACTCGCCGCGCGTGCGTGTCGATGTCGATCGTGACCGGGCCCAGCGCCTGGGTGTCGATCCGGCATCGGTCTATTCCGCGCTCGGCACCTATCTCGGCTCGACCTATGTGAACGATTTCAACTATCAGGGCCGTACCTATCGTGTGACCGCCCAGGCTGAAGCCGAGGCCCGGGACGATATCGCCGATATCGGCCGGCTGCGGGTCAGCGGACGGGATGGCGAACTGGTGCCGATTGCCTCGGTGGCGTCGATCACCACGGAGTCCGGACCGGTCCGCGTCGTGCGGCACAACAACTTCACCGCCGTGGAAATCCAGGGCCAGGCCATGCCCGGCGTGGCCTCGGGCACGGCGCTGGATGCGATGGAGGAGATCCTCGAAGCCAACCTGCCGCCGGGCTTTGGCTATGAGTGGACCGAGATCGCCTACCAGGAAAAGGCGGCCGGCGATTCCGGCCTGATGATCTTCGCCTTCGCGGTGGTGTTCGTCTTCCTGGTGCTGGCGGCCCAGTACGAGGCCTTCACCTTGCCGTGGGCGGTGATCTTCATCGTGCCGATGTGTATTCTCGCGGCGATGGTCGGCATCAATCTGATGGGGATGGACAATAATATCCTCACCCAGGTCGGATTGATCGTGCTGATCGCCCTGGCGGCCAAGAACGCGATCCTGCTGGTCGAGTTTGCGCGCCAGGCCGAGGACGAGGCCGGCAGCGACCGCTTCAAGGCCGCCGCCCAGGCCGCCCGGATCCGCCTGCGGCCCATCCTGATGACCTCCTTTGCCTTCATTCTCGGCGTGACGCCTCTGGCATTCGCCCACGGTCCCGGTGCGGAAATGCGCCAGGCCCTGGGGATTGCGGTGTTCGCCGGGATGATCGGGGTGACCTTCTTCGGCCTGATCTTCACGCCGGTCTTCTACGTGGTCGGCCGCTGGATTTCGCATTTCCTGCCCAGGCGCGACCATGCGGCCTTGGACGCGGAGAGCTCGGACCAGGCCTGACCGGGGCGACAGGAAGGTGATACGGGAAAGGCCCGCCGGTCGAACCGGCGGGCCTTTCTTCTGTGCGCTGCTCCGATAGAGCCCGTCAGGTGTCGAGTGCCGCTGCGATGCGCTCACGGATATAGCGGCAATGGGCGCGGGTCTCGGCATCCAGCCAGACATCCCAGCCGTGATTCATCCCGGCAATCCGGCGCAGCGTGTCACGCACGGCGACCGCCGGGACATGCTGCAGCGAGGACGCGTCTTCGACGGCAATCAGCCGGTCGATATACTGGATCTGCAGATTGCGCCGGTAGACATTGGGACGGCCCCAGGGGTCGCCCTTGAAAATCTCCCGTGTCAGATCGCGCAGCATGGCGTGGGTGGAGTAGTCGCCGCCATAGGCCAGGCTGTCGGTCAGCCGGTTCAGCACGCGCGGATGCAGAAGGTGCGCGAGCACCGAATTCTGGGCATCGCGGACATAGGCCTGGACACGCGGCTCCTCGGCCCGGCGCAGGGCGTCGAACCCCCGCCGCTCCGGCTGCAGCCGGGCAATCAGTTCCGGCGGGAAATCGAAGGCATCCGGTCCGAATACGGTCTCGCCCAGCGTGCGCAGGGCGCGGCGCTGTTCGGCCGCGGAGACCGGGACGAAGGGCGCATCGGCCGCGCCCGGCTGGCCGACGACCGAGCGGTCGACATAGACCCCGCCGACATAGCGCGACACGATTCCGCCGGCCTGTTTCCACATGCCCATCAGCACGCCGAAAGCAGCGCGGGTCTCGGCCCAGCTCTCGCCGTCCTGCGGTACCGTCTCGACCAGGCCGGCCATCGTTGTGCGGGCGACATCGACCTGCCGCGCGGCAAAGCCGATCGGGTCGTTGGACAGGGAATAGGTGTTCACCCGCGGATCGATACCGCGGCCCGGCACCCGCACGGCATCGGCGTCGTTGCCGAAGACATGCTCGGGCCGGCTCGACAGGGCGAGCAGGGCATTGCGCGCCTCGGTCTCAGCGGTCTCCGGCGCATAGCCGAATCGGATCGCCCAACTGTCATAGGGCCCCGGCAGGCCCGGGAAGAACGGGCCCTGGCTTTCGCCGGCCGCGGCCAGATTGACGCCGGGATAGTCCATCACCGAAGCCGAGAGGCGGCGCTCGGCGCGCGGATCGCCGCTGGCCAGGGTCTCCAGATCGCCGAAATAGGAGGCCATCATGTTGTGGGTCAGGCCCAGCGTATGGCCGACCTCGTGCGCCACCATCCAGCTCAGCCCCTGCTCGATGATCGCATCGGGATCGATATCCGGACGATTTCCGGCGCGGGCAGCCGCGACGGCCGCCAGGCGCGCAAAGGCAGTCGAGCGGGCCATGTGCATGCCGGCCTCGCAGGCCTCGTCGATACCGGCTGCACCGATCGCGGCCATCGCTTCGCTGTCGAATGCGGTCCCGGGATCCGCTGCGGCACTGCCCTCGTCGACCGGCGGGAAGAGATCGGCCGTTTGCACCCAGCGCTGGACCGCGGCGTGTTCGATGACGATATCGGCGCCCAGGATCTCGCCGGTCAGCGGATTGGTGAAGCGCGGGCCGTAGCCGCCGAAAATCGGGTGAGGCGAGGCGATCCAGCGGATCACATTGTAGCGCACATCGCCGGCATCCCAGGCCGCGTCGTCCGGCTGCACATCGACCCGGATCGCATTGCGGAAGCCGGCGGCTTCGAAGACCGGGTTCCAGGCGAGGACGGCATCGCGGATCACGTCACGGTATTCCAGCGGTGTGGTGTTCTCGATCCAGAATGTGATGGGCCGGACGACATCGGAAACCTCGGCCTCCGGATCGGTTTTTTCCAGCCGCCATCGCTGGATCAGATCGTCGACCGGGCTGCCATCGACCCGGGTCAGATTGGTGCGGCGTTCCGTGAAGAAACCGACACGCGGATCGGCGCGGCGCGGCGTGAAGCCGTCATCCGGCATGCGCACAAATGTGTGCTGCACCACGGTCGTGTCCGACGAGCTTTCCGGCGTGCTCGCCCTGCTCCAGTCGAACACGAACTCGGTAACGATCTCGGTATTGTCCTCGTAATTGCGGATCGAGCGGATATTGGTCTTGCGGGCGTTCAGCGTACCCGGCCGGACCCCGAGGGCGCGGCCCATCGCCGAGGCCTGGCCGATGCGGACCAGCGAATTCGTCATGAACAGGTCGTTGGCGCGGACGATGACGCGGTTGGAACGGCGGCTTTCGGAGACGACTTCCAGACTGGCCAGCACGGTGAAGGGCACATTGGTGCCTTCCGCCCGGGTCAGGGTCGAATCCGGATCCATCACATAGTCGGTATTGCGGCGAACAACATCGACATGGCGGAACCGCCGGCGAAAGGAGATCACGGCGTTCTCTCCCATCAGGCCGGCCATGCGCATGCCATCCCGCCGCGAGCCGTCATGGACATAGCTGAAATAGATGTATTCCTCGCCGAGCTCGTCCTCGGTGAGCTCCAGGAAGAGCTCGCCGGTCTGGATGTCGCGGTAGAATTTCAGGAGGCCGGGGAAGGGGCGCTTGCGCTCGAGGAAGTCGTTCCACTCCTCGACCTCCTCGACGATCTGGGTCTCGCCGACGCACTGGGTGCGGTCTTCCAGCGTACAGGCGAGGGATTCAACGATCTGGACCGGGGTGCGCGCGTCAGGGCGCCCATCCTGTTCGTCGGCCTGGATCAGGGCGGCTGCGGGGCCTCCGGTCAGTCCCAGAATGATGGCTGCGACTGCCAGGCCGGCCATCTGCATCGTGTTCGCCATCCGGGGAGCTCCTCTTTCCGGGTCACATAGCGCCGGACGCACGCCTCCATCGCGCCGCCGGCCCGTCTCCTGTCCGCGAAAAACCGCCATCCACGCCGCCGGTGGCCGCAACCGGCCGCGGCAAGGCCCTGCCTTGCTCACACCCGTGCGGGACACATCCTGGCGGGAAACACACTCCGGTCCGGCCGGTTTTTCCGCCTCCTTGCACGCTTGCATGCAGAGCCGAACGCCAGCTTGTCGGTTTCATGACCTTTTCAGGGCCGTTGGACCGGGCATTAGCCCTGGTTGATTGGAGGCATAACGCGACCGGCCGCCGCGAGGCCAGTCATTTTGAATGAAAAGCCTCAGAATCCGGTTGTCCTTCAGGAGTTTGTGTCAGGAAGCGTGCAATCCGGGGTCGGCGGCCCAGAGGTGTTGGGCGGCATAGGCCCGCCAGGGGCGCCAGCGTTCGGCGCGCTGGGTCATGGCCTCGGCAGAGGGCCGGGTCCCGTCCGGCGCCGCGAGCGCCCGCATCAGTCCGATATCTGCCGCCGGGAAGGCGTCGGGCTCGCGCAATTGCCGCAGGGCGATGTATTGCGCCGTCCATTCGCCGACGCCGCGGATGGTCCGCAGATCGTGAATGGCCTCGTCGAGGCCGCGATGGGCGTCGAACAGGTTGGGGTTGTCCAGGCTGGCCGCGGCCACCGCGCTCAGCGTCGCAGACCGGCTCCGGGGCATGCCAAGGCCGGTCAGGTCGGCATCGGCAAGGACCGCGGCTTGCGGAAAAGTGTGCGTCAGCGGCCCGGCAGGTTCCGCCAGCGGCGTTCCGTAACAGGCGACCAGCCGGCCGGCGAGACGCGCCGCCGCGGTCACAGTGATCTGCTGGCCAAGCACAGCCCGGATCGCCAGCTCGAACCCGTCCCAGGCTCCGGGGACCCGCAGGCCGGGCCGGCGCGCGATATGGCGGGCCAGATCCGGGTCTTCGCTCAAATGGGCGGCAATGGCGGCGGGATCTGCGGCGAGGTCGAAGACCCGGCGGATGCGTCCGATGATACCGGGCAGGGCGGAGAGGACCGGGAAGACGATGGTCGCCCGCAGGGCATCGCCGCTGGCGGGCTCGATGCACACATGACCCTGGGCCCCGTCGATCTCGATCGTGCGCGCGTACGCATTCCCGCCGACATGCTCGATCCCCGCAATCGCTCGCAGACGCAGGAAATCCAGCATGGCGTCCCAGTCATAGGGCGGCTGGTAGCGCAGCAGGAGGCTCAGTCCGCCCGCCGTGCCGGCCGGGACAGCTTTGGCGCTCGCCCGGCGCAATTCGCCCGGCGGGCGGGCGAACATGTCGCGGAAGGTCTCGTTGAAGCGGCGGATGCTGGAAAAGCCCGAAGCGAAAGCGATTTCGGCCATCGGCATGCGTGTTTCATGGATCAGCTGTTTGGCGAGATGGATGCGGCGGGTCTGGGCAACAGCGACGGGCGAGGCGCCCAGATGCTGGTGAAACAGGCGGCGCAATTGCCGTTCGCCGACACCCAGCCGGCCAGCCAGTTCATCGACGCAAGCCGTATCCAGCGCGCCCTGCTCGATCAGGCGCAGGGCGCGGGAGACCGTGTTCGACGTGCCGCGCCAGGCGCCCATATCCGGCGCGGTCTCCGGCCGGCAGCGCAGACAGGGCCGGAAGCCGGCTTCGCGTGCGGCTGCAGCAGACGGGTAGAAAACGACGTTTTCCGATTTCGGCGTTGTCGCCGGGCAGACGGGACGGCAATAGATGCCCGTTGTCTTCACTCCGGTGAAGATGCGGCCGTCGAAACGGACATCGCGCTGGGACATGGCGCGGTAGCAGGCGTCGTGATCGAGATCCATGCCCCAAGGCTTGCCCGGGCCGGCCGGGCTGTCTAGCGGTTTTCGGACATGGATGTGCGGGTCTGACAGATGCCGGGTATCATGTCCGGAAACCGCCAGTCGCGCGCGCCGCTCTGGTGCAATGTGTGTCGGGCCCTATCGGAGAACAGCATGCCAGCACCGCACATTCTGCCGGACTTTCTCATCGAGCAGATCGACACGCCGATCGGCCTGACCTTTCTGGTCACGGACCGCGCTGGCATTTTGCGCGCGGTCGACTGGGAGGATCATGCCGAACGGCTGCACCGGCAGCTGGAGCGGCGTTATGGCGCGGATCTGTCTTTGAGCCATGCGGATACGCCCAGCGCGGCGCGCCGGGCGCTGGAGGCCTATTTCGCGGGCGACCTCACGGCCCTGGACGGGATTTCTGTTGAAGGCGCGGGGACCGAATTCCAGCGGGACGTCTGGCAGGCCCTGCGCGATATCCCGGTCGGTGAGACCGTCAGCTATGGCGAGCTGGCCCGGCGTATTGACCGGCCGAAAGCGGTGCGGGCCGTCGGCCTGGCCAATGGCGCCAATCCCATCCCCATTGTCGTGCCCTGTCACCGGGTCATAGGCGCCAATGCCTCGCTGACCGGCTTCGGTGGCGGGCTGGATCGCAAGCGCTGGCTGCTGGCGCACGAGGGTGTGGACGCGGCCCGCTGGGGCGAACCCCGACAGGCCGCACTGTTTTAGAATCCTGCGCGGTCGCGTGACCGAACCGGTGAACCGTTGCCCATGTCACCTGATCACGCTCGACGTCAGTTGCGGCCAAATAGGGGGCGCCGATCCTTCCCGGACAACTTAATTCGGGGTCACGCGAGGGTAAGCCCGGTGTCACGCTGGGTGACTTTGAGATGAACCATCCTCTCAGACTGCACTCAGCCTGGGCTTGCTAGACCGGTGTGCATGAAAGGCCGCTGCGTGGAGCCGGCCCCCCGACAGGGAGACAGGATGATGACCTTCTCGAAGTTGATGCTCGCCGGGGCCGCTCTGGCCTCGATCGCTTTCGCTGCAGGTGAAGCCGATGCCCAGTCGCGCTCTCGCGTCAGTGTGGAACAGTCCGGCTATGGCAATAGGGTGGAGGGCCGCTTTGACGGCTGGCGAAACCGGGCCCGGATCGCCCAGCGTGGCGACCAGAACGCGGCTGCCGCCCGCCAGGACGGCTATCGCAACCGGCTGGACATCCGCCAGCAGGGTTATGACAACTGGCAGGATGTGCTGCAGGCGGGCCTCGCCAATCGCGCGCTGACCCGCCAGTTCGGCGAGAACCTGACCGGGTCGGTCTATCAGTCCGGCAATGGCAATCTGGTCGGTGTCGCACAGGTGGGCGAAGGCCACACCGCGCACACCGTGCAAGAGGGCAATGGCAATATCCTCGGCGTGCTGCAGATCGGCAGCGGCCAGCACACCACCTATCACCAGATCGGTGACGGCAATGCCGATATCGTGGTGCAGTTCGGCTGGGACTGACCGGGATCAGCGTCCGGAGGGCTCGTCCGGCTTGTTGAGGGTAAGCCCCATCCGGGTTGCGTGCCAAGACGCCTCGGCGCGTGAAGAAATGCCCAGCTTGCGATAGATCGACTTGATGTGGCTGGCCACCGTGCTCTCGGCGAGATCGAGGCTGGCCGCCACATCGACATTGCGATGACCGCGTCCGATCAGTCCGAGCACTTCCTTTTCGCGCGTCGTCAGCTCTTCCTCCGGATCGGCCGCCGGTCCGGTATAGCGGAAATGCTCCATGATGCGCCGGGCGATGGACGGCGACAGCGCCGGTGTCCCGTCGGCCAGGCGTTTCAGCTGCGCGGTGAGCAGATCGGCCGGATTTTCCTTGAGCAGATAGCCTTCCGCGCCGGCCGACAGCGCAGCAACGATATGCGCGTCATCGCCCATCACGGTCGTGACGATGGGCACGGCGTCGGGGCAGACCAGTTTCAGGCTGCGCAGGACTTCCAGTCCCGAACCGTCCGGCAGGCCGAGATCGATCAGGGCGAGATCGAAATCCGCACTGGCTGCCGCTGCGGCCAGACCGCCGCGCATGCTCGCAGCTTCTTCGATGGAGCAACCGGGAAAGGCGTTCCCGGCAATCTCGCACAGCCAGCGCCGGGTCTGGGCGACATCCTCGACGATCAGGATACGTTTCATGCCGGCACTCCGGGCTGTTTCAGCGGAAAGCGGATCTCGATCCGTGTCCCGTCGGGCGAGCTGTCGCATGTCATTCGTCCTCCCAGAGTCTCGCTCCGGCTTTCAATGTTGGAGAGACCATTGCCGGCGCTGACGGTCTCGCGTTGGAAGCCATGGCCATTGTCGGTAATGACAAGGCGGGCCTTGCCGGCCTCCCGGGCCAGCTGAACCGACAGATGCGTGGCACCGGAATGCCGGATCGTGTTGCTGACGGCCTCGCGGATGATCGAGCGCAGGGCGTGGGTGGCCGAGGTCGACAGGTCGGGTGTTTCACCGATGTCGTTCTCCCAGACCAGTTCGATCCCGACGGCGCCGAGGCGTTCGGCTGTTTCAACACGCAGATCTGCGAGGGTTTCGTCCAGGTCGAGGCCCGGGGTGGCGGCATTGTTGATGATGTCGCGAAGGTCGGTCAGCGTTTCGCGGATCATCAGGTCCTTGCGGTCGTGATCGCTGGAATGCAGCGCGCCGAGCAGCTGGGCGCCGATATTGTCATGCATGTCACGGGCGATCCGGCTGCGCTCCTCGGCGACGCCGCGATCATAGGAGCGGCGGCTTTCTTCGGCATGGGCCATCAGCTCGATCAGCTGGCGCGCAGTGGCAAGGTGGCCGGGCGAGAACAGGGCGCGTCCACGCCAGGGGTGACGCAGGATGAGGGCGGGATGTCCCGGTGTCGACGGCAGGCGCATTTCAACGCCATCCTCGCGGATTTCGGGCTGGCCGACCGGGCCGTCGGCCTCGGCGATCTCCAGCGGGGCAAACAGGCGGTCGAGCAGGCTGCGCCAGCGATGATGGCGGCTGCGTCCTGATGCGCCGAAGGCGGTGTCGACCACGGCGAGGAAAAGCTCGTCCTGCTTCAGGCCGGGCCGGGGCAGGATGCGGCGGCCGATCACATCGCGCAGCGGCAGATAGATCAGCGCTGTGGCCAGCAGCGACACGCCGAAAGCCGGCCCGGGGTCGATCGCGATCAGCGAGACCAGGACGGCGTCGATGGCGAGCAGCACAATGGCACCGGCCGCGTAGAACAGGATGCGATAGGCCCAGTCGCCCAGCTCGAACAGGCGGAAGCGCTGCAGCCCCGCGGCAACGCCGATATAGATCAGGAGAAAGAAGGCGAAGGAGTAGTGTGAATCCAGGGGCGCCGGGATGCCCAGAACGCCGGGGATTGCGGTCAACGTGATGAAGCCGCCGGCACCGAACAGCACGGCGAGACCGAACCAGATTGCCACGGCGCGCGCCTTGGGATCGCGGCCGGTCACGGCGATCTGGGCCGCGACGGCGAGACAGATCGTCAGCATCTCGACCGTGGTCAGGAGATGGATGTTGTAGACCGGCTCCGTCCGGCCCTGCAGCGCACCCGTCATGCCGATCACGGTCCACAGACCGAAAAAGGCCGTGCTGCCGATAGCGAGAATGCGCCGGTAGGGCAGGCGGGCCGGATAGCAAATGAAAAGCGCGGTCATGGCGATGCCGAACATCGAGGCACCAACGCCGTTCAGGCCGATCAGTGTCAGGAAAACCGTGTCGGGCACCGGTGCCATCGACTCGCGCAAGGGCGCCGGTGCGTAGGTAAAGCACATGGTCGCGATGCCGCTGAGCACGAAGAGGCGCGTTGCCGTGTCCCGGGGTCTCAGCGCCCAGACCCAGCCCGACACGGCGAGCGAGCCGAAGCCGATCGCGATCTGGATCCAGAACACATGGGAGAGGCCGGTTAGCGGCCGCAAAGGGTCGCCGGGAATGGCCGGTCTCATGGCGGCCCAGATCACTGCAAGGCTCGCCGTGAGCCCGGCCACAAGCAATATGGCCAGTCTCGTATTCGGTGTCAGGCGAGTGCGGCTTGTGGGCATGCGGCTACGGTATTCCCCCGATCTCTTCCGGCCCCCGGTTTCCTCCGGCGTGTCGTTTCACGCTTATAACGGCAGGCCGCCCCTTGGCCGCTCCCCCGATCAGGGGATGGCCGCAATCGATTACACTTCGATAACCTCGTGAAATCCACTGGCAAACGCTCTGCCAGGTTTGGTGGCGGGGCACGGGAGGGGACATGAAACGCATTCTTCAAATCATCGCGACCGTCGGTGTCGCCGCGAGCTTGACCGCGTGCGCATCGCTCATCACCGGCGGCCCGCTGGTGCGTCCGGGCGAGCCGACCGGCGTTCTGGAGATCGCCAACGGGTCGGGCCGGACCCTTACGGCAATCCTCATCTCCGATTGTTCGGCCGCGAGCTACGGGCTCAACCGACTGCCGTCCGGTGTAACGGTGCCGCCGGGGCGTTCCTACCGCTTCACCGTCTCGGCCGGTTGCTGGGATGTGGATGCGGGGCTGGCCTATAATGAAGCCCGCTTCCGCACCCGGGTGCCGGCCGGCCGGCTGGTCCGCCACACCGTTGTCGACGGGCGCTAGTCGACGACAATCAGGTTCCGTCGTCGAGACTTGCCGTGAGAGCCGCCAGTTCCGGTGCGATGTCGCTGACGCGCACATTGCGGTCCAGCACCGCAGCGAGAGCGGGCGGCAGGTCGACCTTTTGGCCGATGACCGGTTCGACGATATCGGCGAATTTGCCGGGGTGGGCGGTTGCGGCGACAATCCAGGGCCGGGCTTTTTGCTCGGCTTCGGGCAGGCGTGCGTGGGCCTCGAGACCGGTCGCTGTATGCGGACAGGCGATGTAGTTGCTGTCCTCGAATGTGGTGCGCATGCGGGCGCGGATCGTGTCGTCGCCGATACACTCCACACCTGCGATCCGGCCACCGTCGAACCCGTCCAGGCGCTCAAAATTGCTTGGCGCACCGACATCCATGGCATTGGCGATGGTCGCGATCGATGCGCGCGCTGAATAACGGCCCGAGGCGAACCAGTCGGACAGGGTGGTGTTGGCATTGGTGGCCAGCACGATCGGGCCGATCGGCAGGCCGCAGGCCCGCGCCAGAATGGCGGCAAAGGCATTGCCCAGATTGCCTGTGGGGATGACGAGGCCGGGCTTTGCCCCGGTCTTGGCTTCCATGTCGACCGCAGCGCGGGACCAGTAGACCATTTGCGGCAGAAGGCGGCCGATGCTGATCGAGTTGGCCGAGGTCAGCGAATGCCTTGCGGTCAGGCCGGCATCGGCAAAGGCGGCCTTGACCAGGGACTGGCAGGCGTCGAAATCGCCAGCCACGCGGAGTGCCGAGACGGGTGGCTTCCAGCAGCACAGCTGGTGTTCCTGGAAGGCCGAGATGCGGCCCTTGGGAAACAGGATGACGGCGCGCACGCCGGGCACGCCTTCAGCAGCACAGCCGACGGCCCCGCCTGTATCGCCCGAAGTGGCGACCAGAACCGTGACCGGCGCGTTGGCATCCTGGCCCAGAGCGCTGAAACTGCGGAACAGGAAACGGGCACCGAAATCCTTGAAGGCGCCGGTCGGGCCATGAAACAGTTCGAGCACGGCCGGGGCGTCATCGCTCGATTGCGGGGCAATGCAGGGCGCCGGAAAGTCGAACGCATCGCGGCAGATGTCCGGTATGGCGTCCGCCAGTGGCGAGCCGGCGAAGAAGGGGGCGAGCAGGCGCGCCCCCAGATCGCCGAGCTCCGGCGTGTCGGCGAAATCGCTGCTGGTGAAGCCCGGCAGGCGTTCAGGCAGGTAGAGGCCGCCATCGGGTGCCGCGCCGGCCTTGAGCGCGATGTCGGCGGTGACGGCAGGCGCGTTGCCGCGGGTTGAGCGAAAAAGCATGGACGGCACTATCCTTGTTGCGGTTCGACACGCAGGCCGGCGGAGTTGAGCGGGGCGTCATAGGCGGTCGCCGGGCACCCGGCTGCAGCAAAGGCCGCGGCCATGGCGGTACGCGTGGCGTCGAGATCGGCCACCCGGGTCCAGGCGAAGACAGACGGGCCCGAGCCGGAGAAGGAACAGCCCAGCGCGCCGGCCTCAAGGGCGGCGGCCTGGACCGGTGCCAGTTCCGGCAGCAGGCTGGCCCGCTGGGGCTCGATGAAGATATCGCGCAGGCCGCTGGCCACGAGGTCGAGATCGCCACTGGCGCAACCGGCCACGAAGCTGGCCATGTTCCGCGAATGCTCGACCGCGATGTCTTTTTTGATCTGCGGCGAGAGAAGTTCGCGTGCAGCCTGGGTCTCGATCTTGCGCTGGGGGTGGAAGACCACACAGGCAATCCCTTCGGGCAGGGGGAGGCGCCGGATCAGGGGCGGGTCGAGACGCGCAGCCAGGACCAGACCGCCCAGCAATGCCGCCATCACATTGTCCCAGGGCGGCGGATCGGCGGAGACCTTCTCGCCTTCCATCGCCAAGGGCAGGAGTTCGATATCGGAAAAGGGTTTGTCGAGCAGCGCATTGGCGGCACCGGCAGCCGCGACGGCCGAGGCGGCGGAACCACCCATGCCGGCGCTCAGCGGCACGCCCTTGTGCACATCGATCCGCAGGCCGAAATCGGCCCTGGCGGCATCAAGCACGGCCGCGGCTGCGGCGAGGGCACAATTGCGCCCGGGTTCGGCCGGCAGGCTGTCGACCAGGCCGGAAACCGTCCCGAGGCGGACACCGGGCTGGTCTTCCCGTGTCGCGCAGACTTCGTCACGCACGGCATCGAAGGCGAGGCCGAGCACGTCGAAGCCGACCCCGACATTCCCCACACTGGCGGGCGCGCTGGCGCGGGCCGCCGGATTTGCTGTCGTCATGCCACCTGTCCCGTCGACATTCGGCGGATATGGCTAAGCGGATTCTCCGGTACAGGCGACGCCTCGGCCTCGCCGGTGAGATAGGAGCGCTGGATATCCATGATATCGGCAAACACCGCTTCCGCTGTCGGCCAGCGGCCGGCGCCCTTGCCGCGGACGGAAACTGTCTTCTGCGGCAGTTTCACAAGGAAGCCATTGCCTTCATTGACGAGGCCGGCGAGGGGATGGTCCGGCTCCAGGGCGACAATCTCGACCCGCGCTTCGATGCGCCCGTCCGGCGTCGCTTCGCAGCGGGCGATCTGTTTGAAGACCATTCCCTTTTCGTTGACGGCCCTGATCCGGTTGGCGTCGAGATCGTTGAGGCTTTCCTTTTCGATCTGGTTGGGGTGCAGCGTGACGCCAAAGGCGTGATGGGCCAGCAGGACCAGCTTGTCGGCGGCGTCATGGCCATCGAGATCGGTGCTGGGGTCGGCCTCGGCGAAGCCCAGTCGCTGGGCTTCACTGACGGCGTCGGCGAGGCGTGTGCCCTGTTTAAGCTGATCGAAGATGAAATTGCACGTACCGTTCATCACCCCTTCGACGGCGAGGATTTCACCATTGCGGCCAAGCAAGTCGACCAGCTCGAGGATCGGAACACCGCCGCCGATGGCCGCCGAATAGCGCAATTGCCGTCCCTGCTGGCGGGCCAGGTCATTGAGGCGGTCGATATCCAGCGCCACCACGGCCTTGTTGGCGGTGACAAGATGGCTGCCATCGCGCAGCACAGTCTGGCTCAGCGCGCGGGCCGTATCCGTACCGCCCAGCGTTTCCACCACAATGTCGGGCGTTCCGGCGAGGGCGACGGCCGGGTCGCCGGTAAATTCGAGTGGGTGATCGCAGGCGGCTGAATGTTTGGCCGGGTCGCGTACAAGAACCGGAGCGAGCTCGAACCGGCCGGGATGGGCAAGGAGATGAGAGCACACACCGGCGCCCACCGCGCCGTGCCCGAGAACCGCGACTTTCAGCTTGCGGACCGCGGGCACCGGGCCGGGGCGTTGCTGCACGCGTCCGGCGATGCGCGTGGCATAGGGACGCCCCAGAGCGGCAACCTCGATCACGACCTGGTTGTCGCGGGCCCGGAAGATGGCTTTCTCCTGAACCAGTCCACGGCTGACACGCACGGCCTCGTCATAGTCCAGCTGGTCGAGGCGTTCGGCGTCGGCAACCTTGGCCGGATCATCCGTGTAGACCCCGTCGACATCCTTGATCAGCCGGACCCGGTCGGCATCGAGCCAGTGTGCGAACTCGACCGCCGTCAGATCCGTTCCGCCACGACCCAGTGTGACCGGTCCTGCAACGCCTTCCCCGAAGAAGCCCGGCGCAACGATCACGTCAGCGCTTTCGAAATGGGCCAGGACCCGATCGGAATCCAGACCCGTCAGATTGGCGTCGAGCGGCTCGCCATCGGCCATCAGACCCATTTCATGCGGATCGAGCACGGCAGAGGGAATGCCGGTTCGCTCCAGCGCCAGACCCATCAGCGCTGCAGACTTCAGCTCGCCGCACCGGACCAGCCGGGCCATCAGGCCGTCACTCGCCCCCTGGCCGACATCGCCACCGACGGCAAACAGGGCGTCGGTTTCACCTTGCAGGGCGGATACGACCGCGACAACCTTCTCGCCGGCACGCGTGTGGCGATAGATTTCGTGAGCGGCGCGGACATAGTCGTCGGGCTTCTGGAGGACGGAGCTTCCGAATTTGAGAACGCAAAGCTTCAGCGGTTTTCGGGCATCGAGGTCGAGGGGCATGGGTCTGGGTCCTTCGGGTCTTTTGGGTCTGGCTGATCGGTAAAGAGTGAATTTCGGGCATAAAAAAACCCGCTCGCCGGGGCCGGGGAGCGGGGTCGGTGTGTTGCGGTTTTCTAGTCCGCTAGCGCACGCCGGCCGCCCCCCGTGTCCAGGAGGTGGTCATAATGGTGGTCGTGGTGGTACCGAGGCCGCCGGGCATGGCGCCGCCGCGACCGGGCAGACCGGTGACGGTCTGGGTCTGAAGGCCGGCGATGTTCATGGCGTCGAGCGTCATGACGGGTCCATCCCTGCGGCAGCGGTGTGCTGCGCTTGCGAAGTCCCCGCAAGGAAGGCGTATTTACCGGGGTGCGTCAAACAAATTTTGCGCTGGGGGTGTTTTTTTACCGAATTGACGCAATTTTTTCGCCGGATGCTGGTTCGGAAAACGGCGGAAGGTGTGAGATAAATTACCCGTTGCGATCGTTTGGAGAAAGAATATCCCGCCGTGCCGGCGGTTGATGCCAAAATATACTCATATCGAGTGAGGCGGCCTGGTTAGCAAAAAATCTTGCCTCCGGACACGAAAAAGCCCCGGCAGGTGCGGGCCGGGGCTTTTGTCAGGTGGATGCCGGCAGGCCTATTCGGCCGCGGTTTCCAGCGTCTTTTCACGCGCTGGCAGCTTGGGCGCCGCGGCGCGGACATAGGCCGCCACATTGTCCTCGAACTTGGTGAAGTTCTCGACGAACATGGTCACCAGCTTGGCGGCCTGGGCGTCATAGGCGGCCGGGTCGGACCAGGTCGCACGCGGGTCGAGGATGCCCTCATCGACACCGGGAACCGCGATCGGCACCATGAAGCCGAACAGCTTGTCCTCGCGGAAGGCGGCGTCGTTCAACGAGCCGTCCAGTGCGGCATTCAGCAGGCTGCGTGTCGCCCTGATCGGCATGCGGTGGCCTGTGCCGTAGGCACCGCCCGTCCAGCCGGTATTGACCAGCCAGCAATCGACGTCGTGCTCGGCGATCAGTTCGCGCAGCAGGGCGCCGTAATCGGCCGGGTGGCGCGGCATGAAGGGCGCGCCGAAACAGGCCGAGAAGGTGGCGGTCGGCTCGGTGACGCCCTTTTCCGTGCCGGCGACCTTGGCGGTATAGCCGGACAGGAAGTGATACATCGCCTGGGCCGGGGTCAGCTTGGCGATCGGCGGCAGCACGCCAAACGCGTCGCAGGTCAGCATGACCAGGTTTTTCGGATGCCCGCAGCGGCCGGTTTCCGAAGCGTTGGGGATGGCGTGCATCGGGTAGGCGCCGCGGCTGTTCTCGGCCAGGCTGTCATCGTCCAGGTCGAGCTGGCGGGTGACCGGATCCATCACCACGTTTTCCAGCACCGTGCCCCACATTTTCGTGGTGGCATGGATTTCCGGCTCGGCCTCGGCCGACAGACGGATCATCTTGGCGTAGCAACCGCCTTCGAAATTGAAGAGACCGTTTTCCGACCAGCCATGCTCGTCATCGCCGATCAGCGTGCGGCTGGCATCGGCCGACAGCGTGGTCTTGCCGGTGCCGGACAGGCCGAAGAAGATCGCGGCGTCGTCCTGGCTGCCGACATTCACCGAGCAGTGCATCGGCATGATCTTCTTTTTGGGCAGCAGGTAGTTGAGGATGGTGAAGACCGATTTCTTCGTCTCGCCGGCATAGGACGTGCCGCCGATCAGCACCAGCTTGCGCGCGAAATCGACCGCGATCACCGTTTCCGAGCGGCAGCCATGGCGTGCGGGATCGGCCTGGAAGCTGGGCAGGTTGACGATGGTGAACTCGGCCTCGAACCCGTCCAGCTCGGCCGGCTCGGGACGGCGCAGCAGGTGGCGGATGAAGAGGGAGTGCCAGGCCAGCTCGTTGACGACGCGCACCGGCAGGCGGTGATCCAGATCGGCGCCGCCGAACAATTGCTGCACGAAGACTTCCTTGCCGTCCAAGTGCGCCTGGAAGTCCTGCCACAGCGTGTCAAACTGTTCGGGCGTGATGGACGCATTCGTATCCCACCAGACCTGCTCTTCGGTCTCCGCATCGCGGACGGTGAACTTGTCCTTGGCCGAGCGGCCGGTATGGGCGCCGGTTTTCACTACCAGCGGGCCACCCTCGGCCACGTCACCCTCGCCACGACGCACGGCCTCTTCATAGAGACGGGCCTCGTTCCAGTTCAGATTTACGCGGCCGGCATTGACGCCAAGGGCTTTGAGCCCGCCATCACGCGTTTCGGAATTCGACATGTTTCCTGCTTCCCCAGTGTGGTCAGTCTGCTCGCTCTTCATGGTTCCGGTCCGGACCGTGTCGGGCCGGGCGCCGGTGAGCCACTCACCTGTTTGCGGGCGCTTGTATGAAACGGGACTGTTTGCGCACCCTGTTATCGACGATCCCGGGAGCAAGACGCTTGCCACACGGGTCGAACGGTTTTGGTATTCCGGCGGTAGCAGATCGTCCGGAGGCAGAAAAGCCCTTCGGTCACGCCGGAAATTGAAAGTGAAGGATGGGGAACGAAATGGTATCGCAAAAACTTTTGGCATGTGCCGCAATTGCTTCGGTTTTTTCTGCCTCGCCTGCTTTTGCACAGGAAATGCCTGCGCCGTCCGGGCGCAATGTCCGCTTCATGCAACTGGCACTGGATTGCGTGCAGCGCGAATATCCCAACAAGATCTCGCACGTGCTGCAATCCGGTGAGGACGCGCTGACCCCGCGGGACCTCTATCCGGCATTTTATGGCTGCTATGACTGGCATTCGGCGGTCCACGGACACTGGCTTCTGGTCCGGCTGTTGCGCGAGGCCGGAGACGGTGAGCTGGCCGACCGCGCGACCGCGGCACTCGATGCCAATCTGACGCCCGGGAATATTGCCGGGGAAGTGGCCTATTTCGGCGGCGAGGGGCGCGGCTCCTTCGAGCGCCCTTACGGTCTGGCCTGGCTGCTGCAGCTTGGTCTCGAGCTGCGCGAATGGGATGACCCGCGCGCCGAGCGCTGGCTGGCGGCGCTGGCGCCGCTCGAGACGGTGGTGGCCGACCGGTACAAGACCTGGCTGCCCAATCTGCTCTATCCGATCCGCATCGGCACGCACAACCAGTCGGCCTTCGGCTTTGCCCTCGCGCTGGACTGGGCCCGGGCGACCGGCGATGCCGGGCTGGAAAGGCTGATCGTCGACAAGGCGCGCGAATTTCACATCGGGGACCGCGACTGCCCGATTGCCTATGAACCGTCCGGCGAGGATTTCCTGTCACCCTGTCTGATGGAGGCGGATCTCATGCGGCGCGTGATGCCGCAGGCCGAGTTTGCGGCCTGGCTGGGCAGTTTCCTGCCGGGCATCCCGGAGGACGGGTCCGCCGACTGGCTGGAGCCGGGACGGGTTGTCGATCCGACCGATGGCAAGCTGGTCCACCTGGACGGTGTGAACCTGTCGCGCGCCTGGAATCTCGATGCGATCGCCCATGCCCTGCCGCAGGGCGACCCGCGCATTGCAGCCCTGCAAGCCAGCGCGCAGCGCCATGGCGAGGCGGGTATCGCCTCGGTGACGGGCGATGATTATGCCGGCGGACACTGGCTTGCGAGCTTTGCCACTTATTATGTCACGGGCCGTGCGCTCGACGCACCGCTATGGCGCGCCGTACCGTCCGCCGGCGAGGATGGCTGAGATCAGCTGGTCGGGTTGTCCGGGGTCGGTTTGACCGGCTCTTCGCGTTTGATGTCGTCGGGCAGGGGGATGTGTTCCTGCTCGCCCGGCGGCAGGATGAAACGTCCCCCGTCCGGGAAACCGGCCTCCGCCGCTGCGACCCAGTCATGCTTGGCCGTGTCGATATCGGCTTCGTCGCTGGCGACGAAATTCCAGTAGATGTGCCGGTCGCCCAGCGGGGCGCCGCCACAGATCATGATGCGGCTGGGCAATTGTGCGCCCAGCTCCGGCGCCGTGCCCGGTTCGATCACGGCCATTTCACCCGGTTCGAGCGCCTGGCCGTCGACCGTGACGGCGCCTTCCACCAGATAGACCGCCACATCGTCATGCTCGAGATTGAGCTTGGTCGAGGCGCCCGCCCGCAATTCGCCGTGCAGGTAGACGATGGGCGAGAACACCTCGACGGGAGACCGGTGCCCCCATGCGGTGCCGAGGATCAGCCGGAAATCGCCACCATCGCGCTCGAAGCGCGGCAGGGTCTCGGCCTTGTGGTGATGGAAGGCCGGCTCGATGTCTTCCTTGTCCGAGGGCAGGGCCACCCATGTCTGGATACCGTAAAGGCGATGCCCGGCAGTCCGTTCCTCGTCCGGTGTGCGTTCGGAATGCACCACGCCGCGGCCGGCCGTCATCCAGTTCACATCGCCGGGGCGGATGGTCAGGTCGACGCCGAGACTGTCCTTGTGCTGCATGGCGCCGTCAAACAGATAGGTCACCGTTGCCAGGGCGATGTGGGGGTGAGGGCGCACATCGATGCCCTGGCCAGGCGCGAAGTCGGCCGGGCCCATCTGGTCGAAAAAGATGAAGGGCCCCACCATGCGGCGGCGCGCATAGGGCAGGACACGGCGGACTTCAAATCCGCCCAGGTCGCGCGTGCGTCCCTGAATGGTTCGTTCGATCTTGCTGTCCATCGTTTCGTTCCCATCTGTTGGTGACGGCTTCCACAGCCCCGGCCCTTGCGCCGGGGGCAAAGCGTTTCATAGTGACGCATCGAATGTGTGGGGAGGTAAGGATGAAAGCAATTGTCGCCCTTGGAATGACCATGTTTCTCACGGCGGAAACAATCGGTCAGGAGCGCCAGGATACTTCACCGGAAGCAGCCGCCACGGCACGCACGCTGATGGAGACCGCGCTCGAAAGCGACCTGGCCTATGACATTGTCGAGTCTCTGACGACGGAAATCGGGCCGCGTCTGGCGGGTTCCGAAGCCGAGGAGCGGGCGCGCGCCTGGGGTGCGGCGCTGGGGCAGGAACTGGGTTTCGACCGCGTCGAGGTCGAAGGCTTCACAATGCCCTTCTGGGATCGCGACAGCCTGTCCATCACCATGACCGCCCCTTACGAGATGGAGCTCTACGGTACGGCGCTGGGTGGTTCGGGGGCTGGCTCCGTTCAGTCGGAGATCGTGTATTTCCGCACCGTTGATGATCTGGTGGCCGCTGAAGACGGTTCACTGGAAGGCCGTATTGCCTTCATCGACGGAAACATCATGGTGCGCAGCCAGGTCGGGGCCGGCTATGGCCCGGCCAATCAGCGCCGCCGTATCGGCTGGCAACATGCCGAGCGCGCTGGCGCCTCGGCCCTGGTCGTTCGCTCGGTCGGCTCGGACAGCCATCGCTTTCCGCACACCGGCATGATGAGCGATCTCGACGGCAGCTGGGCCGGTATCCCGGTGATCGCGGTCTCCAATCCCGATGCCGACCATCTGCGCCGCCTCCACAATAATGGCGAGGCCATCAGCCTGACGGTGAATTCCGCTGCCGGCTGGCATGGTGAAGTGACCAGCGGCAATGTCGTGCTGGACCTTGTCGGGCGGGAAAACCCGGAAGAGATCGTGCTGATCGGCGGCCATCTCGATAGCTGGGATCTGGGCACGGGGGCTGTCGATGACGGGGCTGGTGTCGCGATCACGGTCGCGGCTGCCAAGCTGATCGCCGACCTGCCGCAACGGCCGCGCCGCACGATCCGTGTCGTGATGTTCGGGGCCGAGGAAGTCGGTCTTCTGGGCGCGCGCGCCTATGCCGCACAACACGCCGATGAGGTGGCCAACCATGTGCTGGCGACCGAATCCGATTTCGGTGCCCGGACCGTCTGGCGCCTGTCCTCGAATGTCTCGGACGCCGGCACGCCGGTGATCGACGAGGTGGGCCGTGTCATCGCCCCGCTGGGGATTATCCGCGGCGGCTCGAACGAGCCCGGCGGCGGCCCGGACATCATCCCGCTGGCCATGCTGGGCGTTCCGACTGTGCGTCTTGAGCAGAATGGCGAGGATTACTTCGACCTGCACCACACGCCGGACGACACGCTGGACAAGATCGATCCCGACGAGCTGGCCCAGAATGTCGCCGCCTATGCGGCGCTGGTCTACCTGGCGGCGGAGACGGATGTCGACTTCCGCGAAACGCCGGACGACACGGCAAGCCAGTAGGCTCCGACCGCAAACAGTCTGACAGGGAAGAGGCGGGAGCGTGGCTCCCGCCTCTTTTTCATGACATCAGCGTCCGACGATCCCGTATTCGCCGCCGCGTTCGAGCGCCCGGACATAGGCGGGGCGGTTGTGGATGCGTTCCAGCCAGGCCTGGATGGCCGGATAGGCCTTGCCGATACCGCCGCGGGCTGCCGCCGCTTCCAGCGGGAAGCTCATCTGGATATCGGCGGCCGAGAAGCTGTCGCCGGCGAACCAGTCACGTCCGGACAGTTCGGCCTCGATATAGCCGAAGATATTGTCGATCTCGGGCTGGACGAAACCGTCATTGAGCCGGGTCACGATCGAGCGCGCGATCGGTTTGGCGAAGAAGGGCATCTTGGCCTTGGCGATCTGGTCGACCACCAGTTTCACCAGCAGCGGCGGCATGGCCGAGCCTTCGGCAAAGTGCAGCCAGTAGACATAGCGCCGGTGTTCGTCGCTGCCGGCTTCGGGCTTGAGGCTGGAGCCGTAGGTGTTGGTCAGATACTCGGTAATCGCGCCGGACTCGGCGATGACGCGGTCGCCATCGGAAATCACCGGCGACTTGCCCAGCGGGTGAACCTCCTTGAGCGCCGCCGGCGCGCGCATCGTCTGCGCGTCACGCTCATATTTGCGGATTTCATAGGTCTGCCCGATTTCCTCCAGCAGCCAGAGAATGCGCTGCGAGCGCGAATTGTTGAGGTGGTGCACCGTGATCATGGCTATTGTCCTGCGGGTTTCGTCACTTCCCGCAAAGATAGAGCGCCTGTGCGGTGCTGCAATGCAAAACCTTAATCGAGCATCGGCTCGATCATATCGCCGGCCGGCTGCTGCCAGTCGGGCAGGGAAAGGCCGGTATCGAGACCGGCATGGCGAAGCCGGTGCTGCAACTCTTCCGCCAGCGCGCGATCTCCGCCAGCGAGGTCGAGAATTGTGTAGAAGGTCAGGTTCGCCACATGGCCGACATGGGTGTGACCATGATCGGCGAGTGTGAAGGCCAGTTCCGCAAGCTGCGGCTGGCGGGCGCAGAAGGTCAGCATGTCGCGGTCGAGCAGGCGACGTGCCTCACGGTCCAGGGCGCGTGTTCCGGTCGCGTTTCGCGCGGGCTGAATGGACATGGCGAGCCCCATCTCTAGCGCATCGTTTCAGTTTCAATACCAGATATTGTGGTACGCGTTGCGAGTCGGGGAAATGCATATCCTATGCATCCCGGTTCGCGAATGTGGAAAACCTGGCGAGGGACAGGAGGGGGTGGCGCTAGATGTCCAGCCAGTAGGCGCGGACGCCGAGCTGCCGGAAGATCTCGCTCCAATAGGCCTGCAACTCGCCGCGCTGTTCGGCTTCCCAGGTCTCGCGCGGGATCAGGCGGATTTCCAGCTCGCTGCCGCGCAGGCTGTCGCCATAGGTCTCGCGGATGATGTCCGCGACGGCGCGGGCCGGCGGAACGCGCTGTTCGAAACTGCCCCGGCGCCGGCCATAGACCGAAAAAATGTCCGAATTCTGCAGCATGTCGGAGACGAGCACGATGCGCCGCCGGGGCACGGTCCGGTCGAAGGCCGGGTCCTGACCGAGGCGGGCGAGCGCTTCGATGATCGGGCTGGACGGGGCGTCCTTGGGCAATACGAGATCGGCCAGCGCCCGCTGCAGCGGCTCGGCGAACAGCGCATTGTAGCGGGCCTGCACGCGTTCGGGATTGCGATAGAGCGGATTGACCTGCTCGCCGGCGCCCGGATTGCACAGGGAGAAGCGGTTGGTGTTGCGAAGCTCGCCGCTCTCATTGAGCTCGTAGAGCGAGAAGCGTTCGCCGACCGCCAGCGCATTGCGCTCGCCCAGGATCACAGCGCCGATCGCGTCGGCCTGGGCGGTTGAATAAAGGTCGGTCTTGTCGATCACGACGACGCGGTGGGGCGGCGTCTCGTCGACCAGGCACAGTGTCTGACTGTCATACTCGGCCGGCTTCAGAACGAAGGCGGCATAGCTGATGGCACCGACAACGCCGGCGATGATGATCAGGTTGAAAAGCCCGATGAGATCGCGTCCGGACATGCCCCCTCCCGTCGCAGGTCGAACCGGTACAGCCCCGCACCGGCTTGTCTGTCTTAACGCTGGTGGCCCGGTCCGGCCAGATCCTGGCAGATTTCATCCAGCAGCGCCTTGGCTTCGACCAGCTCTTCCAGCTCGGGTGCCGAGAGCTTTTTCGCGTCCTTCCAGCCTGTTTCCAGTGCCTTTTCCAGGTCGCGCGACGCCACGTCCAGCCGGCGGGAGACACCGCCATAGCCGGGGATGGCATCGTCGAACGTGCGGCCCTTGTAGGCCGCGATAGCGGCGAAGGTGGAGCCGAGGATGAACAGCAGCAGGGCTTCCAGGGTCTGCAGGTTGAACGGGTTGGCCCGTGCATCCAGAACCGGCGTCAGCACCGTACCCGTGGTTTCGGCGCCGCCCAGGGCGAGCGTGGCCGCATTCAGTTCCAGCAGGTCGCGGAAATGGGCTGCGGTGAGGTTCAACAGGCCCAGCGCAGCGACCGTGACGCCGACACCGACCGCGGCGAGCGCGGCGATGATCGGCTTGTTGCGGTTTGACATGTGACGCAGGCCGATAAAGCCGATCAGGAAGAAGGCCGCGATCACATTGGTGAAGGAGACGGTGATGGCCTGCAGCCAGCCGCCCAGCAGGCCGAGGTCCGAGCCCGTCGAGAAGAAGTAGGCATTCGCCAGGCCCTCGAACAGCACCAGGGTTGCCAGCACGGAGAAGTGCAGGATGTGGGATTTGGGATAGACCGCCGCCCGGTCGATCGGCTTCACAGCCGGACGGGCCTCGTCAGCCTTGCCGTCCTCGGCCGGGTCGTTGATCGCGCCGCCCCAGGTGCGGCGGAATTTCAACAGGTCGGCATGACGGGCGCGGGCGATGGCCCGGGCGCGTGACAACTGGATCATGGCAGCCGGTGCGCGGGTCTCGCGCATCTCGCTCGCTTCGGTCGAATAGTCCTGGCTACTGCCGAAATCGCTTCGGTCGAGCACGGTGTTTTCCATCTGGTCTAAGGGCATGGCCTCCCCCCGGTTGGCGCGCGCCGCATTGGCGTTTCAGCCATGGTTAACGGCCAATTGTGAACCGAAATGGGGCGGAATGCGGCTATTTTGGGGTGGGCCGGTCTTTCTCTGCCGCTTGTGTATTGAATTCCGGTGGGTTGGCGCTCACGCTCGGGGGGCAGAAAAAAGCGGGGAGGGGAAGAATGTCCGACAAGGTTTCGACGCGGCGTGAACTGCTCAAGGGGGGCGCCATTGCTGTCGTTGCCGCCGGGACAGCTGGTCCGGCACTGGCGCGTCAGGACGCTGCCTCCGCTACGGCCGATGCTGCCGCGCCCGCCCTCTCGGCCGATACGCTGCATTGCGCCGAGGCCCTGTTCGATATCCGCTATACGGATGCCGAGCGGGAACAGGTTGTGGCCGGTCTTGATGACTGGATCGCGAGAACCTCGCAGCAGCGGGCGGTGGAGAAGCCGAATACGCTGGCGCCGTCCTGCATGTTCGATCCGCGTCTGCCGGGGGTCGCCTACCGTCCTCAGTCAAATGCGCTCAGCCTGTCCGGGCAGCAGACCGGTGCCCTGCCGGACAATGATGCCGATATCGCTTTTGCGCCGGTCTGGCAGCAGGCTCTGTGGATCCGCTCCGGGGCGCTGTCCGCGCGCCGGCTGACCGAGATCTATCTCGACCGGATCGCCCGCTATAACGGCACGCTGCACTGTTTCGTCACCGTGACGCCGGAGATCGCGCGTGCCGAGGCCGATCAGTGCGATCGCGTACTTGCGGAGGGGCGCCTTCTGGGGCCGCTGCACGGCATTCCCTACGGCATGAAGGACATCATTGATGTGGCCGGTGTGGCGGCGACCTGGGGCGCCACGCCCTATCGCGAGCGTGTTGCCGAACAGGATGCCCGTATCGCCGTGATGCTGCGCGAGGCAGGGGCCGTGCTGCTGGGCAAGACGACCAATGGTGCGCTGGCCTATGGCGATCGCTGGTTCGGCGGCCAGACCCGCAATCCGTGGAACCCGCAGGAAGGCTCGTCCGGCTCCAGTGCCGGATCGGCTTCGGCGACGGCGGCGGGACTGGTCGCCTTCGGTATCGGCACGGAAACGCTCGGCTCGATCGTTTCGCCCTCGCATCGTTGCGGCACGACGGGGCTGCGCCCGTCGTTTGGCCGGGTGTCGCGTTCAGGCGCCATGGCGCTGTGCTGGTCGCTCGACAAGATCGGCCCGATTGCGCGTTCCGTCGAGGATACGGCGCTGATCCTGTCGGTGATCAACGGGGCCGACCCGCTGGACCCCGGCTCGCTGGAGGCGGGGTTCGAGGCGGATGCCGGTCGCGATGTGCGCGGCATGCGGGTCGGGTGGAATCCGGCCTGGTTCGAAAACGGCACCGATGCCGACCGCGCTGCGCTGCAGGCCGCACGCGATGCCGGCGTCGAGCTTGTCGAATTCTCGCTGCCGGACCGCCCCTATGATGCACTGCTGGCGAGTGTCGAGGTGGAGTCGGCTGCAGCCTTCGAACATCTCACCCTGGACAACAGCGATGACAGCCTGGTCTGGCAGGCGCCGCAGGCCTGGCCCAATACCTGGCGGCGGGCCCGTTTCATCTCGGCCGTCGATTATGTGAATGTCGACCGTTTCCGGCGCCAGGTGATGCAGGACGTCCATGCGGCCTTTGACGGGCTGGACGCCGTGATCGGTCCGAATTTCGCGGGCGGAATGCTGCTGATCACCAATTATACCGGCCATCCGCAGCTGGCCTTCCGCTCCGGCTATTCCCAGCAGCGCACCCGGACCATCTTTGGCGGCGAGCAGGCGGATGCCGGCGCGGCCGAGTTCCGTGTGCCCCAGACCACCAGCCTGTGGGCGCCCCTCTTTGAGGAGGGGAATATCATCGCGCTGGGGCGTGCGATCGAAGCGCGGCTTGGGGTCGCGAATGAACGTCCATCCGGGTTTGCCTAGTTTTCAGACAGTCAGGATAAACTAATGAAATTCTACGATTATCGCGCGGCGCCCAGTCCGCGCCGTGCCCGTATTTTCATGGCCGAAAAGGGCATCGAGATCGAAACCGAGCAGGTCGATCTGGGGGTGAAGGCCCAGTTCGAGCCGGCCTACCGGGCCGTCAATCCGCGCTGTACGGTCCCGGCCCTGGTCCTCGATGACGGCACGGTGCTGTGCGACAACACCTCGATCGCGCGCTATCTGGAGGAAGTCTTCCCCGACCCGCCGCTTCTGGGCACGACACCGGTCGAGAAGGCTCTGGTGGCCGAATGGATGTCGCGGGCCGAGGGAGAGGGGCTGCTCGGTGTCGCCGAAGCACTGCGCAACCGCTCCGAATTCTTCAAGGATTCTTCGATCACCGGCCCGGAGCGCTATGCCCAGGTACCCGAACTGGTCGAGCGTGGACGCACACGTGCCGAAGCCTTCTTCCAGGTGCTGGACGCACGTCTGGCGGAGGTGCCCTATCTCGCGGGCGAGCGCTTCAGCGCTGCGGATATCGCGGCCTTTGTGTTCGTGGACTTTGCCGGCTGGATCAAGCTGAAGCCGGCCGACACGCTGACCCATCTCGCCCAGTGGCGGGCGACGGTCGGCGCCCGGCCAAGCGCGGAGGCCTAGCTTTCGTCATCCAGCATTGTCATCCCGGCCGAATGCCCCGCGCAGGCGGGGCGGAGGGCCGGGACCCATACGCACCGATGCCGGCCGAAAGCAGGCTCGCTGTTCGTGCCAACCGGACGAAGACCGTGATTATGGGTCCCGGACTTCCGCCCGGCCCAAGGCCGGCCATCCATCCGGGATGACAAATGCTGGAAGCCTATTCGCCAGCAGCCTCCGGCTCTGCACCGCCAGACTGTGCCGCCGGATCGTATTCCCCGAACCAGCGCAGGATTTCCGCGACCTTGGTGAGCAGGCGGCTGGGGCGCGAATTCGAGATGCCGTGATAGCTGTCGGGGATCACCACCAGCCGGGTCGGCACGCCGTTGAGGTGGAGGGCGGAATAGTATTGCTCCGTCTCCGCCCGCGGCGTGCGCAGATCGGCACCGCCGACCATCATCAGCGTCGGGGTCTCGACATTGCCGACAAGCGACAGCGGCGAGCGGCGCCAGTATTCCTCCGGATCCTCCCACGGCGCGCTGGCGAACCAGTAGCGGTAGAAGAATTGCGGCAGGTCGGAATAGAGCACGAAGCTCGTCCAGTTGATCACCGGCTTCACGACGGCGGCCGCGGCGAAGCGGTCGGTATTGCCGATGATCCAGGCCGTCAGCACGCCGCCGCCCGAACCGCCGGTCACGAACAGCCGGTCCTCGTCGATGAAGCCGCGGCCGATCATGTGGTCCACGGCACCCATCAGGTCGTCATAATCATGGCCGGGATAATCGTGGTGGATCAGGTTGGCGAAGTCGTAGCCATAGCTCGTTGATCCGCGCGGATTGGTGTAGACGACGACATAACCCGCCGCCGCCATCAGCCGCAATTCTGCCGAGAAGGCGGGACCGTAGGCGGAGAAGGGGCCGCCATGGATTTCCAGGATCATCGGCCATTCGCGTGCGGGGTCGAATCCGGGCGGGTAGAGCACCCAGCCTTCGATATCGAGACCGTCATGCGGCGAAGCCCAGTGAATTTCCTCGGCCGGGGCGAGATCGATCTCTGCAAGGACATCTTCGTTGAGTGAAGTGAGCACGTGCGTATCACCGAGCGGTGACATAAGGATCACGTCCGGGGGACGTATGGATGACCCAACGGTCGCGGCCACGCGCCCATTTGCCGACACCGAAAAACTGCCGCCGGTATAGGGACGGCCGAAGGTCGGCGGGGTGAGGTCGTTGAGCCCGACCTCGATATGGCCCTCCAGATTGGTCCGCGCAAGACGGGTCTGGCCGGAATCATCGTACAGGAAATAGATCATGCGGCCGTCGGCACTCCATTGCGGCGCCGAGACCGACCGGTCGAGTTCTGCGGTCACTGAACGCGGCTCGGTCCCGTCCGGGCCGGCGACATAAAGCTCGACATTGTGATAGCCCATCCGGTGATCGTCATAGCCCAGCCAGGCCAGCTGCGACCCGTCCGGTGAGGGGCGCGGCGTGGTGTCGGGACCGGTGCGACCGGTCAGCGTCTCGATCTCGCCCGTGGCCAGGTCGACCCGGTGCAGTTCGCTGTCCGGGGCGAGGGCGCCATTGTCGGGACGGCGGTCGGCGGAGAAGTAGAGCGCATGACCATCGGCCGACCAGGCGAACTCGCCGCCGGCGCCGGCTTCGTCATCGGTCAGCTGCCGCGACTCGCCGCCGGCCACATCGATGACGAAGAGCTGCTGTCGGCCCATGGGCAGTTCACCCGCCCCGTCGAAACGGAAGGAAAGGCGTTCCTCGACCTGCGCTCCGGCCGCCCAGTCCATCTCCTCGGTGCGTTCGGGCAGGTCTGCAGCGGCCGGACTGGCAGACGGCCGGAAGGCGGCCCAGGCCAGTTGTGTCCCGTCCGGCGACCAGGCCAGGCCGGACTGGCCCGCGGGAAGTGTCGTCAAGGTGCGCGAAGTGCCGTCCGCGAGCGTCAGGACTTCCAGCGTGGTGGTCTCGTCCTGCGTGCGCACATAGGCCAGCTGCGCGCCGTCCGGCGACCAGCGCGGACTGCCGCTCTCGCTCTGGCCGGGCAGGAGCTGGCGGTGACCACTGCCATCGGCGTTGATGATCCAGATTGCGCTGCGCGTGCGGTCGGTGGCGATATCATTGCTACGGCGCACATAGGCCACCATACCGCCATCTGGAGCGATCTGCGGGTCAGCGGCGGCTTCCAGGCGGAACACATCTTCCTGGGACAGGGGACGGATGGCCTGGGCAGAGGCGGGAAGGGTGATGGCCATGAGGGCCAGAACACAGCTTGTCGTTTTGATCACACGCGGTCTCCTCGAATACCCGGTCATCTAAGCTCGCCTTTGAGGCGCCAGCAATGCTGCTGCTGCTGGTTGTTATGTGACAGTCCTGCAACATGGTCGTGGAAAACCGACACGCAAAGCGTCCTGCCGGTCAGCAGGAGGCCTTCTCGCCTTTTCAGCCCGGGTCGACCCGGGTTATCGAAAAGTGTTCGGAGAAGAACCGGATGGCGTCGGCTCGTCCGCGTTCAAAACAAAACGGCGGCAATGACCGTCGATACGGGAGGTAGTTAAAGCATGTCACTCACCAAGCGCACGATTCTGTTCGCAGCCGCCTCGGCGGCTGCGCTGACGGCCGGTCACGCCGCGGCCCAGAATGAAGGCCGCACGGTCGACGTCATCACCGTCACGGCCCAGAAACGCGAAGAAGGCATCCAGGACGTTCCGGTCGCCGTTACGGCGTACAACGAGGAACTCCTCACCAATGCCGGTGTCCGCGACCTGAAAGACCTTGCCGTTATCGCGCCGGGCCTGAACGTCACCTCGACCTCGAACGAGTTCCAGACGACCGCTCGTATCCGCGGCATCGGTACCGTGGGTGACAACCCGGGGCTGGAATCTTCCGTCGGTGTCGTCATCAACGGCGTGCCGCGCGCCCGTAACGGTGTCGGCTTCGGCGATCTCGGTGAGATCGAACGGATCGAAGTGCTGCGCGGCCCGCAGGGTACGCTGTTCGGCGCCAACACTTCCGCCGGTATCATCAACGTCGTCACCAAGCGTCCGGAATACGAGTTCGGCGCCCATGCCGAAGCCACACTGTCTGGCGGAGGCGCTGATGGCTGGGGGCTTGCCGGCGGCATGACCGGTGGCCTCTCCGAAAACGTTGCCGGCCGCATCTATGTGGCCCGTCGTGCGCGCGACGGCTTCCAGTCGGTGGAAACCTTCAATGGTCCGCGCAGCGAGACCGAGGATTCCAACCAGGACTTCTACACGATCAACGGCCAGCTGCTGTTCGACATCTCCGATGATGTGAACCTCCTGCTCAGTGCCGACTATACCGACCGTGACGAGGACTGCTGTGTCGGTGCGTCGCTCGAATCCGGCCCGACGGCCGGCATCATCAATGCGCTGCAGCCGGGCGGCCGCCCGCTGCCGGGGCAGGACGATCCGTTCAGCCGCGTCGTTCACGCGAACCGCACCACGCTGCAGCAGATCGAGGATTATGGGTTTTCCGGCGAGCTGAACTGGGCGTTCGAGAATTTCGACCTCACCGTGATCGCCTCTGATCGCTCCTTCGGGATCGCCAATGGCCAGGACGTCGATTTCACCGGCGCCGACATCGTCTACCGTCTGCCGGACGACAACACGGTTGATGTCGATGTGACGACCTTCGAGGCGCGTCTGTCCGGTGCGACCGAGAATTTTGACTGGATGGTCGGTACATATTTCTCAGATGAGACCCTGGAACGCCGCGACAGCATTGTCGTCGGTGCTCACTTCGAACCCTTCCTGTCGCTGCTGGCCTCCAACGGCCTGTCCACCACCACCGTGGCGGATCTGGCCAATGGCGTGGCCGGTGTCTCGGCTGCGCTCGGCAATCCGGTCCCGGGCTTCACCCCGCTGGCGCCAGGCCAGGCCATTCCGGCCGGCGCCTGGAATTCCGGCGGCGATTACTACCATCAGGAAGCCGAGGCCCTGTCGTTCTTCACCCACAATACGTGGCACATGACCCAGGGCACCGACCTGACCTTCGGCCTGCGCTACACCTCGACCGAGAAGACGGCGACCTTCGACTGGAGCGACAGCGACAGCCCGGCCTGTGCGGTCTGGGAACACGCTTTCGGTCCGGCGCTCAACTTCGCCTCGCCGGCCAACCAGGCGCTGCTTGGTGTGCTGTCCGGCGCGACCGGCCTGCCGGGAGCAACGCTGGCCCAGTTCGGCACCTTCTCCTGCCTGCCGCAGAGCCGCGACGTCTATTCCATGATCGACCACACCCAGTCGATCGAGGAAGAGGAAATGTCCGGCATGGTCTCGCTGTCGCACCGCTTCAACGAAGACCTGCTGATGTACGGTACGTATTCGCGCGGCTACAAGGCGGGTGGTTTCAACCTGGACCGCTTCACCCAGGCCGGTAGCGATCCGGTGAATTTCGAAGCGGTGATCGCCAATCCGGAACTCTATCCGGCCTCCTTCGACGCGGAGACGGTCGACAGTTTCGAGATCGGTATCAAGACCGAGTGGGCCAATGACAGCGTGCTGGCCAACTTCTACCTCTTCTCCTCGGAGTTCGAGAACTACCAGCTCAACACGTTCAACGGCATCGGCTTCTTCGTGACGTCGATCCCGGGGGCCTCCACCCAGGGCGCCGAGCTGGAACTGCTGTGGCTGCCGCGCGAGATCGACGGTCTGACCCTTCAGGGCGGTGTCACCTATGCCGATGCCACCTATGACGAGTTCCCGGCTACCGGTACGCCGGACGTGGACCGTCTGTCGGGCCAGAACTTCTCGCTGGCTCCGGAATGGTATGCCTCCGGTGCCATCACCTATGAAGGCACGCTGGAGAACGGGATGGGCTGGCTGGCTCACCTGGACGGCCGCTGGATGTCCGAACAGAACACCGGTTCGGACCTGGATCCTGAAAAGGTCCAGGACGGCTACGCGATCTTCAATGCGCGGGTCGGCATCGGTGCCGTCGACGACACCTGGAATCTCGAGCTGTGGAGCCAGAACATCACCGACGAGGATTATATCCAGGTCGGGTTTGATGGTCCCTTCCAGGCCGGTTCCTTCAACGCCTTCCTGGGCCGTCCGCGGACCTATGGCGTGACCCTGCGCGTGCGCCGCTAGCAGGCTGCGCAATCCGAACAGGGGAGGGCCGCAGCCGGTGCTGCGGCCCTCTGCTTTTTTTGCCGCTGCGTTTGTGCGTTGCGGCAATAGAGTGCCCAATCTGGGGTTTGCCCTCTGGAGATGCCGAATTTTTAATGGTAATTCCGGTGCAGGCTTGCCCTGAAACCGCCGATATCTGTCGGTTGTATGCTCCGCGGGACGGTTTTTCACGCAATGACGATTTTTGCCGCGACATCGAGACAACGCCGGATCCTCTTCGGAGCGATTGCCGGGCTGGTTGCTGTGTCGGCCCTTGCAATGAGCGTCGGTCCGTTTTCGATCGGCGCGCTGGAGACCCGGCTGACGGCCAATGCCGAGCAGGCCCTGAGCCTGCGTGGGCACGACTGGGCGTCGGTCCGGTTCGACGGGCAGCACGCCATTCTGACCGGCGCTGCGCCCAGCGGCACGGCGCGTGACGATGCCCTGGCGACCGTCATGGCTTCGACCTGGTCAGGTGGCCGCGTCGCCGGCGGAGTGACTGCCATCACCGACGAAACGGTCGAGGCGCGCCTGCGGCACGGCTTCGTTTTCCGTGCCGACATGGCGGTGAATGGCCGGGTGCTGATTCGCGGCGATGCAACGGACGCTGTGGCACGCGAGGCCATCGCATCCTTTGCCGAAACCACTTTTGCCAATGGCGCGGATACCGACCTCACCCTGGTTCCGGGCGGCGGTGCCGCGCCGGACTGGGAAGCTGCTGCGCGGCGACTGCTCGGCCAGCTGGCGCGGCTCGATCGGGGCGCAATCGTGCTGCAGTCAGAAACCGGCGCGCTGGTCGGCGAGGCCGCCAATCCGCAGATCGCGCAATCGGTCGCCTCTGCGCTGTCCAGCATGCCCGAACCCTATGAGGCCGCCTGGATCGTTATGCCGGCGGGCGCACCGACCGTGAGCCGCATCGCCGATGTCAACGGTTGTGCCGCCATCGTACGCGCTGCTCAAGGCACCGAAAACCTGCGCTTCGACCGCGCCGGTGCGGCACCGAGCCCGCTGACGGTTGTTGCCCTGCGCCGAGTGGCCCGCGCGTTTGCGGCCTGTCCGGCCGATGCGGTCCTGACGGTCGGCGTGCTGCGCGAAGCCGTGCAGGCCGGCTTGGACCAGGCACGCATGGCCGAGGTCAGCCGGCTGGTCGATGCCGGCGGCACCGAGGCGCCGCGTATCGCTGTCGAACTGGTGCAGGACCAGGACGCGGCAATTTCATTCACCATCTCGACGAATGAGGACTGACGCATGTTCTGGCTGATCTGGCAAATGGGTGTTCTGCTGGTGATCTTCTGCGGACTGGGCCTCCTGGTAGGCTATCTGGTCTGGAGCGGCGATGCGCGCAGCATCGACGCCGACAAGGCCCAGGCCGACAATGCCCGCCTGCGTCAGGAGAACGAGAATCTGGCGCGCCGCCTTGGCGAGGCGTCGGCCCGCAGCACACCGTCTGCCGAGATTGCGCCCCAGGTTGCACCGGCAGTGCCAGCGACGCCTGAAACGTCGGAACCGGAGCCTGTCGCCGAAGCCGCGCCCAAGCCGAAGGTCAAAGCCAGGGCGAAAGCCAAACCGGCCCCCGCCCCGAAGCCGGCAGACACTGCAGAGGCGCCGGCCAAGGCGGAGACGGTTTCCGGCGAGGATGATCTCACCCGGATCAAGGGGCTGGGCCCCAAGGCCGAAGCGGCCCTCAAGGCTGGCGGCGTAACGACCTTCGCCCAGATCGCGGCCTGGAGCGAAACCGATGTGGAAGTCTGGGACGATCGTATCAATGGCCGTGGCCGGATCGAGCGCGACAACTGGGTCAGCCAGGCGCGTGAGCTCGCCGGCTGACATCCGGCCATGACCGAAGACGAATTCAACGCCTTTTGCGCCTCACTGCCCGCGACGACACATGTGGTGCAATGGGGCGATGCGAATGTCTGGAAAGTCGGCGGGAAGGTGTTCGCCATCGGCGGCTGGGGCCAGCGGGATTATCCGGGCATCACCTTCAAGGTGACGCCGCTCTCCTTCGAAATCCTGCAGGAACAGCCCGGCCTGCGCCCGGCACCCTATCTCGCCTCGCGCGGGATGAGCTGGATACAGCACTATGACACGCCAGGGCTGCCGGACAGCGATCTTCAGGCCTATATCGCCAAGTCACACGAGCTCGTCGCATCCGGCCTGAGCAAGAAGAAACAGCGTGAACTGGGTCTGCTGACGGAATAGGCGCGCGACTAGCGCGGCGCGAAGTCCAGGATGGCACGGGCATCATAGGCCTGCGGATCCTGCGGCCGGGCGCCGGACCGCACGACGATTTCCAGCATTACTTCCTTCTCGCCCGCACGGCCATCAATGCGAAGGCCGATCCCGACGCCGGAAGCGCGGAAGCCTCCGGAGCCCCAGCTCTGACCGACCGAACCACCGACGCCGACGGGATTGCGGTCATTGCCGTCGCGGGCGCGACCGACCACGAGGAACCAGTCGCCGCCATCGCGCAGGGTGATCTCGGCTGCCCGGCGCAGGGCGTAGTCTTCAGCCAGCTGGAAGGAGGCATCGCTGCCGGCGGCAAAACGGATGCGGTAGCGGTCCTGCTCAATGCGCATTTCCGAATAACCGCGCTCGCCCCCGGCCATCGGCTGATAGGCGGTTGGCGTCGAGGCGCAGGCTGTCACGGATACAAACGCCATAAGGCAGATGAGGGAGCGCATGTCGGATAACCTCACTTTTCTGAGCTGATGAGGACTGTGCCATATTCCCGCTGACACCGCGATGAACGGCGCTTCTGTTCGTCACAGCCTGCAGGGCCAGGGGCTAACGGACGAGATAGCGTCCGAGGGCGCCGGGGACGGCGTGTCCGACACGGTTCAGCGTGCTGTCGAGCCATTTCCAGCTGCGCCGGCGTTCGCGCACCCAGCGCCGGAACCCTGAATCCGCCGGCATGAGAATAGCCGCTCCGACGCCGGCGAGCAGGATGCCAGCCGGCAGCGGGGTCACGGCGAGAATACCGCCGAGCCCGATCAGGGCATAGCCGGCCGCGCGTTGAGCGGGGCGTTGGGCAGTCCTGAACAAGTGCTTCTTCGGCATGGGCGGCTCCTGGAGGCGCCGGCTCGATACGCAGGGGCGGTACACAGCCGGCCAACTGCAAGGACAACGTGTGAAACCAGCCAAGTGTTCCGCTCGGTCTTGTCCGTTTGCGACCGGGGAGCGGCGATCTGCATGAATGCGCGGAATGATGGAACGATTGCCCGCGGTGGGTGTTGCAAAGGGGAACCCGAACCGGAAACCAGCCCAAGGAGCATGAAACATGGCGACGAAGACCGAGGCCAAGATCGCGGCGGGCCAGCAGAACGCCAAGGATGCCGCCAAGTCCGTGGATTCCGATATCGACGAACTGCGCAACGACCTGAAGGCGCTGCGCGGCGATCTGTCGAAACTGCTTTCAGACACGGGCAGCTACGCCTCCGCCAAGTCGCGCGAGGGTATCGAGCGCTCGAAGGAATGGTCCGAACGCGCCCAGCAGGGCGTCGACGAGGCCCGCACCACGGTCGAGGACAAGGTGCGCGAGAATCCGCTGGCCGCCATCGGCATCGCGATGGGCGTCGGCGCGCTGCTCTCCTACGTCTCGTCGCGCCGCTAGGGCTGCGAGAGGGATCGCGTCATGGAAAAGGCCAAGCTCAGATTGCTGGCCGCTGTGGGCGGCGCCCTGTTCGGCTTTGCCGGGGCGCTGTCCATGGCCTACGCGCTGGTCGTCGTGCTGACGCCGGTCCTCGGGCTGGCTTGGGCGACGGTGAGCGTGGGGGGCGTGTTGATCGGCCTGTCCTGCCTGTGCCTTTATTTCTTTCTTCTGCCCTACAAGCCGGCAGAGGCCGAAGCGCAACAGGCCGAAAGCCTGGCGGCGGAAACCCTGGCCGACCTGCCCTTCGACACCGTCCAGCACATCGTCAAGAAACACCCGCTCAGCGCCGTCGCGATCGCGCTGGCCGCCGGTTATGTCGTGGCGCGCGACCCGGAAAACGCCACGCGGGGCGTGCAGCGTGTCATTGCCGGTTTGCTCTGAACGGCGGCGATTTCTATCTAGTCGTCAGGCCTTGCCGCGATTTCGCCGCTAGTTGGCGCCAGAATCGCGCGATCAGGGCATGACAGGGCCACCGGTAAGTGGTCCGCAGACGGTAGGGACGATGAGCGTATTCAGGATCGCCACGCTGGTCGTGTCGGCGGTGTCCGGTGGCGTCTTCATCGGGCGCAAACTGCTGGCCGGCCAGGTCGAGAAGAAGAAGGCAGCGCTGGTCCAGCGCGCCGGTGCGGAGGTGCGCGAACGCATCCGCACCCAGGCGCGCGGCTTCGTGGTCGACCATCTGCGCCGCTTTTCCATCGCTCTGGTCGTCAAGGCCGGTCTGTTACTGCTCGTGCTGGCGCTGGAGCGGCTGGGCGTGCTGCAGGGCTGGCTCTATGGCGCGATGCTGCTGGCGCTGCTGACGGCCTTCCTGATCCGTGATCTCTACATGCTCTGGCCGACGCTTAGTTTTGCCGCCAGCGAGTTGCGCAAGCATGGCTGGCGGCCGCGCCTGACCGTCGCCGAGATCATCGCCGCCCAGACTTTCGACGAAGTGCTGGCAGAGAGCGCCCAGCAGCCGCAGCTCTGGCATGACGATCTCTTGCTGGCGCTGGCCGGCCAGAAGCGCGACCGGCTGGTCGAGGAGATCGCGCGCGAGGTCGCCGCCATCGCCCACGGGCTCTCCTTGCCGACCCTGAAACCCTATTTCCTCACCGGCGCCGGCATGACCGCCGTCCTCTCCGCCCTCTACTTCGGCTTCGCCTGGCTGGCTCTGCACGGGCTGGTGATCTGAGACGCACCATCCTCGCCCTTGATGGGCGAGGGGGACCGCGCGAATGCGCGGTGGAGTGGGTGGGGGCGAGGTGTCCCCCGGTCAGGCACCGGGCTTCACCCCTTCCGTCCGGCTTTGCCGGACACCTTCCCCATCAAGGGGAAGGGTGAAGGTGCACCCTACGCCTCCTCTTCCTCCATCCCCATGCGTTCCAGCATGATGAGGGCCGAGTCGGCGATCACGGTGCCGGGGGGGAAGACGGCGGCAGCGCCCATCTGGCGCAGTACCGGTTCGTCATCCGGCGGAATGACGCCGCCGACGATGACCAGGATGTCCTCACGCCCCTTGTCACGCAGCGCGTCGCGCAGTTCGGGTACCAGGGTGAGGTGGCCGGCGGCGAGCGATGAGGCTGCTGCCGCATCGACACTTTCCGAAACAGCGAGTTCAGCGGCTTCGCCGGGCGTCTGGAAGAGCGGGCCGATCACCACATCCCAGCCCAGATCGGTATAGGCCGAGGCGACGACTTTCTGGCCGCGGTCATGGCCGTCCTGGCCGAGCTTGGCGATCAGGATTTTCGGCTTCCGGCCATGGCGTTTGGCGAAGGCCTCGGCCAGGGCGAGGGCGTGTTTGACTTTGTCGTCCTCACCCGCCGCCGCGCCATAGACGCCGGTCACACCCTTGATTTTGGCGACGTGGCGGTTGAAGGCGGTCTCCATCGCGTCGGAGATCTCGCCCACGGTGGCTTTGGCGCGGGCGGCGTCGACGGAGAGGGCGAGCAGATTGCCCTCGCCGGTGCGGGCGCCTTCGGCCAGCGCGTTGAGGGCAGCCTCGACAGCGGCCGGGTCGCGTTCGGCGCGCAGGCGTTCCAGCTTCTCGATCTGCTGCTTGCGGACCATGTAATTGTCGACCTTGAGGACGGGCACGTCCTCTTCCTCGTCAAGGCGGAACTTGTTGACGCCGGTGATGGTCTGGCGGCCGCTATCGATCAGCGCCTGGGTGCGGGCAGCGGCTTCCTCGATCCGCAGTTTGGGAATCCCGGCCTCGATGGCCTTGGCCATGCCGCCCAGTTCGTCGACTTCGGCGATATGGTCCAGCGCCCGGGCGGCGAGATCATGGGTGAGGCGTTCGATGTAATGGCTGCCGCCCCAGGGATCGATCGCGTCGCAAAGATGCGCTTCACCGGCCAGCAGGAGCTGGGTGTTGCGGGCGATACGGGCCGAGAAATCGGTCGGCAGGGCCAGCGCCTCGTCCAGCGAATTGGTGTGCAGCGACTGGGTGTGACCGTCGACGGCGGCGATGGCTTCCAGCGCCGTGCGGCCGACATTGTTGAACACATCCTGGGCAGCCAGCGACCAGCCCGAGGTCTGGCAATGCGTGCGCAGGCAGATCGACTTGTCGGACTTGGGCGAGAAACGTTCCTTCACCAGCTTGGCCCACAACAGGCGCGCGGCGCGCAGCTTGGCGACCTCCATGAAGACATTCATGCCGATGCCGAAGAAGAAGGAGAGGCGCGGCGCGAAGGTGTCGACGTCGAGACCCGCCTCGATCCCGGTGGCGATGTACTCGAGCCCGTCCGCGATCGTGTAGGCGAGTTCCAGATCCGCCGGCGCTCCGGCTTCCTGCATGTGATAGCCGGAGATCGAGATCGAGTTGAACCGCGGCATGTGGGTCGAGGTGTATTCGAAAATGTCGGAGATGATCCGCATCGAGGGCCGCGGCGGGTAGATATAGGTGTTGCGGACCATGAACTCCTTGAGGATATCGTTCTGGATCGTTCCCGAGAGCTTGTCCGGGCTCACGCCCTGTTCCTCGGCGGCGACGATGTAGAGCGCCATCACCGGCAGCACCGCGCCATTCATCGTCATCGAGACCGACATCTCGTCCAGCGGAATGCCGTCGAAGAGCGTGCGGGTGTCGTAGATCGAATCGATCGCCACGCCGGCCATGCCGACATCGCCGGACACGCGCGGGTGATCGCTGTCATAACCGCGGTGTGTGGCCAGGTCGAAGGCGACGGAGAGGCCTTTCTGGCCGGCCGCCAGATTGCGGCGGTAGAAGGCGTTGGAATCCTCGGCCGTCGAGAAACCGGCATATTGCCGGATCGTCCAGGGCCGCTGCAGGAACATGGTCGGGTAGGGACCGCGCACGAAGGGCGCCGCACCCGGGACGGAGCCGGTGAAATCGATCCCGGCGGCATCCTCCGCCCGGTATTGCGATTTCACGGCAATGCCTTCGGCGGTGTCCCAGGGCTCGCGCGATCCGCTGCCGGGATTCTGCGCGTCGCCGAGATCGATCCGGGTGAAGTCGGGGCGGGGAGGGGTCATTGGGCGGCCTCCTCGAACTGGGCGGCAAAGCGGATCGGGGCGAGGGCGCAGGCGGGCAGGTCGTCATCGGGCCAGCTGCCGTCGGTCTCGACGGCGCGTGGATCCGGGTCGGCATATTGGGTCACGCCCAGGATCTGGTCGCTGCCGGCCTCGTAGCGGTTGAGATGGGCCCGGCGGGATTTGGCGATCTCTGACTGGAACCATTCCGAGGAGAAGGCCGAGGCGAGTCCGCCCTTGGCCTCGATCTCCTGGAACAAGGCCCAGGCTTTTTGCGCCAGGGCGTCGGCGAGGCTTTCGTGCAGGTAGGATCCGGCGGCCGGATCGGTGACCTTGCCCAGATGGCTCTCCTCGGCCAGCAGGATGTGCAGATTGCGCGCGACGCGGCGGGCAAAGGGCGTCGGCCGGCCGATCGCCTCGGTGAGCGGACGCACGGTGATCGCGTCGGCGCCGCCGGCGGCTGCAGCAAAGCCGGCGCAGGCATTGCGAATGAGATTGGTCCAGGGATCCCTGGCCGACAGCATGCGGTGTGCCGTGGTGGCATGGAGGCTGAGGCGGCGGGCATTGTCCGACGCGCCGAAGCTCTCTGCGATGCGGGCAAAGATGCGACGGGCCGCGCGCAGCTTGGCGATGGTCAGATGGATATCGGTATCGGCCACCAGGCGGGCCTCGACCGAACGTGCGGCGGCGTCCGCATCCAGCCCCGCCTTGAGGGCAAGGCGGATATAGGTTGCGGCCGAGGCGGCCATCATCGCCAATTCCTGCACCTCGCTGCCGCCGGCTTCGAAGGCCAGCGCGGCATCGGCGCGGAAGATTTTCAGATTGGGAAAGGCGGCATGGGCCAGCTGCGCGATCTCGATCGCCTTGGGGAAGCATTGATCGTCCAGCACCACGCCCTGGCGCGCAGCGCGTTCGACCGGGGAGATGCCCAGCCCGCCCTCGATCTGCTCGCCATCGACGCGGCGACGCGCCATCAGCGTCAGGAAGACATGGGCGTGGTGGCCTTGGCCGCCCAGACTGTCCAGATGGATGGGGGCGAGGGTGAGGTCGACGCCCTTCAGGGCGGCGTCCATCAGATCGACATCATTGGCCTTGAGACCGAAGCGGCCTTCCGGATCGAGCCGCAATTCCAGCTCGGACACGCCGCCCATCAGGTCGGCCAGCGCTGCGGCATTGGCCACTTCCGGTGTGGCCTCGACCAGAGTCTGGCGCATGCCCCAAGGCAGATGGAGGTCGCGCGGAGCCGCGTCGACAGCGTGCGCACCCTTGGGCCGGTCGAAGAAGACCGGTCCGCGATCAATCCCGTCGATCGTGGTGCGCGACAGCGCCTCCTCGAAATCCGCGCCCCGCAACGCCTTCTCGGCGAGGGGCCGCCAATCCTGTGGGCTCAAGGCCGGAAATCCCCCGGCCAGGGCGCGGATATCGTCGGTCATGCGCGATTGTCCTCGAAGCGTGTGTTTTTGTTCTGGCGCGGAGAAAAGGCGCGCACGGCCCGTGCGTCAAGAGGCGG
The DNA here is from genome assembly GCF_056160825.1 of Maricaulis sp. ABE4_448. NCBI lineage: Bacteria > Pseudomonadati > Pseudomonadota > Alphaproteobacteria > Maricaulales > Maricaulaceae > Maricaulis > Maricaulis sp. ABE4_448. The sequence goes on from NZ_JBSWXX010000003.1 coordinate 53,261, forward strand.
TGCGGTGCGTGGACAGTGCATGGGGGAAATCCCCGCACGCCAAACCGGCTGCACAATGACGGGGCAAACCGGGAGAGCATCAACCATGAGCGAAACCACCCCCAACCTGTCCCTGCCGCTGGTCATGCCGGCCCAGGCGCAGAAACATGTCACCGTGAACGAGGCGCTGCTGCGGCTCGACGCCCTCACACAGGCCTGTGTGGAAAGCCGCACGCTGGCCGTCCAGCCCGAAACGCCCGGCGAGGGCGATGTCTGGATCGTGCCGGCCGGCGCCAGCGGCGATGACTGGGCGGCGATGGCGGCGGGCACGCTGGCGATCTGGCGTGACGGCTTCTGGACAGCGATCACGCCAGCGGATGGCTGGCGGGTGCATGTGCGCGACGAGGCACGCAGCGTGGCCTTCGATGCCGGCCGAGAAACGTGGATCGCCGCGGCGGCGAACACCATCCTGACGGCTGGCGAGGGCGGTGCGGCCACCGAGGCTGTACTGATCGAGGACATATTGTCAGGGCTTTCCGGTGCCAGCGCTGCCAGCAGCGTGGTGATCCCGGCGCGTTCCATCGTTTTCGCGGTCTCGGTGACAACGCGCAGCGCGATCACCGGCGCGGCCTCTTTCGATTGCGGGATATCCGGCGAGGCGTCGAAGTTCGGCGGTTCGTTGGGGGTGTCACCCGGTGCCAGCAATATCGGCGTGATCGGACCCACAGCCTTTTATGCCGACACGCCCGTCGAGCTGACCGCGAATGGCGGCGACTTCACCGGCGGCAGCGTCGCCATCGCCATTCACGCCTGGCGGCCGCTGGCGCCGGCGCTTTGATACGGCGCTACTCCACGACTTCGGCCATGCGCGCCATGATGCGGTTGAGCACCGGCTGGGTGGTCTCGGTCATGGCGTGGCCATTGACGGTGATGAGGTCGAAACCGGCATGGGGGCAGGCGCGGGCCAGGCGGAAAGCGGCACTGGCCGGACACACCATGTCATAGCGCGAGTGCAGGATGTGCATGGGCGTGTTGGCCAACTGCCGCGCATCGCGGATCAGCTGGTCTGGTTCGAGGAAGCAGCCATTGCGGAAATAGTGCAGCTCGATCAGCGAGTGGGCCGCCACGAATTCGGCGCCGCGGGCCCGCAGGCCCGACAGCACCGCTTCTGGCGGATTGTCGAGATAGGACAGGCGGTCCTCATACTCGGTCCAGCGGTAGAGCGTGGACTGGCGGATCTCCTCCAGGCTGACAGTCGTGTCGTCCAGGCGGCGAAGCAGCGTCAGACCGTTGGCGATCTCCGCCTGCATCTGTTCAAAGCACCACTCCATCATGGCGCGCGGTGACTTGCGGGCCCGCTCCGGAGCCGGCGCGGCGAAATCCGCCCAAGCGTCGGGGAAGACATTGCGGGCGCCGTCGGGGCCGTGCATCCAGTCGAGATCGGATGGCTGGGCGAGGAAAATCCCCTCCACCACCAGCCCGCTCACCCGCTCCGGGAAGGCTTCGGCATAGGCGAGGGCCAGTGTGGATCCCCAGGACGGGCCGAACACCATCCAGCGCTCGAAGCCGAGATGTTCGCGCAGCCGCTCGATATCCTCGATCAGGTGGGCCGTCGTGTTCGCCTCAAGCGAGAGATGCGGCGTCGAACGCCCGCAGCCGCGCTGGTCGAACAGGATGAGGTTGAACAGGTCGGGGTCGAACATGCGCCGGTATTTGGCCGATGCGCCCGAGCCCGGTCCGCCATGCAGGAAGACAAGCGGCAGCCCGTCCGGGGTTCCGCATTCCTCGAAATAGAGCGTGTGACCGCCGGAGACCGGCAGGTCGTCCGCGCGGCGGGGCGGGAGAGAGGGGAAATATTCGGTCATCGCCTCAATGGTGCGTTATGCCGGGCCGACGTCAAGCGCATGAGGGGTGTAGCCAGAGGGGCCGGAGGGTGATCCGGGACGGCACCGGCTCCGCCCGCGCGTGAGCAGTAACCCGGCCGGGGCGCGATGAGTTCCAATGCGCGCTGCAGTCAGGATGACGGCGCTGCTGCCCGGTCGGCCAGCAGATGTGTCAGCGCCGGTGTCAGCCGGTCCACCGCCGACAGGGGCTGGCCGTCGATATCGCGGCTGGCCGGTGTCATGCGGCCGTTCAGCAAGGCGGCGACCTGCCAGGCGCAGGCTTGTGCACCGGCCTGGGGGCTGATGTCGCGTTCGGCCAGGAATTCATGGGTCAGCACGTCCGGCCCACCGGCGATCGGACTGTAGACGGGCTGGAAGCCCAGCCGGCCGATCTGCCGTTCGATTTTCTGTCGTGCGGTGTCCAGATCCAGCGGGCAGGCGCGCCGCGTGTCGAACCGCTCGGTCATCTCGATCACGGTATAGACCAGCGTCTCGCGTTCCGCCGGTGCAGGCAGCACGCCGGCGGCACGCAGTTCCGGCGCAAATCCCGCCAGCACAGCCGCTCCGGCTGCCGTTGCAGCCAGCAGGCCCGCAGCTCGAAAAAGATCAGAACCCAGCATTCCCCGGAACGCCCCCTCGATATTCGGCGGCGGACGTTATCGCCAGCGCCGCGCGGCGTCCATATCGCGATGCCGGACAATAAAGAACACTGTCCCTGAGCGGGCGTGTCGGATGGAAATGAAAGAAATGGTGCCGCTAGAGTGAATTGAACACTCGACCTCTCCCTTACCAAGGGAACGCTCTACCCCTGAGCTATAGCGGCGCACCGGGTTCGCCTGTCGGCGATCGAGAGACGGGCGTATAACCCAAGGGAGGACCGAGGCCAAGAGTGTCTTGACGCGATGTGCAGCGTTCGACATGACCAATTACATGAAGACACCATCCCAGAACGGCGGTCCCTCCGCCCCGCGCAAGTCCGGCAAGCCCGAACCGGGATCCCGCGAGGCTCGTCTGGCCGAGGCCCTGCGGGCCAATCTGCGCCGCCGCAAGGCTGCCGCGAAGCCGGCGGAGGGCACGACTGCACCAGAAACACCCGCAGCTGCGGAAACGGCCCCGGAAAAGCCCGGAAAGCCGTCATAATGCCGCCCGCTTCGCCGGGCTGCATGCCGGCTCGCATTATCGGACCAATCTGTACCGGGGAGTAAGCATGGACCGTATCGTCATCCAGGGTGGCGCCCGGCTCGACGGCCGAATCGCCATCAGCGGCGCCAAGAATTCCGCCCTTAAACTCATGGCCGCCGCGCTGCTGGCCGACGAGCCGCTGATTCTCACCAATATGCCGCGCCTGGCCGATTCCCGCTTCATGGGGCATTTGCTGGCGCGTCTGGGATTGCGCGTGGAGGAGGGCCCCGGCGCCCAGATGCAGCTGCACGCGGCCGAGATCACCGACACGTTCGCGCCCTACGACCTGGTGCGGAAGATGCGCGCCACCTTCAACGTGCTCGGCCCGCTGGTCGCGCGTGAAGGCCGGGCCCGCGTCTCGCTGCCCGGCGGCTGCGCCATCGGCGCGCGTCCGGTCGATCTGCACCTGAAAGCGCTAGAGACGCTGGGGGCGCAGATCACGCTGGAAGAAGGCTATGTCGACGCCAAGGCGCCTGCCGGGGGTCTCGTCGGGGGTGAGGTGGATCTGCCCTTTGCCTCGGTCGGCGCGACCGAACACACCATGCTCGCAGCGGCCCTGGCCCGTGGCGAGACCGTGATCGAGAATGCCGCGCGCGAGCCGGAAATCGCCGACTTGGCGGCCTGCCTCACAGCGATGGGCGCCGAGGTTGAGGGCGCGGGCACCTCGACCATCCGCATCCAGGGCCGCGAACGCCTGAACGGTGTCACGCATGCTGTCGTCGGCGACCGGATCGAGACTGCCACCTATGCGCTGGCGGTTGCTGCCGCTGGCGGCGACGTGGTGCTGGACGGCGCCGTATGGGCGCACAACAAGGCGCTGTGGAATGCGATGAACGAGGCCGGCGTGAGGGTTCAGCCAGTCGATGGTGGTGTGCGGGTCGAGCGCAATGGCGCCCGCGTGAAGGGTGTCGATATCGAGACCCAGCCCTATCCGGGCTTCCCAACCGATGCCCAGGCGCAATTCATGGCGCTGATGACGACGGCCGAGGGCACATCGGTGATCCGCGAGACGATCTTCGAGAACCGTTTCATGCACGCCCCCGAGCTCACCCGTCTCGGTGCCGATATCAGCGTCAATGGCAATGAGGCGGTCGTGCGCGGTGTGCCGCGCCTGAAGGGCGCCCCTGTGATGGCGACGGACCTGCGCGCCTCGGTCAGTCTGGTCATTGCCGGACTTGCCGCCGAGGGTGAAACCGTGGTCAATCGGGTCTATCACCTTGATCGCGGGTTCGAGCGCCTGGAGGCAAAGCTGTCAGGCTGCGGCGCGCGGATCGAACGTCAGTCTGAACCGGCGGAGTCCTGAGACCTTGAAGCGAGACGACCGGCCCCTGCGTCTGGTGGCATTCGACGCGGCGGATCTCGAGCCGATATCGGCAGCCTTGCAGGATGCCGTGGCGCAGCTGGGCGACTTCCAGTTCTCGCGCCGCGAGAAGGCATTCACCATCGCTTTCAACCGCTTCTGCTGGGAAGCCGGGCGGCGTGACAGCCGTGTGCGTAGCGGCCTGCAGATCGGCCGCGTCTCCGCCGCGCGCTCGCAGAATATCCGCCAGGGCGCCGCCGACGCCGTGGTCAACCTGCTCTCGATCGCCTTCGAACCGTCGGAAATGCCGGCCGGCACGGTCGTACTGGTGTTTTCCGGTGGCGGCGAAGTACGGCTTGATGTGGAATGCCTGGATGTGGTGATGGCCGACCTGACCGCGCCCTGGCGCGCGACCGGCGGCAGACCGGCGCATGAGGACGGGCCGGAAGAAGGGGCAAGCAGGCAATGAGTGAGGCGCCGGACCGGATTGTCAGGATCGATCTCGATGCCGCCAGCATGGGGCCGGGCGATGTCAATGCCGACCATGAGCGGCGTGTCGCGATTGCCGACCTGCTCGAAGCCAACAGTTTTCGTCCGTCCGGCGATGCGGAGGGCCCGTTTGCCCTGCGCCTGGCGATCGAGGATGACCGCCTGGTTTTCGATGTGCGCCAGGATGACGATACGCCCGTGCGTGCCTTTGTCTTCGCACTGGGTCCGCTGCGCCGCATCATCAAGGACTATTTCCTGATCTGCGAGAGCTATTACGAGGCCGTGCGCGATGCGCCTCTGGCCCAGATCGAGGCGATCGACATGGGCCGCCGCGGTGTGCACAATGAAGGCTCGACGCTGCTGCGCGAACGGCTGAGCGGCAAGATCGAGGTGGATTTCGACACCGCCCGGCGGCTCTTCACCCTGATCTGCGCCCTGCACCGGCGGGCCGCTTCATGACGACGCCCTCGGTCCTGTTCGTCTGCGGACGCAATGCCATCCGCTCGCCGATGGGCGAAGCACTCTGGCGCAAACGGTTCGGCGATGATGTCTCGGCGCGCTCCTGCGGGGTGATCCCGGCGGCCTTTGCCGATCCCTTCATGGTGGCAGTGATGCTGGAAGAGGGCGTCGATCTGGAGGACTTCTCTCCGATCGCCCTCAATGGCGTAGGCGAGCCGGCGGCCGATATCGTGGTCTCGCTATCCACCGCCGCCGACCGCACGGCGCGCGACTATGCAGCGCGCACAGGCGCCGAGTTCCAGGCCTGGCCGATCCCCGACCCCAGCGAGACCGGCGGTAATCGCGATATGCGCTTGGCTGCCTATCGCGAGACCCGCGATGCCATCGCTGCACGCATCGCTGAATGGGATGCCAGCCTAAAAAGCGCTTGACGTCTCGACTTTGCCCCCGGTGAAGGACTATATAGCGCGCTCCGGGGCGCCGGCCGCACGGCGAGTCGGCCTTATCCCGTATTTGTTTCGCCCGGAAACCCGGGCCAGGAATTGAGGAGCCGCATGGCGAAAGAAGAGTTGTTGGAGTTTCCCGGCGAGGTGACGGAACTGCTTCCGAACGCGACCTTCCGGGTCAAACTCGAGAATGATCACGAGATCATTGCCCACACGGCGGGCAAGATGCGCAAGAACCGGATCCGGGTTCTGGCGGGCGACAAGGTGCTTGTCGAAATGACACCCTATGACCTGACCAAGGGTCGTATCACCTATCGCTTCAAGTAAGCCGTTTGCGGGGCGCGTCGACGCAATGACGGATGCCGCCATGGCACACGGACCGCGGCCGCCCCTGATCCTGGCCAGCGCCTCGCCGCGCCGCCTCGATCTTCTGGCCAGTGTCGGGATTGTTCCCGACGCGGTCGAACCCACACATATCGACGAGCACGAGATCCCCGGCGAATTGCCGGGGCCGCTCGCCCTTCGCCTGGCGCAGGAAAAGGCGATGGCGCACCCGTCCGTGCGTACCGGCGGCGATGCCTTCGTGCTTGCCGCGGATACGGTGGTCGGCGTCGGCCGGCGCATCCTGCCCAAGACGCTCGATGAGGCCGAGGCCCGGCGCTGTCTGGACCTTCTGTCCGGCCGCAATCACCGGGTCTTCACCGGCATTGCCGCGGCCGGTCCCGGCGGGGCGTTTGCGGCGCGTGTGGTCGAGACACGGGTGAAGTTCAAACGTCTGTCGCAGCCGGAGGTCGACGCCTACATCGCTTCGGGCGAGTGGCACGGCAAGGCCGGCGGCTATGGTATTCAGGGCCGGGCCGGGTGTTTTGTGGTGAATCTGATCGGCTCCTTCACCGGGGTGGTGGGGCTGCCGCTCTACGAGACGAGCAATCTGCTGGCCGGTCTGGGCTATCCCGTGACCGAGCGCATGGGCGAAAGGCCGACGACATGAGCCGCCGCATCCTGATCGAGGAAAATATTGGCGAAACCCGCGCCGCTGTCGTTGATAATGGCCGCGTGGTCGAGCTGTGGCTGGACCGCTGGAGCGAGGCCGGTCAGCGCGTCGTCGAGGGCGAGATCTATCGCGGCCGTGTGCGCCGGGTCGAACCGGCACTGAATGCTGCTTTTGTCGATCTCGGCGTGGGGCCGGAAGGCTTCCTGCCCTTCGGCAAGGCCGGCCGGCCCAAGGGGTTCCATGAAGGCGCCGCCATCGGTGTGCGTATTGCCCGCGAAGCCTATGCCGAAAAAGGGCCCAATCTCGCTCTGGCCGAGGCCGGGGAGGGCGATGCGCCTGAATGCGTCCAGCCCGCCCCGATCCTGGCCCAGCGCCTGGTGAAGGCCTGGGGCGAGGCTGAAGCGGTGTGGGCAGACGAGACGGATATCGATCTGGATGGTGAGTTCGAGGCCGCGCTGAACCCGCGTGCGGCGATTCCCGGCGGCGGCTCGCTCTACATCGAGACGACGCGGGCGATGACGACGATCGATGTCGATGCCGATGGCCGCAAGGGCCAGGGTTCGCCGGCTCAGCTGGCTGTGGCGCTGAACACGTCGGCTGCCAAGGAAGCCGCGCGCCAGGTGCGCTTGCGCGGCCTTGGCGGCATCATCGCCATCGATTTTATACACATGCGCGCCCAGCCCGACCGCAAGGTGGTGGAGCAGGCGATGCGCGGTGCGTTCAAGCGCGACCGGGCCAAGGTGGACGTGGCGCCGCTGTCGCAGTTCGGCGTCGGCGAGCTGGCACGCCAGCGCCGGGGCCGCTCGCTGCGCGAACAGATGTGCGATGCCGACGGGCGCCTGTCGGTTGAAAGCTGTGCCCTGGCGGCCTTGCGCCGCTTGCAGGGCGAGGCGATGTCCGATCGCAGCCGCAAGCAGAAGCTTGAGGTCGCGCCGGAGGTTTTTGTCTGGCTCGATGCCGACACGATCGGCTGGCGCGAGGCGCTGACCGGCCGGATCGGGCCGCGCTTCGAACTGGTGGCCGCCGATGGTCTCGAGCGCGAGGATGCACGCGTCAGCCGCGCCTGACCGGGCGCGTAAATGCCGAACGAAGGAGGACATGATGAAATGTCCGATCTGCCGCAAGCCGGCTGACCCCGAATTCAAGCCCTTCTGCTCCAGGCGCTGCGCCGATGTGGATCTGGGCAAGTGGATGAATGACAGCTACGCCATTCCCGGCGAACCGGCTGATGTCGCCGAGGAAAACCCGCCGTCGGGGGAAGACCGCTAGGCTGGCCGCCCGGACGTTGCGGCCGGGTGCACATTTCGCTGAAAACGGCCATGGACAGGCCCGGCGCGGCCCCCTATAAACCGCGCTCTCGACCGCGCCCCGAGGCGCGTGTCCGCCCGGCGCCCGGGTAGCTCAGTTGGTAGAGCAGCGGATTGAAAATCCGCGTGTCGGTGGTTCGAATCCGCCCCCGGGCACCATTTTTTCCCCATGATTGATCCTTTTACGCCACTTTCATCCGCTTGGCGCGATCTATACGATCGCGCAGGGCATGCGGGCCAAGGTGGGCGGTTATAACGTCGTCAAGCAGTCGCTGGACCGCGGCACGAGTGTTGTCGATGTTGCCATCGCGGCGAGCGAATCCATTTCCGACTTCCTGATCGAGATGCGCGAGAAGGCGCTTGCCGCGTCGGACCACAGCCTGGACCAGCAAAGCCACAATGTGCTGATCGAGGATTTCGTTCAGCTGCGCGACCAGATCAAGACGATTCTCGAAAACGCGGAATTCAACGGTATCAACCTGATCAAATCCGGGGGTGACGACCTGTCTGTGCTTGCCAATGATGATGGCAGCAACCGGATCACCTTCGCGGCAGAGGACCTGTCCTACGGGCCGTCGGGTGGTCCGGGCACCAATATATCACCCTCTCCGAAGACGCCACGGTCAGTGCCTTCGTGAATGCGAATCTGGCGATCTCCGAGCTCGACAGCTCCATTGACAATATCGGCGCCGTTCTGGCCCGGCTGGGCTCCGCTTCAAAACGGCTGGAAATCCAGAGCAGCTTCACCGACAAGCTCACCGATGCCCTGGGAAAGGGCATCGGCAATCTTGGCGATGCAGATATGACCAAGGCGGCGGCCGAGCTGCAGGCGCTCCAGGTGATGCAGCAGCTCGGTATCCAGGCCGTGTCGATCGCGAACCGGGCGTCGCAATACTTGTTGCAGCTGTTCCGCTAGACCAGTTCTTTCAGCTTTTCAGCGTCGAAATCGCTTAGCTCGCCGAACCGGCCGTCGCGGACCTTTGCGGCCCATTCCGGATCGCTGATCAGGGCGCGGCCAACGGCAACGAGGTCGAACTCATCGTTCTCCAGGCGCTCGATCAGGCTGTCGATCGACGAAGCTTGTGAGTTCTCGCCCATGAAGGCGCCGAGGAAGTCGGAGTTCAGCCCCACCGAGCCAACGGTGATAACCGGCTTGCCGGAGAGTTTCTTCGTCCATCCGGCCAGGTTGAGATCGGACCCTTTGAACTCGGGGATCCAGAACCGGCGGGTGGAGGCGTGGAAGATGTCGACGCCGGCCCCGGACAGCGGCGCAAGGAAAGCTTCCAGCTCGTCCGGCGTCTGCGCCAAGCGCGCATTGTAGTCCTGCTGCTTCCACTGCGAGAAGCGCAGGATGAGCGGCAGGCCGGCCGGGATTTCCGCACGTACGGCTTTGACGATTTCCTGGACGATGGTGGTGCGCTCGATCAGCCCGCCGCCGAACCGGTCGTCGCGCTTGTTGGTGCCATCCCAGAAAAACTGGTCGAGCAGATAGCCATGTGCGCCGTGCAGCTCGATGGCATCGAAGCCGATTTCGGCGGCGGCTTTTGCGGCTTTGGCAAAAGCGGAAATCGTGTCGGCAATGTCTTCGGCGGTCATCGGCTCGCCGATCTGCTTGCCATCGGGCAGGACGCCGGACGGGCTGTCGGATGCGGCTTCGGGGTGCGGGCCGGTTCCCGGGCGGCGCGCAAGGCCGACATGCCAGAGCTGCGGCGCGATCTTGCCGCCTTCGGCATGCACGGCGTCGACAACCTTGCGCCAGCCGGCCAGGGAGTCCGGGTTATGAAAGTTCGGTATGGCCGGATCGAAACTGGCGCCGGGGCGGTCGACCGTGGTTCCCTCGGTTATGATCAGGCCGACCGCATTGGCGGCGCGACGACGATAGTATTCCACGACCGGCTCGCCCGGAATGCCGCCCGGGCTCTTCGAACGCGTCATAGGTGCCATCGCGATGCGATTGCTCAGCTCCAGCGAGCCCAGCGAAAAGGGGCGGAAGAGCGCCTTTGTGTCGGTCATATTCTTCTCCTCGACAAACCGTTGATCAGAGCAGTTAGACAATTCCTCCGCAGAATCGAGTCCCGGGTGTGCATTTCGAATATTCGGAATCGTCGTGTGTCCCGGTTCACACGCTTGCGCTTTGCCAGAAACAGTGTTCACTTTTTGCGGCTGTACAGGACGGGGAGCCGGATGAGCGAAGCAAAAAGCGATGTGCTGGATGTGGTGATTGTCGGTGCGGGCCTGTCCGGTGTCGGCGCAGCCTATCATCTGCAGGCGCGCTGCCCCGAGCGGAGCTACATGATCCTGGAGTCGCGGAATGCGATGGGCGGTACGTGGGATCTCTTCCGCTATCCCGGGATCCGTTCGGACAGCGACATGTACACGTTCGGCTATGCCTTCCGGCCGTGGACGGGCGGTAAGGTGTTTGCCGACGGACCGGCCATTCGCGACTATATCGAGACGACTGCCAGCGAAAACGGTATCGACGCTCATATCCGCTATGGCCATCGTGTCGTGGGCGCAAACTGGGACAGCGAAAAAGCGCTGTGGACGGTCACGGCGGAACATGACGGAAAGCGCGTCGATTTCGACTGCCGCTTTGTGATGCTGTGCTCGGGTTATTACCGCTACGAGCAAGGCTACATGCCCGACTTTCCCGGCCAGGACGATTTCACTGGCGAGATCGTGCATCCCCAGCTGTGGCCGGAAGACCTCGACTATTCCGGCAAGCGCGTGGTGATTATCGGTTCTGGGGCGACGGCGGTAACGCTGGTGCCGGCGATGGCGCAGAGCGCCGCCCATGTGACGATGCTGCAGCGTTCGCCGACCTATATTGCCGCGCGCCCGTCCCGCGATGGTCTGGCCGATGTGCTGCAGCGGGTCCTGCCGAGCAAGCTGGCCTATCTACTTGCCCGGATGAAGAACATCGCGCTGTCGATCTATGTCTATCAGCTGTCAAAGCGGTTTCCGGCGTTCGTCAAGCGCCAGGTGATCAAGCATGTCCGCGAGGAGCTGGGCGAGGACTTCGACGTCGAGACCCATTTCACCCCGCACTACAATCCCTGGGATCAACGTTTCTGCCTCGCGCCGGACGGGGATTTCTTCGAGGCCCTGCGAGAGGGTTCGGCTTCGATCGCGACCGATCACATCGAATGTTTCACCAAGACCGGCATCCGCCTGAAGTCGGGGGCCGAGATCGAGGCGGATATCATCGTTCCCGCGACAGGTCTGGACATGCAGCTGGCCGGCGGGTCGCGCCTCAGTCTTGACGGTGTGCCTGTCACGCCCGCCGAGCTTTTCACCTATCGCGGCATGATGCTGGGCAATATGCCGAACCTGGCGCTGGCCTTCGGGTATACCAATGCCTCCTGGACGCTGAAGGTTGATCTGACCTGCGAACGGGTCTGCCGGATGCTGAACTATATGGAGCGTACCGGTACCGAGATCGCCGTGCCGATCCCGCCGGACGACCTGCAGCCGGCGCCTCTGCTCGACTTCTCCTCGGGCTATGTGCAGCGCGCCCTGCCGCATCTTCCCAAACAGGGGTCGGTCGCGCCCTGGCGCACCTATCAGAACTATACCCGGGACATGCTGGCGATCCGCTATGGCCGGCTGGAAGACGGTCATATGCGTTTTGCCAGCGCGGGCGAATACACGCCGCGGCTCTCGCACACGGCCCTGCGCCGGGATGTGGCAGAATGAGCCGCCGTTTCGAGTTCGCAGGCCGCCGCGCCCTGATTACCGGTGCGGCCAGCGGTATTGGCGCCGCACTCGCGCGCGACCTTGCCGGGCGCGGCACCGATCTCCTTCTTGTTGACGTGAATTCCGCTGGGCTCAAAACGCTCGCAGCGGATCTTGCCGGTTCTGGCGTGAAGGTGGCGACCCGGGCGCTCGATCTGTCGGACCGTGAGGCGGTTTCGGCTTTCGCAGCCGAGATTGCGGGCGATGGCATGCCGTTGCACCTCCTGTTCAATAATGCGGGTGTGGCGCTGGGTGGCACGTTCGACCGGGTGACGGCGGCCAATTTCGACTGGCTGATGGAAATCAACTTCCATGCGCCGGTGCGGCTCACACGGGCTCTACTGCCGCTTATGGAGCGGTCCGCACCGGCCCAGATCGTCAACACGTCGAGCATATTCGGGATTATCTCGCCGCCCGGGCAGACAGCCTATTCTGCCGCAAAGTTCGCCTTGCGCGGCTTTTCCAACGCGCTGCGGCACGAGCTGGCTATGGACAAGTCCGGGGTGGGGGTGACGGTCGTTCATCCGGGCGGCGTCGCGACGCAGATCGCGGAAAGTGCCCGCATGCCGGCTGATGCGAGCAATATGGAAGTCTCTCAAGGGCGCGAGCGGGCCCGGCGCTTGCTGGTGATGCCGCCCCCTGAAGCAGCGCGCATCATCTTGCGCGGCGTGGAGCATCGAAAGCCGCGTGTTCTCGTCGGGCGCGACGCGCACACAATGGCGCTGATCGAGCGGATCTGGCCGGTCAGCTACTGGTCGAAACTGGGGCGCCTCGCCGGCGCGAAGAGCGAGTAGGGGCGAACATGCTGTCGGTCATCATGTGGATATTCGTCGGTCTGATCGCCGTACTCCTTCTGGCTCTGGTCCTCGCATGGCAGTTCAGCGTTGCTATCGCCAAGAAGGCTGCTGCCGCAATCCCGGCCAATGGCCGCTTCACCGAAGTCTCCGGTGGACGCATCCACTGGACCGACCAGGGCGAGGGGACGCCGGTCGTGATGATTCATGGCCTGGCCGGCAATCTGCACAATTTCGGCTATGCCATGGTCGACCGGCTGGCCCGGGATTTCCGGGTCATTGCCATCGATCGTCCCGGATGCGGCTGGTCGGAACGTGACTCAGACGATCAGGCGCGTATCCCCGAACAGGCCCGCATGATTGCCGAAATGCTCGAGAAGGAAGGGATCGGTCCCGCCATCCTGGTCGGGCATTCGCTCGGCGGGGCCGTGTCGCTGGCGCTGGCGGTCAATCATCCTGAGCGGGTCAAGGCACTGGCGCTGGTTTCGGCGCTGATCCAGGCGCCCTCTCAACCGGCTGAAGCCTTTGCCGGGATCGATATCGCCAATCCGGTCTTGCGCCGTCTGGTGGCAAACACGCTGGCCGTGCCGATGTCGATCCGCAACGGCGAGAAGACGCTGGCCTTCATCTTTGGTCCCGACGCACCGCCCAAGGATTTTCGCACCCGGGGCGGGGGCCTGCTCAGCCTGCGGCCGGAGGCCTTCTATGCAGCGGCGACCGATCTGCAGTGCGTGTCTAAGGATATGGACGGTATCACAGCACGGATCGATGGTATCGGCGTGCCGGTCGGGCTCTTTTACGGCACCGATGACCGCATCCTGTCTGCCGGCGACCAGATTGCAGTCCTGCGCCAGTCCTTGTCGGATGCCGATATAGAAACGCTGGATGGTGGCGGCCACATGCCGCTGGTGATCGTGCCGGACCGTGTGGAGGCCTTCGTCCGGCGGGTCGCGTCCCGCGTTTGAAAGAGCGAAAGCGAGCGGGTTCTTTTCACGTCCGGATCCATCTGCAACACTTCCAAAGCGCTTATCGAGGTTGGGAAGCCGGTTCGTCCGTCGAACCGGCCGCTCGACCGGGCGCCGAAAGGATAGGGAGGCAGGCATGGCACAATCCCCGCAGGACATGGCCGCAACCATGATCGCCAACATGCCCGCGAAGACCGGCAAGCCGCTGGCTGACTGGGTGGAGATCGTCAAGGCCAGCGGTCTGGAAAAGCATGGCGAGATGGTCAAACTGCTCAAGAGCGAGCATGGCATGACGCACGGCTTTGCCAATCTCGTCGCCCATGAGGTGCGGGGCGGCGTAGCGACCAAGCTTCCCGATCCGTCCGCCGACCTGGTGGCCGCGCAGTATGCCGGCGACAAGGCTGCGCTCCGGCCGGTTCATGACGCGATTGCCGATGCGGTTGCCGGTTTTGGCGATGATGTCGAACAGGCGCCGAAAAAGACCTATGTCAGCCTGCGCCGTGCCAAGCAGTTCGCGCTTGTCCAGCCATCGACCAAAACCCGGGTCGATGTCGGAATCAATCTGAAGGACGTTGCGCCCGAGGGGCGTCTGGAAGCGTCCGGTTCGTTCAACGGCATGGTGTCACACAGGGTGCGCCTCGGTTCGGTCGAGGATGTGGATGCCGAGCTGATCGAATGGCTGCGCATGGCATATGACCGCGCCGGATAGGCGAGGGGCTGGACAGGGGGGCGAAGACACCCCATTGTAATTATCAGCTGAAAGAGGAATGACATGCGAAATCGTGCTCGTGCCATCGCCATTGCCCGGCGGATTGACGAAGAGCGGACCGCAAAGGTCCGGACGCTGATGATGTCCGGCCTCATTCTTCTTTCGATTGTTATTGGCCTCGCCCTCGCGGGAGCGCTGCCGACGCCTGTTTGACGTCCCACCGGACATCACGACACGGAAAACCGGCCTCGCTCCCAAAGGAGCGGGGCTTTTTCGTGTCTGAAATGTCCGGCTGACCGGAGACATGAGAATGCCCCTTACAGCCTCACAGCCGGCGTCGGATATGCCCGGCGACCTCGCTGGCGCCTTCGCCTTCGTCAGACGGCTTCATGAACAGGGTATGGGCGGCATCCTGCGTTCGCCCTGCCTGCCATCGCCCGCGCTGTCCAAGGCGCTGGGCTGTGATGTCGTCGTGAAGCTGGAAAACCTCCAGGCTACCGGATCGTTCAAGGAGCGTGGCGCCTATGCCCGCCTTGCCGCACTGAGCGAAGCGGAGCGCCGTCGGGGCGTCGTGGCGGCATCGGCAGGCAACCACGCCCAGGGCGTGGCGCGTCATGCGACAGCGATGGGCATAGCAGCGACCATCGTCATGCCAGAAGGCACGCCGATGGTGAAGGTGCACCAGACCCGGGCGCTTGGAGCCGAGGTCGATATCACGGGCGCGGACTTCGATACGGCAAAGGCGCATGCGCTGTCGCTGTCGGCGGAGACCGGAGCGGTTTTTATCCACCCGTTCGACGACCCGGTCGTGCTGGCCGGGCAAGGAACGCTGGCCCGCGAGATGCTCGTCGAATATCCCGGTCTCGACACGCTGGTCCTGCCGATCGGCGGGGGGGGGCTGGCCGCTGGGTGCGGGCTCACGGCACGCCAGATAAAACCGGATATCGAGCTCGTGGGGGTGCAGTCGGATCTCTTTCCGTCTTTCGCCAATCTCTATCATGGTACTGACCGGCCAATCGGCGGCTTCACCCTGGCAGAGGGGATCGCCGTGCGTGAGCCTGGCGAGCTGACGCGCGAAATACTCGGGGATATTCTCGACGATGTGCTCGTCGCGGATGAGCGCCAGATCGAACGGGCCCTGAACCTCTTCATCTCGCACCTGCGCGTGCTGCCGGAAGGTGCCGGGGCCGTGGGGCTGGCCGGGATTCTCGCCGCGCCGGAACGGTTCGCCGGCAAGCGTGTCGGACTGGTTCTCACGGGCGGGAATGTCGATACCCGGCTGCTGTCTTCGCTGCTGCTGAGGGATCTCGCCCGGTCCCGCCGCCTGGCCCGGCTGCGCATCGAGCTGGTCGACGTGCCGGGACAGCTGTCGGCCGTGTCCGAGGTGATCTCGCGGGCCGAGGGGAATGTCACGGATGTGGCCTATCACAAGACCTTCTCTGACCTGCCGGCGAAGGTGACCTATATCGATATCTCGCTGGAAGCGCAGGATGCGGCCCATATGGACCGGATCGAGGCCGCGCTGCGCGAGGCCGGTTTCCGCGTGGAGCAGGCCAGTTATTGAGCGTTTCATTTAATTTGTCACATGGACATAGTAGGACCGGCCGCGCGCAAGTGGTCCGCCGTCCGATTGGAGTTAAGTCATGAAATTCTTTGTCGATACCGCCGATGTCGCTGAAATCACCGAACTCAATGAGGCCGGCCTGGTCGACGGCGTGACGACCAATCCCTCACTGATCGCCAAATCCGGCCGCGACTTCATTGAGGTGACGAAGGAAATCTGCGCGCTGGTGGACGGTCCTGTGAGCGCCGAAGTCACGGCTATGGACACTGACGGGATGATTACTGAGGGACGTAAGCTGGCTGCGCTGGCCGGCAATGTCGTGGTGAAACTGCCGCTGACCTTCGACGGCTTGAAAGCCTGCCGCGCGCTGACGGATGACGGCATCAAGACCAATGTCACCCTGTGCTTCTCGGCCAATCAGGGCCTGCTCGCGGCCAAGGCCGGTGCGACCTATATCTCGCCCTTCATCGGCCGTCTGGACGATCTGGGTGTCGATGGCATGGAGCTGATCGAGAACCTGCGGATCATCTACGACAATTACGGCTTCGAGACGGAAATCCTGGCCGCGTCGATCCGCTCGGCCGACCATGTTCAGCAGTGCGCGCTCGCGGGCGCCGACGTAGCCACCGTGCCGCCGGCGGTGCTCAAGGGCCTGGTCAAGCACAAGCTCACCGACGCAGGGCTCGAAGCCTTCCTTGCGGATTGGAAAAAGACCGGTCAGAGCATTCTCTGACCGGTTTTCCGGCCGTCAGCCTTCCAGGCATTGAGCTTCCGGATCCCCGGCGAAGCCTGTATTGAGCGCATCGATGGAGACAGGATCGATGTGCATCGCCACGACCTGTGTCGTCCCTTGAACGTCAGCGCACACGGCGTTGAGGAATTCAGCGATATATTGCCGGGCATGCGGCGAGGGCGCCTGCGTGCCCCGGTCCAGCTGGACTGCATCGCTCCCCCAGACGAGGTTGGCGCCGGGCACGAAGACGAAGGCCATGCGGTCCAGACCCGGACCCGCTGCGAGCCTGACACGCAGACGGGTTTCGCCCGCGCCGACTGCCTGGCCGTCGGAAAACGGGATCAGGGTGTCACTGCCCCTCAGGAGCGGAACCATAGCCGTAACCAGGTCGACATTTTTGGGGTGGACATGGATCGGTATGCCGCGTTCGGCGAAGGCCGCAAGACCGGCCATGTGCGGCCAGGCATTGGATGTCGTGATCACTCCCCGCAATGGTTGTCCGGGGAAGTCGGTCTCGACTTGGTCCATCACGGCACGCGCATAGCCCGGTGAAATCGGCGCATCAAGGATGTAGACACCGTCGTCCAGGGCCACAGCCATTACATTCCAGGCGCCATAATAGACGCGTACATTCTCGGCCGGGCTTTCATGCCGGCGGGAGAACGGGAAGTCGTCGATGGCAAAACCGCCGGGGGCGGTTTCCGGCGGTTGCGCCAATGTGTCGGCGAGCGCTGGGCGGTCCGTCGAGAAGCTGGACAGCTCGAACCGCTGCCAGGGGCGGCCATTGAAAGAGATTTCCAGCTGACGCGGGCGCAGGCGGCCGCTTTCGGTTCTCCACCAGAACCCCCATTCGCCGCGAAGCGTGCTCTCGCCCCAACCGGACAGGAACATGTCGTGGGGAAAGCGTGTCTCGACCGTGAAGCCGGTTGGAATTCCCGATGCAGGCAGGATGTCTATTGTGACCTGTTCAGTGATCCCGAAGGCGGAGCGGGTGAATGCGAGTCGGTTTTCGCCGTCATGACGCAGATCGTCGGCGAACAAGGCCTGGCGCAGCAGCGCGGCGGGAAAGAGGTCCAGATAACGCAGGGCTTGCCGGGCCTGGGCCATCCGCGCCGGACCCCAGGCCGTCG
Organism: Maricaulis sp. ABE4_448; assembly: GCF_056160825.1. Lineage (NCBI taxonomy): Bacteria > Pseudomonadati > Pseudomonadota > Alphaproteobacteria > Maricaulales > Maricaulaceae > Maricaulis > Maricaulis sp. ABE4_448. The sequence goes on from NZ_JBSWXX010000003.1 coordinate 70,930, forward strand.
CGTCATCCGCGGCGCGCGGATTGTGGGCCGCGGCGAGCGCATCGTCCGCAAAGCGGATCGTGTAGCCCCCGTATGGCGTTCCGTTCCACGCTGGCACGGAACGCGCTTCGGAGACTTCTCCATGGCGGGATGCCAGATCGGCGGTGACCTGTCCGGTCTGGTCCAGCCGGATCCAGCCGCCTTCAAGCGTACCGCTCTGTTCGAGCATCCAGGCTTCGCCGGTGATGTCTGCCGCGATCCAGTCGCCTTCGGCGACCGCCGAGCCCGCACCCAACGCGTCAAGCGCCTGCCGGGCGAGGTCGGCCGGTTCGGTGAGATTTTCAGCATTCGCCGTTGGGCCCATACAGGCCGTAGCAAAGAGCGCCGCGCCAAGCGCGATGGCCAGTTTCATGATCGTCCCTCCGATGTCTCCCGTGACGGTCTTGGGTCATGGCACACAGCGACTCAACCCAACAATCGGTAAGGTTGGCGGGCCCGGCCGCCGAGCCTGCCACAGCGGCAGCTTGACGCATCGCGACCTAGCGTTGCTCGTGGCGGCTTGTCGGCTGATTTGGCGAATTTTTTCAAAAATCGTTTGGGAATCAACGCAAAGCCTGCATAGTCTGGCGTATGGACCGGTGAGTATCGGCGGGCAATCCCTCGCACCGTGTCGCGGCAAGACCGTGTAGCAGTTCCATTTCGACGCACGCGACAAATTGCCATAGAGTTTTTGGGGGATAGTGCGCTAAACCGGGCTCGATAACAGCCAATCCGGGGGCGCATAAATGTCTACGCCGCAAGTGCTGCGACGCGCAGGGGCCGATCCTTCCACTGCCGTCGTGCTTCTCATCACCTTCCTGGGGGCGCTCTGGTCGCTGTTTTCAGCGGCCTACGCACCCGAGGCCGCGATGCGCGGCCAGGCCTGGCTTCTGCTGGGCGGATTCCTGACCGGTATCATCCTGATCGTTGGGTCCATCGCCAATGGCGGCGTCGTCAATGACGAACGCGAATACAATGAGAACCTGGTCAAGGCCGGGGCGATCGCCACCATGTTCTGGGGCATTGCCGGGCTTCTCGTCGGCGTGGTCATTGCCTTCCAGCTGGCTTTCCCGGTGCTCAATATCGACCAGTTCGGCTTTACCAGTTTCGGCCGCCTGCGCCCGCTGCACACCTCGGCCGTAATCTTCGCCTTCGGCGGCAATGCGCTTATGGCGACCTCCTTCTATGTGGTCCAGCGCACTTGCCGGACACGGATCGCCGGCGGGATCTGGCCCTGGTTCGTGTTCTGGGGCTACCAGCTCTTTATCGTCATGGCCGCGACCGGCTATGTGATCGGCATCACCCAGTCCAAAGAATATGCCGAGCCGGAATGGTATACCGATCTCTGGCTGACCATCGTCTGGGTCGCCTATCTCCTCGTCTTCCTGGGCACGCTGTGGAAGCGCAAGGAGCCGCACATCTATGTGGCGAACTGGTTCTACCTAGCCTTTATCGTCACCATCGCCGTGCTGCACGTGGTCAACAATCTGGCCATGCCGGTCAGCTTCTTCGGCGCGCGCAGCTATTCGTTGTTTGCCGGCGTGCAGGATGCGCTGACCCAGTGGTGGTACGGCCACAACGCGGTGGGCTTCTTCCTGACGGCCGGCTTCCTGGGGATCATGTACTACTTCATCCCCAAGCGCGTTCAGCGTCCGGTCTACTCCTACCGCCTGTCGATCATCCACTTCTGGTCGCTGATCTTCATCTACATCTGGGCGGGTCCCCACCACCTGCACTACACGGCGCTGCCGGAATGGGCGCAGACCCTGGGCATGACCTTCTCGGTGATGCTGTGGATGCCGTCCTGGGGCGGTATGATCAACGGCCTCATGACCCTGTCGGGAGCCTGGGACAAGCTGCGCACCGACCCGGTCGTGCGGATGCTGGTTCTCTCGGTTGCCTTCTACGGCATGTCGACCTTCGAGGGGCCGGTGATGTCGATCCGCGCCGTCAACGCGCTCTCGCATTACACCGACTGGACCGTCGGCCACGTGCATTCCGGTGCGCTGGGCTGGGTCGGCTTCATCTCCTTCGGGGCGGTCTACTGCCTGGTTCCCTGGCTGTGGAAGCGCAAGGGCATGCATTCGAAGGCGCTGATCGACTGGCACTTCTGGATCGCGACCTTCGGCATCCTGCTCTACATCACCTCGATGTGGGTCGCGGGCATCATGCAAGGTCTGATGTGGCGGGCCTATAACGAGCTCGGCTTCCTGGAATTCTCCTTCGTGGAGACCGTGGAGGCGATGCACATCTCCTACATCATCCGGGCCGTCGGCGGTCTGCTCTATCTGAGCGGCGCGATCATCATGGCCTACAACATGTACCGCACGATCAAGGGCGACGTGAAAGAGGAAGACGAAAACGTCATTCCTCAACCCGCCGCCGTTCCGGCCGAATAGGGGCCTGTCATGTCAGAACAAAAGAAAAGCCGCTGGAGTAAGCTCCACAACAAGCTCTTCGAGCAGAACTCGCTGCTGCTGACCGTGGGCATCCTGGTCACGGTCTCCATCGGGGGCATCGTCGAGATCGCCCCGCTCTTCTACCTCGACAGTACCATCGAGGAGGTGGAAGGCGTGCGTCCCTATACGCCGCTGGAACAGCTGGGCCGGGACATCTACATCCGCGAGGGCTGCTATAATTGCCACTCGCAGATGGTCCGCCCGCTGCGCGACGAGGTGGAGCGCTACGGCCACTACTCGCTGGCGGCCGAGAGCATGTACGACCACCCCTTCCAGTGGGGTTCGAAACGGACGGGGCCGGACCTCGCCCGCGTCGGCGGCAAGTATTCGGATGAATGGCATCGCGACCACCTGCGCGACCCGCAGTCCGTGGTGCCGGAATCCATCATGCCGGACTACCCCTTCCTGGAAGAGGCCGAGCTGGACTACGACAATGTCGCGGCCAACCTGCGGGCCCTGCGCCGCGTGGGCGTGCCGTATTCCGACGCGATGATCGAGAGTGCCGTCGCGGACATCACCACCCAGCTGGACCCTTATGCCGCCGACTATGACGGCTTCCAGGAACGCTACCCGGATGCGCTGATGCGCGACTTCGATGGCGACCCGTCGCGGGTGACCGAAATGGATGCGCTCGTGGCCTATCTGCAGGTGCTCGGCACGATGGTGGACTTCTCCACCTACGAGGCCGAAGCCGACGAAAATCTGAGGTAGGGCGATGCACGAGACACTTTCCAATTTCGCCCAGACAGGAGGGCTGTTGATTTTCGTCCTCCTGTTCTTCGGCGTCCTCGCCTACGCGCTCTGGCCGCGTAACCAGGCGAAGTTTGACGCTGCCGCGCGCACGCCGCTGGAAGAAACCGACAAGCCGGAAACGGCCGATCACAACAAGGACGAGACCCATGTCCGAACATGATCAAGAACGCGAAAGAGACGCCCACACCGGGACGGCCACGACCGGTCACGAGTGGGACGGTATCAAGGAACTCGACACGCCGCTGCCGCGCTGGTGGCTGTGGGTCTTCTACGCCAGTGTCGCATGGTCCGTGGTCTACATGATCTTCATGCCAGCCTGGCCGGCCCTGCCGGGACTGGCTGGCGAGACCGATCACACCCGCGGCCTTCGTGACCACTCCGAGCGGGCCAATGTCGCCCAGGCCATCGAGGAGTTGCAAGCCAGCCGGGCCAGTGGCTTCGCGGCCCTAGAGGGGGCCTCGATCGACCAGATCGAGAATGATCCCCAGCTGCTCGGCTTTGTCCGAGCAGCAGGTGAGGCGGCTTTCGGCGACAATTGCGCGACCTGTCACGGGTCGGGCGCCCAGGGTGCTATCGGCTATCCCAACCTGAATGACGACGTCTGGCTGTGGGGTGGCACCTATGAGGATATCCGCACCACGCTGCTCTACGGCATCCGGGCGGAACATCCCGATACCCGTTTCTCGCAAATGCCGTCCTTCGGCCGCGACGAACTGCTCACCGGCAGCGAGATCGCGGATGTTGCCGACTACGTTCTGTCTATGTCCGGCCGCGCCGGGGATGTGAATACCGAGGCGCTCGCCCGCGGTCAGGAGACCTACGACATCCAGTGCGCGTCCTGTCATATGCCTGACGGTACGGGAGACCGCATGCAGGGGGCTCCGAACCTGGTCGACCAGGACTGGCTCTACGGTTCGAGCCGCGAGCAGGTGATCAACATCATCCATCGCGGCCCCTACGGGGTGATGCCGGCCTGGGAAGGCCGTTTGAACAACGCCACGATCGATGCGCTGGCCGCCTATGTCTATCTGCTGGGCGGCGGTGAGGAAGCAGAGGGTGCGGCGAACGGTCCCACGGGGCGCTAGGTCGCATACATCAACCAGAGGAACCGGGATAAAGCGCCGTCATGAGTGACACGAACACACGCGCCATGGCGGCGCCCGGCATCCGCAAGTCAAAGGCCGAAGCGGTCAACGCAGCGGATACGCGCGAACTCTACAAGAAACGCGAACCCATCTATCCCAAGCTGGCGCACGGCAAGTTCCGCACCGTCAAATGGCTGGTGATGGCGGTGACGCTGGGCATCTACTACCTCATTCCCTTTCTGCGCTGGGACCGGGGACCGGACGCGCCGGACCAGGCCGTTCTGGTCGATTTTGCCGGCCGGCGTTTCTACTTCTTCTTCATCGAGATCTGGCCGCAGGAAGTCTACTACATCACCGGCCTGCTGATCCTCGCAGCGCTCGCGCTTTTTCTCGCAACCGCGCTCTTCGGACGGGTCTGGTGCGGCTATGCCTGCCCGCAAACGGTCTGGACCGACCTGTTCATCTGGGTCGAGCGGGCCTTTGAAGGCGACCGCAATGCCCGGATCAAGCTGGACCGCTCGCCCTGGTCCTTCAACAAGGCCTGGCGCAAGATCGGCAAACACGCGGTCTGGCTGGTCATCGCCCTGGCGACGGGCGGCGCCTGGATCCTGTATTTCCACGACGCGTATGACGTGATCGGGAATTTCTTCACCGGTCAGGCCGAGCCGTCATCCTACCTGTTCGCCGGCATGCTCACCTTCACCACCTACACGCTCGCCGGCACGATGCGCGAGCAGGTGTGTACCTATATGTGCCCTTGGCCGCGCATCCAGGCGGCCATGACGGACCGTGATGCCCTGAACGTCACCTACCGGGTCGACCGGGGCGAGCCGCGCGGACCGCACAAGAAGGGCGAGAGTTGGGACGGTCGCGGCGACTGTATCGACTGCAAGCAGTGCGTCGCGGTCTGCCCGATGGGGATCGACATTCGCGATGGCGCCCAGCTGGAGTGTATCCAGTGCGCACTTTGCATCGATGCCTGCGACGACATCATGAAAAAGGTGGACCGTCCGACCGGTCTTATCACCTACGAGACGGACGACAATGTCGACCGTTTCCAGAAAGGCGAGAAGGCCGTCTACAAGTTCATCCGTCCGCGCACGCTCGTCTATGGCGTGGCCTTGGCCATCGTTGCGGCGATCATGCTGGGTGCCCTGCTCAACCGGTCGGAGCTCGAGCTCAACTCGCAGCGGGACCGCAATCCGAATTTCGTGATCCTGTCGGACGGCTCAGTGCGAAACGGCTACAATCTGAAAGTCGTTAACAAGGCCAATGAACCGCGTACGCTCACCCTCTCGATCGAGGGCGACCCGCAGATCGTGACACGACTGCTTGGCGCTGCGGATGATGCCCCCATGCAGCTCAGCGTGGACGCCGACCGGACCCAGGATTTCGTGATATATCTCACTCTGCCGGCCAGCGCGATCGACAGTGCGCGCGAGACCTTCAATTTCCGCGTCACCGACACACGAACCGGCGAGACCGCAACCACCCCGTCCATGATCGTGACCGGAGCCGAGTGATGAAGTCGTTTTTGAACCCCTTGCGGGGCTGGCATGTCCTGATCATGATCGTTCTGTTCTTCGGCGTGACGATCGGGGTGAATGCCACCTTCATCACCCTCGCCATGCGTACGCACCCTGGCGAGGATGTGCCGCGTTCCTATTATCAGGGGCTCAACTATAACGAGACGCTGGCCCGCCGCCACGAACAGGCCGAGCTGGGCTGGTCGGCCCGGGTCAATGTGGTCGATGGCGAACTGCTGGTGGAAGTCAGCGATGCCGGTGGCGTGCCCGTGCCGGGGCTTGAGCTGACCGGCGCCATGAACCATCCCACGAACACGTCGCGGGACTGTCCGCTCGAGTTTCTGGAAGATCGCTCCGGTCTCTATCGCGCCGCGCTGCCCTGTACCGAGAGCGGGCAATGGCATCTGCGCGCACACAATAATGGCGATGCGCCGTTCGAAATGGAGCACGCGCTTTGGCTGCGCTAGATACGGCTCATTTCTCCGAACCGGTCAGCCAGGTCGATCCGCAGGCCTTCGTCCGCCTTGCTGATGGACAATGCCATCTTGATCTGCTGGTGCGTGGCGCTGTGTGCGCCGGCTGTATTTCGCGTATCGAGTCGGGCCTGCTGGAGGACGATCGTGTCGAGCGCGCGCGCCTCAACCTGTCGACTGGCCGCCTTCGTCTGAGCTGGCGGGGCGATGCGGCGCTGGCATCGACCTATGTCAGCCGATTGGGCCGGCTGGGCTATCCTGCCACGCCCTACGAGCCGGAAGCAGAAGCCGATCCTCATAAGGAAGAAGAGCGCAAGCTGCTTCGTGCGATGGCGGTTGCCGGCTTTGCCATGGCGAACGTCATGTTGCTGTCGATCTCGGTCTGGGCCGGTGGCATGGAAATGACCGAGGCGACCCAGGCATTGATGCACCGGATATCGGCGCTGATCGTGTTGCCGGCGGTCGCCTATGCGGGCCAGCCCTTCTTCCGCTCGGCAATCACCGCACTGCGCAACAAGCACGTCAATATGGACGTGCCGATCTCGCTCGCCGTCATCCTGGCTTGCGGGCTGTCGCTCTGGGAAACCTTCTACGGCCATGGCGACACATATTTCGACGCCGCGGCGATGCTGCTCTTCTTCCTGCTGATCGGGCGTTTTCTCGACATGCGTCTGCGGGCCAAGGCCGGTGAAGCGGCCCGGGGTCTGGCCGCGATGCAGGCCGCGACCGCCAACCGGCTTCGCGATGACGGCCGGATCGAGGCGATCCCGGCCCGCGAGGTCAAGGCCGGCGACAGGCTGGTCCTGGCCGCAGGCGACCGGGTGCCCGTGGATGCGGTAATCCGCGAAGGCCAGGGGGCGCTCGACGGCTCCCTTGTGACCGGTGAGACTGCTCCGGTGACCGCCAAGCCGGGCATCGAAGTCTTTTCCGGCATGCTGAACCTGGACGGCAAGCTGGTACTGGAAGCCATCGCCGACCGCGACAATTCCCTGCTCGCCGAGATCACACGTCTCGTCGAGGCCGGGGAGCAAAGCCGGTCGCGCTATGTGCGTCTCGCTGACCGGGCAGCAAAGCTCTACGTGCCGGTGGTTCATTCCCTCGCGGCATTGACGCTGCTGGGTTGGCTGGTGATCGGCCAAAGCGCGCATCTGGCGATCATCCACGCGATTGCGGTCCTGATCATCACCTGCCCCTGTGCGCTCGGTCTGGCGGTTCCTGCCGTCCAGGTCGTCGCATCTGGCCGTCTTTATCGCGAGGGTGTGCTGGTGAAATCGGGTGACGCCATGGAGCGTCTGGCCGGGATCGACACGGTCGTGTTCGACAAGACGGGCACACTGACCGAAGGCCGGCCGCGTCTGATCAATCGGGACGAGATTTCCGATACGGCATTCGAGACGGCTGCACGGCTCGCCCGGACCAGCCGTCACCCCCTGTCCCGTGCTGTCGCCGATGCCGCGGGCATGGGGATCGCAGCGGCCGAAACGCGCGAAATTTCCGGCGGCGGGATTGAAGCTGTCGAGGATGGTGTGACGATCCGCTTCGGTTCGGCACGCTGGCTGGGCATCGAGGCGGCGAGCGATCCGCACAGCGAAGTCTGGCTCAAGGCCGGTGACGCGGCGCCCGTCCGCTTCCGCTTTGAAGACCGGTTGCGCGCCGACGCTGCCGAGACCGTCGCTGCGTTGCGTGACAGGGGTTGCCGGGTTGAACTCCTCTCGGGCGACCGCAGCGGTCCCGTCGAAGCCGTTGCAGCCGAGCTGGGACTGGATGCCTGGCAGGCGGAGCTGAAGCCGCAGGACAAGATCGCGCGTCTGGAAGCATTGAAAGCTGAAGGGCGCAGCGTTGCCATGATCGGCGACGGGATCAATGACGCGCCGGCCCTGGCTGCGGCGGACGTGTCCGTCTCGCTGGCTTCGGCCGCGGAGATTTCCCAGGCTGCTGCCGACTTCGTGCTGCAGGGCGACCGGTTGACGTCGGCCATTGTGGCCTATGATGTGTCGTGCGGCGCCAAGCGTCGGGTGCTGGAGAATTTCGGCCTGGCCGCGGTCTACAACATGATCGCCGTGCCGCTCGCCGTGGCTGGTCTGGTCACGCCGCTGATCGCCGCCATTGCCATGTCGGCATCCTCGGTCCTGGTCACTCTCAATGCGCTGAGGCTTGCTCGCTGATGTCCGTCCTGATCTGGCTGATACCCGTCGCCATCGCCATGGGCGGTCTGGGCCTGCTGGCCTTCATGTGGAGCCTGAAATCCGGCCAGTTCGAGGATCTGGACGGTGCCGCAGAACGCATCCTGATGGATGACGACAGGCCGATCGTGCCCAAAGGTTATGCCGACGGCGAGGCGGGCGACGATGCCGACGGCGCTGCTTCTGGCGAGAAATCCCGGTAGGCGTGCCAGGTCGCCAAGGCGATCCACGGGAAAGTCACGGCAAGACCGATCAGGAAGACAGCGGATCCTGCCGCCATCATGAAGGCGATCAGCCAGGCCCAGGTCAGCATCACGAAGGGCTGGCCGATCACAGCCTTGAAGCTCGCGACGAGCGCGGTCACCGCGTCCACGTCCTGATCGACCAGCATCGGGAAGGCGAGGGCGGACATGGAGAAGGCGACGACTGCCAGGACTGCACCGATCGCCGTGCCGATGACCATCAGGCCCAGCCCGGCCGGGTCACTCAGCGCGTATTCCAGGAAGGGGCCCGGCAGCAGCGGGGTATCGGGTGCAAGGGCGACCAGCAGGAATTGTGCGATCCGGACCCACAGCAGGAAGAGCATCAGGAGCAGCAGGCTGAGGAAACCGATCTGCGACAGCCGCGAGGGGAAGCGGGAAATGATGAAACGGAAGCGGGGCTTTTCGCCACGTTCGATCGCCCGGGGCACCTGGTAGATGCCGATTGCCAGTGCCGGTGCGATGAGGGCGAAGCCGCTGAGCGCGACCGGGACGGCGGAGGCGAAGCCGATGGCGTTCAGTCCGAGCACGATCAGGGCACCCAGGCCGACAAAGATCAGGCCGTAACCCAGCGTCACCTGCGGTGCGCGTACGAGATCCTGCCACCCGGCTTTGAGCCAGGCCCAGGGTGCGTCCCGGCGCACATGCTGGAGATGAACCATGGTGTCCTCCCTCGGAAATTCTATGCTGGCTACCGTCAGCTGTTTTGCGGCATTACGCCACACTTTATTTGTGGGCTTGTCCAGCCGAAGACAGCGCCAAGGAGTATGGCATGGTGCCGGCCGGATTGTCAGAACTGAGCCTTCTGGGCGGAATGCTCGCCGGATTCGCGTCCAGCCTGCACTGCGTCGGCATGTGCGGTGGCATTGCGGCGAGCCTGTCTGTTTCGTTTGGTGGGGACGCAGCCCGAAGCCGAACCCGGGCGCTCTTGCTCGCTCAGACCGGCCGCATCGCGGCTTATGTCGTCGCTGGCGCTGTCCTCGCAGCGCTCGGATCCCAAGCCTATTTCGCCTTTGATCGCGGCGACGCCCACCTCATCCTGCGTTGGCTGGCGGCTGCCATGCTTGTCTATATCGGCTTATCGGTCGCGGGATGGGCGCCTTCCCTGGCCGGTGTCGATCGTCTGGGGGCTCGCCTTTTAACCTGGATGCGGGCGCCGTTTTCGGGAGCCTTGTCGCTGGCCAGCCCGCTGCTGGCCGGTTTTCTCTGGGGCTTTCTGCCCTGCGGCATGGTCTACGCTACGCTGTTCTACGCCATGCTCTCGGGCTCGGTCGCGACGGGTGCACTGATCATGCTGGGTTTCGGACTGGGTACGTTGCCAGCCGTCACTGCTGCGGCGTTCGGCGTTTCAGGACTGTTGTCGGCGGCACGCTCGCCCCGGGTTCGGATTGCTGTCGGGCTGACGATCGTGACGGTCGGTGTGGCCTCGGCCGCGCTACCCTGGCGCACGATTGCTGCATTCTGCGGCATCGAACTCGCCTGACGGGAGAAATCGCGCCGAATGCCCATTTCGCCGGTGCGTTTTTCTTAACAAAGCATTATGGTTCGGCGCCAATGGGATAGGAGTTCAGCGATGTCGCTGTGGCACAGTCGAATCCTCGCGCTGGTACTGGCGCTGGGGGCCGTTGCGTGTACCGGTCCGTCTGACGAGACGGTCGAATCAACCGGACCTCAACTGGAACGACGATCCGCCGATGCGCCGCGCGCGGCGACCGAGGCGCCCGAGAACTTTGCTTTCCTGCGCTATGCGATCAGCGTCGATGGGGATACGCCGGAGGTCTGCCTCGGCTTCACGCATCCGCTCGATCCGGATACCGACTACGAGCCCTATGTCGCCGTGACGCCGCAGCGCCCGATCGCTCTGTCGGCATCCGGGCGCTCGCTGTGTGTCGGCGGTCTGACCTTCGGTGATGGCCAGAGCCTGACGCTGCGCGAGGGCCTGCCGGCCGCGAGCGGTGATGCTTTGCTGGTGGGCGAAACCGTCGAGATCGATTTCGGCGACCGCCCGGCCTTTGTCGGCATTGCCGGAGATGGCGTGATCCTGCCGCGCCGCGATGCCGACGGTCTGGCCATCGAGACGGTCAATGTCGATGCGGTCGAACTTGAAGTCTGGCGGATCACAGACCGGGCGCTGGCCTTCCGCTCGATTACCACCGGCTTCAACGCCGCCCAGGGTGAGTACAACTGGGTTCCCGAAGATGAGAGCCCGCACGCGGTCGGGGAACAGATCTGGCAAGGCCGGATGGAGACGGGGGGTGCGCCGAACACGCCGGTGACGACCGTTTTCCCGATCGCCGAAGCCATCGGCACCCTGTCTCCCGGCGCCTATTTCGTCTCGGTGCGCGAAGACAGCGAGGCCGCAGACGATGACGTTCCAGCGCGGGCCGAACGCTGGCTGGTGATCACGGATCTGGCCCTCACGGCCTATCGCGGTGCGGACGGGATCGATTTCGTGGTGCGCTCGCTGCAGACCGCCATGCCGGAGGCCGGTGTCGAGGTGCAGCTGATCGCGCGCTCAAACGATATCCTTGCCACGGCCATGACGGATTCGAACGGCCGGGCCCGCTTTGACGGGCCGCTGACGCGCGGCGAGGGCGCCATGGCGCCGCGTCTCCTGACAGCCTATGGCCGCAATAATGATTTCGCGGTACTCGACTTCCAGCGCAATCCGGTCGACCTGTCCGGCCAGGACATTGGCGGGCGTCAGCGCCCGGAGGGTGCGGACGGATATATTTGGCTCGATCGTGGCATCTACCGGCCCGGCGAGACGGTCTATACCGGTGCCATGGTGCGCGATGCCGAGGCCGTCGCGATTTCGGACCGGCCGGTTACGCTGACGGTCTACGGGCCGAACGGCATCGAAGCCGCCGTGGCCCGTTTTGAAGGCCTGCCTCAGGCCGGATCTGTCTTCTGGGATTATGATCTGCCCGTCGCTGCCGCGCGCGGCGAATGGCGTATCGTGGCGACGATGGACGGGTATGGCGATGTCGGCTCGACCCGCTTCTCGGTCGAGGATTTCGTGCCGCAACGCATCGCTCTGGAGCTTGATGCCGACGACGAGATGCCGATTGTCCTTGGCGGGCAACGCGACATCGCGGCCAATGTCCGCTTCCTCTACGGCGCTCCGGGTGCTGGGCTGCCGGTCGAGGGCCGCTTGCGGATCGAGGCCGACCCGCGTCCCTTCGCCGATTATCCCGGGTTCAGTTTCGGCCGTCACGACCAGCCCTTCCGCGATCGCACCGAGGATCTGCCGGGCACGGTGGCCGATGGTGCCGGCGCCGCGACCCTGACCGTCAGTGCCGGAGAGATCGGTGCCGATGCCACCCAGCCGCTGCGCATCCGGGCCGTGGTCTCCGCCATCGAACCTGGCGGCCGGGCCGTCGCCGACGATGTGCGCATCCCGTATCGCCCTGCGCCGCTTTATCTCGGCCTGAAACCGCAATTCGAAGGCCGTGCCGAACGCAATCGCGAGAGCGCCTTTGATGTTGTCGCGGTCGATGCTGCTGGGGCGCCGGTTGCGGCGGATGTCGAATGGCAGTTGATGCGCATCGACTGGGATTATGACTGGTATCGCACTGATGGCGAACGCTGGCGCTGGCGCCGGACCCGCCATGTCGTGCCGATCGAGGAAGGCGTGCTGTCGCTGGACGGCGCCGGTCCCCTGTCCCTGCGCGCGCTCGACTGGGGTGATTACCAGCTTGTCGTGACCGATCCGCAAAGCGGTATGTCTGCCAGCGCCCAGTTCTGGGTCGGCTGGGGGGGCTCCTCCGAGCCGGGCGTCGAGGCGCCGGACCGCGTTGCCTTGTCAGGCCCTGAAGCGCCTGTCGCCGTTGGCGGCACCGCAACCGTATCCATTCGTCCGCCTTATCCCGGCGAAGCCGAGGTTGTGATTGCCAGTGATCGCGTGCTGGAAACCCGGTCGGTCAGCATTCCGGAAGGCGGTGTCGAACTGTCTTTCAATGTCACCGAGGATTGGGGCGCGGGCGCCTACGCCATGGTGTCGGTCTACACGCCGCGCGACCCGGTCGACCGGCCGGCGCCGCGCCGGGCTGTCGGGGTTCTGCATCTGCCTGTCGACATGTCGGACCGGACGCTGGAGATCGATTTCAATGCGCCCGAGCGCATTCATCCGCGCCAGACCGTCGAGCTGGAACTGGCGATCGAGGGACCGGTGCGCAGCGGCGCCTTTGTCTCCGTGGCGGCGGTCGATGAGGGCATTCTCGCCCTGACCCGTTTCGCGTCGCCCGATCCCCAAGCGTGGTATTTCGGCAAGACGGCGCTCGATGTCGATCTGCACGATGATTATGGCCGTCTGCTCGACCCGAACCAGGGCGCCGCGGCGCCTGTGCGCCAGGGTGGCGACCAGATCGGCGGCGCCGGTCTGACTGTCGTGCCGACGCAGACCGTGGCGCTGTTCACCGGCCCTGTTGAGGTGGACCGCAATGGTCGCGCGATCGTGTCCTTCGACGTGCCGGACTTCAATGGCGAGCTGCGTCTCATGGCGGTTGCCTGGAGCGGTCGCGCCGTCGGTCAGGCAGCGCAGCCGTTGACCGTGCGCGACGATGTGCCGGCCGAACTCATCCTGCCGCGCTTCCTCGCGCCCGGCGACCAGTCGATGGCCACGCTGACGATCGACAACATCGACGGCGCACCGGGAGGCTATGCTGTGGCGATGGACGCCGAACCTCCGGTCAGCATGTCTGCCACGGACACGATCGAACTCGCCGCCGGCCAGCGCGTCGATCGCCGCTACGGGCTTTCATCCGACGATGTCGGTGTGGGCTCGGTGGGGCTATCGGTCGACGGGCCGGACGAATTTGCTGTTGCGCGCAGCTATCCCATAGAGGTGCGCTCGGCTTGGCTGCCATCTTCCAGCGTCCGGCGCGGACGCGTCATGCCGGACGACAGCTGGCGACTGTCCAGCGATGTGCTGGCGGGTTATCTGCCGGGGACGTCCGATGTCACGGTGAGCTTCTCGCCGACACCGCTGGACGAGGCGGCACTGCTCACCGCGCTCAGCCGTTATCCCTATGGCTGTACCGAGCAGATCACGAGCCGCGCCCTTCCGTTGCTTTACGCCGATCCTCTCGCCAGCGCTGCGGGTGAAGACCCCGTCGAGGGCGCGCGGGCGCGCGTGCAGGAAGCCATCGCTACCCTGTTGTCACGCCAGTCCGCCGATGGTGTCATCGGTCTGTGGCGTATCGGTGATCGCGGCCTGCGGCCGTGGATCGGCGCCTACGCGACCGACTTCCTGGCGCGTGCCAAAGAGGCCGGGTACACCGTGCCGGATGCGGCGCTGGAGCGGGCCTACAGCGGCCTTGAGCACATCGCTTCCGGCGAGATGTGGCGGGTCAATGGCTATGATACCGAGATTCATCGCTGGCGCGGGCAGACCGATACGCCGGAGCGTCTCAATGATCGGTCCGCGGCCTATGCGCTCTATGTGCTGGCACGCGCCGGGCGGGTCGACCGGTCGCGCCTGCGCTACATGCATGACGAGCGCCTTGAGGCGATCGAAAGCCCGCTGGCGCGGGCGCAGATCGGTGCGGCGCTCTATCTGATCGGTGATCAATCTCGCGCCGTGAACGCTTTCGATGCGGCCGAAGCGGCACTGGGTTTTGAAAATCCCGGCAATTACTACATGTCGCCGCGGCGTGACCTGGCCGGTGTTCTAGCCTTGGCCGCCGAGGCCGGTCAGCATGAGCGCGTCGCTCGTCTGGCCGAGCGTGTCGGTCAGGACCTGCCGGAACCCGCGCGTCTGAATACACAGGAGAAGGCTTTCCTGCTGCTCGCCGCGAATGCGCTCCGCGATGGCGGGGATGAGATCGCCATCGAAACGGCCGCCGAGGCCGACGGTCCGCTGCGCTACCGGCTGGAAGCCGGCGAGATCGGTGAGGGGGTCGATTTCCGCATGACCGGCGATGCGCCGGCCTGGGTGACGCAGATCGCTCACGGCCAGACGGTCGAGGCACCGGATGTCGATGCCCAGGGCCTGGTGATCCAGAAGCGGGTTCGCCGCCTGGACGGTTCCGAGGCCGATCTTGAGAACCTGGTCCAGGGCGACCGCCTGATCGTCGATCTTGTCGTTGCGCCGCGCGAGGAGCGTCTGATCCCGGCTATTGTGGAAGATCTCCTGCCGCCTGGTTTTGAGATCGAAGCTGTGGTTCGGCCGGAGGATGCCGGCAATACCGGCGTTTATTCCTGGCTCGACAATATCCGCACGCCGCGTGTGGCCGAAGCGCGCGACGACCGTTTCGTGGCCGCGCTTGATCTGCGCAACCGGCGGGCCGAGCGCATCGCCTATGTCGTGCGCGCCGTGACGCCGGGTATCTATACACTGCCCGGTGCCGTGGTGGAGGACATGTACCGGCCGGACACGTTCGCACGCAGTGCGACCGGGCGTATCGTGATCGCACCGCGAGGCTGATACCGTGCTGGGACTGCCGCGGATATACTGGGGAGGGGTGATCGCCCTGACCCTGTTTGCGGCGGTTCTTGCGGCCGACCACGCCCTGCCGCCGCCAGTCGAGGCCGGGCGGGAAGTATCGACGGTCGTTCGTGACAGGGACGGTCAGGTGCTGCGCGCCTTCCCGGTCGCCGACGGCCGCTGGCGGCTTGAGGCCGATCTGGACGGGATTGACCCGAACTTCCTCGAGGCCCTGCTGGCCTATGAGGATGCTCGCTTCTACCAGCATTCCGGCGTCGATCCGCTGGCGCTGGTGCGTGCGGCGCGGGACAGCGCCATGGCCGGTCGCATCGTCTCCGGTGGCTCCACCCTGACCATGCAGCTTGCCCGTCTGATCGAGCCGCGCGAGCGGACGGTCGGCGCCAAGGTCATCCAGATCCTGCGGGCCTGGCAGCTGGAGCTGCGCTATTCCAAACGCGAGATCCTCGAACTCTATCTCACACTGGCGCCCTATGGCGGCAATCTGGAAGGCGTGCGGGCCGCCAGCTGGGCCTATTACGGACGGGAGCCCGATGCGCTCACCATCGAGCAGATCGCCCTGCTGATCGCCTTGCCGCAATCGCCCGAAGCGCGGCGTCCGGATCGCCGACCCGACAATGCGGTACTGGCGCGCGGGCGCGTGCTCGACCGTCTGGCGGAGGTGGGGCTGGCGCGCGCGGACGCCTCTGGTGATGCCGCTTTCGATCCGGCACCGGGGCGCCGGGACTTCCCGGCCGATGCCTGGCATGCGGCCGATGCCCTGCGCCGTGCGGCCGGGCCCGGGCAGGCGGACATCGTGTCCACCCTCGATATCCACCTTCAGGCGATGCTGCAGGAAGAGCTGGCACTGGCGACACGGGAAACCGGACCGGATGTACAGTTTGCGGCCATGCTCGTGGAGACCCGGACGCGGGCCGTACGCGCCATGGCGGGGTCGGCCAGCCGGGCGCGTCCCGGCGGCTGGATCGATCTGACAGATCGGCCGCGCTCGCCCGGCTCGACACTGAAACCCTTCATTTATGGCATGGCGTTCGACGATGGTCTGGCAGCCGGCGGGACACGTATTTCAGATCTGCCGCGCCGGTTTGCCGGCTACCGGCCAGATAATTTCGACCGGCGTTTCCGCGGCGATGTCACGATTGCTGAAGCGCTTCAGCACTCGCTGAACGTCCCGGCTGTCACGGCCTTGGACGGGGTGGGCGCGCGCCGCTTCAACGCTGCGCTGACCTTTGCCGGGGCTCACCCGGAACGTCCGCGTACAGCGGGGGCAGATAGCGGCCTCGCCGTGGCCCTGGGCGGCGCGGGGCTCACCCTTCGCCAGCTGGCGGTGCTCTATGCAGCCTTGGGCGATGAGGGTGTGGCGCGTCCGTTGCGTTGGCGTGAAGACGATCCGGCGGCTGAAGACGGCTATGCCGTGCTGGGCGCGGAATCGGCGGCGGAAGTGCTTGATATCCTTCGCCGGGCGCCGCACCCGGGCGGCCGTATGCCAGCCTCGTTGGCGCGTGGGGCACCGGACATCGCCTTCAAGACGGGCACATCCTATGGCTTCCGGGACGCTTGGGCGGCCGGTGTGACCGGGCGCTACACAATGGTCGTTTGGACCGGCCGGGCAGACGGTGCGCCGCGGGAGGGCGTGACCGGCCGTGAAGGCGCGCTGCCGCTGCTGTTCCGCCTGGCAGACGGGCTGGAGCGGATCGAACCGGGCTCGGTCTCTCGGGCCGAGGACCGGTCGCCGGTGCCGGACGTTCCGGGTACGATGGCGCAATACCGCACCGACCCGGCGCCGCACATCCTCTTCCCGCCGGACGGGGCGGAGGTCTGGTCGGAAGGCGAGGGGCGCGGCTTTGTCCTGGCGGCCCAGGCGCGCGGCGCGCTGGACTGGTATGCCGATGGCGAACCGGTCGCGCGCAATGCGCTGGGCGAGCCGGTCTGGGTGCCATCGGGGCCGGGCTTCTATGCCGTTACAGCCGTTGATGAATCCGGCCGGATGGCGCAGTCCCGCGTGCGCATTCGCACCGGCGGCTGAGGCCATGGCGCCGACTTGCGGGCTTGCGTCGGACGGCGCGAATGGCAAAGCTGAATCCAACTGATTTGGGGAGATGTCATCATGCTGCGATCCATTCTGCCGGCGGCCTCAGCCGCGGCTCTTCTGACCCTGTCTCCGGCCCTCGCGCAGGACAATGGAAACTGGGCGCTTGTCGTGCATGGCGGGGCCGGTGTGATCGAGCGTGAGAGCATGACGCCGGAGACCGATGCTGCCTATCGCGCAGCCATGCATGCGGCGCTGGAGCGTGGTGAGGCCGTGCTGTCGCAGGGCGGCAGTGCGCTGGATGCGATCGAGGCTGTGATCCACGGTCTCGAGGACGATCCCATGTTCAATGCCGGGCGCGGTGCCGTGTTCACGGCGGCCGGACGCAATGAGCTCGACGCCTCGATCATGGACGGGGCGACGCTTGAAGCGGGCGCCGTCGCAGGCGTTACACAGGTGCGACATCCGATCACCCTTGCACGCACAGTGATGCAACATTCGCGTCACGTCATGTTGCAAAGCGAGGGTGCGGAGACGTTTGCGCGGGAGCAGGGGCTGGAAATGGTCGAGCCGGCCTGGTTTTTCACCGAACGCCGCTGGGCGGCGCTGGAACGGTCGCTCGGCCGCGACGGTCTGGACATTCCGCCGCGTCCGGACGGCGCGCCGGATCCGGAACCGGTCCAGGAAGGCCTGCTCGAGCGCGATGCGCTGGAACACCGTTTCGGCACGGTCGGCGTCGTGGCGCTGGACGAGGCCGGCAATATCGCGGCAGGCACCTCGACCGGCGGCACGACGGCGAAGCGCTGGGGCCGGGTCGGCGACAGCCCGATCATCGGTGCGGGCACCTATGCCAATAATGACAGCTGCGGCGTCTCGGCGACGGGCACGGGCGAGTATTTCATCCGCCTGACCGTGGCCAGCCGCATCTGTGCGCTGGTCGAGATGCAGGGCCTGACCCTTCAGGCGGCCTCCGACCAGGTGATCCAGCAAGAGCTGACGGATCTGGGCGGCGATGGCGGCATTATCGCGTTGACGGCTGAAGGCGATATCGCCTGGAGCTTCAACACGCCGGGCATGTACCGCGCCCGCCTCACCGAAGGCGGCGAGCCGGTGGTGGCGATCTACGGCGACGAGGAATAGCGCCATGGCCGCCGACTGGGGCTGGAGCGCAAGCGTGAAGCCGGCCGAACCCGAAAAACCGGCGGAGCCGCAGATCACCGTCAACCGGCTCTTCGCCACGCCGCTGATCGAGGTGCGCTTGCCCGGCGCCGACCGGCTGGTCTCCGCGCTGAAGCAGACCATTTTGGCGCGGCGGGCCGCCTCGCCGGGCGTGCGGCGCTCGAATATTCATGGCTGGCATTCCGACATCGAGATGCTGGACTGGGGCGGCGAGGCGGCCATCGCCCTGGCCCGCGAGACGATGCAGGTCTGCGGCCGCTTCACCTCGGACGTGAATGCCGCCAAAGGCCGTTCGCGCTATGAAATGGGCATGGAGATGTGGGCGAATGTCTCGCCCGCCGGCGCGTCCAACCAGATGCATTCCCATCCCGGCTCCTTCTGGTCGGCCAGCTTCTATGTCGACGATGGCGGCGACGGCGAGGACGGTTTCTTCGTCGCCCAGGATCCGCGCTTCCCGATGATCCGCATGGTCGCCCCCGACCTCGTTTTCACCGACGAGACCGGCGAAAAGCAGATGTCCCAGTTTCGCGTCCGTCCCGAGCCCGGCAAGCTGGTCATCTTCCCGTCCTGGCTCATGCACGCCGTCCGCCCCCACAAGGGCCCGGGAGAGCGGATCTCGGTGGCGATGAATGTGCTGGCCTTGCCGGCGGGAGCGCCGCCGGAGGGGTAGGGGGCGCCAGAATGCCGTAGTGATAGTCCACTAGGTCGTGCGAGCAACTAGTCTAGGCTGTACCGTTTAAAGGTAGCTCTCACTATGAGATCGACCCCAACATCCCTCGGTGTGTTGTTCGATTTTCGTGCATCATCTCACAATCCCAAAAAATTGGCCGACGCAGAGTTCCGCGTCGGCCATTAGTCGAAGGGGAGAACCGTGAGTGCGCTCAGCGCGTCCACGGTGCGGGACGTTCCGGCGTGAACGGACGCATCGGACGCTCCACAGGTGGCGTGTAAGGCCGGAAAGGGTGCGGCTCAGGCCGCGACGGAAGTTCCGGCACATTCGGACGGTTCGGAATGTTCGCCATAGTACTTCCCCTAGCGCTTGCTGTCGGGAGTCCGACGGACCGGAACCCAGCCGGAGCCGGGCGTCGTGGTCGGCGGAAGCCGCGTATTATCCGGAACGGTCGCATAGTTGGGGCGGCGACCGCCGCGCGGGCCGACCTCCTGATAGATGCCGCCATTGCGGCCGGTATTTGATCCAGGCGTCTTGGCCATGGGTCTTTTCCTTTTTTTCGCCGACTGAGCACCATGCCCAGCCCTTTGGCGAAGGCGACTATGGATGAGATTCGTTCATGTTGCAATGGTCAACATTAACATGATTGTTTAACAAACATTATGTTTGGCATATTGACATGTGTGTGCGCGTAGTTCACAGCTTCTCGATGACACAAGAGGCACTGAATCGGGCTATCGGCAAGGCGCTGGCGGATCGACGGCGCGCGGCCGGAATGCGGCAAGCGGATGTTGCGCAGAGCGTTGGGGTATCTCGCTCTTCACTCGCCAACATTGAGAAGGGCCGCCAAGCGCTATCAATCTTTCTACTCTATCAGGTTGCTGATGCACTTGATGTTGGCGATCCGCGTACGTTGCTGCCGAGGAGTATTCCTTCTAGCCGCAAGAAGGATGCGGAGGTGGTGAATATTCCGATAGGTGAGGCTTCAGCAGCGTTGTCAGATGAAGAACTTGCCGAGGTTACCGCTGTTGTTTCAAAGACCGTCGGCTGACGGTAGAGGCCATTTATGGGAATAAAAATTGACCAGGCGCGTCAACGCGCCAAAGAGCTTCTCAGCGAATGCGGCATAGAGCGGGTTCCCACTCCCCTTGCACGGCTCGCTAGAAAGCTCGGCATCCGTGTCGACTACACACCGCTTGATGATGCGCTGTCGGGTATGGCGTTTATCAAGGATGGCCAGAAGCTTGTTTGGGTAAACTCACTTCACCATCCCAATCGGCAGCGCTTCACCCTCGCCCATGAAATTGGCCATCACGTGCTCCATGCGAATGAGCTCGAAGCCGGTGTTCATGTCGACAAAGGAATGCTGCGACGAGACGCCGTCTCCACGCAAGGTACTGAACTTATTGAAATCCAAGCAAACCATTTTGCTTCGGAGTTACTTATGCCGGAAGAGCGGTTGCGGACACTGGTTGGTGAGGGCGTCAATCTCGAGGACGAAGCTCGCATGGCCGCACTTGCAGCGAAATTCCAAGTGAGCACCGCAGCCCTGCAATACAGACTCCTTCGGTAGAGAAGACCGAGTCGGAGAAGAGCATGGCGTTCATTTTCTACGACACCGAGACGACAGGAATTGACCGGCACTTCGACCAAATCCTGCAATTTGCGGCCATCCGAACCGATGAAGAATTCAACGAAATTGACCGCATAGAGCGCCGATGCCGGCTAAGGCCTTTCGCTATCCCGGCACCCGGTGCTCTGGCCGTGACAGGTGTCTCGATTGAACAATGCCTCAACGCAACTCATCCCACCTACTATGAAATGGTGAGTGAGCTTCAGTCTGCCCTAAGCGAATGGTCTCCGTCAGTCTTTGCTGGCTGGAATACGATCCGCTTCGATGAGGAACTATTTCGGCAGGCTCTATACCAAAACCTCTATCCCCCCTTTCTCACCAACACGAACGGCAACGCTAGAGCAGATATATTGACTCTGGCACAAGCTGTCGCATTGGACCTACCAGATGCTCTTATTGTGCCGCGCAACCCTCGTGGCAGACCATCCTTCAAACTAGACCAACTGGCACCTGCGAATGGATTCGCGCACGAAAATGCCCACGACGCGATGGCGGATGTGGAGGCGACGATCTTCATTGCTCGCTTGTTGAGAGAGAGAGCGCCAGAGCACTGGTCTAATCTCATGAGATTTGCCAATAAGCGATCAACGATCGCCTTTCTGCAAACTGAACCTTTCGTAGTCGCCACCGAAGCATATTTCGGAAAACTGTCCCAGTACGCCCTTGCGCCTATTGGCTCGAACCCGGATATTGACAGTGAGTTCTATTGCCTTGACATCACTAACGACCCAGCCTCCCTGGGCTCGCTGAGCGATGCAGCCCTCCGAGCATTACTCTTGCGGTCTCCCAAGCCTGTTCGCCGAATAAAAGCGAACCAGTCGCCGAGTCTAAAGTCCTGGGAAGAAATCGATAGCTTTTCTGGGCTCGACGTTGATGAGCTTCTTGACCGCGCCGAAGCGCTACAACGCGATGAAGATCTAAAAAATCGTCTGCTCCAGACAGCGCTGGAGCTAGCTTCAGTCGAATATGAGCAAATCCACATCGAACAGCAGATCTATGGGGGTTTTCCATCGAAAGCAGACCAGCAGTTGATGGACAGATTTCATCGTGCCCCTTGGACTGAGAGGGAGGCCGTTGTTGCGCAATTTGGGGATCCCAGGCTTCGAGAGCTGGGCCGCCGCCTACTTGGGGAACACGCGCACGATATCTGCTCAACTGAGGTCCGAGATTATTTCCAGACACTGCTTCACGCGCGGTTGACGGGAAGTGGTAGTGACGTCCCATGGCGAACAATTGCCAAAGCCCGTGAAGAACTTGAAGAGGCTAGTCAAACACACCCCCAAGCATCAGCGATCCTAGAGGGTTTTGAGCGGTATCTCGACGGCCTAGAGGAGCACGTAGCGTCCGGTTGCTAGTGCTGGTGGGCGCTTTGCCGTCGGGACGAGCGTTTGGTCTGGTTTGGCCCGTCAGGCCAAGTACTCACGATATTGTGCAGGCTAGAGTTTCCAGCGTACCCCCCCTCACAAAATCGAAGCCTCCCCCCGCGTGAAATACGCCCCGTCCGCCTGCATCTGCGCGATAATATGGTCGAAGGCTGCGCGCACTCTTGCGCTTTTGCGCACCGTTTCGTGGGCGACGACCCACAGGTCCAGGGAGGATTCGAAGTCCGGCAATAGCCGTTCCAGGTTGGGGTTGCGGCGGGCGAGGCGGTGGGAGGTGACGCCGACGCCGAAGCCGGCCTCGATGCCCATGACGTGGCTGGCCGGGGAGTTGGCCTTCATCGAGACGTGGCGGGGCAGGACGGGCGTGCCGTGTATGGTGGCCGGCCAGCCGAAATAATCGCCCATCGACCAGCCGACGCAGGCATGGTCGGCGAGATCCTCGACCTGTTCGGGACGGCCGTGCAGGTCGAGATAATCCTTCGAGGCGTAGAGGCCCGCGCCGACCGTGGCGCCGCGGCGGCCGATCAGGCTCTGCTGCGTGCCCGGACCGTTCCAGCGCAGCGCGATATCGGCTTCGCGGTCGGCCAGATTGGCGGAATTGTTCTTGATCGCGATCTCGATGCCGATGCCCGGATTGTCACGCTGGAAGGAGACGAGGGCGCGCGGCAGCCAGTCGGCGCCGATGCCTTCGGAGGCGGAGACCACAACGAGGCCTGACAGGGACTGGTCCTGGGCGATCACGGCGCGTTCGATGGCAGAGGCCTCTTCGCGCATGCGCTTGGCATGTGCGATAATCTTCTGGCCAAGGGGTGTCAGCCGTGACTGGCCGTTCTCGCGTTCGAAAACGGGCTCGCCGAATCGGCGTTCCAGCGCTTGCAGGCGCCGGGTCACGGTGGGTTGGCTGACGCCCAGCTGATGCGCCGCGGCGGTCAGGCTGCCGGCCTCGGAAATGGCCAGGCAGACAAGGTAATCGGACCAGTCATCCATACGATTATGTATTCCCACGATCCTGATTTCGTCAATTCCATTCGCATAACTTCGTTCTAAATCTGAACGTTGTTTACTTGGGTGCGCGGCTTCCGAGCGGAGCGGCGTTGCCTGCCAGTCTTGAATGGTCGCGCGGCCTGGAGAACGGATCGGAGCCCGTTCTGTCCCTGACGGACACCCCCGAAGGGTCGCGCTTGTTGAGGGAGTGACCATGCGCTCTGTGTTTCTTGCGGCGGCCCTGGCGGCCGTGTCTTCGTCTGCGGCCCTGGCCCAGTCCTGCGATGCCGAACCGGAATTTGCCGCCCACCGCACCGCCAATGGTGTGATCCGCGCGCAGTACAATGCGGTGAGCCGCGGCGAGTGGCCGGAAGCCATCCATTTCGGCGAGGAAGTCGTCGCCGGTTCCGGTGCGCCGGGTCACAAGGTGGCCGCTCACACCAATCTGTGCGCCGCCTATGCCGCGACGGGCGAGTACGAGATGGCGATCGCCGCTTGTGACGCCGCGCTGGAGATGCGCGACGGCGCCTGGCGCGCGATGAATAATCGCGGTGTTGCCCTGTGGCTGTCCGGCGACCGTGCGGCCGCTGTCGAGGCGTTCCAGGCTGCCAATGCGGCGTCGTCGGGTGAAGACGAAGTCGAGGCCAATCTGGCCATGGCCCAGTGTGCGACTGCCGGGTAGTTTCCCCCGGACTGCCACGGCAAAACGCACGGCATTGAAGGCCGGTCCCGGCAACGGGGCCGGCCTTTGCTGTCTGCGGCTGCGGGTTCCCGTTGCTGGCGATTGCAACTAGAAACGCTGGCAAAGATGCCCGTTAAGGGGCCCTGTCATCGCGGGAGGTGTTCATGTCGTTTCAGCCGCCGGAAACCCTGATCTCGGGATATCGCCGCTTCAAGGATGGCCGGTTCCGTGTCGAGCGGGCGCATTATGCCGAGCTTGCCGACGGGCAGACGCCGCACACGCTGGTCATTGCCTGTTCGGACAGCCGGGTCGATCCCGCCGCGATTTTCGATGCCGCACCGGGGGAGCTGTTCGTGGTGCGCAATGTCGCCAATCTGGTGCCGCCGGCGGAAGAGGGCGGGGGCCTGCACGGCGTCTCCGCGGCGCTGGAATTCGCGGTCAAGGTGCTCAAGGTCAAGGGCGTGCTGGTGATGGGCCATGGCGATTGCGGCGGCGTGAAAGCCTGCGCGAGCGGGCTGCACGGGGTGCCCAACACCTATCTGGGCCCCTGGCTGAGCACGATGGAGCCGGCCCGCGAGGAAGTGGCCGCGGCACTCGGAGACGTGCCGCCGGAGACGATTGCGGATGCGCTGGAACTCGTTTCGATCCGGCACTCCCTGGAACGGCTGAAACAGTTCGACTTCGTGCGCGAGGCGATCGAGGCGCGCGGTCTGGAACTGCATGGTGCGCGCTTCGCCATCCACAGCGGCAAGCTGGAATGGCTCCAGCCCGACGGCAGCTACAGCGCCGTCTGAGGGCGCAGCGAGGAGAGCGGTTTGACCTCACCCGGTTCAGCACAGGCGATCTGGTTTCCCGATGCGCTGGATGCGCAGAACCGGGCTGTGCGGCTGTGCGAAACCACGCGTGACAGTCTCGCCGATACGGCTTTCCTGGACGAGCGCTGGGACCGCACCGGCTGCCGCACCCGGCCCGTGTCGCTGGCCCAGCTGCCGCAGCCGGACACGCCGGCCGCACCGGTGTTTGTCTGGCATACCGCCTTTTGCTGCTCGACCCTGCTGGCGCGCTGTCTCGACCGGCCGGGCGTCAATCTGAGCCTGAAAGAGCCGGCGGCCCTGATGGAGGTCGCCAATATCAAGCGGCGCGAGGGGCGGGCGGTTTCCGATACCTGGCTGAAGCCCGTTATCGGTGCCCTGAGCCAGCCTTTCGCCGGCGAGACCCATGTGACGATCAAGCCGACCAATACGGTCAACAACCTGATCGGTGATGTGGCGCGCCTCTTCCCGGACAGCCGGCATCTCTTCCTGACCTCGCAGCTGCGCGCCTTCCTGATCTCCATCGCCAAGAAGGGCGAGGCGGGACGGGCCTTCGCGCGGCGGCTGTTCACGATCTTCGCGATGGACGGGCATCCGATCGCGCGCACGGACCAGCGCCAGCTGATGCAGATGTCCGATCTGCAGATCGCCGCCCTCGTCTGGCAGATGCAGGTCGCTGCCATGCTGGAAGCACGCGCCCAGGGCGCCGCGGATCGCTTTGCCTGGCTCGATGGCGATGCCTTCGTCGCGGCGCCGGAACAGGGGCTGACGGCTGTCGACGCCTTTTTCGGGCTGGGGCTGGGTGAAGACCATATCGCGGCGACCGCATCCGGGCCGCTCTTCACGCGCGATGCCAAAGATACGGGACAGGCCCATGGTCCCGACCGCCGCCGCGCGGAAGCCGAACGCATCGCCGAACAATTGGGGCCGGAGCTCGACGCCATCGTCGATTGGAGCTACGGCGTATTTCCGCAATCCCCGCGCGACGGGCGTCTGCCCGGCGCGCTGGTCTAGCGCCGGACCGTTCCCGCAGAGGGGCGGCCGGTATCCACGAAGTCGAAGGAAGACCGATCATGAAACTCGCAACGCTCAAGTCGGACAGCCGTGACGGCCGTCTGGTCGTCGTCTCGAAGGATCTGGCCTGGTGTGCCGATGCCACCCGCATCGCGCCGACCCTGCAGGCGGCCCTGGACGACTGGGAGCGATGCGAGCCGGAGCTGCGCAGCCTGGCCGACGAGCTGGAGCGCGAGACCATTCCGCGCGAACGCTTCCACGAGCGCGAGGCCCTGTCGCCGCTGCCGCGGGCCTTCCAGTGGGCCGACGGCTCGGCCTACGTCAATCACGTCGAACTGGTGCGCAAGGCGCGCGGGGCGGAAATGCCGGCCAGCTTCTGGACCGATCCGCTGATGTATCAGGGCGGATCCGACGCCTTCCTCGCGCCGCGCGGCGATATCCCGCTGGGCGACACGGCCTGGGGCTGTGACATGGAAGGCGAGATCGCGGTGATCACCGGCGATGCGCCGATGGGCTGTTCGGTCGAGGAAGCCGGAAAGGCGATCCGCCTGGTGATGCTGGTCAATGACGTCTCCCTGCGCGGCCTCATTCCGGCCGAGCTGGGCAAAGGGTTCGGCTTCTTCCAGTCCAAGCCGCCGAGCGCCTTCTCGCCGGTCGCCGTGACGCCGGATGAGCTGGGCGAGGCCTGGGACGGCAAGAAACTGCACCTGCCGCTGCTGGTGAAATACAATGGCGAGCCCTTCGGCAAGGCCGAGTGCGGCATCGACATGACGTTCGACTTCCCGCAGCTGGTCGCCCACCTGGCCAAGACGCGCCCGGTCACTGCCGGCACGATTGTCGGCTCCGGCACAGTGTCCAACAAGCTGGATGACGGTCCCGGCAAGCCGATTTCCGAAGGCGGGGTGGGCTATTCCTGCATCGCCGAAATCCGCATGATCGAGACCATTGAAAGCGGCGCGCCGAAAACCCCCTTCATGAATTACGGCGACACGGTGCGCATCGAGATGAAGGACAAGACCGGCCACTCCATCTTCGGCGCCATCGAACAGGAAGTGGTGAAGGCGTAGGGGCTGCCGGCAAGGCTTCCCCTGCGAAGCGGGGGAAGTGGCCGAGCCCGGCCTTGGGCCGGGTGAGGTCGAAGGGGGTGAGTGCGCGCTTCGCGCTCTGCGCTGCTTCGCATCGCCCCCTCAGTCCGCTACGCGGACAGCTCCCCCGTAAACGGGGCGAGCCCTTCTCGGCCCCCTTGAACGCGCCCGTTCACCCGCCATATCATTCCGTACACCGAAAGCAGACCGGGTGGCCCCATGGCAGGCGGATGGACGCGCGATGGCGCGATTCAGGACCAGATCGACGATTCCACGAATGACGCGGTCGCCGCGGCACGGGCCAACCTGCCGTCGGGCGAGGGGCTGGAATACTGCGTTGAATGTGGCGAACGAATCCCGCTGGCCCGCCGCAAGGCACTGCCCGGTGCGCGCACTTGCGTGGAGTGCCAGTCCGGCCGCGACGCCCGCCGCCCCGCCGGCGGCATCAACCGCCGCGGAAGCAAGGACAGCCAGCTGCGCTAGCGCTATCACTCGCCGGTCTTGCGCCGCTTCTTACCGCGCGCGATTTCAGTTGCGAGGGCGTCGAGCCTGGGCGCCCAGAAATGACGGAAGCGCTCCAGCCAGGTATCGACCTCCTGCAAGCGGGCAGGCTCGATCGCGTAGATGCGCCGCGTGCCGTCCTTGCGGGGCATGGCAAAGCCGGAGTCCCGCAGGACTTTGAGGTGCTGCGAGACGGCGGCCTGGCTGATCGAGAACTCTGCACAGACGGTTTCGGCCAGCGCGCCGGCGCTGCACTCGCCATCCGCCAGGAGTTCCAGCAGGCGCCGGCGTACCGGGTCGCCGAGGACATCGAAGGCATGCATCAGCCGCCGGCCTCCTCCGGCCCGGCGTAGAAGTCGGCTGTGCGCCGGGCCGAGGCGCGCGCCTCGCCCGCATCCGCGCCGGCCGCGATATCCGCCTCGCCCCAGGCCAGGGCGCTGCGGCGCATATAGGCGCGGCTTTCAGGGGCTTTTGCGAAGTCCGCTTCGTCTGGCCGCGGCGCGTCAGGCGCCTCGAGGTGCAGGGCCAGTCCCATCAGGCCCAGTTCCCAGCCGACACCGACCGCGCCCGGCCCGTACGTCTTCCAGAAATCGGAAACCGGCGCGGTGTGCGCCAGCACGAGGCGCGCTTCCTCATCGCCGAGCTGCTCCAGGTGCACGTCCAGCCAGCTTGTTTCCTCGCCGAACTCCCACGTCGTGGCCAGGTGCTGCGGCGGCACGCAGGCAAGGATCTCGCCCGAGGCATTGCCCTTGATCTGGAACCGCCCGCCGGGCACCAGGTCGCCGGTGACCTCGCCAAACCATCGCGGCAGGCGTTCAGGATCGCTGATCGCGTCCCACAAATCCTCCACACGGGTCGGATAGACGCGTGACAGGGTAACGGTCCGCACAGGTGCTCCATCGCGCACGGCGTCCTCGACCGAGCGGTCGGCGGCACCGAGGTGATGCTCGAAATCGATTGACATGGCCATCCTCATTTAAGTCTGGTCTAAAATAAGTCATGACTTAAATTTGAGGTCAAGTGGTTCCGCCGGGCGGGCGCGTCCGGGCGAGCCCTGGCGATGGTCACCCGCCGGAACGAGGATGGCGCGCTAGTTGATCGTGTCGTCGGTGAGCTTGAGGATATAGCGCTCGCCGTTGAAGCTTTCGAAGGCTTCCGGAACCTGCGGGTGGCTGACCGGACCGTTCTCGGCGTCCGGGATCAGGTTTCCTTCCGAGACATAGGCGCCGTAAAAGCTGTCCTCATTTTCCGCCAGCAGGTGGTAGAAGGGCTGATCCTTGGGCGGACGGATGTCCTCCGGGATGGCCTGGTACCATTCCTCGGTGTTGGCGAATTCCGGATCGACATCCACCACCACTCCCCGGAAGGGAAAAAGGCGGTGGCGGACCACATCGCCGAGGCCGAAACGGGCGTGGCGAATGATCATGGGCGTACTCTGACTTGCGTCCATTATAGTGTTCATACCCCTCCATATGGGGTCTTTCCGGCAATAAGCTACGAAAACGCGGGCCATGCGTCACGCATCCTTGCAGGCCGGGGCAGGGAGAGTATTCTGGTTTCGAAACGGTATCAGGCCGATTCGTGTCGCGCTGGCGGGCCCTTGGAGGTTCGTGCTCCCGCTCCGGGACCCAGGCGCGCCGGACGGCGAGAGGACTATCATGGCGGAGCCATCACCCGGGGAACCGGGTAAGGTCGCCGCCGGACGCAAACGGAACCGGCGCAAGCACGCGCCGTCTCCGGTGTACGGCGCGATCGATCTGGGGACAAATAATTGCCGCATGCTGCTGGCGCACCGCACCGGCAGTGGCTTTCAGGTCATCGACGCCTTTTCGCGGGTCGTGCGGCTGGGCGAAGGCGTGGCCGCCGAGGGCAATCTTTCCGGCGACGCGATGGACCGGGCGGTCGAGGCGCTGAAGATCTGCGCCTCCAAGATCCGCCGCCACAAATCCATCCGCTACCGCTCCATCGCCACCCAGGCCTGCCGCATGGCGGGCAATGGCGAGGCTTTCCTCGAGCGCGTGCGCACGGAGACCGGGCTGGAATTCGACCTGATCTCGCCGGAGGAAGAGGCGCGCCTGGCGGTGCATGGCTGTATCGACCTGCTGGATCCGGAAAAGGATGCCGCACTGGTGATCGATATCGGCGGCGGCTCGACAGAGCTGTCCTGGGTGGATCTGGCCGAGTGGCGCAAGCGCGGCGGGCCGGAAAGCGGCGGGCGCCCGCCGATGAAGTCCTGGACCTCCACGCCGGTGGGCGTCGTCACCCTGTCGGAACGCTTCCCAGAGCGCGAGGACCGCGAGGCTTGGTATAACGAGATGAAGGCCTATGCCGCCGGGCTGATGAAGACGCCGCGCGGCGCCAAGGCGATGCGGCCATTGTTCAATGAGGGCCGGGGACATCTGGTCGGCACGTCCGGCACCGTCACCTCGATGGCCGGTGTGCATCTGCGTCTGCCGCGCTATGACCGTTCCCGTGTAGACGGGTTGTGGATGTCGGGCGAGGAGGCGCTGGCCGCCTGTGCGCGTCTGCGCAATCTGGATGTGGCTGGCCGGGCGCTGGAACCGACCATCGGTTCAGACCGCGCCGAGCTTGTGCTGGCCGGCTGTGCGATCTACGAGGCGGTGGCAGAAGCTTGGCCGGCGGACCGGCTGCGCGTCGGCGACCGCGGTCTGCGCGAAGGCATGCTGCTGAACCTGATGCGCAAGTCGCGCAAGCGCCGCCGCAAGCGCCGCCGCGGCAGTGACGAGACGGATGGCGAAGAATGAGCGACGACGACAGCGACAAGCCCGAAGGCGAGGGCGAGGGTGAGAGCGGCGGGCGCCGCCGGCGCCGTTCCGGTCCCGTCACCAAGGGCGGGGATGCCCGGGCGGCCAAGCAGATGTTCGAGCGCGTCAAGACGGCGCGCGGCCGCAAATCCTCCTCCACACGCTGGCTGCAGCGTCAGCTGAACGATCCCTATGTGAAGAAAGCCCAGATGGAGGGCTATCGCTCGCGCGCGGCCTACAAGCTGATCCAGCTGGACGAGCGCTTCCACCTCTTGCGTCCGGGCATGCGCATTGTCGATCTCGGCTCGGCGCCGGGCGGCTGGGTGCAGGTGGCGCTGAAGAAGGATGCGGCCGAAGTCGTCGGTATCGATCTCCTGGAGATCGAACCCATCGCCGGGGCCACCCTGCTGCAATACGACTTCACCGAGGACGACGCCCCGGACCGGGTGAAAGCCGAAATGGGCGGGCCCGCCGATGCCGTGATCTCGGATCTGGCGCCCTGGACGACCGGCCACAAGAAGACCGATCATTTGCGCATCGTTGCCCTGGTCGAGCTGGCCGCGCATTTCGCCCTGGAAACGCTCAAGCCTGGCGGCTTCTTCATCGCCAAGGTCTTCCAGGGCGGCGCCGAAGGCGAACTCCTCGACCTCCTGAAAGCCAGTTTTGACAAGGTCCGCCACTTCAAACCGGACGCCAGCCGCTCCGAGAGCGCCGAAACCTTCGTGATCGCGACAGGTTTCCGGGGGGCGAAGACGGGAGGCGAGTAACGCCTCAATTCGGCTTGCCGCCCTCCCGCGTGGAGGTGATGTTGCGGCCGACGATCAGGAAATGTGCCTCGTTCTCGGCGACCGCTCGGTGTTCCACACCGCGCGGCACGACGAAGATGTCGCCGGGGGCGAGCTGTACGGTCCGGTCGCGCATTTCCAGGGCGAGAGCGCCCCGGTAGAGAATGAAGACTTCATCCTGGTCGTCATGGCTGTGCCACAACGTTGCTCCGGTGCCCTTGGCCACCTTGAACTGGCTGCCATTCGCCTGGGCGAGCACTTTTTGCGACCAGAACTCCTCGAGCCTGTCCAGCTCGGCATTTATATCCGCCTTGTCCATGACACCCTCCGGCCCTGTGAGACCCCTTCCATATTGGGGTGCCGGACGAGGATGCCAATGGCGGCGAACAAGACATGCCGCGCCCGGTCTGCGGCGGGGACTGGCTAGCCGTCCGTGCCGGTGGCGGCATCGCCGGCCGTCGGCTGTGAGGGCAGGCCGGTGCCGAGCGAGACAGCGTCGCTGAGCGCCTCCAACGGGGCCGGGCGGCCGAGATAATAGCCCTGGCCTTCGTCGCAGGCCTCGCTGCGCAGCAGGTCGAGCTGCTGCACGGTCTCGATGCCTTCGGCCAGAACCGGGATGCCCAGGCTCTTGGCCAGCGCCAGGATGGCGCGCACCACGGCGAGCGAGCGGTGATCGTGCTCGAGTTCTTCGGTGAAAGACTTGTCCAGCTTGATCTTGTCGAAGGGGAAGGTGCGCAGAATGTCCAGCGAGGAATAGCCGGTGCCGAAATCGTCGAGCGCAACCGAGACGCCGAGCGCCTTGATCCGACGCATGATGTGCAGGGACTGAACCCGGTCCTTGATGACCGCGGTTTCTGTCAGTTCGATCTCGAGGCGATTGGCTGGCAGGCCGGTTTCCATCAGGATTTCATGGATCTGCTGCGGCAGGCCGGTATGCGTCAGCTGCACGGCGGAGAGATTGACCGCGATCTTGTGCGGATCGGGCCAGCGCATGGCGTCCTCGCAGGCGCGGCGCAACACCCATTCGCCCAGCGGCAGGATCAGCCCGTTGGCCTCGGCCAGCGGAATGAAATCGTCCGGGCCGATGCGCCCGCGCGTCGGGTGTGTCCAGCGCAGCAGCGCTTCATAGCCGCGGATATCGCCGGTGCCGATCGAGGTCTGGACCTGGTAGTGCAGCTGCAGCTGGTCGGTCTCGATCGCCTCGCGCAGATCGCTCGCCAGGGCCCGGCGCTCGCGCACCGCTTCGCCCAGGCCGGTATCGTAGAAACAGACATCCTGGAGCGGATCGACCTTGGCCTTGTACATCGCCAGATCGGCATTGCGCACCAGCGTGTCGCGGTCGCGCCCATCCTGCGGATAGACGGTGATACCCAGGCTGGCGCCGGTCGCCGACTTGTACTCGCCGAACACGACGGGATCATTGAACAGGCTCTCGATCGCCTCGACGCGTTCCTGCAGGCCGATGCGCGAGTCGGTGCGCAGGATCACGCTGAATTCGTCACCGCCCAGGCGGGCTGCGAAATGCGTGCTGCCGACAAAGCCCTTCAGGCGATTGGCCAGGGTGCACAGCACGGCATCGCCGGCTTCATGGCCCCACACATCGTTGATTTCCTTGAAGCGGTTGAGATCGATTCCGATCACCGCCACGCCGCCGTCATCGGCTTCGGCAAGCCAGTTGTCCAGGCAGGCATTGAAGCTGGTGCGGTTGGGCAGGCCGGTCAGCGGATCGTGCAGCGCCATGTGGCGCAGGCGTTCGTCAGAGCTTTCGCGTACGCGGGTGTCGATCAGATAGCTCGACATGCCGGTGCCGACGATCACCAGGCCGGCGACCGCGATCGACAGTGCCATGGCACGGAAGGCGGCGCTGTCGGCGCCGTGCTCGATGCCTGCCAGCGGGGTGACCTCGAAAGCGGCCATGCCGGTGAAGTGAAGCGCGACGATGGCGAGCACGAGGATACCGGCCGGCGCATGGGACATCGCGCCCGTGGTCCAGCGTTTGACGCCCATGAAGGCGAGGGCGCTCAGCGTGATCGACAGGATGATGGAGGCGGTGATGTAGGCTTGGTCCCAGGAGACCAGCCCGTCGACGCGATAGGCGAACATGCCGGTGAAGTGCATCGCCGCGATGGCCAGGCCGAAGACGGCGCCGCCCAGCGGATTGGCCAACCGGCCCAGCGGAGCGGTCGACAGCATGATACCGATGCCGGTGCCGCCGATCGCGATGATCATCGAAACGACGGTCAGGGCGGCGTCGAAGTTCACGGGCACGCCGGGCTGATAGCCCAGCATGGCGATGAAGTGGGTGGTCCAGATCGAGGAGCCTGCACAGACGGCGGTCAGGAACTGCCAGCCCAGGCGTTCCGGCGTGGCTTCGCTGGCCGCAGCCCGGCGGCCCAGCCGCAGCGTGGCAAAGGAGCCGATGACACACATCGCCGCTGCCAGCAGCACCAGCCAGAGATTATGTTCCGTGAACAGACAGGTAAACACCCGCATGACCAACCCCAACTTTCTTTTTTGGTCGCGCTATGGGGCGGTTTGTCGCAGCGGCGTATTGATATTTCGTATCTGGAAGTCCGTAGTTTTGCTGCGGATACCAGCCGGTCAGTCCGGAGCTGTAATCGCGGCCAGATCCGGCGCGGAGAGCGCTAGCCGGCGTTGACCGGCGATCTCGCGATCCATCCGGTCGCGCAGCTCCGGCCAGGCATCGGATGCGGTCAGCGGTGCCAGCAGAGGCGAGGTTTCAAGAATGGCGCGGTCGCGCCAGCCGAGGTCGATGGCTTGACCGACAAGGCTCGCAGCCTGCGCGATATCGCCGGTCTGGGCTTCGATCCCGGCGAGGCCGATACGCAGGTCCGGCCAAGACTCTCCGGTCGCGAGCGCATGCGAGATCAGGGGGCGGAAGGATGCGGGGTCCACGAAATTGCCGGTCATTGCAGCCAGTGCGGCCCGGTCGAGTTCGGCCATGTCGCCAGCCCGTTCAAACAGGCGTGCAGCGCCTTCGTGATCCCCCAGGCGTAAACGGACCCGGCCTTCCAGATGGCGAATGCGCGGGGTGTTTCGGACTTCAGCCGGCGCAGCCTCGATGCGTGCCAGGGCCTCGTCTGTCGCGCCGTGACGCAGGTCCGCCATGACACGTGCACCGAGATAGACGATCCCGCCGGCATCGCCGGCTTCGGCGTGCCGCCACCAGGTCTCTGCCGCCGGCAGGTCGAGCAGGGAGAGGGTGGTGGCGATCTGGACGGGGCCATAGCGCGACGGCGCGCCGCTGCCCAGGGCACGGGCTTCCAACTGCAGTGCGTCGAACAGGCGTCCCCTGATCTGCATGAGATAGGCAGCGCTTGACATGGCCGCGACGTCGTCCGGTGCCAGCGTGTAGGCCTGTTGATAGGCGGCCACCGCGTCGTCCAGCCGGCCCTGGCCGTCCAGCGCATAGGCCAGCGCGTGCCAGGCATCGGCATCGTCGGCGCCGGTGTCGATGACCGACTGGGCCAGCGCTTCGGCCCGGGTAATGTCGTCGGGGGCGGCCTCGAACTTTGTAGCGCGGGTCGAAAGGGCGAAGCTCAGGACAATCCGCACCTCCCGGTCGTCCGGTGCGTCGGCCAGAGCTGTGTCGAGCAGTGCGATGGCGTCGGAGGTTTCCCGGGGGCGATGCAGGTCAAGCAGGTCGCGGGCGTGCCTGACGCGGATGGTGCGATCCAGATCGCCGCTTGCGGCGGCGGACCGCATGGCCGGGCTGTCTGCGTTTGCGAGGTTTTCGGATATGAAACCCTGCCAGGCCGCAGCGGCGATGACAGCGGTGGTCAGCGCCGCAGCAACGCCACCGGTCCAGACGATCCGCCCGGTCCCTGGCGCCCGTCTGGCTGTGACAGGTTCCGGAGCAGGGATAAGGGCATAGCCCCGGTTGCGTATGGTGCGCACATAGCGTGGCTGCCGCGCATCGTCACCCAGCGCGCGTCGTAGCATGGCAATGCGCTGGGCCAGCGTGTCCTCGCTGACATGGTCCTGGTGCCAGACGCGGCGGGCGAGTTCGGCCGCACCGAGCGGTTCGGGGTGAGCCTCGTTCAGGGCCAGAAACAGGTCGAAGCAAAGATCGTTCAGCGCAAGGGGCTCACCCGCACGGGACACGCGCCGGGCGGCAGGATCGAGATGCAGGTCCAGAATCCGGACAGGAGTGTTGGCGGGCTGGGCGGTCATGCAGCTTCAGACATCTTCAGATGTCTTCAAGTGACCGGCTTGGCGGACAAGCGCAAGGGGCGAGGTGACCTGACACGAGGAGTAAAGCGTCATGACCACCCGTATTCTCACCGGCATTCTTTTGGCCGCCCTGATAACCGGTATGGCCCCGGCCTTCGCCCAGGACAGTGCATTCCCGGGCATGGCCGCAACAGACGCGATCGAGGCCGCCGTGGCAGACGGCCGCTACGGAACTGTCACGAGCGTGATGGTCCTGGAACACGGGGAAGTGCGCGTGGAAGCCTATTTCAACGGCGCAGACGCCAGCACGCTTCACGATACGCGTTCGGCGACCAAGACGATCACGGGCATGGTGGCCGGTGCTGCGATCGCTGACGGGCATCTCGCCCTGGATGCGCCGGTCGCGGACCTGTTCGCCGATCTGCAGCCCTTTGCCAACCCGGACCCGCGCAAGCAGGCGGTCACGGTGGAGGACCTTCTCACCATGTCGTCCGTGATGGAGTGCAATGACTGGAACCAGTTCTCCCGCGGCAATGAGGAGCGGATGTATGTCGTGGAGGACTGGAGCCGCTTTTTCTGGGACCTGCCCGTGCGCGGCTTCCCGGCTTGGCAGACACCGCCGGATGCGTCGCCCCATGGCCGGGCCTTCTCCTATTGCACGGCCGGTGTGCAATTGCTGGGCGAAGCGGTCGAGCGAGCAGTCGGACAGCCCTTCATTGCCTGGGCGGAAGCCCGCCTGCTCGACCCGCTGGGTATCGATCAGCGCGAATGGCCGATGAATGGGCAGGGCCAGGCGCATATGGGCGGCGGCCTGCGCCTGACCACGGCCGGGCTGGCACAGCTCGCCGAGCTGCAGCGCCTTGGCGGCGAGATCGACGGCCAGAAACTGCTGCCGGAAAGCTGGACCCGGGCCGCGATATCGCGCCACGCCGTGATCCCGGACAGCGGCGGCTGGGAATACGGGTATTTGTGGTGGATCCGGGCTTTCGAAGTCGATGGCGAGACCTACTGGACCGCCGCAATGAGCGGCAATGGCGGCAACCGGGTCTACGTGCTGCCGGATTTCGGACTGACCGTCGTCTTCACCAATACCGACTATAATACCCGCCAGATGCATGCCCACGCCGATGCATTCTTCGAAGAGCAGATAATGGCGCGGCTGCAGGGCACGCGCTGACATCCCCCTGCGCCGGAGGCACAGGCGTTTCGGGCATTGCAGACGACCCTTCGGGGGTATCCGGTATCTAATATGGGTACGAGAAGTCCCGCAGGATCGTCTGCAACCCGGTGAAGCCGATTAAGAAGCCGGCCGATCGTGCCCGCCTCAGCGCCACCCGGCCCGCCTTGCCTGTGCACCGGCGACAGCGGACCGTGGAGTGATTATGCGCGGTCTTTGCAGGGCGGGGATAAGATCGGGGTTATCCCCGCAAAACAGGATTTACTCTGATCGAAGTTTACCGGGGAGGTCTGACCGGGCGTGAAGAAAGTCGACGATGACAATCTCTGCCGGGACTTCCAGAAAGACGACGAAATGCTCTCCGGCGCGCGTGTAGCGCAGGTCTTCAGTCATTTCGGCATCCACCAGCTGACGGCAGCTCTGTGAAAAACGGGTGCCGTCTGCGATCTCATGGCAGCACGCAATGAGATCGGTTTCATAGGCCTCGGCCTGGCGGGGGCCGAAGGTTTTCAGGGTCCAGCGGGCGATATCGACAAGGGAGGCCTCCGCTTGCCGTGTGAGGCGCCAGTTGCAGGTCAATCCTTGCTTGCCCGGGCCTGTGCGAAAGCCCGGCGTACGGCATCTTCGCCGCTGCCGGCGGCGAGCTCGCCGGTCCGGGCCTGATCGATGCCGGTTTGGAGCCGGTCACGCAGCAGGGCGAGTTCCGCTTCCTCGGTTTCCAGAAGCCGAAGGCCGGCCCGCATGGCTTCCGAGGCATTCTGGAAGCGTCCCGATGCCACCAGCCGGTCAATCAGCCCCGACTGGGCTTCGGTCAGAACGACATTGCGTGTGGCCATGAGGCGCTCCCTTGTCAGTGTGGCAATATATGCCAATGCGGACCAGGCGGCAATAAGTGGCAGATCTCTGCCTGGTGCGGCCTCGTCAAATGCGACAATTCCGCGATGTCGCACCCCGCCCCCTTGCCACTCTGTCGAATCCGGACTAAAGCCGCGCCGCAAGCAGCAGAAAGGAGTCTCCCATGGAGATTCGCGAAGGTCTCACCTTCGACGACGTGCTCTTGCAGCCCGGCCCGTCCGAAGTTCTCCCCGCCGACGCCAATGTGTCCACCCGCATCGCCAGCGATGTCGGGCTGAACATTCCCGTGATGGCCGCCGCCATGGACACCGTGTCCGAAAGCGGCATGGCCATTGCCATGGCCCAGGCTGGCGGCCTGGCGGTGATTCACCGCAATCTCACCATCGCCGAGCAGGCCGAAGAGGTCCGCCGGGTGAAGCGGTTTGAGAGCGGCATGGTGGTCAATCCGGTGACGATCTCGCCGGACGCAACGCTTGCCGATCTGCGCGCCCTGATCTCCCAGCACCGGATTTCCGGTATTCCCGTCGTGGAAGGCAATGGCAATGGTCTGCCGGGCAAGCTGGTGGGCATCATCACCAATCGCGATGTGCGCTTTGCCGACGATCCGAACGAGAAGGTCGGCAATCTGATGACGCGCGATGTGGTGACGGTGCGCGAGGGCGCCTCCCAGGACGAGGCGCGCGCCAAGCTGCACAAGCACCGTATCGAACGCCTGCTGGTGGTCGACGACCAGGACCGCTGTATCGGCCTGATCACGGTCAAGGACATGGAAAAGGCCCAGGCCCACCCGATGGCCGCCAAGGACGCCCAGGGGCGTCTGCGCTGTGCGGCGGCGACCACGGTCGGCGATAGCGGTTTCGAGCGCGCTGTGGCCCTGATGGAGGCCGGCGTGGATGTGGTGGTGATCGACACCGCCCACGGCCAGAGCAAATCGGTGCTCGACCAGGTCACCCGGGTGAAGACATCTTCCAGCGCTGCGCGTGTGGTTGCCGGCAATGTGGCGACCTATGACGGAGCCAAGGCGCTGATCGATGCCGGTGCGGACTGTGTGAAAGTGGGGATCGGGCCCGGCTCGATCTGCACCACGCGCGTGGTCGCCGGTGTCGGTGTGCCGCAGCTCACCGCGATTATGGATGCCCGCCGCGCGGCCGAGGGTTCGGATGCCTGCATCATTGCCGATGGCGGAATCAAGTTCTCCGGCGACATGGCCAAGGCGATCGCGGCCGGTGCGCACTGCGTGATGATCGGCTCGCTGCTGGCGGGCACGGAAGAAGCGCCGGGCGAGGTCTTCCTCTACCAGGGCCGGTCCTACAAATCCTATCGCGGCATGGGGTCGCTGGGCGCGATGGCGGCGGGCTCTGCCGACCGTTACTTCCAGAAGGATACCGAGCGCATGAAGCTGGTGCCCGAAGGGATTGAAGGCCAGGTGCCCTACAAGGGCCCGGTCGGTCCGATCCTGCACCAGATGGTGGGCGGTTTGCGTGCGGCCATGGGCTATACCGGCTCGCGCACGATTGCCGATCTGCACGACCGCGCGCAATTCGTGCGCATTACGAATGCGGGCCTGCGCGAAAGCCATGTGCACGACGTGAAGATCACACGCGAAGCGCCGAACTACCCGACCACGAGCTAGTCTGCTGGCGCTGCCAAAACCGGTGTATGGCAGCCATCCATTGCGGATGGCTGTCGTTTGCCGGAAAGCCTGCCTAGGGTCGCGCCGTGCCGCCGGACGAGCGGCTGCAAAAGGGGAGTGATGCAATGAACACGGCTTTTCTCTATCCGGTCCTGGTGCAGGTGGCGCTGACCTTCGCCCTGGTGATTGCGACCGGTCTCACCCGGACCGCTGCAATCCGGCGGGGCGAGGTGAAACTGTCCGAGGTCGCGCTGGGGCAGAAAGTATGGCCGAAACGGTCGATGCAATTCTCCAACGCCTACCAGAACCAGCTGGAAACACCGATCCTCTTCTATGCCGGCGTGCTGTTCGCAGGCGTGTTCGGTGTTGCCGGAGATCTCCTGCTCGCCCTGGCATGGGTCTGGGTCGGATTGCGCATCGTGCATGTCGCGATCCACATCACCACCAATCACATGCTGCACCGTTTCGCAGCCTTCCTGGCAAGCGTGCTCGTGCTGGCCGCATTCTGGGCCTTCATGGCCATCGAGGTGCTCACGCGATGATGCAGGACCAGCCGCCGCTCGATCTGTCGAAAGACATTCTCTTCCTGCTGACCGGACAGTGGCAGGACGCCGATGGCGGTCCCTGGCTGTGCGCTGATTGCTGCACCATGGAGGGCGCGCTTGCGGTCAATCCGCACTGGGTGGACGCCATCACCCTGGTGCGCGTCGACTATGCCCGCCCGCGGGCCGAGATCGTCGCCCTGCTGGACGCCGATCACCAGAACGCGCCGACCCTGATCCTCGCCGCGGAGACAGTGGCGCACGAGGAGCCGGAGGCTGTGGTGAACGGCCTTCGCATCTTCACCGACCCCAAGACGATCTGCCGCCAGCTCGCGGCGGCGCATGGCGGAGCCCGGCCGAAATAGCTAAACCGTCCTCCCCCTCGATGGGGGAGGTGTCCGGCGAAAGCCGGACGGAGGGGGTGAATCCCGGTACCGGCCATGGCGCACACCGGGCAACACCCCTTCCGACCCAGCGCTTCGCGCTGGCCCACCTTCCCCATCAAGGGGAAGGACAATTGGAGAGTGACCCCATGAGAGACGGCGCCCGTATTGCTGCGGCCATTGAAATCCTCGACACGCTGACCCGTCAGCACCAGCCGGTGAAGGACGCCGTGCGCGACTGGGGCAAGGCGCACCGCTTTGCCGGATCCGGTGACCGCGCCTGGATTGCCGGCCTGGTGCTCGATGCGCTGCGCCACCAGGCGTCGATCGCCCATGCGATGGGTGAGGGTTCGGCGCGGGCGCTGGCCCTGGGGACGGTCGGCCGTATCTGGGGGGTGTCCGCTGACGAGATCGATGCCCTGTTCGAGGGCGACGAACATGCGCCCGAAGCGCTCACCGACGCGGAACGCGCGGGACTTGTGCGGGATATTTCAGACGCTCCGCTCCATGTGCGGGCCGATGTGCCCGAATGGCTGGAAGAGAGCCTGCTGCGCGCCTTCGGCGATGCGGCAGCGGAGGAGGGTCATGCCCTGTCTTCCCGCGCGCCGGTCGATCTGAGAGTGAATGAACTCAAAGCTGATTTTGACAAGGCTTTCAAGGAAGTATCGTCGAAACTCAAAGCGGCGGAAAATGCCCCTCTGGTGCGCTCGGGTATCCGCATCGCCCAGCGCGATCCGCGTGGCAAGGCGGCCGCCGCCGAGAGCATTCCCGCCTATGGCAAGGGCTGGGTCGAGGTGCAGGATGCCGGCTCCCAGCTGGCCGCGCTGGCTGCCGGAGCGCGGCCGGGCCTGCAGATACTGGACTATTGCGCCGGTGCAGGCGGCAAGACGCTCGCCCTGTCAGCGCTGTTGATGAATACCGGACAGGTCCATGCCTGGGATCTGGACTGGCGCCGGCTGCGCGCCATCTGGCCGCGCCTGAAACGGGCCGGGTCGCGCAATGTGCAGGTCCATGACGGCAATGAAGACAAGGTTTTGTCAGAATTTACTGAGAAAATGGACGTCGTGTTCTGCGATGCCCCGTGCACCGGAACCGGCACCTGGCGCCGGCGGCCCGATGCGAAATGGCGTCTCAAGCCGGCAGCACTCGACAAGCGCATGGCCGAGCAGGACACGGTTCTGGAGCGCGCGCAGCACTATGTGAAGGCCGGCGGCCGCCTGGTCTATGTCACCTGTTCGGTCCTGCCGGAGGAAAACGGCGACCGGGTCACGGCCTTTCTTGATCGCACCGATGCGTTCAAACCGGTTCCCGCGCTCGATGTGATCGAAGCCAGCGGCCACCTCGCTGAAGGCGCCCGCGCAATGCTGGAGCCCTGCGTCGGCGAACACGGCGCCCTGCAGCTTTCACCCGGCCGCACCGACACGGACGGTTTCTACATCTGCGTGATGGAGCGGACGGGGTAGGCTGGCGGCTTTGGCGCCACCCGCTTCATCCTGCCCCTTGATGGGGCAGGGGGACCGCGCCGAAGGCGGGGTGGATGGGGTGGGAGCAAGATGTTTCCGGCTGCGCATCTGAAAGGCCACCACCGGGTGTCACCCCTTCCGTCCGGCTGCGCCGGACACCTTCCCCATCAAGGGGAAGGATGGGTCGGTGCACTAGCCGCGCACCTTCCGGCGGCGTCCGGGAGCCGGTGCCGCTGCATAGCCCAGCGTGTCCAGCCGGCCCCGGATCGCCGGTGATGCCAGAGCGTCCAGCGCCGCGCCGGCGCCGATACGGCGCTGGGTCAGGGCCGAATTGATCAGGGGCAGGCTGTCGCGTTCCAGCCCTTTGAGCTCCACAGGCCGGCCGGCGAAGTGGAGCATGGCGGGTTCATAGCCCAAGCCGAGGAAGGCCGTCAGCGCGGTCAGCGTGGCCTTGGGGCGTTTGACCAGATCCTCATAGCGCACCCGGTGGATCCGGCCAGCCAGGGCCTGTTCGGCGCGCAGGCCGATCCCTGTGAGGTCGAACCAGTATTTCAAGGCGGCATCGGGCCGGCTGACATGGGGATAGGCCTGGCCGTTGGCATCGCGCCAGTCGCGCTCGAGCAGCGATGCGGCCACATCGCGCCCGTCGCGCACGACATGGATGAACTTCGCGTGCGGCAGCAGGCGTCCGAGCTGTTCGAACGCGGCGATGTTGAGAGAGGTCTTCTCGATCAGCACGCGGCGCGGGTCAGCCGCCAGCGGCACTTCGAACAGACCCGTCAGCAGGTCTGCCATGGCCTGGCGCATGTCGTCGGCCTGAAGACCGAAATCGCGCGCGTGCAGATCGCCCAGCTGGCTGGCGAAGGTCTGCCATTGCATGGCGATGGCCGGGGGCAGGCCGGTATCCGGTCCGCAATGGATGCGGCTGTGCGGCTCGACCAGCCGGCGCAGGAGGGTGAGGCCGGAGCGCGGGCAGCCGCCGGCAAAGACCAGGCGCTGACCGTCGCCGGGGGCGGGGTCAGCCGGCTCAGGCATAGCCGAGCGTACGCAGGACGCGGCCGGCAACGGCGTCGATCTGTGCCAGCTGGCGGTCATCGAGATCGCGCTGCCAGCGGCCGATCGCCGAGGCGTCGATCGGCTGGGCGACGCGTTCGGCGCTGGATTCCGACTGGCCGGCCGTGCGGTCGAAATGGCGGGCATGGTCGATTGCGCGCGCCTTGGCGGCATCGTTTTCGCCCAGCTTGTCGAACAGGCGGCCGATCTCGCGTTCCGGATCGGTCGCCAGATGTTCGTAGCGCAGTTCCATATAGTTCGGATCGTCATGCATCCGGGCGCCGGATTCGACACTGCGAACCCAGAGTTCGGCGGCGGCACCGGCATCCTGCGTGATCGCCATCGGGCGGCCCTGATTGTCACGCCAGTCCATGGACAGGAGCGAGGCCACGACATCGCGTCCGTCGCGCACAATCCCGATCAGCGGGCTGTCCGGGAAAAGCCGGCGCAACTGGCGGAAATGCAGGATATTGGCCGGCGTCTTCTCGGCGACGCGGGCACCGGTGCGCGAGTGCAGAGGGGATAGCAGAGTGTCGATGGTCTGTGCGAAGCGGGCGTTCAGTGCATCAGCGTCCAGGCCGTAGTCTGCTGTCAGCACGTCGAGATGGGACGTCTCGATCTGTTGTGCCAGATGGCACAGCGCCGGGATAACGCGCATCTCCGGCCCGCAGACGATATTGCGGCTGGCATTGACGATGGCGCGCAGGAGCGTGGTGCCGGAGCGCGGCGCACCACCGATGAAAATCGGAGATTTCCCAACTGCGTATTGCATGGCGCCGCATCCCTCGCTGTGACGAGAGTGGGATGTCTACGATGACGCGTGCCTGTCTTTTAAGTTAAACTATTTCAATGTATTACGGGTATGTAATGCAATTACCTCCGCTCGAACACCAGTGATGCCGTCACCGGGGCCACCGGTGTGATCGAGGGCAGGCCGGCCAGGTCCCGAAGTGTGGCGAGACCGTCGGTCAGGCCGAAATCATCGACATGGAGCAGCACCGGTTGCGCGGTCTCCACCAGCACGCGTTCGCCGTTGAGATCGGTCACGTTAACCTCGGTCTCGACCGGCAGGCTGACACCGTGCAGTTCCAGCGTGCCTTGCAGCGGCAGGGTGGTGCGCTGGCCCGGTTCCAGGCCGGTCAGGGCCGCCAGATCGATCTGGGCGGTCAGCCGGGCCCGCGGATATTCGCCGGTCTGGAAGAAATGCTCCCGCATGCGCTCATTGCGGATATCGATGCCGGTTTCCACACTGTCCAGCGCGATCAGGAGTTCGGCGGTACCGTCTTCCGCAACGGAGCCCGTTAGATTGGTGAAGTGGTGCGCCTCGGCAATTTCACCGGACTTGATGGAGACGAAGCCGACCGAGGAGGTTTCGCTGTCGAGTTGCCAGTCATTGCCCTGAGCCGCGGGCTGGGCGCAGGCCGCGAGGATGAGAGCGGCGGGAAGAAGGGCGTGGCGAAACCGGCGCATGGGAGTCTCCAGATTGCAAGTACGGGCGCCCTATAGGTGAAGTTCCCCGGGGCCGGGATCAAGGGAAACCGGAACGGGCGCCGGGAAAACATCTGGCCGGTTGCATACGGGGCGCCCGTGCCCTCTAGCCATTTGGCCCGTTACGCGCTATCCGGCCGCATGCTGAACCTCGACTCGGCCCTTTCCTCACAATTTGACCTCCGGGAGGCCTGCGCCTGCAGGCCCGTGCGCGCATGACCGA
Organism: Maricaulis sp. ABE4_448; assembly: GCF_056160825.1. Classification (NCBI taxonomy): domain Bacteria; kingdom Pseudomonadati; phylum Pseudomonadota; class Alphaproteobacteria; order Maricaulales; family Maricaulaceae; genus Maricaulis; species Maricaulis sp. ABE4_448. The sequence goes on from NZ_JBSWXX010000003.1 coordinate 114,664, forward strand.
CGACATTATCGACCAGAACCACCAGAAACTCCTGATCATCGATTTCGGTAGCCAGGTGACCCAGCTGATCGCCCGCCGCGTGCGCGAGAGCGGCGTCTATTGCGAGGTCCACCCCTACAACCGTGCCGACACCGCCTTCATCGACGATTTCGACCCGAAGGCGATCATCCTGTCCGGCTCGCCGCACTCGACGCACTGGGATAATTCCCCGCGCGCCGATGACAGCGTCTTTACCCGCGGCCTGCCGGTGCTGGGCATCTGCTATGGCGAGCAGACCATGTGCGCCCAGCTGGGCGGGGCGGTGGAAGCTTCGGACGATCGCGAGTTCGGCCGCGCCGACATCACCCTCATCGAGGACAGCCCGCTGTTCGAGGGCTTCGGTCCGGTCGGTCACGAGGAACGCGTCTGGATGAGCCATGGCGACCGCGTTTCGGCCCTGCCGCCCGGCTTCAAGGTGATCGCGAAATCGGGCCATGCCCCGTTTGCCGCCATCGCCGACGAGAACCGTCGTTTCTATGGTGTGCAATTCCACCCGGAAGTCGTGCACACGCCGCGCGGTGCAGCCCTGCTGCGCAACTTCACCCACACGATAGCCGGCCTGACCGGCGACTGGTCGATGAAGTCCTTCAAGGACGAGGCGATCGCCAAGGTGCGCGCCCAGGTGGGCGACAAGAAAGTGATCTGCGGCCTCTCCGGCGGGGTCGACAGTTCGGTCGTCGCCGTGCTGCTGCACGAGGCGATCGGCGACCAGCTGACCTGCGTCTTCGTGGATACCGGCCTGATGCGTCTGGGCGAGGCGGACGAGGTGGTGACCCTGTTCCGCGAGCACTACAACATCCCGCTCGTCCATGCCGACGAGGAGAAGCTCTTCCTCGAGGCGCTCGACGGCATCGACGATCCGGAAAAGAAGCGCAAGACGATCGGCAAGCTCTTCATCGACGTCTTCGAGGCCAAGGCGAAAGAGGCCGGCGGCGCCGACTTCCTCGCCCAGGGCACGCTCTATCCCGATGTCATCGAAAGCGTCAGCTTCGATGGCGGTCCCTCGGTCACCATCAAGTCGCACCATAATGTCGGCGGCCTGCCGGAGCGCATGAACATGCAGCTGGTCGAACCGCTGCGCGAACTGTTCAAGGACGAGGTGCGTGCGCTTGGCCGCGAGCTGGGCCTGCCGGAAGCCTTTGTCGGACGGCATCCCTTCCCGGGGCCGGGCTTGGCGATCCGCATCCCCGGCGCCGTCTCCAAGGAAAAGGCCGACATCCTGCGCAAGGCCGACGCGATCTATATCGACGAGATCCGCAAGGCTGGCCTCTATGACAAGATCTGGCAGGCTTTCTCGGTGCTGCTGCCGGTGCGCACCGTTGGCGTGATGGGCGATGAGCGCACCTATGACCACGTCCTGGCCCTGCGCGCGGTGACGTCGGTCGACGGCATGACGGCCGACTACTATCCGTTCGAACACGACTTCCTCGGCCGCGTCGCCACCCGCATCATCAATGAATGCCGCGGCGTGAACCGGGTCGTCTACGACGTCACCTCCAAGCCGCCGGGGACGATTGAGTGGGAGTAGGAGGCATCCTCAGCAAAGCGGGCCTGGCCTGCTTCGCCCGTCCCATAAGCTGCATACCGGCAAGGAGCGGGTGGCCGGGACGGGCACGGCGCGCCTGCTAGCGGATTCGATACTGGCCCTCGGTCCTCAGATAGATCAGGCACGGCTCGGACGAATGGCATTCGAGGCTGTGGCTGATGTCTTCCCGGGAGGCAAAATGTCCGCCCGGACCGACTGCAACGGGCGCAGTTGCACCTGCTACCGAATGGATCACTTCACCGGCAATCATGACGGCTTTCAGGTCTCCGCTTTGCGTCGACAGGCTTGACGTGTGACCGCGAGGGAGCCGAATGAGCGAGCCGCTGAGCTCGTCTGTTGCCGAACTTCCCCAAAGAAACACGCCCTGCGGGCCTGACTCATTGTCGCCGTCGGCAGAGATCCATTCGAAATCGTTCGCATTCATCCAGACAAGGTTGGACTCCACGAGGTTGAGTGGTCGCTCCCCGTTGTCAAATGCCTGCTCTCCCGGTTGAACGAGGTACGGGCCCTCGAGGATTTCCAGAAACGCGGTGGCGCCGAGTCCCGGGCGTGCGGACGTGATGTGAACCTCTCCCGCTGGCTGGGTCCAGAAGGTGCCGGGGCCCATCCACATGTTTTCCGCACCAGGGTCGTCATTGTGGACCGCTCCGCTGATCACGACCGCTCGATAGGTGATGTTGTGGATGTGGGGAGGGGAGGAGAAGCCTTCGGCGAACTGAAGCAGCACGCCCGACGGCACGTCCTCGCGAATGTCGCCCCACAGAACACCCGCACGGGGGCTGGCGTCGCCCCGTGCGGGGTTGAGGGGCTCATAGTTGACCTGATCCGGCGTGATGACCGCGACGCTGTCGATCTGTGCCCGGGAATAGGGCGATGTGGTGTCGGGCCCGCACCCGCCCAGGAGCGCAAGCAGGGCGGTGCCAACAACCGGATAAACGCGTTTCATAGCCATCATTTCTCTTTCGCTGACGGGCAGGGAGGCTGCCCGCTCCCGGACAAGACCGTCGAGCAGGTTCTGGTGCGGGTTTGCGCTGCCATGGAGCCGCGTACTACCGGGCGAATGGGGTATTCTGTTTCTTGTTTCTCGAGAAAGTTCGGGCCGTGAAGCCGCTATTGGGGGCGATTGGGTCGGCCATGCCCGGCCTGGCTCGAAAGCGGCCGGCGCCTATCCGGGTGTCAGTCCGGGGTCCGGTTTGGGCAGCAATAACAGTGTTGAGGGCGCCAATTTGTTCACAGACGCCGGTCCTGCCTTGTTTCAAACACAGTTTCGGCGCATAAGACCGTCATCGAATTTGAATGACGAAACTTCCGGGCACGGTTTTTCGCCCCCCTGACGCTTTTCCTCCCAATTTCGACACTCCGGGTATCTGTCGGCACACGGTCGGCCGGGCCCACCTACACGTGACTGATTGAAAGGATCTCGTCATGGCTATTGGTACCGTTAAATTCTTCAATACCACCAAAGGTTTCGGCTTCATCGCTCCGGAAGATGGCTCCACGGACGTCTTCGTCCACGCCTCTGCCGTCGAGCGTGCCGGCATGCCGCCGCTCTCGGAAGGCCAGAAGGTCAGCTTCGACGTTGTCCAGGACAAGCGTTCGGGCAAGAGCGCCGCTGACAACCTGCAGGCCGTCTAGGCTGGCAGCGCATCCGGCGGCTGGATGCCAGCGCGCTGGATCGGCAAATGCAAAGGCCGGGCATCTGCCCGGCCTTTGTCGTTTTCAAGACCTGTTCGAAGGAGACCGCTCTCATGGTCCACAGAACCGAGGCCGACGGCCTCTTCAAGCTGAAATCGCCGACGTCAAAGTCGAAGGCCGACATCACCGACGCCACGGTCCGTGAGCACCTCAAGGAAGAGCATGATGCGCGCACGGCTCTCACCAACAAGCTGCGTGCAGCACGCCTGGCCCGCGAGGCCAGCCAGCCGGCGCCGGAACCGGTCAAGCGCCGCAGTCCGCGCCGCGCGAAGTCCTAACCTGGCTGCAGCGCCGCAGCATCCCGTTCCAGCGTCCGCTTTACCGCAGGCCGGTCGGCACACCGGGCGACCCAGTCGCGGATTTCCGGATGGTCCGGCAAAAGGTCGGAGAACCACTGGAACGGGCTGGAGCACAAAAGGTCGGCGGCGGAATATTGCTCGCCGAGCAGATAAGGTCCGTTCTCCAGCGCCTCGGTGAGGCGCGCGAGCATTGCATCCATGTCGCGCAGGCTGGCGGTCATCATCGGATGCGAGAGGCCGGCTGCGTGCAGGATGAAAACCGGCTCCATCACCCCCTGATAGTAGAACAGCCAGGACAGGTAGGCACCGCGCCCAGGCTCGCCCTCGATCGGGCCGAGCCCGGCTTCCGGATACTTGTCGGTGAGATAGAGCGTGATGGCACCGCGCTCGCGCACGGCTTCCGCGCCGTCTACCAGATAGGGCACTTTCTTTTCCGGATGCGGATTGGCCGGATCGGGGCCGCCGGCTCCGTCCTGGCGTGCGACGGTCACCTCCTGGATTTCGACATCGGCGCCGAGTTCATCGATCAGGGTGACGATGCCGGAGGAGCGGCTCATCGGAGAATGATAGAGCGTGGGCATGGGGTTTTTCCTTTGTCTGGCGATGACGGCGTCATACACAGGTCCTGCTGACAGTTTACGGCAGGAGCGAGAATGGCCCGCACAGACCGTCTGATGCGTCTGATGGACACGATGCGGCGCCTGCCGTCTCCGGTGACGGCCGCACGGCTGGCGGACGAGACCGGGGTCTCCCTGCGCCAGCTCTATCGTGATATCGCCACGCTGCGCGCCGGCGGGGCCCTGATCGACGGGGCGGCAGGGGTTGGCTACACGCTGACCGAGGACCCGGCCCTGCCGCCACAGAGCTTTTCGCGTCTGGAAATCGAGGCGCTGATGCTGGCCGTGGGATCGCTGGAACGGATCGGCGACGATACGCTGACGACCGCGGGCAAGGATGCGCTGGCGCGGATCATTGCCACGCTGCCGGATGCCCAGTCGCGCCAGGCGATGCATTCGGCGATGCGCGCCTGGTTCCCTGCCGACACACGCCCGCCGGTCGCCATCGACATGGACCTGCTGCGCCAGGCCTGCTGGGACGAGTTCTCGCTCGTCATGACCTATCGGGATCTCGGGAATAACCGCACCGAGCGCGAAATCTGGCCGCTGGGGGTGTCCTATGGCGAGGGGACGCTGATGCTGCTGGCGCATTGCCGCCTGCGGCTGGATTACCGAATCTTCCACGTACCGCGCATTGAAGGCTTGGAACGCGGTGGCGAAAGCTTCCGGCCGCGCCGCGCGGGCCTGCTGCGAGACTATGTTGCGGTGAGGCGCAAGCAGCTGGCCCTGTCATGAGACCGGTCAGGCAATGGCTGTGAGCCGATCTTTCAGGGCAGCTTTGGCGAAATCGAGGAAGACACGCATCTTCGTCGGCAGGGCCCCGCGGCTGGCATGGATGAGATGCACGGGCAGGGGGGCGGGCTCGAAGTCTTCCATCAGGATTCGCAGCGAGCCGTCGCGGACGGCGTCCGCGCACTGATAGCTGAGCACCCGGGTCACGCCGATGCCCTCGCTTGCTGCCCACACGGCGGCGTCGGCGGCAGAAACGGTGAGCCGGGGCTGGCAGGCGATATCGACCGGCTTGCTGCCGGGCGGCGTCAGGCTCCAGCGGCCGCCCGGTGAGAGGACATCGAAGTGTACGCCCGGCAGGGCCGCAATGTCGTCGGGCGTTTTCGGCGTGCCATGAGCAGCGAGCAGTTGCGGGCTGGCGACGAGAACCGTCCGCACTGATCCGATACGGGTCGCGACCATGGAGCTGTCGGGCAGGGCACCGATCCGGACGGCCATGTCGATGTGCTCTTCCATCAAATGCAAATTCCGGTCGGATAGGGTCAGGCCGACGCTGATCTGCGGATAGGCGGCAAGGAAGTCCCTGACGACGGGCAAGGTGTGCAGCCGCCCGAAACAGACCGGCGCGGTCAGGTTCAGCGCGCCGCGCGGCGTGTGGAACTCGCCTGCCGCTGTGCGCTCCGCTTCGTCGATATCCTCCAGGACGCGGCGGGCCGAGGCGAGATAGGCGACCCCTGCGTCTGTCAGAGCGAGCTTGCGCGTGGTGCGGGTCAGAAGGCGGGTTCCCAGATGGGTTTCCAGCTCGGTCACCTGCCGGCTCACTGTTGCCAGGGGGATTCCCAGCGTGCGGCTCGCGGCGGAGAAGCTTCCGCCGTCGACGACCTGAACCAGGATCGACATGGCTTTGAGGCGGTCCATAATTATTCCATAAATTGGAAAATATGTTTCCATGGGTAGCGGATTATCGTTCCCGGTGAAATGCCTATTTCTCCCCGGCAAGACGCGATCCGCGATGGATCGCACCGACCCCGAAGGAGAAAACATGTCCCGTCTGCCGATCCCCGATCTCGATTCCGCACCGGAAGCGTCCAAGCCGATCCTCAATGCCGTCCACAAACAACTCGGTACCGTGCCGAACATGTTCCGCCTGGTCGCCTCCAGCCCGGCGGCGCTGGAAGGCTTCGCTGGCAATAATGGCGCTCTGGCGAAGACGCTCGATGTGAAGACCCGCGAACGCATCGCTCTGGCCGTGGCCCAGATTAATGGCTGCGACTACTGCCTGTCGGCCCACACCTATCTCGGCCTGAACCTGGCCAAGCTCACGCCGGAAGAGATCGACCGCAATCGCCGCGGCCAGTCCGGTGATGCCAAGGCCGATATCGCGGTCCGCTTCGCCGCGAAAGTGGTGCGCGAGCGCGGCCAGGTCTCCGATATCGATATCGCCGAGCTGCGCGATGCCGGCTACTCCAACGGCCAGATCGTCGAGATCGTTGCCGTCGCTGCCGAGAACGTCTTCACCAACCTCATCAATATCGTCGCCCAGACGGATATCGATTTCCCCGTCGTCAGCGCTGCGGAAGCGGCCTGATGGCGAGCGGGCGGGCCGGTTTGCCGGCTCGCCCGTTCTTTTGCGGCGGCCAGGACAGGAGCTTCGCCATGAGCTACGGATTTCTCGATATTGCGACCACGCCCAGCGTGCGTGCGATGCAGGCGGAGATGGGCAGTGCCCATGTCTGGGAACGGTTCGAGGGCGATCGCGCCTTCGACCGGTTCGGGCGCAACGAGATGGATTTCATCGCGGCGCGCGACAGTTTCTACATGGCCACCGTGTCCGAGACCGGCTGGCCCTATGTTCAGCATCGCGGCGGCCCGGCGGGCTTTCTCACCGTGCTCGACGAGCGCACGCTGGCCTTCGCCGATTATCGCGGGAACCGGCAATACATCTCCACCGGCAATGCCCGGGCGAATGCCCGCGTCGCGCTCATCCTGATGGATTATGCCAACCAGGCACGCCTCAAGATCTTCGCCACCGTCGAGCTTTTGCCGTCCGGACCGGACAGTGACCTCGCTGGCGAGGTCCTGACCCCGGACTATCGCGCGCGGCCGGAGCGCATCGTGCTGCTGCACCTTGCCGCCTTCGACTGGAATTGCCCGCAGCACATCACGCCGCGCTTCACCGAGGCGGAGATCATCGAGACCATGCGCGGGGTGCGTGAACGCCTGGCAGGTCTCGAGGATGAGAATGCGCGCCTGCGCGCCGAGCTCGCCCTTGCGGGCAATCGGGAGTGTGGACAATGACCCCGATCATTCGCCCGCCGGTCCCGCCCTTCACCACGTTCAAGGCGGCTGCCGAGAAGGTCCGCCTGGCCGAGGATGCCTGGAATTCGCGCGACCCCGAACGCGTCTCGCTGGCCTATACGCCCGACAGTGAGTGGCGCAATCGCGAGATCTTTCTCACCGGCCGCGCAGAGATCGTCGCCTTCCTGACCGGCAAGTGGAAACGCGAGCATGACTACCGCCTGATCAAGGAGATCTGGGCATTCCAGGCCAATCGCATCGCCGTGCGTTTCGCCTATGAATGGCGCGACGATTGCGGCAGCTGGTATCGCGCCTACGGCAATGAAAACTGGGAGTTTGCCCCGGACGGGCTGATGCGGCGCCGTATTGCCAGCATCAATGACGCACCGATCCGCGAGGCCGACCGCAAATTCCATTGGGAGCAGGGCCGCCGCCCGGACGATCATCCCGGACTGAGCGAGCTGGGATTGTGAGCACGCGTGCGGTCTGCCGGCTACGCGATGTCCGGGGCTGGCCGGGGCTGTACGCCACCGCTTTTCCAGCGCGGATCGCGCGAAAACGCCTTGGCCAGGGCGCCCATGACCAGGGCGATACGGCGAATGTCACGCAGATCCGGATGGGTCAGCAGCCAGAGCGTATTGGGCGGTGCGGCTGCAAAGCCGAAGCAGCGCTCCAGTCCCGGAAGCGCCAGATCGTCCGGTAACAGGGCCGCGCCGTGTCCGTGTGCGGCCAGGCTGGCCAGCGTGGTCAGATCGTCGGATCCGATCGTATCCCAGCGGCCCCCGGCTGCCTGTGCGGCCCGATAAGCTGGATGGCCGGCCAGCGTACCCGCCGGGGCCAGGAGGGTTTGCCCGGGTAGCTCCGAAAGGTCTGTGGCCGGCCCGCAGGTCCGGCGCCAGTCCGGCGAGGCATAGACCGACCAGCCGATCGACAGGAGGCGGCGCCCCCACAGATGGTCCGGCGGCGAGTCGGCAACGCGAAGGGCGATGTCGGCGGAGCGGTCGGACAGGTCGAGGACGTGGTTGGAGGTCACGATTTCCACGGCAATGCCCGGGCATTCGCGGCGCAGATCTGTCAGATAGCGTGCCAATTCCCGATCGGCAAAACTGCGCGGAGCGGTGATGCGCACCAGCCCCTCGGCCTCGCCATCGCGTCCGGCGACACGCCGGTCGATCGCCTCGAAGCCGCGGGCGATCTCCCGGGCCAGCGCCTGTAATTCCTGGCCCGCTTCGGTCAGGGCGTAGCGTCCGCGGGCCCTGTCGAACAGCCGCGTGCCCATATCCGCTTCCAGGGCGTTGATATGGCGAAACACGGTCGCATGGCTGACGCCCGCGCGCGGTGCGGCCGCCACCAGGGAGCCCGTTTCACTTACGGCGAGAAAGATGCGCAGCGCGTTCCAGTCCATGATTTCATTTCAATTTTGCAATATCAGCTTCCAAAAGTGTCTATTTTTGTCGGAATAGCAAGGCGCTAAAGACCGGTCATCGCAATCTCACGGGATAATCAGATGATTGGCTACATCACACTGGGCACGGACAATCTTGCGCCGGCTGCCAGATTCTACGACCGGCTTCTGACCGAGTTGAACGCCTCGCGGCTCATGGAGACCGAGGACTTCATTGTCTGGTCCAATGGGGCCGGTGCCGGTTTTTCCCTGCATCGCCCGGCCGACGGACAGCCCTTCTCGGTTGGCAATGGTGTCATGATCGCGCTGCAGGTGGCCGATGCAGACACGGTAAAACGCCTCCACGCCCGCGCTCTGGAGCTGGGCGGCACGGATGAGGGGGCGCCGGGCTTCCGGGCCGAGGGGTTCTACGCGGCCTATTTCCGGGATCTGGACGGCCACAAGCTGAACTTTCACGCGCTGGAAGACGCTGCGTCGACATGACCGCCCTGACACTCATCGGTCACCGGCTCTGCCCTTACGTGCAACGCGTCGACATGGCCTTGCGTGAGACGGGGCTCGACTATCGCCGGGACGATATCGAGCTGGACCGCAAACCCGACTGGCTGGGCAGGGTCTCGCCGGGCGGTACGGTTCCGGTCTTGCAGGTGGGAGAGGATGCCTGGCTCTTCGAATCGGCATCGATCGCGCTCTACATCGACATCGTTTCCGGCGGACAGCTGTCTCCGGTCGAGGCTCTGGACCGGGCCCGGGCGGACGCCTGGATGCGCGTCGGCGACGACTTGCTCCGCATCATTGCGCAGATCATCTATCGCGACCAAACCGAAGCGGTAATGCACGCATCGCTCAAGGCGCTGAGTGACGGGCTGACCCGCGTTTCGGAACATGTTTTGCCGGCGCCCTATCTTGGCGGCGAGCGGTTCGGGCTGCTGGATGCCGTCTATGTGACGATATTCCGCTATCTGCCGGTGTTCGGCCGGCTGGGGATGCCTCCAACGGCTGAGCACTGGGTTCCGCGATGGGCTGGCTGGTGGCAGCGTGTGCAGATGCGGGCCTCGGTCCGTCAATGTGTACCGGAAACATTCGAGGCCGAACTCATCGCGCTGATTGCCGGGCGTTCCAGTCTCGCCGCCAAACGTCTCGCACCTATGGGGGTAGCCCTTGACTAGAGCAGAGCCTCGACTGCGCCGCGCAGTCCTTCCGGGGTCTCCTGGGGGCCGAAACGTTTGACCACATTGCCTTCGCGGCCGACGAGGAATTTGGTGAAATTCCACTTGATGGCTTTCGAACCCATCAGGCCGCGGGCTTCGGATTTGAGGTATTCGTAGAGCGGGTGTGCCTGCGGGCCGTTGACGTCGATCTTGGCGAACATCGGGAAATCGACATCATAGGTCAGCTTGCAGAAATTCGCGATTTCCTCGGCATCGCCCGGCTCCTGCTTGCCGAACTGGTTGCAGGGGAAGCCGAGCACGACCAGCCCCTTGTCGCGCAGGTCCCGGTAGAGGGTTTCCAAGCCTTCATACTGGGGGGTGAAACCGCATTTCGAGGCGGTGTTGACGATCAGCAGCACCTTGCCGCGATAGCCGGTGAGCGAGACTTCCTCACCGGCGATGTCGGTGGCGTTGAAGTCGTAGATCGTGGTCATGCGCAAGCCTCCTCAAGACGGTTCGGAGCCTATTGTTCACGAGTCACACCCTGCCGTCGATGCCGGCCGTGCGCAGGGACCTGCACCGGTGTGCGGTCAAGAACGCCCTTCGTGGCAGCCCGCATCAGGCGCCTGAAGGTCGGACATTCCATATGGGTCGGCGCGCGGCATTCCGCGGCGTGACGAAGTCCGTCACGCATGGCTGCCAGCTGGCCGATTGTCCGGTCAATATCCTCCGCTTTCTCCGTCAGCCGGCCGCGGTCGATCCGCGGTTCGCCGTCGGGTGCGAACATGCCGCCGATCTCGTCCAGCGAGAAGCCGGCCGCGCGGCCCAGAGCAATCAGGGACAGCCGGTCGACGACAGACGGGTCGAACAGGCGCTTCAGGCCGCGCCGGCCGATCGACACGATCAGCCCCTTTTCCTCGTAATAGCGCAGGGTCGAGGCGGGCAGTCCGGTCAGCCGGGCGAGTTCTGCAGTATCCAGGTCTTTCATCGCTTGACCTCAAGTTGACTTGAGGTGGCAGCCTGCGCCTTCCGCCGCTTTCCGGCAAGGCAAAAGGAGACTGATATGAGCGCCAGACAGGCAAATCCGCCCACGGCTAAGGAGATATGGAACGGCATTGCCGGGCAGAACTGGGTGGAGGCCCAGGTGCTGCTGGACGGCATGTTCAAGCGCTTCGAGGATGTCATCGTGACGGGCTGTCTGGAGCAGGGCGCACGCCATGTCCTCGACGTTGGCTGCGGCACCGGTGCAACCACGCTGGCTCTGGCGGAACGTTTGCGCGATGCCGGCAGCTGTACCGGGATCGACATCTCTGAACCGATGGTCGATCTGGCCCGCAAACGTGCAGCGATGTCGGGATCGAAAGCGGATTTCATCTGTGCGGATGCCGAGGATCATCCGCTCGGCGTTGCCCGGTATGACCGGATCGTGTCGCGCTTCGGCGTGATGTTCTTCCGCGATCCGGTGCGCGCCTTCGCCAATCTGCGGCGGGCGAGTGTGGCGGGCGCACAGCTGGCCGTCATCGCCTGGCGCGACCCGGCGGAAAATCCCTTCATGACGGTCGCGGAGGCCGCGGTGCGGCCCTTGTTGCCGGAGCATCTCGCTGCGGCGCTCCAGCCGACCGGGCAATTCGCCTTTTCTGACGAAAACCATGTGCGCGGGATCCTTCGCGACAGCGGCTGGTCCGGCGTTTCCATGGCGCCACTCGATGTCGCCTGTTCTCTGCCTGAGGACACGCTGGAGACATGGCTGACGCGGCTCGGCCCGCTCGGACGGCTCCTGCCTGAACTCGATACGGATCGTCGTGCGGCGGTGATCGAGGCCGCGCGTTCCGCATACGGGCCGTATACCGCCGGAGGTCTGGTTCGCTTTACGGCAGCGTGCTGGGCGATCGGAGGCGAGAATGTCTGATCCCGCTATCGAGTTGTCGATTGCTGCCGTTCTGATCGGGTGCGGGGCAACGGTGGTCATGGATATCTGGGGCGTCGTGAAGGCGCGCTTGTGGGGTGTCGCCTCGCTGGATTATGCGCTGCTGGGCCGCTGGATCGGCCACATGCCGCGGGGGCGGTTTGCGCACCGGTCCATTGCCGCAGCATCACCTGTGAGAGGTGAGCGGGTGTTGGGCTGGGTCGCACACTATGTGACCGGCATCGCCTTTGCCGCGGGGCTTCTGGCGATCCGGGGGCAAAGCTGGATCGAAGCGCCGTCTTTGGCGCCGGCCCTCATTGTCGGGCTGGTGACGGTGCTGTTTCCGTTTCTGGTCATGCAGCCGGCGCTTGGGGCGGGCATCGCGGCCAGCCGTACCCCGGCGCCGGGCCGTGCCCGTTTCCACAGCCTGGCGACCCATGCCGTGTTCGGACTGGGGCTTTATCTGTCTGCAGTCGTCGTGAGCCTGGTGTTGTGAGGAGGCGCCCCGTCAGATCCGGTTTTGAGAAGGTGTACAAGACTGTTCTGGCGGGGCTCAACGCAGCATAGGGTGAGGGTATTCAAGCCATCGTCTCCGAAAGACTGATCATGATCGACAGCCAGGCCGCCCGCATCGACAGTCTCGAGTCTCATATCGCGCACCAGGATCGCACGATCGAGGAGCTCAACGAGGTCGTGCTGGCCCAGCGTGAGGACATTCGCCGGCTTGAACGCCGGCTCGACAAGCTGATGTCCCGTGTCGCGACGCTGGAGGATCAGGCGCCGCTTCCGGACAACGCACCGCCGCCGCACTATTGAACCCGTCCGGGAGGCCGGGCGCTCCGGCTTGACCTCGCCCCTGCCATGCCGTGAGGCTGGCGCAATGCCGAGTCGCCGGAGCCCGCCATGTCCGAACAGCTGAGCCTCCTGGATCCGGTCCGCACGACGGACCGGCTCTTCTTTGCTCTTTTCCCCGATCCGGGCACAGCCGAACAGATTGCAGCGCTGGCGGTGGAACTGCGCGACAGGCATGGCTTCACCGGTCGGCCGCTCTCGCCGGAGCGCTTCCACATCACCCTGACCCATCTGGGCGATTACGCGGGTCTGCCCGCCGATCTGGTTGCCAAGGCGCGGCAGGCCGGGGACCGGGTGGCCGCACCTGCCTTCCGTCCGCATTTCGACCGGGCGGGCAGTTTCTCCGGCCGACCCGGCAACCGGCCCTTCGTGCTGCAGTCGAGCGAGAGCGAAACACCGGTGACGGCGTTCCAGCGAACGCTGGCGCAGGCCATGATGGGCACGGGGCTGGGCCGCAAGGCCGGCCCGTATCTTCCGCATGTCACACTGCTGTACGACGACGCGATGATCGTGCCCCATCCCGTCGGTCCTGTTGCCTGGACTGCGGGCGAGTTCGTGCTGGTGCACAGCCTGCTCGGTCAGACGAAGCATGTCATTCTCGACCGCTGGCCGCTCAAGGCCGGCTGAGGGATCCAATCGGACGCCAGGCTAGTCCGCAGGCGAAGCGAGAGCACTCCTGACCTTCGGCATGATGCGGCGGCTCACCGGCACCTCGCTCCCCTGGGTCAGCAGCAGCCGGCCGACACCGGAGGCGTCGCGCTCGAGTGCGCTGACGAAAGCGGTGTTGACGATGTGCGAGCGGTGAACGCGCAGGAAGGTTTCCGGCAGTTCCGTCTCCAGAGCTCCGAGGGACCCGTTGTAGAGCGCTGTGCGCCCATCATCATGGTGGACTTCGACGTAATCTCCGGCCCCCTTGAGCTGAACGATCCGGTCCGTGGGCACGTAGTCCACGCGTCCCGCGCTGACCAGCTGCAGCTGTGCCGGTGCTGTTCGCTGGCGCGCTTCGGCCAAGGCCGTTTCGAGCTGTCGCGCGCGTCGCTCCTCGGCCTGCCGGCGCTGGCGCTCACCGATGAGGGTCAGTGCCTGGTGGTAGAAGAGAACGGCCAGCATGCCGCCGGCCGCGAGGTAGAAATAGGTGTCGATGAAGTCGGCCGGGAAAAAGATCATGAGCGCTGCGAATGCGCAGAAAAGCGCGAGATAGGCCGGCGCTCCGGGGCGTTTGCGGATGGTCCAGATGACACTGCCGGCGATTCCGGCCGATACAGCGGCCAGAAGGGCGTAGCCGGTCTTGCCATCGAAACCGCTCACAAGGATCACGATCATGACCATGATGGCTGCCAGTCCGGCAAGGCAGAGCATGCGTGCCCTGGCGCCCAGCCGGCTCAGGCGCAGCAAGAGGTAGGCGTTCAGGCACAACCCGAAACCGAAGGCACAGGCGAGGATCGTTACCAGCCGGATCTCGTGCACGGGGTAGGGATAGGGATAGAGCGAGCGTGAGACTTCGGCCAGCAACTGGACTGCGGCGAACAGCGAGGCCGCCGAGAGGATGGCCGAGCCTTCACGGTCTTCGCCGCGCAGGGCCGTGACGCCAAAGAACAGGCAGCCGATCGCGAAGGCGCCGAATGTGATCAGGGATGGCCAGTAGGCCAGGATCATCCTCTGGCCCGGGTTCCGGTAGGGACCGAAGGCGACGCGATGCATCGGCGCTGCAAGCCGGATAAAACCATGCTGGGCAGACAGGCGAAGCACGACCGTGTTCTCACCTTCCTCCACAAGAGCTCGGGGGACATAGATCACATTGTCCATCCGGCCGGGAATTTCCGCGTTGCGCGTGCCGGCGGGGCGGCCATTGGCGCCCAGATATGCGCCATTGATCCAGACTTCGCTGGAGGCCTTGGCAAGCACCTGCAGTCCGAACGGGCCGGGGCCGTCGAGGTTTTCTGGATTCAGGATCAGTCGCGCCTGCACCCAGAGATGCCGGCCTTGCGGATCGACGGACCATAGCGGCATGGTCTGGCAGTCCGCTCCGGAGAAGTCGGGGATCCGGTCCGGATCTTCAACGGGGCAGACCTGCACATTCACCGTGTCGACATGGACGCCGGGCTGCGCCTGTGCGGGAACACACATGATCAGGCAGGCCATGATAGCGGCGAGAAGGACGCAAACGGTTTTCATTCACCCAGTCTAGCGCACCGCCGGGCGAAGGCCGATGCCGTTTGCAGGCCGGTCACGACCGTTCACAGATCGCGGCGTGTGTGGTGGTGCAAGGCGCCCGAGGATGAGGGTGAAACAGCTCCAGAGGTAACCCCATGCCACCCATCCGATCCCTTCTTGTCATTGCCGGTCTTGCCATGGCGCTGCCGGTGATCCCGGCGGCAAGTGCCGAGGACCCGATCACCTTCACGGCCCGGTCCGGCGACAGTGTCGATGCCCTGCGCGGCTCGTTCCAGGTGCCCGAAGACCGGTCGGATCCCGGCAGCCGCATGATCACGCTGTCCTATGTCCGTTTCCCCGCGACCGGCGATGCCGACGGACCGCCGATCGTCTATCTGGCCGGTGGGCCGGGCGGTTCGGGTAGCGGGACGGCAGAAGGGCCGCGCTTCGAACTGTTCATGGCGATGCGCCAGCATGGCGATGTCATCGCCTTCGATCAGCGCGGCACGGGCGACTCGACCCGCCTGCCACGCTGTGTCTCCTCGGTCCAGGTGTCCGAGACCGAGCCGGTGTCTGACGCCGAATATGGCGATGCCTACCGGCAGGCCGTCGAGGAATGCGGTACGTTCTGGCGCGGTGAGGGTGTCGCCATCGAGGGCTATACGACGCGCGAAAGCGTGCACGATATTTCAGACCTGCGTGCGCATCTGGGCGCTGACACCGTCACGCTGTGGGGCATCTCCTATGGCAGCCATCTGGCCCTGGCGGCGCTGAAGGATATCCCGGACGAGATCGACCGCGTGATCATCGCCAGTGCTGAAGGTCTCGACCAGACGGTGAAGATGCCCGCCCATACCGACGCGTATTTCGCACGCCTGCAGGCGGCCGTGGACAGCCAGCCGCACGCCGCGGCCCGCTATCCCGATATTGCCGGCATGATGCGCCGGGTGCATGCGCGCCTGGAGGCCGAGCCGGTCCTGCTGGATATCCCGCAGCAGGATGGTTCGGTGGCGTCCGTTCTTCTGCAGCGGCGTCACATGCAGGAAATGAGTTCCGGCCTGATCTCCGACCCGCAATACGCCGCGATCCTGCTGGCGCTCTATGCGACACTCGATGCCGGCGAAACCGGGCTGGCCATCGGACTTCTGCAACGCTTCCACACGCCGGGCGAGCCGGTCTCGCTGAGTGCCATGCCGACGGCCATGGATCTGGCCTCGGGTGTCGGCAATGCGCGTCTGGAGGAATTCGAACGCCAGGCCGAAACCGGTCTTGTCGGCCCGTATCTGAACCATCCCATGCCGCAGATCCGCGGCGCCTGGAACGGGTTTGATCTGGGTGATGACTTCCGAACGGCACCGGTCGGTGACACGCCGGTCCTGCTGCTTACCGGAACCCTCGACGGGCGGACCTATCCCGAAGGTCAGGCGGCGGCCGTGGTCGGCCTTTCCGATGTAGCCCAGGTCATCGTGCACAATGCCGGGCATAATCTCTTCATGACTTCGGCAGAGGTACACGATGTCATGCACCGCTTTATGCGCGGTGAGCCAGTAGGAACCGAAGAGATCATTGTCGATCTTCCCGACTTCACCGAACTGCCCTTCTAGGCGGGACTGACCCTCGACGAATACCGCCCCGGCCCGGCTTGATTTCCGGGCCGGGCGCGGTCATACCGGCCTTATCGGAACTCGAACCCGGGGCGCGTGATGAACAACCACCTGCAAATCGAAACCCAATGTTTTGCTTTTGCCGGTGTTTGCCATGTCTGCTTCGATCACGCTTTCCAGTCTTTCCCTCGCCACGCCTGATGCCCGTCCGCTCGTCGCGGACCTGACGCTCGCCTTCGGGGCAGAACGCACCGGCCTCGTCGGCCGCAATGGCTGCGGGAAATCGACCCTTCTTCATGTTATCTCCGGCGCGCTCGCACCCGCCGCCGGCGAGATCTCCGTTGCGGGCAAGATCGCCCTGATGGAACAGCATGCCTGTGCCGGTGCCGCCACCATTGCCGAAGCGCTGGGGGTGGAGGAGGCGCGGGCCTGTCTGGCGCGCATTCTCGATGGCACGGCCAGTGACGCCGATCTCAATGATGCCGACTGGACGCTGGAAAGCCGCGTCGAGACGGTGCTGGCGCAGGTGGGCCTGCCGGCCTGGCCGCTCGACCGTCCGGCCGCGGCCGCCAGCGGTGGCCAGCGAACACGTCTTGCAATCGCGCGCATGCTGCTTGCCGAACCGGATATCCTGTTGCTCGACGAGCCGACCAATAATCTCGATGCCGATGGCCGGGCGGCCATCCTGTCGCTGATCGAGGACTGGTCCGGCGGCATCATCGTTGCCAGCCATGACCGCGACCTGCTGGAGCGCATGGACCGGATCGTCGAACTGACCCCCGTGGGGGCGACGGTCGTCGGCGGGGGCTGGAGCGCGTTTGCCGAAGCCCGAGCGGCGCGGCTCGCCCGCGTCGAGGCGGAGGCCGAGCGTGCCGAGGCGAGTGTCCGCCAAGCCCGCGCGGCGGCGCGTCAGCGCTCCGAGCGCAAGGCGCGCTCGGACCGGGCCGGGCGGCAGGAACGGGCCGCGGGCAGCCAGCCCAAAATCCTTCTGGATGCGCGCAAGAACCGTGCCGAGGGCAGCGACAGCCGCGTCGCCCGCACGTCGGCGCGGCAGCTGGAAACGGCCGGGGCCGAATACGACGCGGCGCGCGAGAAAGTCGAGATCGTCACGCCGCTCAGTATCGATCTGCCCGCCAGCGGTCTGGCTGCGAACCAGTTGGTGCTGAGTGTCCGGGACCTGGTCTTCTCGCGCGACGGCAAGCGGATTGTCGATCCGCTCTCGTTCGAGATCAGAGGTCCGGAGCGGATCGCGCTGGCCGGCCCCAACGGGTCGGGCAAGAGCACGGTTTTCGATCTGTTGACCGGACGGCTGCAACCGGACAGCGGGACCGTGTCGGGCCGGCATGAGCGCTTTGCGCTGCTCGACCAGGCCGTGACCTTTCTGGAACCGGCACTGTCGGTTGCGGCGAATGCCCGCCGGCTCAATCCGCAGCTTTCCGAGAACACGGTTCGCTCAGCGCTCGCGCGCTATGCCTTCCGGGCTGAAGCCGCAGAGAAGCCCGTTTCCGTCCTGTCCGGCGGCGAGCGGATGCGGGCGGGACTGGCCTGTCTTGCCTGCGCAGCCAAGGCACCTCAATTACTGATCCTGGACGAGCCCACCAATCATATCGACCTGGAAGCGGTGGAGCTGCTGGAACAGGCGCTGGCGGGGTATGACGGCGCCATCCTGGTTGCCAGCCATGATGCACGCTTTCTCGACGCAATCGGTGTCACGCGGACTTTAGCCCTGCCAGCTCCCAGCAAGCCTTGACCCGGGTTCCGGTTTGCTGAGATCTGGCTTGGGACGGGAGCCGCAGTCCGGATAGTCTTCAACGGGCAGTGAGGAGAGGGACAATGCAAGCATACCTCGCAGGAGCGGTGACGGGGCTCTCCATGTTGATGGCCGCCGGGGCGGCGCAAGCCCAGCCCGCGGTGTACCGCGTGGTCAATGTCGACAGTCACGACGTGCTCAATGTCCGCCGCACGCCCAGTCCGACGAGTGCACTGATTGGCGCCCTGCCGCCCGGGGCTAGCCGGGTCGAGGTACTGGAGACGCGCCACGGCTGGGGCCGGGTCTTGCTGCGGGGAGCGGAAGGCTGGGTGAGCCTCGCCTATCTGGCGGAAGACGCGCGGCCGGACATTCCCGGACAGTCTGCGCCGGGCGGGTTTACCTGTGCCGGCACCGAGCCCTTCTGGGGGATCGAGATCGATCCGGACGGCCAGGGGCGTTTCAATGACGCGATGTCGCTGGGTGAGGAACGTGATTTCGAGGTGCGTGATGCGCGTACGGCGCATGGCCGCACGCATCCCTTCGTCTACCGGTTCGAGGGGGAGGTGACCGGATTTGCACTCGTATCGCCGCAGACCTGTTCCGACGGCATGAGCGATCTCGGCTATGGTTGGCATGTCAGTGCGGATATTGAAGACAGCGAGGGACGGCGCCTGCTGGACGGGTGCTGCCGGACACCGGTTGCAGAATAATTTTTCGATACTGCATCCGGACAGGGGCGCGGCGGCAACCTGGTATCGAAAGGCACCGCGGGGTGCCGCCGCAAAGGGATGAATGCAATGGTCGAGATCTTCTACAGCTATTGGTGGCTGCTGTTTCCGCTGGGATTTTTCCTGGCGGCCGGCTGGGGCAGTTTCATGCGTTACAAGCGCACCCAGGCCAAGATCGACCTGATCAAGAGCTTTACGGCCGCAGGCAAGGAACCGCCGGCCGAATTGCTTGCTTCGCTCGATAACGACAACACGCATCGCCACGAGTATCACACCTCCGGCGAGGAGGGCGGTGGAAGCCCCGGAGGCGGTCACGTCTTCCTGGTCGTGTTGTTCACCGGGCTGGCTGGCGTCTTTGCCTATACCGGCTATGCCGGTCTGCTGGGCGGTGCCACCCGTGAAATGTACTTCATTTCCATGGTTCTGGGCGTTTTGGCGGTGGCATTCCTTTTCAGCGGCCTGTTTTCGCGCCGCCGCAGGAATGATTGATCATGCAGACCCCCGACGACGCTGCGCTGGTCGCGGCGGCGCGGTCGGGATCGGATCAGGCCTTCGCCCGTATCGTGGACCGGTATCAGTCACCGGTCCGCGGTTTCTTGCGGCGGGTGAGTGGCAATGACGCCGATGCCGACGAGATCGGTCAGGACGTCTTCGTCGATGCCTGGACGCATCTGCGCCGTCTGCGCGACGGGGCCAAGCTGAAACCCTGGCTGTTCGCCATCGCCTGGCGCAAGGCCAAGACGCGGGCCCGGTCGATGGCCCGCACGCGCACCCGCGAGACAGCCTGGCAGGCCCTGCGAGCGGCCAGTGACGACCCGCAGCACGAGCTGGCCATGGCGATGCAGCAGGCGCTGGCACAATTGCCGGCTGAACAGCGCGCCGCGGTTGCGCTTTGCCTCGCCGGCGGCTGGTCGCACAGTGAGGCGGCAAATATCTTGGACTTGCCGCTGGGTACGGTAAAATCCCATGTCAGCCGGGGGCGTGCCCGTCTGATGGCTATTCTGGGAGTGGATGATGCGTGAACACGATCCGCTGCAGGACTTCTTCCGCGCTGGCGATGTGCCGGCGCGTGATCCCGGTTTCCGGTTCGCCGTGATGGCTGGTGTCGCCCGCCGCCGCTTCCGGCGGGAACTGGCCGAACGGCTGGGGCAGGGGCTGGTGGTGTGCCTGCTCGTGCTGATCATGGCCCCCATTGCCGCAGACGTCCTGGAAATCCTGTTCCGGGGCGGAGAGGCCCGTTTCGCCCTTGTGACGCTGCCCCTGGTTCTGGGCGTGGCCCTGATCGGCCATTTCTGGCTGAACGGCCGGCTGCATGTGCGCCTGCCGATTCTGCGCTAGCCAGGCTCCTGATTCCGGCGTCGGCTAATTGCCCCCGCGACGCGGGCGTGAATCGCCTATACTCGGTTCCGGACAGTGGGGAGGTGCGCATGCTGGTCCTGATCACCGGTCTTGTTCTGTTTCTGGGCGTTCATTCGCTGCGCGTGGTGCCGGGCGCGCGGCCGGCCTTGCAGTCAGCGCTGGGCGAAACACCCTACAAGCTGGCCTATACCGCGATCTCGCTCGTGGGTTTCGGCCTTGTCATCTACGGCATGATGCTCGCCCAGCCCGTGGCCGGAACCGTCTGGGCACCGCCGGTCTGGACGCGTCATCTGGCCTTCGCGCTGGTGCCGCTGGGGCTGACCCTCATCGTCTCCGCCTATGCGCCGGGACATATCCGCCATTGGGTACGCCATCCCATGCTGGCCGGGGTCATGCTGTGGGCAGGCGCGCATTTTCTCGCCAATGGCGAGCGGGCTGCGCTGGTCCTGTTCGGCAGTTTCTTTGTCTGGTCGCTGGTGACCTTCGTCTCGTCCTGGCTGCGCGAGACCCCGCCGCCGGTCGTTAAGGGGTGGGGCGGCGATCTGACGGCGGTCGTACTGGGCGTACTTGCAGCCCTTATCATCATGAATCTTCACATGTATCTGTTCGGCGTGGCCATCATCGGATAGTCCGCCTGCATCCAATTCCGCACAATGGTGCATCAAGGTGTCAAACGGGCAGCATTGTGCGGACCCGCCCAGACACGGGAGTTACGAAAATGGACCTGACAGTCATGCTGGTGTCGATGTCGCCCTTCATCATGGTGGTGGCAATCGTCTGGATCGCAATGAGCACGGTGTCGCGCAATCGCCGGGCAACGCTGCGCGTTGTCGAGGAGGCGATCCGCAACGGGCAGACCATGACGCCGGAGACGATCCGCGCACTGGGCATGCCGCGCAAGGACTCCAACGGGGATCTGAAGAGCGGCTCCATCCTGGTCGCGATTGCAGCGGCACTGATCGTGCTGGGCTTTGCCATTGCCGGCATGGAGGGTGATGAGGAAGCCATGTATATAATGCCGGCCGTCGCAGCCTTTCCGGGCCTGATCGGTCTGGTGCTGATCGGCTTTGGCCTGTTCGGCAAAAAAGACCAGGCCTGAGGAGGACGCCGCCGATGAAGGCGCCGGACGAAGAACTTGTAGCCCTCGTGGTCGCCACCAAGAATGCGGCGGCCTTCGGGGAGCTGGTCCGGCGCCACCAGGGGCTGGTCAGGGCGATGCTGCAGCGCATGTGCCGCAATCATGCCCTGGCTGACGATCTCGCGCAGGACGCCTTCATCCGCGCCTATGAGAAGATCGGCACCTTCACCGGCAAGGGCGCATTCAAGTCCTGGCTTTGCTCGATCGCCTACACCGAATTCCTGATGGCCGCGCGCAAGCGGCGCTCCACGGAGCGGGCGATGGAAAAGTTCAAGACAGGGCTGGAAGACAGCGAAGCGCCACGGGACATGGGCAATGTGGTTGATCTCGACCGGGCGCTTGCCACATTGAAGGAGGAGGAACGCATCGCGGTGGTGATGTGCTACTCTTGCGGACTGTCGCATTCCGAAGCCGCCGAGGCGACCGGAATGCCGCTGGGGACGGTGAAATCGCATGTGAACCGGGGGCGGGCCAAACTGCAGGCCTACTTCCAGGAAGCTGAGGAAATGGCGTCATGACGATGGATGATGCATTCGATGCAAGGCTGAAGGCGGCCTTCGCCGACGCCGCAGCTCCGCTGGAGCGCGACAGCGAGAGCGAAGCCTTCTCCAGATCGGTGGTGGAGCGCCTGTCGCGTCCGGACCGCAAACGGGTCCTGATTCTGGGCGGTGCCGGTTCCACCGGGTCGGCCATTGCCGGAACCCAGCTCGAAAGCGTGCTCGGCAACATGCATGTGCCGACCGAAGGATTGCTGGCCAATGCCGGCTTCCTGATGTCGCCGGAAGTGCTTGCGGCCGCCGCCATGGCTGTAACCGTCGGTCTTGTGGCTGCGGTTCTGCCGCGCCGGATTGCCGGCTGATACTGCATGGGCGAGGGCGGGCTTTTGCACCGCAACATTGTGAGCTAGTCTCTCCGGCCAGCCCCGGAGAGACAGCCATGTCCGCCCAGACCCAGACCCGCCGCATCACAGCTCCTGAAATCCGGGCCCGCAAGGGCGGTGAGCCGATCGTCTGCCTGACGGCCTATGACGCGCCGATGGCGCGGCTGCTCGACCCGCACTGCGATCTCCTGCTGGTCGGTGACAGCGTCGGCATGGTGGTGCACGGGCTCGATTCGACCATCGGGGTTACGCTCGACATGATGATCCTGCACGGCCAGGCCGTGATGCGCGGCGCCAAACGCGCTCTGGTCACCGTCGACATGCCGTTCGGCAGCTACGAGAAATCCCCCCAGCAAGCGTTCGAGAATGCCGCCCGCATCCTGTCCGAGACCGGTTGCCAGGCGATCAAGATCGAGAGCGGCACCTATGCGGCCGAGACGATTGATTTCATGGCCCAGCGCTCGATCCCGGTGATGGGCCATATCGGGCTGAGGCCCCAGGCGGCGCTGGCCGATGGCGGTTTCAAGGCCAAGGGGCGTACCCGTGCCGAACGCCAGAAAGTGATCGACGAAGCCATGGCAACCGCCGATGCGGGGGCCTTCGCCATCGTTGTGGAAGGTGTGGCCGAGGATCTGGCGCTCGAGATTACCCAGAAAGTGCCGGTTCCCACGATCGGCATCGGTGCCTCGGCAGCCTGTGACGGCCAGGTTCTGGTCACCCAGGACATGCTGGGCGTGTTCGAATGGACGCCGAAATTCGTCAAGCGCTATGATAACCAGGCCGAACGCACCACCGCTGCGGTGCAGCGTTATGCCGAGGAGGTGCGCGATCGCAGCTTCCCGGCCACGGCACAGGTCTACACCATGAAGCGTCAGGACGGTTGAGCTCTGTTGCCGCCCGGCGCGGGTAAGGCTAGGGTCCCGCGCAAACCTTTGGGTATGGGCACAAGAACGACGGAGCCACATCGACGTGGTCGATATTTTCGAAGAAGTCGACGAAGAACTTCGCCGCGACAAGTATCAGGATTTATTGCGCAAGTACGGCCCCTGGGCCCTCGGCGGCGCGCTGGCGATCATCGCCGGTGCGGCTGGTTATCAGGGCTGGAACGCTTGGCGTACGGCGCAGCATGAGGCGTCGTCCGATGCCTATGTGTCTGCACTGCGTGCGGCCGAGGCAGGCAATTACTCCCTGGCATCGACCGGATTCGAGACGCTCGCCGACGATGGCGTTGGCGGCTATCCGGAGCTGGCCCTGCTGCAGCGCGGTTCGGTCGCGCTGGAAGAGGGGGATCGTGAAGCGGCTGCCGGCTTTTTCGACCGCGCTGCCCGCCAGGCGTCGGATCCTGTTATTCGCGACCTGGCCACGCTGAAATCGGTCTGGGCCCGGTGGGAAGCACTCAGCTTCAACGATATCGAGATCCGCCTGACGCCGCTGACCGGTGACACTTCGCCCTACCGCTTTCTGGCGCGCGAAGCGATTGCTGCGGCAGCGCTGCGCGATGGCAATCTCGAACGCGCCCGCGAGACTTACCAGCTGATCAGCTTCGGCTTCGACGCCCCGCAGGGCGTGCGGCAACGCGCCCAGGAAGCCCTGGCTGTGATTGCGAGCCGGTCGGCGATGCTGACACCGGACGAAGCCGCAGACGGCGATGCTGAAGCCAGCGTGCCGGCAGGCGACGCGACGGAAGCCCCGGCAATGGCCGGCGATGATGGAAATGACGCCGGGGAGCCAGGCGATGAATAGTGTCGAGCGTATCCGTAATCTTCTCGCCGTGGCGCTGATCGCGCCGCTGGCTGCCTGTTCGTCAATCCCGGACATTCCCAATCCGCTCAATGTGATTCCGGGCATCGGTGATGACGATGCTGACAATCTGAACGGCACGGCGCCGGACGATAACCGCGTTTCGATCATGTCGTTCGAGCAGGGGCTCCAGCTCGATACTGAAGCGGCGCCGGTCGATCTGCCGACAGCGTATGTGAACCAGGTCTGGCCGCAGCCGGACGGGTATCCGACCCATGCCCTGCAGCACACCCAGGCCAGCGGCCCCCTTGAAGTGGTCTGGCGCCAGAGCTTCGGTGAAGGCTCGGACAATAACCGCCGTATCATCGCGCGGCCTGTTGTCGCTGATGGCCGCATTTTTGCGATCGACGCCAATGGCGTGGTTTTCGCGCACGACGCCGATGACGGCGGTCGTCTTTGGTCGACGCGTCTGGAAGGTCCCAACCGGCGCGACCGCATGTCCTTCGGCGGCGCCGTGGCCTATGATAGCGGCCGTATCTACGCCCATTCCGGCTACAACTATTTCGTGGCGCTGGATGCCGAGAGCGGTGACGAGATCTGGCGTAGCGAGGTGCTGGTTCCCTTCCACGGGGCGCCGACCGTGGCCGATGGCCGCGTCTTCGTGACCAGCGACAATAACGAGCTTCTGGCCCTCGACGCTGATGACGGGGCGGTCATGTGGACCCATCCGGGCATCGTCGAGACAGCCCGCCTGCTGACCGCACCGTCCCCGGCCGTGCTGGGCGACCTGGTTATTGCGCCCTTCGCCTCGGGCGAACTTATTGCGCTGCGTGTGCAGAACGGCAATCCGATCTGGTCTGACAGCCTGTCCGGTTCGTCCC
This sequence comes from Maricaulis sp. ABE4_448, assembly GCF_056160825.1. Lineage (NCBI taxonomy): Bacteria > Pseudomonadati > Pseudomonadota > Alphaproteobacteria > Maricaulales > Maricaulaceae > Maricaulis > Maricaulis sp. ABE4_448. The sequence continues at coordinate 139,435 of NZ_JBSWXX010000003.1, forward strand.
GCCTGACGGCCGTGTCCGAGATCAACGACCTCGCCGGCAGCCCGGTCATCATGGAAGATGCCGTCTATGCGATGAGCCATTCCGGTCTTCTGGTGGCGATCTCGCTGCGCACCGGTGAGCGTCTGTGGACGCAGCCGGCCGGCGGCTCCCAGGCGCCGTGGGTGGCGGGCAATTATCTCTTCGTCACCACGAATGAAGCCGAGATCGTCTGCCTCGACCGCCGCGATGGATCTGTTTTGTGGATAACGCAGCTTGAGCTGTTCGAGAATCCGAACAAGCGCCGGGACCGCATCGCCTGGACCGGCCCGGTGCTCGCGGGCGGGCGCGTCTTTGTGGCGTCCAGCGATGGTCAGGGCGTGGTGCTGAATGCCTATGATGGCGAAGTGCTGCGCGAGATGGACCTGCGTAACGACGTCTTCATCGGGCCCGTTATCGCCAACGAGACGATCTATGTTCTCACTGACGAGGCGCGGCTGATCGCGATCCGCTAACGGCAAATCGGGCGTTCAGCGGTTTTTTGTGATTTCATTCCGCGTGAAATTGCTCTAGGCGCTCGCCAATGACTGCATATCTTCCCCGCATCGCCGTCGTCGGACGGCCCAATGTGGGTAAATCCACCCTGTTCAACCGGCTGGCCGGAAAACCGCTGGCGATCGTCGACGATCGCCCGGGGGTCACGCGTGACCGTCGCGAGGCGCGCGGCCGGCTGGGCGATATGGAACTCCTGCTGATCGATACCGCGGGCTATGACGATGGCGAGAAGGCCGGTCTGGACGCTGAAATGCGCACCCAGACCGAGATTGCGCTCCAGGATGCCGATCTCTGCCTCTTCCTGATCGATGCCCGTACCGGCGTGACGCCACTGGACAGAAGCTTCGCCGATGTGATCCGCCGCTCGGGCAAGCCGGTCGTGCTGGTCGCCAACAAGTGTGAAGGCCGCTTCGGTGAGAGCGGGCTGATGGACGCCTACGGTCTTGGCCTGGGCGATCCGGTTCCGTTGTCGGCCGCCCATGGCAGTGGCATCGGCGATCTTTACGACGCTGTTGAAACAGGCTTGGGCGAGCACGCCGCGCGCGATGCCAAACGCTATCGCGATGATCAGGAGAAGCCGCCGCTGCGGATTGCCGTGATCGGCCGTCCGAATGCGGGCAAGTCGACGCTCATCAATGCGCTGATCGGCGAGGAACGCCTGATCACCGGGCCTGAAGCCGGTATCACGCGCGACGCGATCTCGATTGACTGGATGTGGGATGGCCGCCGGGTGCGCCTGCACGACACGGCCGGTCTGAGAAAACGCGGCAAGGTCAATGACCGGCTGGAGCGGATGAGCGCGGCCGACACGCTGCGCGCCGTGAAATTTGCCGAAGTCGTGCTGCTGATCGTCGATGCCGGCCACCCGCTGGAAAAGCAGGACCTGCACCTGGCCGACATGGCCTACAAGGAAGGCCGTGCTGTTGCGATCGCTGTTTCCAAGATGGACCTCGTGCACCAGCGCGACGCCTTCATCAAGGACATCCGGACCGAGTTCGAGCGGCTGCTGCCGCAGATGACAGGCGCGCCGATCGTGCCGATCTCCGCCCTCAAGAAGAAAGGGCTGGAGACGATCATGCCGGCCCTGTCGCGATTGCACACCGACTGGGATGCCAAGGTGAAGACCCGGGATCTCAATGACTGGCTGCACGAGATGATCGAGCGGCATCCGCCGCCCTCGATCAATGGCCGCCGCGTCAAGCCGCGCTATATAACCCAGACCAAGGGGCGTCCGCCGACCTTCGTGATGATGTGCTCGCGCGCCAGCGAACTGCCGGAAAGCTACAAGCGTTATCTGGTCAACGGGCTGCGCGAGGCCTTCGATCTGCCTGGCGTGCCGATCCGCCTGATCGTGAAAGCGGGCAAGAACCCTTACGCCGATGGCGAGCGCGGCGGCAGTGCGCCGGTCCGGGCCGGAGCACCGGCGCGGGCCAGCATGCCGCGCATCCGTCAAAAGCCCAAGGGGGCCGCCGGGTCGGTCAAGAAAGCCGGCAAGCCGGGCAAGGCGGCCGGGCCGCGCAAGCGCAGCTGACGGGAAGAGACATGGCCGGCCCTTTCTGCACGGCGCTCAGGACGTCTCCAGCCGGTATTTGCGGAACACCTCGCCCTCATAGCTGACCTCGCCCACCATCTCGGCGCCCAGCCGGGCCAGACCGCGCACATGGCGGCGTGAGGGTGGCAGCAGGAAGGTGACATGGGGGATGCGCGCATCGGTGCGGGCATAGGCGAGGGCCTTGCGGGTGATCGTGAGGCCGAGACCGAAATCCTGCGGCCGCAGCACCAGGCCATAATCCCAGTCCTCGCCTTCCTTCTGGAAGCCGCCCCAGCCGGCATAGCGCCCGGCTGCCAGGATCGCCCAGTGTCCCAGCCCGTCGCGTGCCCAGCACGCCTCCTTGGCGGCGATGAAGGCCGTGCAGGTCTCGATGTCCCACCCGTTTTTCAGCAGGGGCATGTGTTCGGCCAGACGCGGATCGGACATGTGGTCCAGGATCGCGTCAGGCGCGACCCCGGTCAGGCGTGTGAAGGTAATTTCAGGACGCTGAGGCATGCCGCCCAGCTAGCACCGGCCCGGGGCGACGGGAAGCCGGTGCATCACGCGCTCACGGCAAGTTGAGCGCTAACCCTCGAACCGCACAATCTCGCCGTGGCGGGCACAGTCCGGGCCGATCAGCTCGGCAACCAGCGGCCACAGGGCAGCCGGTTCGGGCAGGGATTGGGGATCCTCGCCCGGGAAGGCCTTGGCGCGCATCCGCGTGCGCATGGCGCCTGGATAGACGACATTGATGCGCAGGCTGGGCGAGTTCACATGCTCGGCAGCCCACGACTGGACAAGGGCGTCGAGACCGGACTTGGCGGCCGCATAGGGGCCCCAGAAGGCGCGGCGCGAGCTGGCAGCGCCGGAGGAGACAAACACGGCGCGGCCGGCATCCGAGCTCAGCAGCGGGCCTTCGAAGGCGCGGATCATGCGCGCCGGGGCGACAAGGTTCACACCCAGCACATTCTGCCAGGTCTTCGCCTTCACCTGGGCGGCCGGCGTCAGCTCGCCCAGCGCGCCGGCATTGGCGATCATGATGTCCAGCTTGCCCCAACGATCGGTGACGATCTGGCCGAGCTGCTCGATCCCGTCTTCCGACATCAGGTCCATCGGCACCAGCGTTGTGGTGCCGCCGGCGGCCTTGATGGCGTCGTCCAGCTCTTCCAGGGCGCCCTGTGTGCGGGCGGTGGCGATCACATGCGCGCCGGCCTTGGCCAGTTCCAGGGCCAGAGCCCGGCCAATACCCCGCGAGGCCCCGCTCACGAGAGCGAGGCGGCCTTTCAGATCGATGTCGGTCATGCGTCCACCAGAAGCGAGAGCTGGAATTCCTTGGCCGAGAGGTCCCGATCATGGTCGACGAGACGCGTCGGGTACTCGCCGGTGAAATAGTGGTCGGCAAGTTGCGGGTTGGCATCATTGCGCGCTTCACCGCAAACGGCCTGGTAAAGACCGTCGACAGACAGGAAGCCGAGGCTGTCGGCCTCGAGCTTGGCGGCCATTTCGTCGAGTTCCATGTTCGCGGCGATCAGTTCGGCCCGTCCGGCCATGTCGATGCCGTAGAAGTCCGGGAATTTGATGGGCGGGCAGGCCGAGCGGAAATGGACTTCGGACGCACCGGCCTCGCGCATCATGCGCACGATCTTCAGCGAGGTCGTCCCGCGCACGATCGAGTCGTCGATCAGCAGGACGCGCTTGCCGCGCACCACGGCGGCATTGGCCGAGTGCTTGCGGCGGACCGACAGGTCGCGGCGGTCCTGTGTCGGCTGGATGAAGGTCCGGCCCACGAAGTGCGAGCGGATAATCCCCAGTTCAAAGGGAATACCGGACGCTTCCGAATAGCCGATCGCGGCGGGCACGCCGCTGTCCGGCACGGGCACGATGACGTCGACATCGGCCGGGGTTTCCATCGCCAGCTGGCGGCCCATCTGCTTGCGGGCCTCGTAGACCGAGCGGCCGCCGATGATCGAGTCCGGGCGCGCGAAATAGATGTATTCGAAGGCGCAGGTACGGGCCGGATGGGCCGGGGCAAAGCGTTCGGAACGGATGCCGTCCTCGCTGACCACCACGGCTTCGCCGGGCTCGATATCGCGCACGAAACTGGCGCCGACCATGTCCAGCGCACAGGTTTCCGAGGCAAAGATCACCGCATCGCCCAGCGTGCCCATCACCAGCGGCCGGATGCCGTAGGGGTCACGCGCCGCGATCAGGCGGTCATTCACCAGCGCCACGAAGGCGAAGGCGCCCTGGACCTGTTTCAGCGCCTGCAGGACGCGATTGGTCAGCTTGGTCTTCTTCGACTGGGCGGCCAGATGCAGCACGACCTCGGAATCGGAGGTCGACTGGAAGATCGCACCGTGGCTGACGAGTTCCTCGCGCAGGACGCGGGCATTGGTCAGATTGCCGTTATGGGCAAGGGCGATGCCGCCGCCGCGCACGTCCGAATACAGCGGCTGCACATTGCGCAGCACGGATGCACCCTGGGTGGAATAACGGGCATGGCCGATCGCGACCCTGCCCGGCAGGCGTTGCGGCATGTCCGGCGAGGTGAAGTTCTCGCCGACAAGGCCGAGATAGCGCTCGATATGGAAACGCGACCCGTCATGGGTCGCGATGCCGCAGGCTTCCTGTCCACGATGCTGCAGGGCGTGAAGCCCGAGCGCGGTGAGAACACCGGCATCTACTGCATTGTAGACGGCGAAAACGCCGCATTCTTCCTGGGGGCGATCCGTCTCGGGATCGTAAGTGAGCGTGGCAGTTTGGGGGGTGGCCTGGCTCATCCGTCCTCGTCCTGGTCATCCGTGGTCGAACCGATGAGGTCATCTAGTCGGTTTCGGTCGCGGCTTCCATAGGAGCTGTCATTATTTCTTATTGTTTCTGCAATCGGGTCATCCTCGCCATAGGGCAGGGGACGGGTCTCGGCCAGCCGCGAGGTTTCCGGCGCCAGTGTCTGCAGGGCCCGGGCTGTCGCGCCGACCAGCGGATAGATGCGCGCCTGGGTCACCCAGGCCGGCGGTCGCCCGCTTTCACCCATCGTTGCGGCCATGAAGATCACACCGAGACCGAGCAGAACGAGGCCGCGCACAACGCCGAACACGAATCCCAACGTGCGGTCGACGACATTCACATCCTCGCCCTTGGCCAGCCCCTTGGAGAGCGAACTCGTCACGAAGGTGACGGCCAGATAGATCAGGATGAAGACCGCGGCGCCGACGGCGACGGGCGCCAGCCAGTCCGGATCGATGATTTCGCGGGCCGGGCCGATGAAAACCGGCAGGCTCCAGAGGGCGGCAAGCGAGGCGGCGACAAAGGCGGTCACCGACAGGGCTTCACGCACAAAACCGCGCACCAGCGCCAGCAGGCCAGAAATCAGCAGGATGGCGAGGCCGATCCCGTCGAAGGCACTCAGCGTGCTATCCATCCCTGCAACTCCTACTCTCCAGCCAGAGCCCGCAAAGTCTGCACCAATTCGAGCGCCGTGGCCACGCCAAGCACCCGCACGGGTGCGTTACCGTCGGCCGCTGCCTGGGGCGCGATGGCCGAGTCGAAGCCAAGCTTGGCGGCTTCCTTCAGCCGGGCCTCTGAGCGGCCGACAGGCCGAACATCGCCGGAAAGACTGATTTCTCCGTAAACGACACCCTTGCCGGGCAGCGCCACATCCATCGCCGAGGAGACAATGGCGGCGGCAACGGCGAGGTCGGCGGCCGGTTCGGTGATTTTCAGCCCGCCGGCGACGTTGAGGAAAATGTCGCGATTGGAGATATTGACGCCGCAACGCGCCTCCAGCACGGCCAGCACCATGGCGAGGCGTCCCGAATCCCAGCCCACCACAGCGCGGCGCGGCGTGCCGAAGGCGGCGGGCGCGACGAGGGCCTGGATTTCTGACAGGACCGGCCGCGTGCCTTCCATGCCGGCAAACACGGCGGCGCCGGGATTGGCCTCGGCGCGGCCATCGAGAAAGAGAGAGGAAGGGTTGGCGACTTCGCCGAGCCCCTTGTCGCCCATCTCGAACACACCGATCTCGTCCGTCGGACCGAAACGGTTCTTCACGGCACGCAGGATGCGGAACTGGTGCGAGCGCTCGCCCTCGAAATAGAGCACCGCATCGACCATGTGCTCGACCACGCGCGGTCCGGCGATCTGGCCGTCCTTGGTGACATGGCCGACCAGGATGACGGTGCAGTTCCGCTTCTTGGCAAAGCGGACGAGTTCCTGGGCGCAGGCGCGCACCTGGGCCACCGTGCCCGGTGCGGCCGCCAGCTGGTCGGTCCACAGCGTCTGGATCGAGTCGATCACGACAATGTCCGGCTTTTCCGATTTCAGCCCGTCGAGAATGTCGTTGAGCGAGGTCTCGGCGGCCAGCGCCACCGGCGCGTCGGCCAGGCCGAGCCTGCGGGCGCGGCGGCGCACCTGGTCGATCGCTTCCTCGCCGGAGATATAGATGGCGCGTGTATTCTGATTGGCCAGCTGCGCCATCATCTGCAGAAGGAGCGTCGACTTGCCGATGCCGGGATCGCCGCCGACGAGGATGGCCGAGCCGGGCACCAGCCCGCCGCCGGCGACGCGGTCGAGCTCGTCTATCCCCGAGCGCAGGCGCGGCGTTTCCGGGGTTTCAGCCCCGAGATCGACCAGCTCCAGCCGGGCTGCGCGGCCACGCTTTTTCGCGGCGGTTGCCTGTGTGCCCAGCGGCGCGGAAGGCGTTTCCTCGACCAGCGTGTTCCACTGGCCGCAATCATCGCACTTGCCCGCCCATTTGGGATGGACGGCGCCGCAGGATTGGCAGACATAGACGCTATCGGATCGGGCCATGTGGGTGTGTCTCCTTCTGTTTGCGCACAGTCAAGCAGGGGAGGGCGACAGAATGTGTCCGGGGTCAGCGCCGTTGGGCAGCCGGCTTGTAGATGCGGTGAAAGCGCAGGCCCAGACGGACCAGGAATTCGTAGGAGATGGTGGCCGCACTGTCGGCCATGTCCTCGATATCCCCGCCGAGGAAGCAGACCGGATGCCCCGGTGCGAGCGGTATATCGACATCGGTTACATCGACGCCGATCAGGTCCATCGAGACCCGTCCCAGGATCGGTACACGAATCTCGCCGATCCGGCCAAACCCGCCATTGCCGAAGGCGCGCAGCAGACCGTCGGCATAGCCGGCCGCGACGGTCGCGATGCGGCGGGGCGTGCCGGCCTCGAAGGTTGCGCCATAGCCCACGGTATCGCCGGGCCGCAGTGTGCGGATCTGCAGGATGGGGGCGTCGATCTCCACGGCCGGTTCGAAGGGCGAGGGATGGCCGGGTGCCGGAACCCCGCCGAACAGGGCGAGCCCCGGCCGCAGCACGTCGAAATGATAGTCCGGCCCCAGCAGCACACCCGCGGAATTGGACAGCGAGGCTGGAATGCCGTGAAAGGCCTCGCGGATGCGGGAAAAGCGTTCCAGCTGCCGCGCATTGAGCGGGTAGACGGGCTCGTCGGCGCAGGCGAGATGGCTCATGATCTGGCGTACATCGATGGCGTCCAGACGCGCCGGATTGGCGATCAGCGCATCGGTTTCCTCGGGGCCGAGGCCCAGACGGTTCATGCCGGTATCGAAATGCAGGGCACAGGGCAGATCCGGTGCCTGCTCGCGCAATTGTTCCAGCTGGGCGAGTTCGTTGATCACCGGGAAAAGCTCGGCATTGCGCAGGGCCGGCAGCTCGGCGGGCCAGAACCCGTTGAAGACATAGATGTCGGCCGGGCGTCCGGCGAGCGCCGTGCGGGCCTCGCGGCCTTCCGATGTGTGCGCGACATAGAAGGTGCGGCAGCCGGCATCGGCGAGGGCCGGCACCACTTCCATGGCGCCGAGACCATAGGCGTTGGCCTTCACCACGGCGCCGGCCTCGGCACCGGGTGCGAGGTCGCGGACCTTGCGGTAGTTCTGCTGGATGGTCGCCAGATCGATGATCAGGCGCGGAGCGGGTTCGGCGCGTGTATCAGTCGGACTCGTCGTCATAGCGCGTCTCGAGATCGGTGAACTTCGTCAGCATGCCATCAAAGTGGAGCTTTGCCGATCCGATCGGGCCGTGACGCTGCTTGCCGATGATGACTTCAGCGACTTTCTCAATCCGGCGGAACTCTTCTTCCCAGGCGAGATATTCCGGCGTGTCTTCGCGCGGCTTCTCGCGTTCCTTGTAATAGGCTTCCCGGTAAACGAACAGCACGACGTCAGCATCCTGCTCGATCGAGCCGGATTCGCGCAGGTCGGACAGTTGCGGTTTCTTGTCGTCGCGGTTTTCCACCTGGCGCGACAGCTGGGAGAGGGCGATCACCGGAACGGCGAGCTCCTTGGCCAGCGCCTTGAGATTCTGGGTGACTTCGGAGACCTCTTCCACGCGGCTGGCGCCGGCACGGGCGCGCGAGGAGGTGACCAGCTGCAGATAGTCGACCACGATCAGGTCGAGGCCATGTGTGCGCTTGAGCCGCCGCGCCCGGGCGGCGAGGGCGGAGATGGGCAGGCCACCGGTATCGTCGATATAGAGCGGCAGGCCCTGGATATCGAGCACGCCGTCGCGGATGTCTTCATACTGGGCCGCATCGATCGTGCCCTGGCGGATCATGTAGCCGGGAATGCCGGTATGGTCGGCGATCAGACGCGTGGCGAGCTGTTCGGCCGACATTTCCAGCGAGTAGAAGCCGACCACGCCACCATTGACGGTCTTGCGGCTGCCGTCGGGCTGTTCCTCGTACTGGTAGGCCTTGGCGATGTTGAAGGCGATATTCGTTGCCAGCGAGGTCTTCCCCATCGAGGGGCGGCCGGCGAGGATGATCAGGTCAGACGGGTGCAGTCCGCCCAGCTTGCGGTCCAGCTCTCTCAGACCCGAGGAGATACCGGCCAGCCCGCCTTCGCGTTCATAGGCCGCCGAGGCGGTCTCCACCGATTCCGCCAGCGCCTGCTTGAAGCTGACAAAGCCGCGCGAGGCCGAGCCTTCCTCGGCAAGATTGTAAAGCTGTTGTTCGATGTCCTGGATCAGGGCGCGGGCCTGGACCTCGGCATCGCCGCCGGCGGTATTGGCGAGATCGTGACCGATGCGGATCAGTTCGCGGCGCAGGGCCAGCTCATAGATGATCTTGGCGTACTCGACGGCGGCATTACCCGTCACTGCGCCTTCCATCAGGACGGCAAGATAGGTAGTGCCACCGATTTCGCGCAGCCCGTCATCGCGGTCGAACTGGGTTTTCAGCACGACGGCGTCGGCCAGCGAGCCGCGGCCGATCAGGTCGGCGGCCGTTTCATAGATGCGGCCGTGGACCGGGTCGTAGAAATGCGCCGGCTTCAGCCAGTCCGCGACCCGGTGATACATCTCGTTGTCATACAGAAGCGCGCCCAGAAATGCCTGTTCCGCATCCAGGTTGTGCGGTGCCGTATCGGCATTGGCAATTTCGGAGTCGTTCTCGACGAACGGCTGCAGCGCGGTGGTCATTCCGATGGTCCCCTTCACTTCGCCCGCAGGCGAAGGGCGGATCATTACCGGGCCGGATCGTCCGTGGCCACTGTCGAACACTGTCAGATGCAGCTGTCGGACCGGTCGGCGTTAACGATTGTTGATGGCTGTGGATAACGTCACGTCCGCCTTGCCTGTCATGGGTTTGTGCGACAGGGCAGGAGAGTTTCAGGAGCCGGAAAACAAGGGGTTGGATAGCCGGTTTATCCACAGTGTGACTGTCATGCGGCCCGGCGGGGGCGGAAAGGGGCTGTCGTGCGGAAGATCAGCACAATGGCGACCATCTGGATGACGGTCAGCCAGGCGCCGATCGCTCCGCCGTCATAATAGGGCAGGAAGGTCGACAGCACCCAGGCCGTCTTCGCGGCGACGAAGTGCACAAGGATGGCGGCAAAGGCCCAGCGGGAGCGGAACAGGGCCAGCACGGTGGCCAGCGCCGCGCCGGCAAAGGCGATGATAATCGCCGTTTCCAGCGGCCATTCGATCACTGGCCGCACATCCTCGAACGTCACATTCGGCTCCAGATCGACATATTCGTCGACCGGGAACACGTAGAGGCCGAGGATGAAATAGCCCTGCGACAGGGCGAGCAGGAAACACAGGAGCACGCCAAGCCAGCGTTCGACCAGACGGAAGACAGGCGGAAAACCCATTTGCATTTCCTCGGCACGGAAGCAGGTCCGGCCATCCCCTACAGCATCGTACGCTAGCGCGCGTCATCCGGATTGGCGATATCAAAAGAAAAAGGGCGGCCCGGCGGGCCGCCCTTTGATAATTCGGGAACCTGCAGTGCTTACTGCTCGGTTTCCTCGGTCTCTGCTTCATCGCCGGCCGTTTCGGCTTCCGCAGCCTGCTGGGCAGCCAGTTCCTGGCCTTCCTCGCTGGCTTCGAACAGGGCCGCGGCCTGGGCTTCGGCGATGGCACGATCTTCGTCGGCCTGGGCCGCGATCACGTCTTCACCGGCCGCCTGGCGCTCGGCTTCCTCTTCGGAACGGGCGACATTGATCGACACCGTCACGGAGACGTCGGCGTGCAGCTTGATGCGCACATCGTGGACGCCCAGCGTCTTGATCGGCGCGTTCAGCACGACCTGCGAGCGGGCCACCGAAGTGCCGCTGGCCGACACGATGTCAGCGATGTCGCGGGAGGTGACCGAACCGTAGAGCTGACCGCTCTCGCCGGCCTGGCGGATCATGACGAAGTTTTCGCCATCGATCGTTTCACCAGCCGTGGCCGCTTCTGCAGCGCGTTCGGCGTTACGCTTTTCCAGCGCATCGCGTTCGGCTTCGAAACGGGCCAGGTTGGCTTCGGTGGCGCGCAGCGCCTTTTCCTGCGGCAGCAGGAAGTTGCGGGCGAAGCCCGGACGCACGGAGACAACGTCACCCATGGCGCCAAGGTTTTCCACGCGTTCAAGGAGAACCAGTTTCATGTGTCAGTCCTCCCTCAATCGACCACGTACGGCAGCAGGGCCAGCTGGCGGGCGCGCTTGATGGCGCGGGCCAGTTCACGCTGCTTCTTCGCCGAAACCGCGGTGATGCGGGACGGCACGATCTTGCCGCGCTCGGACATGTAGCGGAGCAGCAGCTTGGGGTCCTTGTAATCGATCTTCGGCGCGTTTTCGCCGGAGAACGGGCAGACCTTGCGGCGACGCATGAACGGACGGCGTGCCGGCAGATTGGAAATGTTTCCGGAAGACATCTGTTAAGTCCTTTCTAGCTGCGCTCGCGACGGCCGCGACGATCGTCCTTCTTGGACAGGATCGCGGACTGCTCTTCGCTGTGCTCCTCGACGCGGACCGTCATGTGACGGATCACGTCTTCGGACAGGCGCTGGATACGGTCCAGTTCGGCAACGACATCCGCCGGGGCGTCCATGTCGATCAGGCCGTAATGGCCCTTGCGGGACTTGTTGATGCGGTAGGCAAGGTTGCGCAGACCCCAGTATTCGGTCTTGCCGGTCTTGCCGCCCTTCTCTTCGATCAGGGCTTTGGTCTCTTCGATGAGAGATTCCATCTGCGCCGGGGAAATGTCCGGACGCGCAATGAAGATGTGCTCGTAAAGTGCCATGTCGGCTCCCTTCATAAGCGGTTGCGGCGCACACCATGCCGAAGGGTCGGGCAGGTCTGCGGCGGCTCCGAACTCCCTGACCCTGCACCATGCAGGATCGACCGGAAGAACGGACCGCAACCAAGCGAAGCGCGGGCCTTACCCGAATTGAATGCACAGCGCAAGGCGCAAGCGCCCTTGCGCCCGGCCTCCCGCAGGAGGTATCGAGCGAACCCGAACAGATCGGCCATTTGAGAGTCGGGAAGGGAATACTCCATGAAATTTGCCTTTGTCTTCCCCGGTCAGGGCAGCCAGGCCGTCGGCATGGGTCAGGAACTGGCGGAGCGCTTTGCCAGCGCGAAGGCGGTGCTGGACGAAGTCGATGCAGCGCTGGGCCAGGACCTGTCGGGCCTGATGGCCAATGGTCCTATCGAAGACCTCACCCTCACCGAGAACGCCCAGCCGGCCCTGATGGCGGCCAGCCTGGCCGTGATGGCGGTGTTGAAGAGCGAGTTTGACGTAAACGTCAACGCCGCCGAATTCGTCGCCGGTCACAGTCTTGGCGAATATTCGGCCCTGGCGGCTGCCGGTGCGCTGTCGGTCAGTGATGCGGCGAAACTGCTCAAGCTGCGCGGTCAGGCCATGCAGAAGGCCGTGCCGGTGGGCGAGGGCACGATGGCGGCGCTTCTCGGCGCCGACGAGGATCTTGCGGCCCAGGCCGTTGCTGCGGGCGCCCAGGCGGGTGTCTGCGCGATCGCCAACGACAACGCGCCGGGCCAGATCGTGATCTCCGGGTCCGTCGCGGCTATCGATGCCGCCATCGCCAAGGCCGGCGAGCTGGGCCTGAAAAAGGCGATGAAACTGCCGGTCTCCGCACCCTTCCATTGCCCGATGATGCAGCCGGCCGCCGACGCGATGGCCGAAGCGCTCGCCGCGGCGACGATCAAGGCGCCCGTCGTGCCGGTGGTCGCCAATGTCACCGCGCGTCCGACCGATGATGTCGAGACGATCCGCCGTCAGCTGGTCGAACAGGTGACCGGCCGCGTACGCTGGCGCGAAAGCGTGTTGTGGATGGTCGAGGAGGCGAGTATCGGCACGCTGGCCGAGGCCGGTTCGGGCAAGGTGCTCACCACCATGCTCAAGCGTACCACCAAGGACGCCAATGGCGTTGCCCTCAATTCCGCCGACGATCTGGAAGCTTTCGCGGCAGCTCTCAAGGAGAACGCATGATGTTCGATCTTACCGGCAAGAACGCCCTCGTGACCGGTGCCACCGGTGGTCTGGGCAATGCGATTGCCCGCAAGCTGCATGCCCAGGGCGCGACCGTTGCCCTGTCCGGCACGCGCGAAAACGTGCTGCAGGAGCTCGCCGGCGAGCTGGGCGAGCGCGCCCATGTCCTGCCCTGCAACCTGTCCGACGCCGACGCCGTCGACGCCCTGCCCAAGCAGGCCGCCGAGGCGATGGGCGCGCTGGACATCCTGGTGGCCAATGCCGGCATCACCAAGGACCAGCTCCTCATGCGCATGAAGGATGAGGACTGGGACACGGTGATGCGCATCAATCTGGAAAGCTATTTCCGCCTGTCCCGTGCCGCCCTGCGCGGCATGATGAAGGCGCGTTGGGGCCGCATCATCGGCATCACCTCCGTCGTCGGCGTCACCGGCAATCCGGGCCAGACCAATTATTGCGCCTCCAAGGCGGGCATGATCGGCTTTTCCAAGTCGCTGGCCCAGGAAGTCGCAGCGCGCGGTGTGACGGTGAATTGCGTCGCGCCGGGCTTCATCGCCTCGCCGATGACCGACGCGCTGACCGACGACCAGAAGGCCGCCATCCTGACGAAAATTCCTGCCGGCGATCTGGGTTCGGGCGACGACATTGCCGCCGCCGTGGTCTATCTCGCCAGTTCCGAAGCCCACTATGTCACCGGCCAGACCGTCCATGTGAATGGCGGTATGGCGATGATCTAGCGGCAATATCCGAGCCTGCGGACACGGTGTCACATTCTGGCGTCCTGTCATTATGTGTGCTACGTGCCCGCGCATCTTGGGGAGGGGCCTTGTAATTGGGCACTTCCCGTCTTCTCCTGCACCGCTATAGTCTCGCGGTGATTCATTATGAGGGTCTGAAATGTCTGACGTTCTCGAGCGCGTTAAGAAAATTGTTGTCGAACATCTCGATGTCGAGGCCGAAAAGGTCACGGAAAACGCGAGCTTCATCGACGACCTGGGCGCTGACAGCCTGGACAATGTCGAACTGGTGATGGCGTTCGAAGAAGAGTTCGACATCGAAATTCCGGATGATGCCGCCGAGCACATCCAGACGGTCGGTGACGCCGTGAAGTTCATCTCCGAGAAGGTGGGCTAACGACCCCTTCATGCGTCGCGTCGTTGTCACAGGCATCGGGCTCGTCACGCCGCTGGGCTGCGGGCGGGAAGTCGTTTGGGAACGTCTTCTCGCCGGTCAGTCAGGGCTGGGTCCGATCGAACATTTCGAAACGGATGATCTGGCCTGCCGGATCGCCGGACTTGTTCCACGCAGCGACGGGCGCGGCGGCGGCCGTGAGGGCGATGCCGGGGTGTTCAATCCCGACGACGTCCTGAGCGCCCGCGATCGACGCCGGGTCGACGATTTCATCCTCTACGGGATTGCCGCCGCCGACGAGGCGATTGCCGACAGCGGCTGGACCCCCGGGACGGAAGACGAAAAGCAGCGCACCGGCGTCATGATCGGGTCGGGGATAGGCGGTCTGGAGACCACCTACCAGGCCTCGGTCGATCTGCACGAGAAGGGGCCGCGGCGCCTCTCTCCCTTCATCATTCCCGCCATGCTGATCAATCTGGTCTCCGGCCAGGTCTCGATCCGTCATGGCCTGAAAGGTCCGAACCACGCCGTGGTGACGGCCTGTTCGACCGGCGCCCACGCCATTGGCGATGCGGCCCGCCTGGTCGCGCGCGGCGATGCCGATGTGATGGTGGCCGGCGGTGCCGAAGCTGCCGTCTGCCGTCTGGGCATTGCCGGTTTCGTCGCCTGCAAGGCGCTTTCCACCGGTTTCAACGACACGCCTGAAAAGGCCTCGCGCCCCTATGATACCGGCCGCGACGGTTTCGTCATGGGCGAGGGGGCCGGCATTGTCGTGCTGGAAGACTATGAGCATGCCAAGGCGCGCGGCGCGAAAATCTACGCCGAAGTGACGGGCTATGGCCTGTCCGGCGACGCCTATCACATCACGGCGCCTGCCGAGGATGGCGATGGCGGTTTCCGCTCCATGTCCGCCGCGCTGAAGGATGCCGGGCTCGCGCCGGGCGATATCGACTATGTCAATGCGCACGGCACCTCGACGCCGCTGGGCGACGAGATCGAGCTGCGCGCCGTCGAGCGCCTGTTCGGCGACAGCGCTGACGGGCTGGTCATGTCATCGACCAAATCGGCGATCGGCCACCTTCTGGGTGCGGCCGGTGCGGTGGAATCGATCTTCTCGATCCTGGCGATCCGCGACGGTGTCTGCCCGCCCACGCTGAACCTGGACAATCCATCGGTCGAGACCGCGATCAACCTGGCGCCCAAGGCCGCCGTGAAAAAGCCGGTCCGCGCCGCCCTGTCGAACTCTTTCGGATTCGGCGGGACCAACGCGTCCGTGGTATTCGTCGCCGCAGAGTGACGCCTGTCGGGGAAATGTGAATGAGCGAGACGCCTGCGCCGAAGCCCGGAAACGGGCTGGCGAAATTCTTTATCGGATTGCTGGTGGTTCTCGTCGTGCTGGCGCTCGGTGCGCTGGGCGCGCTCTATGGCGGTTATAAATGGCTCGAGGCCGAGTTCGCCGAGCCGGGCCCGGCTGCTGAAGAGACCGTTATCCTCCTGCCGCGTGGCGCCGGGCTTATCCGCATTGCCCAGCAGCTGGAAGACGAGGGCGTGATCACCGATCGCCGCATCTTCCGCGTCGCCGTCACCCTGGACGAGGGCGACCGGGCGCTGCGTGCCGGCGAGTACCGCATCCCCGCCGGTGCCTCCATGGCCCAGGTCTACGAACGCCTGCGCTCCGGCCAGACCGTGCAGCATCCCGTCACCTTCGCGGAAGGCCTGACCAGCGCGATGATCGTGGCCGTGCTCAACGAGGTCGAGGTGCTGACCGGCGAGATTACCGACATCCCCGCCGAGGGCACGCTGTTGCCCGAGACCTATCTGGTCACCCGCGGCACGCCGCGCCAGGAGGTCATCGACCGCATGGCGGCTGCCCAGACGGCGCTGCTCGACGAGCTGTGGCCGGCCCGCGCGGAGAACCTGCCTTTCGATACGCGCGAGGAGGCGATCATTCTCGCCTCGGTCGTGGAGAAGGAGACGGGTGTCGCGTCCGAGCGCCCGGAAGTGGCGTCCGTTTTCGTCAACCGGATGCGGCGCGGCATGCGGCTGGAGAGCGATCCGACCATCATCTACGGCATCTCGCGCGGCGAGGCGCTGGGCCGCGGTCTGCGCCGCTCGGAAATCGACAATACCGAAAACGCCTGGAATACCTACCAGATCGCCGGCCTGCCGCCGACGCCGATCGCCAATCCGGGCCGCGAGAGCCTGGCCGCCGTGCTCAACCCGGCCGAGACGAGTGCGCTCTTCTTCGTCGCCGACGGTACGGGCGGCCATGTCTTTGCGGACACCTATGCCCAGCACCTGCGCAATGTGGCGCAATGGCGCCGGATCGAGCGCGAGCGCCGCTCGAACGGGGGCCGGTGATGGGCGTACTGTCCGGCATGACGGGGTTTGCCCGCTGCGACGGCGTGGCGGACAACTGGCGCTGGAGCTGGGAAGCGCGCAGTGTCAACGGCAAGGGGCTGGACGCGCGTTTCCGGTTTCCGCCCGGTCTCGACCGTCTCGAAAGCAAGGCCCGGGAGCTGGCCAAGGCGCGGTTCAACCGTGGCAATATCCAGGCCACGCTGACGCTGAAGCGGGAAGGGGCTGCCTTGGCAGTCGCGATCGATCAGGATCGGCTGTCCGCGCTGCTCGCGGCCAGCCAGCCCTATATCGAAGCGGGCCGTGTTTCGCGGCCGAGCTTCGGCGATCTGCTGCAGATTCCCGGCGTCCTGTGCGGCGAGGAAGGTGCGGTGCCGGATGAGGCGCTCGACCAGGCGATCCTCGACGGGCTGGATGCGGCGCTCGCGGCGCTCGAGACCGCCCGCCGCGAAGAGGGCGCGGCTCTCGCCCCGCTGCTTGCCGGCCATATCGACGAGGTTGAACGGCTGACCGCTGATGCGGCGGCCTGTTCGGCTGTCCGTATCGAGAGTATTCGCGACCGTCTGGCCGCGAAATTCGCCGAGCTGCTGGAGGGTGACCTGCCCGAGGAGCGCCTCGCCCAGGAAGCCGCCGCGCTGGCCGTGAAAATGGACGTGCGCGAAGAGCTGGACCGCCTGCAGGCGCATATCGGCTCGGCCCGCGATCTGATGGCGGCGGGGTCCCCGACCGGCCGCAAGCTCGACTTCCTGTCGCAGGAGTTTAATCGCGAAGCGAACACTCTATGCTCGAAGTCTTCCGATTCTTCACTCACGCAGATCGGCCTGGCGATCAAGAACGCCGTCGATCAGTTCAGGGAGCAGGTACAGAATGTCGAGTGACGGCCATTCCGGACCGATTTTCCGCGGCCGCCGCCGGGGTGTTCTTCTGGCGCTGTCCAGCCCGTCGGGCGCGGGCAAGACGACGCTGTCCAAGCGCCTGATCAGCCAGAACCCCGATGTCATTCTGTCCGTGTCGGCCACGACCCGCGATCCGCGCCCCGGCGAGGTCGACGGTCAGGACTATCACTTCATGACCGTGGACGACTTCAAGGCGAAGGCGGCCGGGGGCGAGTTCTTCGAGTGGGCGGAAGTGTTCGGCCGCTATTACGGCACGCCGAAAACACCGGTGATGGATGCCGTTGAAGAGGGCCGCGACGTGGTCTTCGACATCGACTGGCAGGGGGCCCGTGCGATCGCCGAACAGGCACCGGAAGACACGGTGCGTGTCTTCATCCTGCCGCCCTCGCTGGCACTGCTGGAAGAGCGTCTGCGCAAGCGCGGCCAGGATACGCCGGAGATCATCAAGGGCCGCATGGACCGCGCCAAGGACGAGATCTCGCACTGGCACGAATACGACTACATCATCGTCAATGACGACTTCGCCCGGGCGCTGGAAAAGCTCAGCCTGATCCTGCACGCTGAACGTCTCAAGCGCACCCGCCATCCCTGGCTCGACGACTTTGTCGACGCGATCATGGATGAGGAATAGGCGATAGGGCTTCAGCTCTTTGCGGCACGCCAGGCTTCGGCGAGCCGCCGGAACCCGGCGACATCCACCGTTTCCGCCCTTGCGCCCGGATCGATGCCGGCTGCGGTCAGCAGATCTTCTGCACTGGCGTTCGTCTGTCCGGCGGCCTGGGCCAGGCTGCGGCGCAGCGTCTTGCGGCGCTGGCCGAAGGCCGAGGCCGTGACAATGCCCAGCGCCTCGACATCGGCGAAGCGCTTGTCCTCCGGCAGCGGATCCAGCACCACGACAGCGCTGTCGACCTTGGGCGGCGGGGTAAAGGCCCGGGCGGGCACTTTCAGCCCCATGCTGACCTCACAGCGCGCCTGGGAGATCACGGCGAGGCGGCCATAGGCCTTCGTGCCCGGCGCCGCGACGACGCGGTCGGCAACCTCGCGCTGGAACATCAGCACCGCGCGTGACCACCAGACCGGCTCGGCTTCGAGCCATTTGATCAGCAGCAGCGTGCCGACATTATAAGGCAGGTTGGACAGGATGATCCGGGCGCCGTCCCGCGGCAGGCTGGCATCCTCGTCGACCTTGAGGGCATCGGCCTCGATGATGTCGAGACGGCCGCCGCTGGCCGTGCCGATCTCGCCCAGCGCGCCCAGGAAGCGGCTGTCCTTTTCGATCACGGTCAGGGTTTTCGCGCCCGCGGCCAGGATGGCGCGGGTCAGCCCGCCCGGCCCGGGACCGATCTCGACGGCGTGGGCTGCCGACATGTCGCCTGCCAGGCTGGCAATCTTGCCGGTCAGGTTGAGGTCCAGCAGGAAGTGCTGACCGAACGCCTTGTTGGCGCCCAGGCCATGGGCGGCGATGACATCGCGCAGCGGGGGCAGGGCATCGAGACTCATCGGCGATGCTCCGCAATCTCTGCGGCCTGGCGGATCGCCGCGATGAGGCTGTCGGCGCGCGCCACGCCCTGTCCGGCAATCGCGAAGGCGGTGCCGTGATCCGGCGAGGTCCGAACGATCGGCAGGCCGAGCGTGATGTTCACCCCGCCATGGAAATCCAGCGTCTTCACCGGGATCAGGCCCTGATCGTGATAGAGGCACACCGCGGCATCATAGTGTGCGCGGGCCTCGGCGTGGAACATCGTGTCCGGCGGCAGCGCATCGGTGATGCCGATCCCTTCGGCGCGCAGGGCGGCGGCAGCGGGATTGATGATCTCGATCTCCTCGCGGCCCAAGGCTCCGCCTTCGCCCGCATGCGGGTTCAGGCCGGCCAGGGCGAGCCGCGGCGCGGCAATCCCGAAATCGCGGACAAGCGCATGATGGGTCAGGCGGGCGATCCCGGCGATCCGTTCGGCGGTCAGGGCTGCGAGGGCGTCGCGCAGGGAGAGGTGGATCGTGGCCAGAACCACGCGCAACCCGCCGCCGGACAACATCATGGCGGGGCCGCGCGGCCCGTCGACCGGTGCAGCGGCCGTCAGCTCGGCGAGATACTCGGTGTGGCCGGGAAAGCTGAATCCGGCCTCGTAGAGTACGGCTTTGGAGATCGGCGCGGTCACCAGGGCCGAGGCCTTGCCGTCGCGGCACAGGGCGACACCAGTCTCGATTGCGGACGTGACAGCGCGCGCATGAGCCGCATCGGGCTGGCCGGGGGTGACCGGTTTGGAACAGGTGTGCGGTGTCGAGAAAACGGCAAGACGGTCGCCGGGAAGCTGGGCGTCCGGAGCGTCGACAAGGGCTGGCCCGGGAAGGCCGAGCCGGGCAGCAGTGCTTGCAAAAACGGCAGGGTCGCCAAGGGCGAGCAGCGGGGCAGACGCCCCCAGTTCCGCCCGGGCTTTCAGGATGATCTCGGGGCCGATCCCGGCCGGATCACCCATCGAAACGACGATGGGTGAGCGTGGTTTCATCACTCGCGGATCTCGATGGTCGCGTCGCGGCGCAGATCGCGCAACCAGCGGCGGGACAGGAGCGACAATTGCTGGCCGCGCAGCTGCGACTCGACATCGTCACGGCTGGGAACGCCAGGGCCGGTGATGGCGCGGTCGCACACGATCAGGGCGGTCAGGCCGGCGGGCGTATCGAGTACGCCGGTATTTTCCCCGGCATCAAGCGGTTCCAGTGCCTGACGGATTTCGTCGCGCATGGCATCGGCACCGATACTGCCCAGCGGCGTATGAATCGCCCCGTCAATCTGCCCGGCAATCGCTTCTCCGGCATCGCACTGGGGAGCGTCCCGCAGTGCGCGCTGCAGGCGTTCGCGGGTGTCTTCGGAAATCGCACTTTGTGGCACCGTAATCTGTACCAGATCGTATTGCAGCGACGTTGTGCCGTCGCGTACGGAAACCAGCGCGATGACCATGAAGCCGCCCGGCACCTGGACCGGGTTGGACAGGGCGCCACGGCCACCGGATTGTTCGAACTGCCGGCGCATCTGCGGCATGATCGCGGCGACTTCCGGCTGAAGTTCGGACAGCGAAACCCAGCCGATCTCGCCATTGGCGGCGGCCGAACTCGCATCGGAAAACTGTCGCGCCAGTTCCGGGAAGGAGGCGCCCTGCTGCAGCTGGTTCATGACCGCGATCACGCGCTGCAGGGTTTCCTGTTCCTGACCGGGGCGGCGCACTTCGAAGAACATCTCGTAGATGTAGAATTGCGGCTGAGACGCGCTGGCGACCAGACGGTTCAGCGCCAGTTCTATCTGCTGTTCCGAGATACGAATACGCGAGCCGTAACGGCCATTGACGAGGATCTGCCAGGCAATCTCCGCCTCGATCTGGCTGCGCAGGGTCGACGGATCAATGCCGGAATTCTGGAGATCGGCGAGAATTTCGTCGAGCGTTGTGTTGTTCCGGGCCGCGAGTTCCAGCAGCGAGTTGTTGATCTCGGCGTCCTCGACCTCGAGCTCATACTCCCGGGCGGCCTGCATCTGCAGTTGCTCGTCGATCAGGCCGCGCATGGCCTCGTCCTGCACCCGGGCCAGTGTCTCCTCGTCGATCTGCGACATGCGGGAGGTTGAAATGATCAGACGCATCCGGTTGCGCACATCGACCGTTGTGATCGGTTCGTCATTGACGAGCGCGGCAACGCCTTCCGTCGTCTGGGCGTGTGCAGCGCCGGCAAGCACAATGGCGGGCAACACCGTCAGGGCGGCAAGCAGGGCGAAGACGAAGTTCTTGGCGGTCATAAGCAATCGCATTTCGGTTCGGCGCGGAACATTACTCAAACTGCGCAGGCGCGCAATCACGGGGCACTGTTACTGTTCTGGGTCCAGGCTTCCCAGCGTGAAGAGGGTAATCCGGAACTGGATCGATTCCGAGGGCCCCAGGCTCTGGATTCCCAGATCCTCGCGCTGATAGACAATCTCGAACTGTGTGCATTCGTCGCGATACATGAAGCCGGTCTCCTGGCGGCGCGACAGATCAAGGTCGATGTCGCGGGTTACACGCGCCACCGCACTCCAGCGCTCGGTCATGCGCACTTGCAAGTCGGCCCGCAATTCGCGCTGAGGCCCGCGCGTGGCGGCATCATCGCTCGTGTCGAGATAGCCCAGCATGACGTCAAAACGGTCACCGTCATATCGGGTCTGAATCTGCAGCGTATTGACGTCGTAGTCCTCGGTATCGAGGCGTGTCTGGAATTCAGCCGAGAACTGGGCGATGTCGATCTCACCCGCGACGACATAGTCCGAACTCTCTTCGAACAGGCCGCTGGTCGCGCCGAAAGACGCGTCGCCCTCGATGCGTTCACTCCGGCCGACAAAACCGCGGAAGCGGCCTGTCTCGCCCCAGAAGGCAGTCGCCCGCAAACCATAGTTTGCCCGCGTTCCTTCTTCCCAGATATCGTACCCTGACGCCCGGACCGGCTCGAACAGCATGCTTTCGTCCAGATCGGTCGACAGTGTGTCCTCATTGAGAACACGGTCCCGCTCGGGGTCATCTGTCGCCGCGACAAGCGACAGGACCGGTTCGATCACCCAATCGACCTGTTCGCCGGGGCGGTAGAAGGGCCAGCTGAACTCCGTACCCACCAGGCCCAAGGCGCGCGTGAAGCTGTCGGTATCGTCCTGGCCGGCTGCCACCGGCAGATCGGCGAGATTGTAATAGTCCACACGGCCCAGCGCGAAGGGCTCGACGACCACACCGCCGGGGGCGATCCAGCGCGTGCGCCAATCGGCCGTCGCGCTGGCGCGGGTATAGTCTGAACCCTGCTCGCGGGTCAGGTGCGTCGCATTGCCGTTGAGCGAGATACGGCCCCAGCCGTCCGGCGCATCGACGATCTGTGTCACATCGATCTGCGGTGCCAGATTCGGCAGGGTATCGTCATTAACGCTGGTGATCAGCGACTGATAAGTGGCGGCCAGGAAGGAGCCGTACCGGTGCCGGGTCCGGTTTTCGACGAAGAACTGGCTGACGAGCTGGCGGTTCACGGCTTCGATCGGCTGGCCGAGATCCTTGGCGACTTCAGAGAAGTCATAACGGCGCAAATGAAGGTCATCGGAGGCCCGCTGGACGCCGAAGCCCCACCGCCAGTCGTCATTGATCTCGAAGCGGCCGCCGCCGAACACGTGCCAGCGCCATTCCTCATCGCCGAAGCGTTCGCCATCGCTGTCGATCTCGAATTCACGCGTCAGGCTGGCCTCGAACTCGGTAAAGCCCGACCAGAAGCGCTTGCGGTACTCGGTGTAGAGCAGCGGATTCACATTGGTCATCAGGCGCGGGGCGATGACGATGTCCTGAGACGGCGACAGCGACCAGTAATAGGGCTGCTGATAGACGAAACCGAGGCGTGAGGAGAGGCCGATCTTCGGGAAGAGGAAGCCCGAGCGCCGTTCCGATGACGGGTCAGCATGTGCGAAGACGGGGGCATAGAGCACCGGCACGCCCAGCACTTCCAGCCGCGCATCGCGGTAGTAGATCATCTGCTCTTCGGCATTCTGGTGCACCTGGCGGGCCCGCAGGCGCCAGGTCGGACTGCCTTCGCCACTCTCGCACAGTTCGCACGCGGTGTAGTAGGCGTCGCGCAGCGTCATCGACGCGTTCTCGTCGCGGATAGCCGATGCCGCAGCCACGCGGCCATTGCGTTCCAGCCTGGATGCAAAGCCCAGTGCGATACCCGAGGCCAGGGCCGAATCGAGTTCGACCTCGTCGGCATATTGCGGGAAGGGCCCCTGGCCGATGATCACGACATGCCCGCGGGCGATCACGCGATTGCTTTCGGGGTGGTATTCCAGCTCGTCCGCCATGAGGGTGCGGTCCTGCTGGCGCACCCGCACATTTCCGCGCGCGACATAACCGCCCTCGGCGAGATCATCGATCCGGTCGGCTTCCAGGTAGATGGGCGGGTCCGACGGTTCCGGCGTCTGCGCCAGCGTGTGGGCAGGAGCTGCCATCGCCAGCGCCGTCGTGCTCAAAAAAACTGCCGCGAGGCGGCGAACCTGTGACGCCATGCGCGTCATCCCCTTGATCTGTCCCGAACCCCGGCCGAACGGATCGAACCTGACTAGCCGAAGCCGCCGCCCGCGTCCATGCCGTCAGCCGTCTTCGGTCGACGCAATATAGGTCAGCGCCATGAGCGCGGTGATCGCCGGTGCCGCCCAGGCGGCTGTCAGCGGCGGCAGGGCACCCGTCGCTCCGAAGGAGCTGAGGACTTCCTGGAAGAAAAACATCACGAAACCGGCCAGACCGCCGACGAGTGCAAAAGCGGCCGCGCCGCCCAGCCGGTGCAGGCGCAGGGTTGCAGCCGCCGCGATCAGCGTTGCCGCCAGCAGCGTCAGGGGCAAGGCGAGCAGGCCATGCCAGCGCAGCTCGTAGCGCGCGGTCGCCAGACCGGCATCGCGGGCCGTGGCAATCAGGCCCGGCAGGTCCCAGAAGGACACGCCCTGCGGCGAGCGGGCCCGCTCGAACAGCGCCTGGCGGTTGATCTGTGTCGGCAGGGTGATCATGCCGAGTTCCAGTGCGCTTTCGTTGGGAATACGCTCGATCGCGTCAGTAACCTCCCAGAAGCCGTCCATCAGCTGAGCTGTGGCGCCGTCGATGCGGCGTTCCAGGCTGGGCACGCCCTCATCGCTCAGCGAGAAGTGATAGAAGGTTGGTCGCCGGACTTCCTGACGGTTCTCTTCCAGCGCCATGGCGGAGATCACCGTGAAGCCGTCGGCCGTGGTTTCGCGCAGCCAGACCGGTTCTTCAACGCCCGGCGTCTGGCGCACATTCATCAGCGCGTCCCGGCGGCGCTGGAATTCCGCATTGCCGGCGGCGGCCAGCGGGTTGAGCGCCGTTGCACCGATCAGCCCTGCGAAGACCGCAAACACCATCGGTGCTGTCAGGATCCGCCAGGCCGACATGCCCGAGGCGCGCATCACGATCAGTTCGGAGCGGCGGTTCAGGCGGAAGAGCGAGGTCAGGATGCCGAACAGGAAGATGAAGGGCAGGGTGGTTTCCAGCAGCAGCGGCGTCTTCAGCAGGGTCAGGCCGAGAAGGTCGAGCGTCGACACATCGACCCGCGTGCCGATGGCGCGCGACTGTTCGACAAAGTCGACCAGCACGATCACCGTGGTGATGGTCAGCAGCGCCAGGCCCAGCCCGCTCAGCGTCTGGGTCAGCATGTAGCGATTGAGACGGCCGCCGGTCATGCCACCACCTCCGGTCCGGCCAGCGCGGCGGCTTCGGCCGGCGGATGCTTGGGCCGGCGGCGGGCGGGCCAGTAGATCACGGCCATGGCCCCGGCAATGCCCGCCAGCGGAATGATGTACTGCATGGCATTCATCGCGCTGTCGTCGGCGCTGGCCGACTGCACGCCGAAGCCGACCAGGCGCATCGTCATGCCGGCGGCCACCGTGATCATCACGCGGCGCGAATGGCCCATGCGCGAATGGTCGCCCGCCAGGAAGGCGGCGGCGGCGATCAGCGCGAAGGCGATATTGTAGAGCGGTGCCGACAGGCGGTAATGCGCCTCCGCCCAGGCACGTTCGGGACCGCCGGTGCGCGCGATCGTGCCGGCATCGGGCCAGATCAGCTCGTGCAGGAAGCGGTCGCTTTCCTTGAAGAACATGGCATCGACCGGACCGATGAACTCGCCCAGATCGAATTCGGTGCGGTCGAAGGAGCCGTAGAACAGCTCGCCGGCTTCGTCGATCTGCTGGCGATTGCCGTCGATCAGCACCATCACCGAGCGGTCGTCAGTACGCACCACGACGCCCTCGCGCGCGGTCAGCGTCGACTGCTCCTCGCCGCGTGTGTCGTCGATCAGGATGTCCTGCATGCGGCCGGACCGGTCGCGGTCGCGGGCATAGATGGTCACACCATCGCCCAGCTGGGTGAAGGCGCCGGGCGTGATCAGGCTGGCGGCGACATCCGAACGCAGCTCGTGCAGCGAGCGGCGCATCTCGCGATAGGAAATCGGCTGGACGAAGAGGTTGATGGCGAGGTTGGCGATCATCACATAGACCGCCAGGCGCAGGACGGGCGTGACCATGCCGAACCGGCCGAGGCCCGAGGCCTGCGTCACCACCAGCTCGCTGTCGCCGGACAGCCGGTTCAACGTCGACAGCACGGCGACGAACAGCGCGAGCGGGACCAGAAGGGCGGTCAGATGCGGCAGGGCCAGCAGTGTGATCTTGATGAAGGTCAGTGCAGTCTCCGAATAGCCGGAGACCAGATCGACATTCGACAGCGACTGCGTCAGCAGCGCCAGTGCAGCGAAGGCCCCGACCGCGGTCAGGAAGGGCCAGAGCAATTGCTTGAAGAAATACCGCTGAACGAGAATCATGATCCGGCTTGTGCTGCGCGATCCGCCTTCTATCTCACGTCGTGATCGGATACCACTTCCGCGACATATGTTTTTGCGCCCGGCTGACATGTTCGGGCCTTCGCTACACCGGAGAGGGAAGCCATGAAAATCGAATTCGCCGCTGCCGCCAGCACGTCCGGAGCGATCGCCGTGCCGGTCTATGAGGGCGCGAGCCTGTCGGCTGCAGCCGAGACGCTGGACGGGGCGACCTCGGGCGCCGTGAAGCGCGCCGTGGCGGCTTCGCGTTTCTCCGGCAAGCCGGGCCAGACGCTCGAAATCGTGGCGCCGTCGGGTGTCGAGAACAGCCGTATCGTGCTGTTCGGCCTGGGCGAGAAGGACAAGCGCTCGGCCTCGACGCTGGAAAAGGCCGGTGCCGCCGTTGCCAAACTGCTGCTGAGCAGCGGCGAAACGAACGTCGCCGTCGCCCTCAATGGCGAGACCGATGCGGAAGGCGCGGCCCGCGCAGCACTCGGTGCCCGTCTGGCGGCCTATCGCTACGACCAGTTCCGCACCAAGCTGAAGGATGACCAGAAGCCCTCGCTGGAAACCGTCTCCATCATCGTCGACGACACGTCTGCGGCTGACAAGGAATGGGCGAGCTGGGGCGCTGTGGCCGACGGGGTCGACCTGGCGCGCGACGTCACCAATCTGCCGCCGAACGTGCTGAACCCGGAAACCTACGCCAAGAAGATCGAGGGCCTGGCCGAATTCGGTCTCGAGATCGAGATCCTCGACGAGGTCCACATGAGCGAGCTGGGCATGGGCGCGCTTCTGGGTGTCGGCCAGGGTTCGGAATTCGAGAGCAAGATCGCCATCATGAAGTGGAATGGCGGCAAGGACGGCGATGCGCCGCTGCTCTTCGTCGGCAAGGGCCTGACCTTCGACAGTGGCGGTATCTCGCTGAAGCCGGGTGCCGGCATGGACGAGATGCGCGGCGATATGGGCGGTTCGGCCGCCGTGGTCGGCCTGATGCGCGCCCTGGCCGGCCGCAAGGCCAACGTCAATGCCATCGGCATTGTCGGCCTGGTGGAGAACATGCCCGACGGCAATGCCCAGCGCCCGGGCGATATCGTCACCTCCATGTCCGGCCAGACGATCGAGATCCTCAATACCGACGCGGAAGGCCGTCTCGTACTGGCCGATGTGCTGTGGTATTCCCAGGACCGGTTCAAGCCGAAGCTGATCATCGACCTGGCGACGCTGACCGGTGCCATGCTGATCGCGCTGGGCAATACCCGCGCCGGCATTTTCACCAATTCCGACGAGATCGCCGATCACCTGTCCCGTGCGGGCAATGACAGCGACGAGCCGGTGTGGCGGATGCCGCTGGGCCCGGACTATGAAAAGCATATCGAGACCAAGAATGCCGACATCAAGAATGTCGGCGAAGGCCGCCTAGCCGGCTCGATCTCGGCGGCGGAATTCCTGAAATGCTTCGTCAATGAGCGCCCGTGGTGCCATATCGACATTGCCGGCACGGCGATGGGCGGCATGAGCCCGAAGGACGATCCGCGCCAGCCGAGCTGGGGCACCGGCTGGGGCGTGCGCATCCTCGACCGCTTCGTACGCGACAATCACGAGGGCTAGGCCCGGCGGCATGTGGCCATCCTCGCCCTTGATGGGCGAGGGGGACCGCTGCGCAGCAGCGGTGGAGTGGGTGGGGGCGAGGTGTCCCCCGGTCAGGCACCGGGCTTCACCCCTTCCGCCCGGCTTCGCCGGTCCTTCGTTGCGTCGGACATGCCCCCGGCATGTCCTTTGGCGCCTCAGTCCCCATCAAGGGGAAGGATGACGGGGAGCATGCGATGAGCGGCGAACTCTGGTTCTACCATCTGGAACGTTCCGCCCTGGAAGACGTTCTTCCTGAACTGCTGGAAAAGACCCTGGCGCGGGGCTGGCGGGCGCTGGTGCGTTCGCCGGACGCGCGGCGTCTGGAAGCTCTGGACCAGTGGCTGTGGAGCTGGCGCGATGACAGTTTCACGCCGCATGGCCAGGCGGGGGCGGGGCAGGAGGCGCGACAGCCCATCCTGCTGGCCGAGGACGAAGCCAATCCCAATGGCGCCCAGTGCCTTTTCCTGCTCGACGGAGCCGAACCGGAAAATCCGGACGGTTTCGAACGCATGATTGTCATGTTCGACGGGCATGACGAGGCCTCGGTCCAGGACGCCCGCGCGCTCTGGAAGAAGGCGGCCGCCGGCGGACGCACCGTGTCCTACTGGCGCCAGTCGCCCGAGGGCAGATGGGAGAAAAAGGCATGAAACATATCGTCCTCACCGCGCTCGCCGCTCTGGCCGTTACCGCCTGTTCCAGCGGGGGCAACGGGATGGCGCCGTCCGGCCCGGCCCTGCCGCCGCCGGATATGGATGTGGATGGCGATATCGCCGCGCCGGGCACCAGCCCCTGCGGCGCGGCCCAAATGGGCTATCTCGTCGGCCAGCAGGTCGAGGAAGTCGATCTGGCGAGCCTTTCGGGCAATATCCGGCTGATCTATCCTGATAGCGCTGTGACCGAAGACTACCGCCCGTCGCGCCTCAACCTTGACCTCGCCGAATCGGGCGTCATTCTACGGCCCTGGTGTGGCTGACCCGGTCGAGTAGCGTGCGATGAAAACCCGTCTTTCCCTGCTGATTGCCTGTTTTGTGGCGGGCTGTGCCCTGACAACGCGCGGCGGTGAAACACCGGCTCCCGCACCCTATCCCCAGATCGCCGAGACTCCGTCAGCCGACACAGGCAATGCCGCGCCGGCCCTGCCGCCGCTGGAAGATGCCGGCGATGTCGACGCCAATCCCGTGCGCCCGCCGATCACCGGCGATTGCGGCATGGAAAACCTGCAGCACTTTGTCGGCGAACCGCGGGTCAATGTGCCGCGCAATGCCATGCCGGAAAACTACCGCGTCGTCGGCCCGAACACGCCGGTGACGATGGACTACCGCCCCGACCGGCTGACCATCCGCGTCAATGAAAGCGACATCGTGGAAAGCATGGCCTGCGGCTGATCCCGGTCGGAACCGGCCAGGCACGCTCTCAGGTCCTCGCCCTTGATGGGCGAGGGGGACCGCTGCATCAGCAGCGGTGGAGTGGGTGACTTTGGGAGACAGGAAACGCATCGCGTTTCACCCCTTCCGTCAGGCTGCGCCGGCCCTTCGTTGCGTCGGACATGCCCCCGGCATGTCCTTTGGCGCCTCAGTCCCCATCAAGGGGAAGGTCCTTGCCGCACTCGCGCTTCGGCTCTTACGGGTGAAACAGGTGGTGCACCCGTGTGGCCTGCCAGTTGGCGATGGGCAGGGTGAGGGCGGCGAGTTCGTGGGCGATGTCGCGGGCGGTTTCCAGCGCATCGTCGCGCGTGATCTCGACATCGTCGAATTCCGGCGGCTCATGGCTGTCCGGATCGGCCGGGGCCAGCGCATCGACATGCATCACTTCGGGCGCATGGGTGGGCACTTCCTGACGGAAATCGCCGCCGCGCGGATGCGTGCGCGCGCGCATCTTGCGCACCCGGGCCAGCGAGATCGGGGCCGCAACCGGCGGATCGATCTTCATGCCGCACCTCCCGCCCGGCACACGTCACCCCGTCCGCTCACGCAGACCGGTTCACCGTTCACAGGGCTCGACAGGCAGTCGACAGGCATGGTTTCAGGCACCTCGGCTGATTTCGGGTAATATTGTATAAATCGACTCTTAAGGATCGATTAACCGGATAGGCGTCTGGCGCAACAAGGGGTTAGCGCGAACGCTACTCCGCCTGCGCGGTCTCCAGCGCTTCGGCGGCTTCCAGCCAGTTGAGTTCGGCGGTGTCGAGGAGGTCGACGGCCTTGGCCCGCTTGATCTGGAGTTCGGTGGCGGTCTTGGGGTCTTTTTCGTAGAGGCCGGGGGCGGCGAGGCCCTTGTCGATGATCTCGATGACGCCGCGCAGGCGTTCGGCTTCCTTTTCCCAGCGGGCGGCTTCGGCCTTCAACGGTTTCAGCGTCTCGCGCAGCGAGGCCTTGTCGCGGCGGCGCTGCGACTTCTCGTCGGCGGGCGCAGGCTTCTTGCCCCGGGCGTCGCGGGCGACGCGGCCCAGCAGGGACTGGCGATAGGTCTCGATATCGTCGTCATAGGGCGTAACCGTGCCGTCGCCGACCACCCAGAGCCGGTCGACACAGCTTTCGATGATGTGGCGGTCGTGGGTGATCAGCACCACCGCGCCCTCATAGGCATTGATGGCGTTGATCAGCTCGGCGCGGCTGTCCATGTCGAGGTGGTTGGTCGGCTCGTCGAGGATGAGAAGGTGCGGGCCGCCGAACGTGATCAGGTTGAACAGGAGGCGCGCCTTCTCGCCGCCGGAGAGATTCTTCGCCGGCGTTTCCTGGCGGTCGCCGGGCAGGCCGAACCGGGCCAGGCGCGCGCGGCGCTGGGCCTCGGTGGCGTCCTCCATCAGTTCGATCACGTGCTGATAGGCCGACATGTCCGGCGACAGATCGTCGATCTGGTGCTGGGCGAAGAAGGCGATCTCCAGCTTCTTGTGCTTGCGCAGATGGCCCGAGAGCGGGGCCAGCCGGTCATTGAGCAGTTTGGCCAGGGTCGACTTGCCTGCGCCATTGCGGCCGAGAATGCCGATCCGGTCCTCGGTGTCGATATTCAGGCTGATATCCCGCAGCACCGGCTTGCCCGGCTCATAGCCCACAGACACGTCCAGCATGCGCACGATGGGCGGCGCCATGCGGCGCTGCGGATTGGGGAAGTCGAAGGGGGCGACCGGGTCTTCCACCTGGGTGGCGACAACCTGCATCTTTTCCAGCCGCTTCACCCGCGACTGGGCCTGTTTCGCCTTCGAGGCCTTGGCCTTGAACCGGTCGACAAAGCTTTGCAGGTGGCGGCGCTCGGCCTCCTGCTTTTCCACCAGCTTCATCTGCAGGCGCTGTTTCTCCGCCAGCGCCTTTTCGAAATCGTCATAGCCGCCTTCATAGACGGACAGCTTGCCCTGTTTCAGGTGGGCGATCTTCTGCATGGCGCCGTTCAACAGGTCGCGGTCGTGCGAGATCACCAGGGCGGCGCCGGGGAAGGTTTTCAGATAGGTCTGCAGCCACATCACGCCTTCCAGGTCGAGATAATTGGTCGGCTCGTCGAGCAGGAGGAGGTCGGGCCGGGCGAACAGGGTCGCCGCCAGCGCGACGCGCATGCGCCAGCCGCCGGAGAATTCGCGGCAGGGGCGCTGCTGTTCCTCGCCGGTAAAGCCCAGACCCGACAGGATGGAGCCGGCGCGGGCCTCCGCCGTGTGCGACTCGATATCGGCCAGCCGTGTCTGGATCTCGGCGATCCGGTCGGGATCCGTCGCCGTCTCCGCTTCGGCGAGCAGGGCGGCGCGCTCGGTATCGGCGGCCAGCACCACGTCCATCAGCGTTTCCTCGCCGCCGGGCGCTTCCTGGGCGACCGAACCGACGCGCACGCCTTTTTGCACACGCACATCGCCGCTCTCCGCGACGGCTTCGCCGCGGATCAGCCGGAACAGGGTCGACTTGCCCGTGCCGTTCCGCCCGACCAGGCCCATCTTGGCCTTGGCCGGCAGGAAGAGCGTTGCCTGGTCGAACAGCATCCGGCCTTCGATGCGGTAGGTGAGGTCATTGATGTGCAACATGGTGCAAGGCCGTTAGCGCGGAGCGGCGAGCCGATCAATCCGGAAAGGCTGATGGGTGGGGTCTCCCACTCCGTTGTCATCCGGCCCGGTGCCGGGCATCCGTCCGGGATGACAATGTGTATGGGTCACGGATACGACACCCTTATCCAATCAGCCCGATTGTCCGGGGATCGGCGCTTTCCCCCTCTCCCCGACCCTCTCCCCTGGGAGAGGGAGGTCAGATAGTACGTGACATCAAGCAAACCCCTTCTCCCCGGGGAGAAGGTGCCCCGAAGGGGTGGATGAGGGGGAGGCGCGGAAGGGCGACTGGCAAGGGACATGGCAGGCGGCTTGTGATGCTGCGCCGGCGCCGCTATAAGCCGCGCGAATTCTCCCGGCCGGGCCGTCCGGTCAGCCGCTGTCTTCCCAGCCCCTTTGTTCGAGGTAAATCCCATGGCGCTGCAACGCACCTTCTCCATCATCAAGCCCGACGCGACCAAGCGTAACCTGACCGGCAAGATCATCGCCAAGTTCGAAGATGCCGGCCTGCGCATCGTCGCATCCAAGCGCATCCACATGACCCGCGAGCAGGCCGAAGGCTTCTACGCGGTGCACAAGGAGCGTCCCTTCTTCGGTGAACTGGTCGACTTCATGATCTCCGAACCGGTCGTCGTGCAGGTGCTGGAAGGCGAAGACGCCATTGCCAAGAACCGCGAAGTGATGGGCGCCACCAATCCGGCCGACGCCGCCGAAGGCACCATCCGCAAGGAATTCGCCCTGTCGATCGGCGAAAACTCCGTGCACGGTTCCGACGCGCCGGAAACCGCTGCCGAAGAGATCAAGTTCTTCTTCTCCGACGACGAGATCGTCGGCTAAGCCGGACTTTCCGGACCGGATTGCAGACAGGGCCCGGCGTGATCGCCGGGCCCTTTCTTTTTGTCCGCCGCTTTTTGTCCCTGCGGCATTGATACGGACAGCCGCGCCTCCTAACTGCGCTGCACGTTGCGCGCGGGGAAACAGCATGGACATGGCCCTCTATCTCAGCCTGGTCGGCTTTGTCGTCGCCATGTCGGCCACGCCGGGCCCCAATAATCTCATGCTGATGTCCTCCTCGGCACTGTTCGGCGTGCGCCGCACCGTGCCGCATTTCCTGGGCGTGCAGATCGGTTTCAACCTGTTGCTGGTCGCGGCCGTATTCGGCTTGGGCACACTCGTGGCCCGCTATCCGGTGGCACTGGATGTGGTGAAGGTCGGTGGATCGCTGTGGCTGGCCTGGATGGCCCTGGCCTTCGTGCGGGCCGGGCTGGCGCGTCCGGCCGAGCCGGGCGAGGCCAAGGCGCCCAGGCGCCGTTCGCGGCCCTTCCGCACCTGGGAGGCGGCACTCTTCCAGTGGGTCAATCCGAAGGCGCTTCTGATGACGATCTCGACGGCTGGCGCCTATATCGCCCTGGCCGAAACGGCCGGCGAGCGGGCCATGCTGTTCATGGCGACCTTCCTGCTCTTCGGTGCGCCGTGCGGACTGATGTGGGTGCTGGCGGGCGGCGTGATCAATCGCTTCCTGACCGATCGCCGCCACGCCCGCATCCTCAACTTCGCGATCGCGCTTCTCCTGCTCGCCACGATCGCCATCATCCTGAAAGGCTAGCTGTCGATCACGGTGCGGACATGCGCGACCAGCTGGTCGAGAACCACATCCTCCGGTCCGCGCAGGACAGGGAAGTCGAGGGCGATGTCCGGTGTCACCGGATGTGACTCCAATGTACCGTTTATGCGTACGATATGGGCCTTGGGATAGTTCACTATGATGCCGGTATGAGGCAGGATGAACTGCTCCATCGCGCCATAGGTGGTGGCCATGTCCGCCGTTGTTTCGCCGGTCACGACGCCGAAGCCATAGTCCTGGATCTGGGCCGCCATGGTCACCGCATTGGAGAAGCTGTAGCGGTTGATCAGCACATAGACCGGCCCCTCGAACCGGTCTCCCTCGGGCCGCGGTTCCGCGTAGGGCAGATCGATCTCGACGGTCTCGCCCGGAGCATGGGCCGCAAACAATTCGGCATAGGTCGCCGACATGCCGCCTTCACCCTCGGGCAGCGTGTCCAGACGGGCCTGGTTCGCTGCGCTCGTCTCCTCGCTGACCCGCACGGTGAAACGCGAGGCAAAGCGGAAGGGCTGGTCCGCGATCCAGGCCAGGACCGGGTCGGAGAAGGAATTGTCGCCACCGGGATTGTCGCGCAGGTCGAGAATCAGCGCCTCTGCACCGGATGCCCGGAAGTCATTGAAACTGTTGTCGACAAATGCGGCGAAGGCCGACGGATCCCAGACATTCCCGTCCGGTTCGGTATTGTAGAAAGGCCCCGGGCGCAGGTAGGCGATATCGCCGCCGATCATGCGCGCCTCGCGGCCATCGAGACTGAAAGGCTGTTCGCCCTCTTCAGCTGGCGCCAGTGCATCACCGCTCAGGAAGGGCAGGGTGAGCGTCTCTACCGATCCGTCGGCATGACGCACCTGGAGCGTCGCCGCGGTCATCTCCGGCCATTCCAGCCAGACCAGGCCGCGCAGATAGGCTTCCAGCAGCGTATGGGCAAAGCGCGGCGTCTCGGCCGACAGGTGCCGTGTGAGGGCCGGGATCCAGACCGTGTTCGGCTGGCCGTTGAAAGCGAGGATCTCGTCGCCCGGGGCAAGACCGTCGACGACTGCTGCCCGCGTCTCCACGAAAACACGGCCTTCGCGCACCGAGATTGTCAGCGGCAGGACGCGGCCGCCCGCTGCGCGGAAGGCGCCATAGGCTTCCATCGGGAAGTCGATACGCGCATGGGCATGGCGGGCCAGCGCGGTGAATTCCTGGAACTCCCGGCGGATGTCGAGGCGGGTCATCGGCCGGTCGAAACCGGCTCGCATTTCCGCATGCCGCTGGTCAAACACGGCCTGCGGCGTGATGGCAAACAGGTCGACATGCGCAGCGCGCAGGCCAGCATAAAGCCGGTCAAAATCGGCGCGGATGGTGTCGGCCTCATGTACCGTGTCCGGCGTCGGGGGCTGTGCGGCGATCGGTGCCGCGAGGGCTGTCATCAGTGTGGCAAAAAGGGTCAGGCTCTTGAGCATCCCGGTCTCCCGTGTCTTCTTTCAGGTGGGGCTGCCCGGACACTGGGGGGGCCGCCTGACAAAAGGCCATGACCCAATCTTCCTGATGGTCTGACCTTTTTCTGACCGGGGCAAGGGGACTGTAAAATCAATGAAATACGGCAGGGCATTCAAGCTCGCAGACTGGCGCGTCGAACCGCGGGCCGGCCGGATTACCGGTCCCGGCGGCAGCCAGGATGTCGAGCCGAAAGTGATGGACCTGCTGTGTCTGCTCGCCGAAGCCGAAGGCGACGTGGTCTCGCGCGAGACCATCGCCGGACGCATCTGGCCCGGTGTTACCGTCAATGACGACGCGCTCGGCCGCTGTGTCTGGAAACTGCGGCGGGCGCTGGGCGATCCGGCGCGTGCGCCGCGCTATGTCGCGACTGTACCCAAGCGCGGTTATCGCCTTCTGGTCCCCGCCGAGCCGGAAACCCTCCCGGCACCTGTGCGGGCGGTTCCCGCCTGGGTGCGTGGCATTGTCGGAGCGCTGGTGCTGCTGGCGGCCTTTCCGGTCTTCTGGCTGGTGCGCGAGCGCATCGCTCCGCCCGGCGCCCCAGAGGACCGTGCGGAAAGCCTCTCCGACCGTGCCGACGATTTCTATTACCAGTTCCAGCCCGGCGATAATGACGCGGCCATGCGGCTCTACGAGGCCGCGCTCGCGCTTGAGCCCGACAGCCCGCGTGCACTTGCGGGGCTGGCCAATACGATCACCCAGCGCGTCATTCGCGCCCGGCCGGACGATTGGCCCGGCGAGGCGGGTCAGTCGCGGATCGGTGCGGCGCTGGCGTCCGGTCAGACACGCGAAACCGCGGCTGCCCGTCAGTTGGAACGGGCCGAAGCTCTGGCGCGGCAGGCCATCGCAGCGGACGCCGAATACCCGCTGGGCTACCGGGCGCTAGGCCTGGCCCTGTCGGCGCAGGGCGGTCTCGACGGCGCGATCGAGGCGCATAATCGCGCCCTGACCCTCGATCCGGATGCCTGGGAGGCCTGGGTCAACCTGTCGGACCTGCACGATCTGAAGGGCGAGGCCGATCTGGCGCTGACCTATCTGGAGCGGGCCTATGAGGCGATGAGCCGGGTCTATGACGAACAGACCGTGCTGATCCGGCCCTGGTACAGTCCGACCGGGCTGAGCATCGCGCGCGGCCATGCCCTGCGCGAGGACGCTGTGACTGCCGAGCTCTGGTATCGCCGCGTGCTCTACTGGGACCCCTATAACCGCGCGGCCACCACCGAACTCGCCACGCTCCTGCGCGAAACCGGCGACCCGGCCGCAGCCGACGCGCTGTGCGCGGAAGGCGCCGCCCGGACGGGGGATCCGGAACTTTGTGCGGGCTCTGAAAACTAGCCGTCCGGCGCCGGTTTCTGACGCATGGCCTTGGTCTGCGAGCGGCGGGCCTTGGCTTCTTTCTGCTTGCGGATCGACGAGAGCGACGGGCGGGCCTTCTTGCGCGGCTTGGGCGGGCTGAGGGCACGTTCGATCAGGACGCGCAGGCGCTCGCGGGCCTCGGCCCGGTTGCGATCCTGCGATCGCTGGTTCTCGGCCCGGATCACGAGAACACCCTCGCGGGTCATGCGTGAGCCGGCCAGCCGGACCAGCCGCTGCTTCACACCCGGTTCCAGGCTCGACCGGGCGACGTCGAAGCGCAGCTGGACGGCGCTCTCGGTCTTGTTGACGTGCTGGCCGCCCGGGCCGGAAGCGCGCAGGAAACGCTCCTCGATCTCGCTTTCGTCGATGCTCAGCGAGCCGGTGATGCGCATCGCTGGCTCCGTCCGTCAGTCGTGCGGGTTCATCAGCAATTCGGCGCCGAATTCGCGGGCCTGCAGCCGGACGCGTTCGCCGGCAACCCGCGCCTTGCCGGAGCAGGCCAGGGCGACGCATTGCGGATAGAGCTTGTGCTCGGCTTCCAGCACGCGCGCGGACAGCGTGTCAGGCGTGTCGCCGGGCAGGACGGGTACGGCGGCCTGGCCGATGATCGGGCCGTCATCCATTTCCGGGCGCACATAATGCACCGTGCAGCCATGGATGCGCACGCCTGCTTCCAGCGCGCGCTCATGGGTGTGCAACCCCTTGAAGGCCGGCAGGAGCGAGGGGTGGATATTGATCAGCAGATCGCGCCAGCGCTCGGTGAACCAGGGCGTCAGGATGCGCATGAAACCGGCCAGGCAGACGATGCGCGGGCCATACATTTTCAGTGTCGAATCGAGCGCTTCCTCGAAAGCCTCGCGGCCATCATAGTCGCGATGGTCGACGACTTCGGTCGCGATGCCGGCGGCTTGAGCAACGGCCAGGCCTGCCGCGTCGGGCCGGTTCGAGGCGACCAGCACGATCTCGGCCGGGAAATCCTCGTCCTTAGCCGCCTCCAGCAGCGCCTGCATGTTCGAGCCGCGCCCGGAAATGAGCACGGCGATCTTGGTCTTCGCCATCGGAATTATCCTGGGTCAGGCTGTCTCGACTTGCCCGACAATCATGGCGCGCTCACCGGTCAAGGCAAGCGCCTCGAGGGCCGCATCCGCAGTCTCCGGTGCGACGCTTAGCAGCATGCCGACGCCACAATTGAAGGTGCGGTGCATTTCGTGGACTTCGATCCCGCCGGTCTCGGTGAGCCACTGGAACATCGGCGGCAGGGTCCAGGCGGAATAATCGATCCGGGCTTCCAGACCGTCCGGCATCATGCGCGGCGGGTTCTCGACCAGACCGCCGCCGGTGATGTGGGCGAGCCCCTTCACCAGGCCGGACTTGATCAGCGGCAGGCAGGACTTCACATAAAGCCGCGTCGGCGTCAGGAAGGCTTCGCCCAGCGTCTTGCCCGGCTCGAACGGGGCGGGGTCGGACCAGTCCAGCCCGGCGACTTCCATTACCTTGCGCACCAGCGAAAAGCCGTTGGAGTGCACGCCGGAGGAGGCGAGGCCGATCAGCACATCGCCGGCCTTCATCGCGTCATGATCGGGCAGGAGGCGGCCACGTTCGGCCGCGCCGACCACGAAGCCGGCCAGATCGAAATCATCCTCGGCATACATGCCGGGCATTTCCGCCGTCTCACCACCGATCAGGGCGCAGCCGGACTGTTTGCAGCCTTCGGCAATACCCTTGACGATGGCTTCGCCGCGCGCCGGGTCGAGCTTGGAGGTCGCCAGATAGTCCAGGAAGAAGAGCGGTTCGGCGCCCTGGGCCAGCACGTCATTGACGCACATCGCCACGAGGTCGATGCCGACCGTGTCGAGAATGCCCGTCGCGATCGCCAGTTTCAGCTTGGTGCCGACACCGTCCGTGCCGGAAATCAGGATCGGGTCGTGATAGCCGGCCGCCTTGAGGTCGAAGGCGCCGCCGAAACCGCCAAGATCAGCCGCAGCACCGGCCCGGCGTGTTGCGGCAGCAAGCGGTTTGATGCGGTCGACCAGAGCATCGCCGGCATCGATGTCGACCCCGCTGTCTGCATAGGTGAGCCCGTTCTTGCGTCCGCTATCGTCGGTTCCGGCCATGCCGATTCCCCAGCCTTCTGTGAAAGTGCGGCGGAGTACAGTCGAAACCCGCTCCAGACGCAAGCCACGGGCTTCACGCAGGACTGCGTCCGGTTATAGTGGCGCGACATCCGAACCTGACAGGAGCCTGCCGTGCGATTCCTTCTCGCTGCCTTGTGTCTGAGCCTTGTTCCGCTGGCAGCGGTGCAGGCGGACGACCCCTATACGGTCACCGGCGTGGAGATCGATGCAACCGCCGACAACGCGCTGCAGGCCCAGACGCGCGCAATGCAGCAGGGCCAGCGCGTCGCTGCGCGCCGGCTGATCGAACGGCTTACATTGGCCGAAGACCGGGTCGGAACGCCGCTGGAAAGCGGCGCGTTTGCCCTGGACGATGCCATTATCGCGGAAATGATCTCCGGCTTGCAGATTCGCGACGAGCAGCGCAGCGGCACCCGCTACCTCGCCAAGCTGGATGTCGGCTTCCATCGCCGTTCTGTCAGCCGTGTGCTGGAGAACTACGGCATTCCCTTCGTCGACAGTCCCGCCCGGGCCACGCTCGTCCTGCCGGTGCTGGATGCCGGTGGCGACCTGGTGCTGTGGCGTGACACCCCCTGGCGCGAGGCGTGGCAGAGCCGGCGCTTCCGTCATGCACTGACGCCGATGGCTGTGCCCGCGGCCGACCCGGCCATGGCGCCGATCACGGCGCGCCAGGCGCTGCAGCTGGA
The DNA here is from genome assembly GCF_056160825.1 of Maricaulis sp. ABE4_448. NCBI lineage: Bacteria > Pseudomonadati > Pseudomonadota > Alphaproteobacteria > Maricaulales > Maricaulaceae > Maricaulis > Maricaulis sp. ABE4_448. The sequence goes on from NZ_JBSWXX010000003.1 coordinate 177,920, forward strand.
TGAAGTCGCGCTTTCGGCGCTGGCCATGCAGTACGGCGTGACGCGGATCGCCATTCTGCGCGCGGCGCAGCAACCGTCCGGGGCGGTGCGGGCTGGCGGTTATATGGTGGAATTTGCTCAGGATGGCACGATGGCTGTCGATACCTGGGGGCCGATGAGTTTCTACGGCGGCTGGGCCGAGGCGGCGGACTTCTTCGTGGTCGAGCGTGAGGATGCCTGGAAGCGCCAGAGCATTGTGCGCGACATGGAAGAAACCGAGATGCGGGTCACGGTGCTCTACAGCGGTATCGACGAATGGCGCCGCCTGCAGACCGCGCTGGCACGTGCCTCCCTGGTGCGCAATGCCCAGCTCGACGCCCTGTCGCGCGACGGTGCCCGCATGACGGTGCAGTATCGCGGCGCGCTGGACCAGCTGGTCACGGAACTTGCCGAACGCGGCGCCGCACTGGAAGAACACCCGGAACTGGGCTGGGTGGTGCTGGCCACCCGGTGACCCCTTGAACCGGCGGGCCGACATGACACCTCAACTGGCACTCGATCTGCCGGCGCGCGAGGATTTCAGCGCATCGAGCCTGATCCTCGGCCCGTCCAATGCCGAGGCGCTTGCCGCGCTTGGCCGCTGGCCGGACTGGCCGCGCAATGTGATGGCGCTGGTCGGGCCGGAAGGGGCGGGCAAGTCGCACCTGGCGACGGTCTGGGCGCTGCGCTGCGACGCCGAAATCGTTGAAGCGCCAGACCTGACCGGGCGACTGGCCGCGATCGCGCCGGGGCGCCGCGTTCTGGTGGAAGACATCGACCGTGCGCTCGAAGATGACGCGCTCTTCCATACGCTCAATCGCGCTGCTGAGGGCGATATTGCGGCCTTGTTGCTGACGGCCCGCAAACCGCCGGTTCTGTGGCCGGCGCAATTACCTGATCTGGTGTCGCGGCTGCGGGCGCTGCCGCACGCGGATCTGCACGAGGCCGACGACGAATTGCTCACACGGCTGATCGAGAAACAGCTGCAGGACCGGGGCGCCCCGACCCGGCCGGGCGTGATAGACTATCTCCTTCCGCGGATGGAGCGTTCGGCTACGGCAGTGCGCCGCATCGTGGAGCGGATGGACAAGCTGGCGCTCGTGAAGAAAACGCCAATAACACGTGCTATTGCGCGGGAAGTACTGGAAACCTGGCAGGACAGTGGAGAGACGGAATGAACCTCCCGGCCCGGGATATCGCCGACATTGACGCGCTGATGAAATCGCCTGCGCGCTATCTGAACCGGGAATTGTCCTGGGTACGCTTCAATCTGCGCGTTCTTGAAGAGGCGGAGAATCCGAACCATCCGGTGTTCGAACGCCTGCGCTTCCTGTCGATCTCGGCCAGCAATCTGGACGAGTTCTACATGGTCCGTGTTGCGGGCCTGCGCGCGCAGATGCATTCCGGCGTTACTGCGACCAGTATCGACGGGCTGACGCCGGCCGAGCAGCTGGAACAGATTCACGCTCTGGCCGGCGAGCTGATGCTCAAGCAGCAGAATCTCTGGCGCAAGCTGAAGACGGAGATGGGCAAGGCCGGGGTGAAGGTTCTCGAGCCGCACCAGATATCAAAGACCGACGAGGCCTGGCTGCGCGGCGAGTTCCTCAAGCACACCCTGCCGGTGATTACGCCGCTCGCGATCGACCCGGCGCATCCTTTCCCCTTCATTCCCAATCTGGGTTTCGCGCTGGCGCTGCAATTGCGCAAGCGGGAAGCCGGCAAGCTGATGAATGCGCTGATCCCGCTGCCCAGCGGGGTGAAACGCTTTGTGGAACTGCCGACGCGCGCGCGCCGTGATGGCGGCCGGCCGGACCGGCGCTTCATGTCGCTGGAAGCGGTGCTCACACTCTTCGTCGACACTCTTTTCCCGGGCCATGAAGTGGTCGGCAAGGGCGTGTTCCGGGTGATCCGCGACAGCGATATCGAGGTCGAGGAAGAGTCCGAAGACCTGATGCTGGAATTCGAGAACCTGCTGAAACAGCGCCGTCGCGGTGCCGTGGTTCGCCTGACCATGGAATCCGGCATGCCGCCGTCGCTGCGCGATTTGATCGTCCAGCACATGCATGCCGGGCCACAGGATATCGTGCCGGTAAACGGCCTGCTGGGCCTGGCCCAGATCGGCCAGCTGATCCCGGACGACCGGCCGGATCACATGTTCAAACCTTATGAGCCGCGCTATCCGGAGCGGATCCGCGACCATGGCGGCAATTGCTTCTCGGCGATCCGCGAGAAGGACATCATCGTCCACCACCCCTATGAGAGCTTCGATGTGGTGGTCGAATTCCTGCGCCAGGCCGCCGCCGATCCGGATGTCATCGCTATCAAGCAGACACTCTATCGCACCTCCAAGGACAGCCCGATCGTGGCCGCCCTGATCGAGGCGGCGGAGAGCGGCAAGAACGTCACAGCGCTGGTGGAACTGAAGGCGCGCTTCGACGAGGAAGCCAACCTGAAATGGGCCCGCGACCTGGAACGCGCCGGTGTGCAGGTCGTCTACGGCTTTATCGAGTACAAGACCCACGCCAAGATCTCGCTGGTGGTGCGGCGTGAGGGTTCGGACCTGCGCACCTATGCCCATTTCGGCACCGGCAACTACCACCCGATCACGGCGCGCATCTATACCGATCTATCGCTGTTTACTGCCGACCCGGCTTTCGGACGCGATGCGGGGCGGGTGTTCAATTATGTCACCGGCTACGCGCGTCCGGAGAATCTGGAACGCCTGTCGGTCTCGCCGATCGGCATGAAGGAATTCATCCTCGAGCATATCGAGCGCGAGATCGACAATGCCCGCGCCGGCAAGCCGGCGGCCGTCTGGGCCAAGCTCAACTCGCTGGTGCACCCGGAGATCATCGACACGCTCTATCGTGCCAGCCAGGCGGGTGTGCGTGTGGAACTGGTGGTGCGGGGCATCTGCTGCCTGCGTCCGGGCATCAAGGGCCTGTCGGAAAACATCCGTGTCAAATCCATCGTCGGCCGCTTCCTCGAACATTCGCGCATTGTGTGCTTTGCCAATGGCGCCGCGATGCCGTCGCCAGCGGCCAAGCTCTTCATCTCCTCGGCCGACTGGATGCCGCGCAATCTGGACCGCCGGGTCGAGCATCTCTGCCCGATCCAGAACCCTACGGTACACCGTCAGGTTCTGGACCAGATCATGGTCGCCAATCTCAACGATACCGATCAGAGCTGGTACATGGATTCAGAGGGCGACTATCACCGCGTGGATACGGCCAATGTCGACAAGCCTTTCAGCGCGCACGCCTATTTCATGACCAATCCCAGCCTGTCCGGCCGCGGCCACGCGCTCAAGAACGATCAGCCGCCGACCCTGACCGGCAGCACCGGCAGCAGCGGCAGCTGATCGCCTTGGACGAGCCCGCCCAGCCGATCGAGCCGCGGATCGCGGAAACCGCCATTCATCGGGACATCGCGGTGATTGATGTCGGTTCCAACTCGGTGCGCCTGGTGCATTTCCGGGTCGAGGGGCGGGCGCTCTGGCCGATCTTCAATGAAAAGGTCATGGCCGGTCTTGGCCGCGGTGTCCGTGAGACCGGACGGCTGCACCCCGAAGGCCGGGACATCGCCCTGCGCGCGCTCAAGCGCTTCCAGCGCCTGCTCGATGCCAAAGGTGTGGTGGAGCGCCATGTCGTGGCCACCGCTGCCGTTCGCAATGCCACCGATGGTCCCGCCTTTGTCGCGGAAGCGGCGGAGTCGACGGGCCTGGATATCCGGATCCTGTCCGGCGAGGACGAGGCACGACTGTCTGCGATGGGAGTGCTGACCGGCATTCCCGATGCGCGCGGTGTGGTGGGCGATCTGGGCGGTTCCAGCCTGGAACTGACGCCGGTTGCCGGCGGCGCCACGAGAGCAGGCAAGACAGTCGAGCTCGGCCCGCAGGCCGTGCTGTCCGGTGATCTGTTCGACAGCACGTTGGCCCAGGCCGTGATTGACGAGCGTCTGGCGGAGGGCGGTGTCCTGACGGGGCAGGGCGGCACCTTCTATGCCGTTGGCGGCGCCTGGCGTGCCATGGCACAGCTGGCCTTTGCTCGGTTCGATCATCCGCTGCATGTCGTGCACCAGTTCGAACTTTCGGCAGCCGAAGCGCTGGAACTGGCGCGGCTGGCGACCCGGTTGAGCGCCGCGTCACTGACCGGTGTGCCCGGGCTTTCCTCCCGCCGCGTGACCACGCTGCCCTATGCCGCGCTTCTCATGCGGCGGGTGATCCGTCACGGCGGGTTCGAAAGCGTCGTGTTTTCAGCCTACGGCGTGCGGGAAGGTGTGCTGGCCGAGGGACTGCCATCGAACCTGTTGGCGACGGATCCATTGATCGCGGGAGCCGAGACCATGGCTCGTCCGTCATCTCCCTCGCCGGACTTCGCGCGGGCGCTGGCTGCCTGGATCGCACCGGCGATGCGCGAGGTTGAGACGGCGTTCGACCCGGCGCGTGATCGCGTGCTGCAGGAGGCCGGTGCACGGCTGACCGATCTGGGCGCTCGCTTCCACCCGGATCACCGGGCCGAACTGGCCCGCGACACTGTTCTGTATGCGCCCTTTGCCGGTGTCACCCATGCCGAACGGGCCTTCCTGGCGGCGGCCTTGCACTATCGCTATGCCGGCAAGCGGAGCGAGCTGGAGCCGCATGCCGAGTTCGGGCTGTTGAGCGAGGTGCAGCACAATGTCGCCCAGATGATGGGCTGCGCGCTGCGTCTGGGCGCCAAACTGTCCGGCCGGGCCCCGCGCCTCCTGGATCGTTTCACACTAACGGTAACACCGGCCGAGGTTCGCCTGGCGGTCGATGAGAGCGTGCGGGACCTCTATATCGAACGGTCTGTGTCCCTGCTGGATAATCTGGCCCGTGCGATCGGCCGGGAAGGGCGGGCAGAGTACGTCTGAAAACGCATCGGGCCGGTTATAATTTATCCTCGCCGATGGCTCCAAAACCTGACCGCTTATTACGGCGTGTAAGGATTTGTCCGGCACTGTTGTCTCGGGATAAACCGGCACGACGGACATATGTTCAAGCGTTTAGGGGAATACCTTTTTGCACCTGTAGCGGTGCCTCAGGACGTTGCCGGATGGATGCGTGCGCGGCAGCTGGACGCGTTTCAGCGGTTCAGCCCGGTAGCGGCCGGGGCCAACATCGCCAACGCGGTGCTGGTTGCGGGAGTGATGATACAGACCAGCCATATGTGGTCCGGCCTGTTCTGGGCGCTTGCCATTACAGCGCCCAACCTCTTCCTCCTCTTTGGCTGGATGCGTCATCGTCAGCGTCCACCGCGCAGTGCGGCGCCGGAACGGTCAATCCATCGCAATTTGCGTGACAGTTCGATCCTCGCGCTGATCTGGGCCGCGTTCCCGATCCTTTTCTATAACTCCATGTCAGGCTCGTTCCAGGCGGCTGTCGTGGCCGTGACGGTCGGCATGCTGTGCGGCGGCGCTTTCATGCTGTCCAGTCTGCCGCGCGCGGCAGTGGCGTGGATCGGCATTATAACCGCGGGCTCGCTTGTCGCCGTGTTCCAGAACCCCGACCCGGTCGAGCTCTATGTCGCGGCACTCCTGCTCGTCTATTCTGGCGTCCTGGTGCAATCGGTACGCTGGTCCTATTCCGAGTTCGTCCGCCGCCTGCTGGGCGAGCGTCTTGCACAACAACAGACCGAGCTGATCGGTCTTCTGCTGCACGACTTCGAGGAAGCCGCGTCCGACTGGTTGTGGCGCACCGATACTTCGGGCCAGATTCGTTCCGGCCTGCCGCGCTTCGACCCCGACAGTATCCACTCGGATAATCAGCCAGCGCCTGCGCTGCTGTCACTGTTCGAGCGGGATGTGGCCGCCAGCGATTTGGCGCATCTGATGGCCAGCGAGGAGTCTTTCTCCGATCGAGAGCTGCGGCTGAGGGGTGACGGCGCCGTGCGCTGGGTCAGCCTGACCGGCAAACCGCGCTACGAGGATGGGCGTTTTGCCGGCTATCAGGGCGTTGCGTCGGATATCACTGCGGCGCGCGAGAGCGCTGAACAGATCGAGTATCTGGCGTCGCACGATACCCTGACCGGCCTGGCCAACCGGGCGACGCTGTCCGCACTGCTTGATCAGCGCATACAATCGCCGGACAGCCGGACGAGCTTGCTTTTGCTGGATCTGGACCGTTTCAAGGTCATCAATGACACGATGGGACATGGAGTTGGCGACCGCGTGCTGGTGACGATTGCCAGCCGTTTGCGCCATGTTGTGGGGCAGGCCGGCACTGTGTGCCGGATGGGGGGGGACGAGTTCGCCATCGTCCTCACCGACCCGGGTCGCGAAGCCCAGTATATCGGGCGTCAGATCGTCGATGCGATCGAATTGCCGATCACGATCGATGATGCCGTGCTGGATTGTTCGACCTGTATCGGTATCCGCCAGCTCGGTGCCGGTGACACCTGCGTTCAGGCTGTGCTCAGCCAGGCCGACCTTGCGCTGTATCGCGCAAAGGCGAACGGACAGGGTAATGTGGTCGAGTTCGATCACACTATGGATATCGAGGCTCAGGCGCTGATGCAGATGGAGCGCGACTTGAGGGCCGCGATCGACAACGACCAGATCCATCTCTTGTACCAGCCTCTCATCGATATCGACCGGAACCGGACTACCGGCTGCGAGGCGCTGCTGCGCTGGACGCATCCTGAACACGGCAATGTGCCGCCTGACCGGTTCATCGAGCTGGCCGAGCGGAGCGGGCTGATCGTGCCGATGGGCGAATGGGTAATCCGTTCTGTTGTCGCGGCGGCGGCGCAGATCGATCACGATATCTGCCTGGCCGTCAACGTGTCGCCTGTGCAATTGCGCAATCCGAACCTGCCGGCCGTTTTCATCGAGGCGTTGACCCGCTACGGGGTGGACCCGGGCCGCATCGAGGTGGAGATCACCGAGTCTGTTCTGCTGGCGGATACCGATGCCAATCTGAACATCCTGCAGAAGCTGCGCGATATCGGCCTGAAGATCAGCCTGGATGATTTCGGCACCGGCTATTCCTCCTTCAGCTATTTGCGCAAGTTCGCCTTCGACAAGCTGAAGATTGACCGGTCCTTCGTTGAGCCTCTGGACCGCGAGCCGCAATCCATCTCTATCGTCGGGTCGATCAACGCGCTTGCCCGGGCACTGCAGATGACGACGGTCGCCGAGGGCGTGGAGACCGAACGCCAGTTCGAGGCTGTGCGCATCATCGGTTGTGACCAGGCCCAGGGCTTCCTGTTTGCGCGCCCTCTGACGCTGGACGCGCTGGTCGCGCATGTCGAGACCGAGCGCCGTGAGGGTGCTGTGCGAATGAGCCGCGCCGGCTAGGCCTTTACCTCGGTAACGCAGACCTTGCCGTCCTTCAGCGTCAGCGACAGTTCGCCCCGCTTGAGGCGGCGGGCCGGTTCGCCGAACACTTCGCGCCGCCAGCCGGTCATGGCCGCGACATCCTCGTCATCGCCGCTGGCGATCTTTTCGAGATCCGGGACGGTGGCGATAAGGCGCGGTGCGACACCGGCATCCTCGGCGACGAATTTCAGCAGCACCTTGAGCAGTTCCACGGTCGGGCCTGTGCCTTGGGGCGGCGGGGCTGACTTTTCGTATTTCGGTGCGTAGGATTCTGGTGCGGCCAGGGCGGCGGACATCTTCTCGAACAGGCGGCGAGCCGGCGAGGAGCGTTCGAAGCCTTTCGGCACGGCGCGCAGTCCGGTCAGCTGTTCCGGCGCGGTCGGGGCGACACCGGCGATCTCGTAGATCGCATCATCCTTCATCACGCGCTGGCGCGGCATGTCGCGAGTCTGGGCCTCGGTCTCGCGCCAGGCGGCAGCGGCACGCAGGGCCGCCAGCCATTTGGGAGAATTCTTGCGCAGCTTCATCCGGCGCCAGCTCTCCTCGGGATCGAGGCGATAGGTCTCCGGATTGGTGAGGATTTTCATTTCCTCGGCCAGCCATTCGGCGCGGCCCTTCTTTTCCAGCCGCTCCTGCATGATCGGATAGAGATCGCGCAGATGGGTCACATCCGCGATGGCGTATTCAAGCTGCGCGTTGCTCAGAGGACGGCGCGACCAGTCGGTGAAGCGCGGACCCTTGTCGATCGGGCGTTTCAGTAGCGCTTTGACCAGCGCGTCATAGGCAATCGAGTCGCCCAGGCCCAGCGCCATGGCGGCGACCTGGCTGTCGAACATCGGATGCGGGATCAGGCTGTCGCCACCGCGATGGAAGAAGATCTCCAGGTCCTGACGCGCCGCGTGGAACACTTTGATGATCCGCTCGTCGGCCATCAATTCCCAGAACGGTTCCAGGTCGAGCCCGTCGGCGAGCGGGTCGATGATGACTTCCGTCGGGCCGCCAGCCGCCTGGATCAGGCAGAGCTGCGGCCAGTACACCGTTTCGCGCATGAACTCGGTGTCGACGGCCATGTAGGGATTCTGGAGGAGATCGTCGCAGGCCTTTTCCAGGCCCTTTGTCGTCGTGATTATATTCATGGAAACGCCGTTTAGCGTGATGGGAGCGTTTTGACTATCTCGAAGGCGAGTCGGGGGCAGAGCGCCAGCGCAGGGATTGCCGCCAGAGAATAAACAGACCCGCCAGCAGGCTGATCGCGGCGATCACCAGGAAAGCGGTCTGGATTGGCAGGGCGAGGGCGGCGATGGCGGCCAGCACGAATTGTCCGGCGGTTGCCGTGGCCGCATTCAGGATGCCTCCGGCTGCCAGCAGACGGCCGCGCAGTTCGGCCGGTGCACGCCGCTGGGCCATGGCCTGCAGGGGCACGACGAAGAGACCGGCCGACACCGCTGCCATGCCCAGATCGATCAGGATGCGCAGATTGGCCGGTTCGGCCATGAAGGCATTTGCCGAGACCAGCGGCGCGCCCTCAGGCGTCAGCGCGTTGGACCAGGTGTACAGGGCGACATCTCCGGCGAAGATCACGACACCGAAGGCACCGGCAATCGAGAAGGGCAAGGCATCGCCTTCGCCGCTCAGCGCGCCACATGCCATGGCACCGATTGCCGCGCCGACCGTGAACAGGGCTGAGAAAAGCAGTACGACGGTTTCGTCCGCGCCCAGAACCGAGGCCGTGAAGACCGGCATCAGCGTGATGATCGAGGCGGCCAGCATCCAGAACCAGGCCACACCCATCAGCGGCCGCAGCACGTCCGGCGCTTTCAGGGCATAGCCCAGCACGCGGAAAGTCTCGCCGATGAAATTGGCGGTCAGCGGCATGTCCGGCTGCGAGGCCGGCGCTTGCGGCAATTGCCGGATCGCCAGCCAGCCGATGATCGCCATCACGACCAGCCCGCCGCCCACGGCCTGCGGCCCGAAGGACTGGGTGATCAGCCAGGTGCCGGTACCGATGCCGATCAGCACCGAAACGTTCAGGAGTCCGGAGATCAGGGCATTGGCGGGCACCAATTCCTTGTCCGCGAGAAGTGTCGGCAGGGCCGAGTTCTTGGCCGGTGTAAAGAAGGCCGATTGCGTGCCCATCAGGAAGAGGGCCGTCATCAACAGGTGCGGTTGTTCCAGGATGAATCCCAGCGCCGTGATCGCCATCAGCCATATCTCGGCGAATTTCGCGAAGCGCATGATGCGGGTGCGGTCGAACTTGTCGGCCATGCGGCCGGCGATGGCCGAGAACAGGAAGATCGGCACGGTGAACATCGAAGCTGCCACCGAGACCAGGGTCAGCCGGTCGAGCTCGAACATCGTCAGGCCTTCGAACGTGATCAGTGTGACCAGGGCATAGCGAAAGAAGTTGTCGTTGAAGGCGCCCAGGGACTGGGCGACCAGCAGGGGCAGGAAACGCTTTTGCGTCACCAGCCGGGCGGCAATCTTGGCACTCATGACACAGTCTCCGTGTCGGTCTTCCCGTGCGCGAGGTCTTCGGCCTCCAGGGCGCGGGTGCGGGTTTCGATAGTGGTCATCAGGCGCGGCAGGAAGGCATCGCGCGGCAGACCGGGCGGGATCGGGTCGAGAAACTCGATAACCGCCGGGCCGGGGTGCTTGACCCAGTCATTCTTCGGCCAGCGCAGCCCCATATTGGTGGCAACAGGGGCAACGGGGCGGTTCAGCGTTTCATACATGAGGTGCACGCCTTTTCTGTAGCGCTTGGCCTCGCCGATGGCGGCCAGATTGCCTTCCGGATAGATCAGGAGCGGACGCGGATCGTCGGCCGCGCGGTTGAGCACATCCTGCATCGACTGATCCGATGCGCGGTCGCCGGGCGAGTTGACCATGGTCGCGCCAGAGCGGGCGATGATGCGACTGACCAGTGGGAATTTCGCGATGGCCGTGCCGATAATGAAATTGATGTCGCCGGTTATCGCCATCATCATGAATCCGTCGGCCCAAGACTGGTGTTTCGAGGCGATGATCACGGGCTGCCCCGATGGGGGTGTGCCGCGCACCTCGATCCGGATCCCCATCACCCCGCGCATCAGGCCGCGCACCGTCCGGCAGGCCGTGCGCATGACGGCCCGTACAGGCCGGGGCGAGGGCTGGAGGGTGAGGGCGGCCGCGATCAGAACGAACACAGCCAGGCAGGCATAGAACAGGATGTTGAAGGCGGTCGATCGCATGACACTCCCCGGGTATGGCCGGGCCCTGGCGGCGTCTCATGCGCAGCTCCGGACCTGACAGCTGGGAGACTGCGCGCGTTCTTCACGCGGCGCAAACCGGGTCGCATACTCCGCCTCCAGTTCGCGCGTGCGAGCCTCGACGCGGTTTTCCAGTTCAGCCAGCACTGCATCGCGGTCCGGACTGGGGGCGATCGAGTCCATGAATTCGATCACAGCGGTACCGGAAAACTTGGCCCAGCCCTGTTGCGGCCAGCACTGACCCAGATTGGTCGCGACGGGCACGATCGGCCGGTCCAGTGCCTGGCTCAGGCGCCACACGCCGGACCGATAGCGCAGGCCTTCACCGACCGGGGTAAGATGGCCTTCCGGATAGATCAGCACCGGGCGCGGGCGGCCTTCGCCCTGCGAGCGGGCAATACCCTCGGCCAGGCTCTTCTGCGCCTCCGCGCCGCCGCCATTGGACAGCACGATGGCGCCGCAGCGTTTCAGCACCCAGCCGATCAGCGGGAATTTCAGCATGTGGTCGCCGCAGACGAAATTCACATCGCCGCACTTGGCCATCATCACGATGCCGTCGCCCCAGGACTGATGCTTGGCGCCGATGATCACCGGTTGGTCTTTGGGCGGTGTGCCGCGTACCTCGACGCGGATGCCGCAGACGACGCGCATCAGGATCACCGTGGCGCGGCAATAGGAGCGCAGGCCGTGCATCAGCACACGGCGGCCAGGCACGAGCGCGAGGATGGCGCAGAGGATGGCGTAGACGCCCGACAGGAACCAGTACGCACAGTTGAACACGAAGGACCGCATCACGGCCTCCCTTGGTTGTTGGAAGTCATTGGAAAATAGGGTGGATCAGGCGGTGTGCAGCACGGCCATGATCGCCCGGGTGAAGTCGTCCACATAATGGGTGAGCGGTCTGGCGATCCGGCCGTAGAGCGAATACTCCGCTGCCTGCATCACCACGCCCAGCGCCATGGCGGATTTCAATTCGGCGTCGCCTTGCGGGATTTCGCCGCGCGCCATCGCATCGGCCACGCAGGCCGTCATCAGGTCAGACGGGTCGGCGCCGCCATCGCCCGAGGCCGCGATGAAATAGTTTCGATGGGTAAGGTGGAAGGCGAATTGCGCCGGATCGGTCTGTGCCAGGTGGCAATAGGCCTGGGTGAGCGCACGGGCGATATCCTCCAGCGAGGCGCCGGGGGCGAGATTTTCCGTCACCAGGCCTTCCAGCCGGGCATGGATGGCCTCGAACATTTGTCGGCCCAGCGCGTCCTTGGACTTGAAGTGACGGTACATGGCGCCGTCGGAAATCCCGCAGGCCCCGGCGATCTGCTTGATCGACACACCGTCCATCCCGTGGCGGGCAAACAGCATCAGCGCCGCCCGCTCGATCCGCGCCTTGGTTGTGCCGGTCTTCGCCGTAACACCGGTCTCCGCATCCACACCGTCAAACAGGTCAGTCCTCAACATTCCGGTCATCGCTTTCGTCCCGTGTTGCAGGATCGTGTGAACGATCATTCACGGATTTTATGAAACGATGTTCGTTGAATTGCAAGTGAATAATTACTTACATGTCGAGATTGTTTTATGCATCTGAAAAATAGACCTTTTTCTGGTCTCTACCGGTTGGTGTCTACCCATCTGTGCCAATCCGCCCGCGCGAGAAATGCCACCGGACTGCAATCGCCCTCTATAGATTCATGTCTGAGGCGGACCTTCCTCTGATATGCTGGAAGCGAGCGGGGCGATGTGAAGACAGGGAAAGCAATGGTGGACTTGTGGCAGTCGGCAATTGCCTGACCGGGTCGCGATTGCCGGTGGCATAATCCGAGAGAGATCGGTCGTGGCTCTTGTGTGGAGGGGGGAAGTATGATGGCAGCACTGGCAGTTTCCGGCGTGATGATCGTGCTCGTCCTGTCCATTCACATGGTCGGGCTGGGCGCGCTTCTGGTGATGATACGCTGGCGCGGCAACGATACGCGCGAGCCGGGACGTCAGCTGGTGCAGGCTACCCTGATTTTGGCCGTGGTGATTGGGGTGCTGGGGTTGCACGGGATCGAGATCTGGCTGTTTGCAGGCCTCTACCTGCTGCTGGGAGAGATCAGCACGCTGGAAGAGGCGCTGTATTTCTCGGCTTCGACGTTTTCCACGCTCGGCTATGGCGATGTGGTGCTGTCGGCCAGCTGGCGACTGGTTGCAGCGATGGAGGGGATTACCGGCTTCCTGCTGATCGGTTGGTCAACGGCCTTCCTGGTGTCCGTTGTCGGGCGATTGCGGGCGCTTGAAGCTGACTGGTTCAGCGGTCCCGATCGCGAACGGATTGACTAGCTGCCGCAACTTGGGGGGTCAGGCCGTAGGCTGCACAGGCAGGCCCAGCCGCGCACGCATCTCGTCACTGATGCCGGCCAGCATGTCCTGTGTGGCTTCGTAGCCCGCCTCGACGACCTCGTCGAACCGGTCCCACTGCCGGATATCGACCGGTGTGTCGGGCAGGATCAGCAGGTCGGCGGCCTCGCGTCCCACATCGCGATGGTCGGCCACACCCACCGTGGCAGCGCGCATCAGCAGAGACGCGATCGGCGGCGGGGATTTCAGCCCGTGCCGCCGCACCCAGCCGAAAAAGCTCGGCGGTTCGATGAAATCGTCCGGATTGAGACCCTGGGCGCGTGTGACATCGACCCCGACCACCGCACCGCGATGAAAGGCGCGCATCTCGCGGGCCGGGAAATTGGTGAAAACGGCGCCGTCGACGAGGATCTGGCCGTGCAGCACGACGGGTGGCAACAGGCCGGGAATGGCGATCGAGGCACGCAACGCATCGCGCAGGCGGCCGGACCGGTGCACATGCGGTCGGCCTGAGGCCAGGTTGGAGGACAGGCAGAAATAGGGGCGCACGAGCTCGGCGATTTCGACATCGCAGAAATGCTCTTTCAGGCGCCGGTCGACCTTCTCGCCCCGCGCCATGGAGATGACGGGAAGGGTCCAGTCGTCCAGTGGATTGGTCTCGACGAAGGCCTTGCGTATCCGCCAGTCCAGCTCGTCATCGCTCCAGTCGAGCGCGATACCGGCGGCGACGATCGCCCCCATGGAGGCACCGCCGACAAAATCGAGCGGCACGCCGGCTTCGCGAAGCGCCCGGATCGCGCCGAGATGGGCGTAGGCCCGGGCTCCGCCACCGGACACGACAAGGCCGACAGACTTGCCGGCGAGTGTGCGGGCGAGGCGGGCCGTGTCGGCGACATGCTGGTCTTGGCGCCAGTGGAAGACGCGGGCGGCGTCCGAGGCAGTAGCCCACTCCTGGGGGCGCGATGCTGCTGTGACCCCGCCGGGATGCAGCAGGACCACGTCCAGCAGTTTCAGGCGCATGGCGGGCGAAGGGTCGTCTGGCAGGAGCGGGGTGGAGGGGCGCGCATCGGCCCTGGCGAACAGCCACACCCGGTCAGCACGTCCCATCGCGCGGCGTGCCCAGCCGGGGTCGGAGAAGCGTGCGACCAGCAGGACGACATCATGTTCCTGCTCCAGCGCATCGAGCTGGCTGGCGCTCCAGTCGGCACACGTCTCGTCGGCGATGGCACAGCTGGTGCCGATTGTCTTGAGTGCGGCCTTGAGTTCACGCGCCCGGTAGTCGAGGTCAATGGTCGGCGAGGTCGAGATCAGGGCGAAGACGCGTGGCTCCGATCCGGCTGACCGGTTGGGGCCGCGCAGGCGCGTCAGCATCATGCGGGACAGTTCACGCATCAGGCTGGCATGTTTGGAGGTCAGGCGTTCGAAACTGGCCTTGGGCAGGCGGATCAGCTCGCTGTCGCGCAGGGCGTAGACACTGGCCGAATGCGGGGTCTCGTCCAACAGGGACATTTCCCCGACGGGTTCGCCTGCGCGGATATAACCGATCAGGTCCGGCCGCCCCAGAGCGCCATCCCGGAAGGCGGCCAGTGCGCCGGAACGCACCAGATAGAAGGCGTCCGCATCATCGCCTTCGCGGAACAAAAGCTTGCCTGCAGGCAAGCAGAACCACTCCACTTCGTGCTCGACGGCATCGAGCACCGATTTTTCGATCCGGTTGAGAAAGGGCAGGAAGGACAGGTTGAGAGGCATGTTGCGCCGACCGTGAAGATTCGGCGCTTACTCTAGGGGCGGCGCGGGGCGATATGAAGGGGAATGGACGCTGGTGACGTCCATGTCGGGCGCTGCGCTAGAACCGGCGGCGCAGCACGAGATGGCCGACCGGGCGGACGGAGCGGCCCTGCGTTTCGCCGACGGCCTCGACATCCATCCGGTCGAGGTCTTCCAGCAGCGGCAGGTTCTCGCCGGTATCCGGATCGAACAGCACCATGCGGTCTTCACCGGAGTCCTGGAAATAGGCGCCGCCTTCCACCGTCAGGCTCCAGTCGTCGATGGTCTGAACCGTGACGCCGGCACCGAAATAGCGGGTCAGGCGTTCAATCTGGCTGGGATTGGCGGTTTCGGCCAGTTCGGCGTGCGGGAAAACATCGGGGCGCTGGCGGGTGTCGCGGGCCCAGAGCGGGTAGCGGCCCCGGTCATTGGGCGCGACGGTGCCGGCCGACAGGTAGAATTCATCGCCAAAGGGATAGAAATCCACCTGGCCCGCGATGGCGGAAATCTCGCGGTCGCCTCCGGTCTGCTGCCCCGAACCGATGATGACAGGCGTGCCGCTCGCCGATTCTGTCGAGATCCGCCAGCGCACGGCGCCGGGATTTTCGACGCTGGCTGGCGCGGTCAGCCAAGCTTCGGAATCGATGGCGGACTGCGCCACTGCAGGGGCACAGAGCGCGGCTGCAAAGCCTATGGAAACAACAATTTGCTTACGCATTGCTCCCTCCCGCGAACGAAACCGGGCCTTCACAGAACGCGTGATAATCACGTCTGTGAGACTGCGAGTGGAGGCCTAAACTACTCGTTAACCCGGCCACGCACTCATTTTTCATTCGCCCTGCCCGCCCTGTCCCGGCGGTCCGTGTCAGACATTGCCGGAGAAGTGTGACGGCGCCAAGGCATTCCGTCGAAACAACGTGTGAAACGTGGTTGCGTTCCTAACAAAGCAACAACTTTTCCGTTTTTTGTGCGATCTGTGTTGGTCCGGCGCAAGGCCTGCGCCGCCCCGGATTTCGGCGAATCAGTCCGGGCCCGGAGCGTGGCGAGGAAGGAAGAAGCCGGTTGATCGCGCATGGTCTTGTCCCGATGGGCTTGTGCCGGGAAAGAAGCGTGCGGAAACCGCTCTGGATGCAGCAACAATTGCGCTCAGGCGGTCTGGCGGGTTAAGCAGCTGCAGAGATTGACCAAACCGGGACCCGATCATGACTCAGCTCGCTTCCGCCATCGATCCTAAGTCCGATACTTTCCGCGAGAATGCGGCGGCCATGGAGGCGCTGGTCGCCGACTTGCGTGCCAAGACGGCCGAGGCGGCTCTGGGCGGATCGGAACGGTCGCGCGAGCGCCATGTCTCACGGGGCAAGCTGTTGCCGCGCGACCGGGTGGAGCGTCTGCTCGACCCCGGTTCGCCCTTCCTGGAGATCGGGGCGCTGGCCGCCAACGGCATGTATGAGGGCAATGTCCACGGTGCAGGCATGATCGCCGGCATCGGCCGCGTGTCCGGCCGCGAAGTCATGGTCGTGTGCAACGACCCCACCATCAAGGGCGGCGCCTACTACCCGATGACGGTGAAGAAGCATCTGCGCGCCCAGGAAATCGCGATGCAGAACCGTCTGCCCTGCGTCTACCTGGTCGATTCGGGCGGGGCCAACCTGCCGCATCAGGCCGAGGTCTTCCCGGACCGGGACCATTTCGGCCGCATCTTCTTCAACCAGGCCAACATGTCCGCCGAAGGCATCCCGCAGATCGCCGTGGTGATGGGCTCGTGCACGGCGGGCGGCGCCTATGTGCCGGCGATGTCCGACGAGACGGTGATCGTGCGCAAGCAGGGCACGATCTTCCTGGGCGGACCACCGCTGGTGAAGGCGGCGACGGGCGAGGTGATCTCGGCCGAGGATCTGGGCGGCGCTGACGTCCATGCCCGCATCTCCGGCGTGGCCGACCACTATGCGGCCAATGACGAGCACGCCTTGCACACGGCCCGGCGGATCGTCGGCACGTTGAACACGGTCAAGACGATCGATCTGGATGTCACCGACCCGCGCGAGCCGAAATACGACCCGGCCGAACTGGGCGGCATCATCCCCACCGACACGCGGGCCCCCTTCGATGTGCGCGAGGTGATCGCCCGCATCGTCGACGGTTCTGAGTTCGATGAGTTCAAGAAACTCTATGGCGAGACGCTGGTGACCGGGTTTGCCCGGCTCTACGGCATGCCGGTCGGCATCATCGCCAATAATGGCATTCTCTTCTCCGAGAGCGCCCAGAAGGGCGCCCACTTCATCGAGCTGTGCGCCCAGCGCGGCATCCCGCTGGTTTTCCTGCAGAACATTACCGGCTTCATGGTCGGCTCGAAATACGAGGCGGGCGGCATCGCCAAGGACGGCGCCAAGCTGGTCACCGCGGTGTCGACCTTCAAGGGGCCGAAATTCACGGTCATCATCGGCGGTTCCTACGGGGCGGGCAATTACGGCATGTGCGGCCGGGCCTATTCGCCGCGCTTCCTCTTTATGTGGCCCAATGCCCGCATTTCCGTGATGGGGGGCGAGCAGGCGGCGTCCGTCCTGGCGACGGTCAAGCGCGATGCCATGGAAGCGCGCGGCGAGGACTGGCCGGCCGAGGACGAGGCGAAGTTCAAGCAGCCGATCCGCGAGGCCTATGAGGCCGAGGGGCATCCGTACTTCTCCACCGCGCGGATGTGGGATGACGGCATCATCGCGCCGTCCGAGACGCGCCGCGTGCTCGGCCTGTCGCTTTCCGCCTCGCTGAACGCGCCGATCGAGAAGACGAAATTCGGCGTGTTCCGGATGTAGGCGACCCTGCGGCGCCGTGACACGCGGCGTTGCAGGCAGGCCGGGGATATAAAGACCGCACAAGGAGTGCGGTCATGAAGCGATCCATCTGTATCATCAACGGCCACCCCGATGCCTCGGGCGAGCATTTCGTTCCGGCACTCGTGGATGCCTATGAGCGTGGCGCCCGCGGAGCGGGCTTTGAGGTCAGCAGGATCGATATCGGCGGCTTGCAGATCGATTTTCTGCACAATCAGTCCGAGTTCGATGCGCCGCCTGACGCGAAGGTCGCTGAAGAGCGCAACAAGCTGGCAGCGGCAGATCATCTGGTTCTGGTTTTTCCACTCTGGCTGGGTGGCGTGCCGGCACGGCTCAAGGCTTTCTTCGAACAGATGGCGCGCAGTGAGTTTTTCATTGCTACGACCAATGACGGTGCCGGCTGGCCGGCGCAAAAAATGAAGGGCAAGTCGGCCCGGATCATCGTGACAATGGGCATGCCCGGCTTTGCCTACGGTACCCTGTTCGGCGGGCACAGTGTGAAGGCGCTGGAGAAGGGTGTTCTACGCATTTCCGGCTTCAAACCTGTTCGCCGGACGATATTGGGCGGTGTTGAAGCCGCCGGCGTGTCAGGCCGGGCAAAGATGCTGCACAAGGTGGAAACGCTCGGGCGGCGAGGTGCCTGACGGGCTTGGAATACCCGAAAATTCAAAGAGTTGCTCGGGGCATCCGGATGCTTTCTCCGTGACAAATGGTTAATTCGAACTAGTATCGCTCCCGCATCGCCGCAAGCAGGCGCGCGCTGGGGGAGTATTGAACATGCTTGAGTCTATCCTGGGGTTTGCCCGCGAGGGCTTCGCCGAAGTCAACGCCGTGCTGGGCCTGCTTGTGGCTGTCGTGGCGACCTTGATGATGACCGCTTGGGCGCGTCTGCCCTTTGTCGCGGTTGGCGCCACACTGGCCCATATCGTGCTGGAAAGCCTGGCGCCGGTGATTGCGGAGTCTGGCGGTTTCAGCCTGCCGCCCCTGCTTGAGCCGCATTTCTGGCGTTATGCGGGCGTCTTGTTTGTCGGTTATCTGATCGTCGTGGCGATCCTGTTTGCCATTAAGCGCATGGTGTTCAGGAAGTAGCTTTACTCGCGTCTCAGGAGAAGCGGCTTCCCTTGGGGCATGTTTGGAAAGAACGTTAACGTATGGCTCGAACTTGGGGTAAGGTGGGGCCAGCGTTAAGTTGCGGAAGGGGACCGCGTTATGGAATTTCTCGACCAGATCATGGGCTATATCCAGCCCGCTATCGACTTCTTCATGCCGGGCCTGATTGCCTATGCCGGTGACGGGGTCAGCTCCGTCAACTGGATGATGCTGGGTATCCAGCTGGGCGTTATCGCCCTGGTTCTGGCGCTGCTGATGCGCGAGATCGGAGCGATCCTGATCTTCACCGTTGTGGGCGTGATCATCCACGTCATTGTCGACATTGTGATGCCGATGGTGCGGGGCGGGGCGACCGGTTTCGATTTCAACGGCTTTGTACAGCAATTCACCCAGACCGATTATCTGTTGTATCTTGGCGCCTTGGCGATCGGATACTTCATCGCCATCCTGCTTTTGGGGATGATCAAGGGGCTGATCTTCCGCGGCGACTGATCGCAATTTTCACGATGTGAACTCCTGGGGCCGCTGCGCAATCAGCGGCCCTTTTTCATTGTTGCCGGACTGTGCGGACGGTAAGCCTTGGGGCAACGATCCCGAAATGAAGGAGTTTCTCCATGTCCGACGCGCCCGTGCTTCTCGATGTCAGCCCGGCCGGTGTGGCGGTGATCACGCTCAACCGCCCCGACAAGCACAATGCCTTCAACGCCGAGGTGATCGCCCAGCTGTCCGATACGTTCGAGACGCTGCGGGCGAGTGAGGCGGGCGTGCGCATCGTCTTTCTGCGCGGCGCCGGCAAGAGCTTTTCGGCTGGTGCCGATCTGGACTGGATGAAAGCGTCGGCCCTGTTCACCGAGGCCGACAATGAAGAGGACGCGATGGCGCTGGCCAATATGCTCAAGCGCCTGCACGAACTGCCCCAGCTTACCGTGGCCTTGGTGCATGGCGCCGCAATGGGCGGTGGAGCGGGCCTGCTGGCCGCCTGCGATGTCGGCGTGGTGATGAAGGACGCCCAGATCCGGTTTTCCGAAGTGCGTCTCGGTCTGACCCCGGCAACGATCTCGCCCTATGTCGTGCGTGCGATCGGCCCGAAATGGGCCCGCGCCCTGTTCGCGACGGGCGAAGGCTTTGACGGCACATTCGCCGAGAAGATCGGGCTGGCGCAGTACACCGTCGAGACGATGGAAGAGATGGCACAGATGGAAGAGCATCTCGCCAAGCTCGCCTTCTCCGCTGCGCCCGGCGCCGTGCACGATGCCAAACAGCTGGTTGACGATGTGTTCGGCCAGGAGATCAATCACGGTCTTGCCGTACACACCGCCAAGGCCATCGCCCGCCGCCGTGCGTCCGAGGAGGGCCAGGAAGGCCTCGCCGCCTTCCTGGAGCGCCGCAAGCCGGGCTGGGCCGAGTAGGCCGGAGAGCGGCCGCTGTTCCGGCGTCCCGATCCGCGGGCATTCCTGCACCGCCGGCGCGAGGCGCTGCGCGTCTGGTTTGTGCGCGGACCGGTTACGCTGGGCGTGTTCGAATTCTTCGCCTTCGGGATCAAGCAGGCCTGGGCGTGCCTGTTCGGCGGGCTAATGCTTGCGCTGCTGCTGGTGACGTTCCTCTGGTACCCGGCCGACGCCGCGCTGGCGCGCTATGACTTCCTCACCCTGGCCGCCCTGGCGATCCAGGTTGCGCTGATCGCGACCAAGTTGGAGAGCTGGGAGGAGGCGAAGGTGATCGCCGCCTTCCATGTCGTCGGCACGGCGATGGAAATCTTCAAGACGGCCGCCGGCAGCTGGGTCTATCCCGAGGACAGCCTGCTGCGTATCGCCGGCGTGCCGCTCTTCTCCGGCTTCATGTATGCCGCCGTCGGTTCCTACCTGGCGCGGGTCTGGCGGATTTTTGACTTCCGCTTTGATCGCTTTCCGAGGCGTTGGGTTCAATTCCTTCTAGCTTCAGCGGTTTATATCAATTTCTTTGCGCATCATTACACGGTCGATATCCGGCTTTTCCTGTTCGCAGCGACCCTCGCGGTCTACGGGCCCTGCATGGTCTGGTTCCGGCCGGACCGGGCCCATCGGCCCATGCCGCTGGTGATTGGTTTCCTGCTGGTGGCTCTGTTCATCTGGTTCGCCGAAAACATCGGCACGTTTGCGCGCGCCTGGTCCTATCCGGGCCAGGAGGTGAGCTGGCACATGGTGTCGCTCGCCAAGCTGGGCTCGTGGTACCTCCTGATGATCATCAGTTTTGTCCTTGTGGCGGCTGTGCAATACCGTCGTCCAGACCCCCAGACCGGTTCCAAGAGCGAGGCACGAGACCCATGATCAAGACGCTCCTGATCGCCAATCGCGGCGAGATTGCCTGCCGTGTGATGCGAACTGCCCAGCGCATGGGTATCCGTACCGTTGCCGTTTACTCCGAAGCCGATGCCGATGCGCCCCATGTGCGCATGGCCGATAAGGCCGTGCTGCTCGGTCCGGCTCCGGCCGCAGAGAGCTATCTGGTCGCCGACAGGATCATCGCGGCTGCAAAGGAAACCGGTGCTGATGCCATCCATCCAGGCTACGGCTTCCTGTCCGAGAACGCCGCCTTTGCCGAGGCCTGTGCCGCCAATGACATCATCTTCGTCGGCCCTCCGGCATCCGCGATCCGTGCGATGGGGCTGAAGGACCGGGCCAAGGCGCTGATGGAAGAGGCAGGTGTGCCCGTCACGCCGGGCTATCACGGCGACAATCAGGATCCCGAACTTCTGGCCGAGGCCGCAGACACCATTGGCTATCCCGTGCTCATCAAGGCCGTGGCCGGCGGCGGCGGCAAGGGCATGCGCAAGGTCGAGAAGGCGGAGGACTTCGCTGCGGCGCTGGAAAGCTGCAAGCGCGAGGCGTCCAAGAGCTTCGGCGATGACCGGGTGCTGATCGAGAAATTCATCGTCAATCCGCGCCATATCGAAGTCCAGGTCTTCGGCGATAGCCGCGGCCGTGTGGTCCACATGTTCGAACGCGACTGTTCGCTGCAGCGCCGTCACCAGAAGGTGATCGAGGAAGCGCCCGCGCCGGGCATGACGCCGGGGGTGCGTGCGGCCATGTGTTCGGCTGCCATCAATGCAGCCAGGGCGGTCAACTATGTCGGCGCCGGCACGGTGGAGTTCATCGTCGATGGCTCCGGCCCGCTGCGCGAGGACGGCTTCTTCTTCATGGAGATGAATACCCGTCTCCAGGTGGAACATCCGGTCACCGAAATGGTCACCGGCCTCGACCTGGTCGAGCTACAGCTGAAGATCGCCGCCGGCGGCTCCGTGCCCGAACAGGACGATATCCACCTCTCCGGCCACGCCATGGAGGCACGCCTCTATGCGGAAGATCCGGCGGGCGGCTTCCTGCCGTCGACGGGGCCGCTTCATCGTTTGGACCTTCCGGCCTCCGGCGGGCCTCTGCGGGTTGATACCGGCGTCGAGGAAGGCGGTGAGGTGTCGCTGCATTATGACCCGATGATCGCCAAGCTGATCGCTCATGCGCCCACCCGGCGCGAGGCGGCGCTTCGTCTGGCCGGGATGATCGACGATCTCGTTGTCTGGCCGGTGAAGACCAATGCCGGCTTCCTGCGCCGTGCCGCCGTGCATGCCGACTTCCTCGAGGAGAAGCTCTCCACTGGCTTCATCGAGGAGCGCATCGACGATCTCATTCCCGCTGCCGTGCGTCCGGCCGATGCGGCCTTCGCCACGCTCGCCGTGCTCGATCTGCGTCCGCTCCTGACCGCCTCGCTGGATCCGTTCGAGGCCGCCGATGGCTGGCGTCTGAATGGCGATCCGCATCTGTCCTGCCGGTTCGAGGTCGGCGGCGAACCGGCCGAGGCCGTGCTCAAGCTGGCTGGCGAACGGCTCGAGGTTCGTACCGGCGACGTGGTATCGGTGCTCGAAGGGCTCGAGGTCGGCGAGATGTTCGAGGGCTACAGCTTCGAGGCCGTGGTCGATGGCGAGCGCGTCGTCGCGCACTGCGAGCCGGTCGATGGCGGCATGCTCGTGGCGTGCCGCGGACGGGTGACGGTGTTTGCCGAGCCACATCCCGACGCCCTGGCCGATGCGGCCGAGGCGGGCGGTGTGATCAAGGCGCCGATGCCGGGCAAGGTCCTGGCCGCCAACATCAAGCCGGGCGACAGCGTCACCAAGGGCCAGGCGCTGGTCGTGCTGGAAGCGATGAAGATGGAACACGCGCTCGCCGCGCCGCGCGATGGTGTGGTCGCCGAGGTCAGCGTCGAGGCCGGCGGCCAGGTGGGCGAGGGCGATATCCTCGTCACGCTCGCCGACGAGGTCAACGAGGCGGCTTAGAGGTCGGAACGAAGCCGCTCATTCCTCCCTCGCCCTCGGGAGAGGGATCGAGGGAGAGGGGGAAGACACCGCCTTTGGCGAATGAAGCGCCGACACCGGGGTCCCCCCCTCATCCGCCCTTCGGGCACCTTCTCCCCTAAGGAGAAGGGGGGCTGCGATGCCCATCATTCCCGTGTCACGCGAGACCGGCATACTGCTTGCACTTCCTGGGGGGATATCCAAGGGAGCGGTTCAATGCGCGACACCTATATGGCCCGTTTTTCGAGCAGCTGGACCGACGAGGCACGGCGGAAATTCCGCAAGCAGCCCGTCGTCATCCGCCACAGCTATCATGAACACCACGCCTTTTCGGACATGGCGCTGGCGGCGCTGATCGAGCGGCACCCGCGCGATCTGATCGATTTCTGCACAATGGGCGATGACGCGACGGACCATGACAGCTGGCGGGCCGGCGATCCCGGTGCGCTGTCTGGCCTGGAACTGATCGAGGCCGTGCGCCGTGGCAAACTGTGGATCAATCTGCGCCATGCCATGGACCGGGATCCGGAATACCGGCCGATCTACGAGTCGATGCTTGCGGACATGAAGAAGGCCGACCCGTCCTTCAGGCCGCTGGTCGCCGAGGCGGGCATCCTTATTTCCTCGCCGACGGCCCAGGTCTTCCTGCATTCGGACGTGTCGGAAACCATGCTGTGGCATATGCGCGGCGTAAAGCGGTTCCGCACCTATCCGCCGCGTCTGCCCTATCTCAACACCGACGATGTCGAGGGCGTTCTGCACAAGGACAAGACGGAGGATGTCGACTTCGATCCGGCCTGGGATGCCGACGCCTTCACGGTCGACCTGCACCCGGGCATGGCGGCCAACTGGCCGCTGCACGGTCCGCACCGGATCGAGAACCAGTCCGGCGTCAACGTGTCGGTGCCGTTCGAGATTTCCACACCGCAATCGCGGCTGCAAAACTCCATCCTCTTTGCCAATGGTGTGCTCCGCCGGTCGCTGGGATATACGCCGCGCTCCACCTCGACCGAAGGTCTCGGTGCGCTGGGCAAACGTTTTCTGACGACGATGGTGAAGCTGAAGATCAAACTGTTCGGCGAGCGCGAACGGCCCATGCCGAAGAGTGAGCGTACCTTCGACATCGACCCGACCGCGCCGGACGGTTTCGTGAACCGCCATGCGGCCTGATTGTGTCGGAAGGTGACAGGGTTTTAATGCGTTCACACGGCAGGTCCCTGCTATGGCCGATAGCGAGGGATGACTGTATCGAGACCGCACAATGAAACATGTTTTTGCTGCTGCGCTGGGCGCAGTGAGCCTGGTGAGCCTGCCTGCACATGCCCAGACGGGGCCGGCGGGCGAACTGGAGGCGTTCGAGGCTGCGCTCGGCCGCACCGTAGCCGGGGACAATGACGCCGACTGGCGTTTTCTTCTGACCTTTACCGGCAGTGCCGGAGAAATCGTCGCCCGTTTTGACGGTGCGCAACCCGAGGCCGATCGCTGGACGCTGGTTTCTCCGCCGGAGGCCGACCTGACGGAAGAACAGCGGGCCATCTGGGACGATGTCATCACCAGCGATGATGACGAAGAGGATGAGGGCGGCCTGTTCTTTGACAGCGAAGACGCGCTTTTCCTGCCGGGCACGGTGA
Organism: Maricaulis sp. ABE4_448; assembly: GCF_056160825.1. Classification (NCBI taxonomy): domain Bacteria; kingdom Pseudomonadati; phylum Pseudomonadota; class Alphaproteobacteria; order Maricaulales; family Maricaulaceae; genus Maricaulis; species Maricaulis sp. ABE4_448. The sequence goes on from NZ_JBSWXX010000003.1 coordinate 202,512, forward strand.
ACCTGCATCTGCAGGACGCCGATGATGTGACTTACCGTTTCCAGCCGCAGTTGGACGCCGACAGCGAAGAGGATGCGGCCTTCGCCGAATATTTGCGCGGCGAGATTACGGTCGGCCGCAGCGAACCTGGCGTGCGCCATCTGAGGCTCTATGCACCGGAAAGCTTCAAGCCGAACTTCGCCATTCGCGTGAACCGGTTCGAACTGGAACAGGAGTTCGCCGAATTGGCCGACCTGCCGGCGCCGGTCCTGGTCCGCATCACCCAGAACATCGAAGGCAGCGCGGCCTTCCAGACCTTCCAGGAAGGGTTCGAAATCGGTTTCAGCGAGATCGAGTATCTGGGCAGCGCCGCTCGCTGATCCGGACGGCCACGACGCTTTGACCGGTCCATTGAGTCGCCCTAACTGTGACCCATGGTCATGCATCTGGTGAAACTCTGTGTCGGTGTCTCCTCGGTTGAGGAGCTCGAAGCGTCGATGACACGCACGGCGGCCCGGCGCCGGGCCGCCGGCGAGCCGCCGGTTTCGGTGCATGTGACCCGCATGACCCCGGCCAAGCGGGACGAGGTGGAAAACGGCGGATCGCTCTACTGGGTGATCGGTGGCGCCATCCGTTGCCGGTCCGACATTATTTCGCTGGAAACGGTCGACGGGGAGGACGGGGTCAAACGATGTGCCATCGTGATGTCGACCGAGGTCATCCGGACGGCGGCCGCGCCTCGCCGGCCTTTCCAGGGCTGGCGCTATCTCAAGCCGGAGGACGCACCACAGGACGTCGCGGGGCCGGCTGGGGGCGGTGACGATCTGCCGCCGGACCTGCGCGCCAAATTGCTGGAAATCGGTGCCTGGTGACCCTTAGCGCAGGACATTGCGTCGTACGAGGATCACGATGAGAGTCGCGAGGAGCCCTTCCATGGACAGGAAAACGAAACCGGGCTCGGCTGCGTAGTAGGGGTTATCCGACATCGCTAGCCAAACGGCCAGGTGGCTGACTAGTGTCGCGAATGCTGTGTAGACGGCAAAACGCCGACGAAGAACCAACCCGGCCAGCGTCGCTGCAATGAACAGCGATGCGCTTGTGATGAGGCCCAGTTCGATCGGCGATAATGTGAGGACGATGTTCGGGATGTCGAGATTGAAAACCGAGCCGTTCCAGTTGCCTTGAAATACGGCCCAGATCACTGTCAGCCACATCGCGGCATAGGCGACGAGCAGCCCCGCCAGACCTACGGCCGTTGCATAAGGCAGGCTCCAAAACGTCCTACGCATGGCGCGTTCGCATCCGGTGAATTCAGGAAAACTACTGTTACTGTGCTTTTTGTTTGCCGTAAATCTAGTCTGTTTGGCTGGCGATACGGATTTCGTAGAGCAACGGCCACAGCTTTCCGGTGACGTAGATCTGGCCCGTTTCGCGGTTCCAGGCGATCCCGTTGGCTACGGCGTCGCGGTTGCCGGCGAGGGCGGGCGGGATGAGGTCCGTCAGATCGATCAAGCCCGTGACCGCTCCGCTTTCCGGATCGATGCGCACGATCATCGGCGACTGCCAGACATTGGCCCAGATCTCGCCATCCACCCATTCCAGCTCGTTCAGACGTCGCACGGGCCGTCCGGCAAGCGTCACCGCGACCGTACGCACGGTGGAGAAGTCGGCCGGGTCGATCATGCGCAGTTCTGCCGTGCCATCCGACAGGATCAGATGCGTGCCGTCATGCGTCAGCCCCCAGCCTTGGCCGGAATAGTCGAACGTGCCGATACGCTCGAACGTGCCGGCGTCGAAGATGAAACCGGTCTCCGACTGCCAGGTGAGCATGTAGATGCGCGATCCCAACTGGACGGAACCTTCGCCAAAATAGGGCGGTTCGAGCGCGGTCTGGCGTTCCACATGCCCTGTTGCCAATGCCACCTGGCGCAGGCCGGATGCTCCGACCTGACCCGTGCTTTCAAACAGGACGCCGTCTTCGATGAAAAGCCCTTGGGTGAAGGCGCCCGTATCGTGGGGATAGGTCGCGACGATTTCCGCCGTGGCGCGCGAGACCGGCGTCTGGGCCGGGGCCGGTGCGGCGAGGAGGGCAAGACCGGCAAGGCCATAAAGAAGGCGCGAGATCATCAAGGTTTCCGCTGCAGGTTGAACGAGCGGTCAGCTTAGCCGCAATTCGGGCATCACGAAGGCCGTTTTGCCGCCATGTTGTCGATCAGCCGGGTCGAGCCCAGCCGTACCGCTGCCAGCACGCGCGCATCGCGATCGAGGGGGCCGGAAGGAAGCGCTTCCAGCGTTGCAGCACACCGTGCGTCGACATAGTCGACAGCGTCGAAGGCGACGGCCGCGCTGGCCTGAGAAGCCTTCCGGGCGTCGGCCACCGGCGTGCCGGCGCTGAGCGCGGCCGAGAAGTCCTTGAGGATGACGTTGAGCCGTGCCGCCCGGACGCGGTCGTCGGCCGACAGATAAACATTGCGCGACGACATCGCGAGGCCGTCGCGCTCGCGCATGGTCTCGCCGCCGATGATGTCGATACCGAAATTGAGGTCGCGCACCATCTGCCGGATCACGAGGAGCTGCTGGTAGTCCTTCTCGCCGAAGAAGGCCATGTCCGGACGGACCTGGTTGAACAGCTTGGCAACGACGGTTGCGACGCCGTCGAAAAAATGCGGACGGGCGACGCTCTCCAGGCCAACAGCCGCGCCCTTCATGCTGATATTGGCCGAATAGCCCTCGGGATACATTTCGGCCGCGTCCGGCAGAAAGATCAGGTCGCACTTGGCGAGGGTGAGCTTCTCGGAATCCTCGAGCATGGTGCGCGGATAGGCGTCCAGATCCTCGCCCTCGGCAAATTGCCTGGGATTGACAAACACGCTGGCCACAACACGATCGCAATGGGCTTTCGCCAGCCGGACGAGCGAGATATGTCCGTCGTGCAGCGCCCCCATGGTCGGTACAAAGCCGATGGACAGCCGGTCATCGCGCCAGCTGCGTATGCGCGCGCGCAGGGCCGATACTGTTGTGGCATGGGGAATCTGGAGATTGAGCATGGTTGTTCCGCAAAACAGACAAGCCGGGAAATATCATAAGCCATGATACAGGCAAGCGATCCGACTCGCCCTAGATACAGCGCCATGAGAATTCTGCCATCCATTCTGTTCGCCGCCGTCCTCAGCGCCTGCGCGACAACAGGCGGCGACCTTGATCGTGATGCGTCTGTCGAAGCCGGTGTCGCTGATACCCAGCCCGCGCGCCTGGCCGATGCGACGGCAAGGGAGCTGGCGCACTTGGCCCGTTTCGAGCCGGAAACCCTGGACCAAGTCTATCCCGAGTTGCGCGCTTTGGCGGCGGCTCTGGTCGGTCTCGAGAGTCTGGCTGCTGAACAAGGAGCGATGCTGGGGCTTGGGACTACGGGCCCACAGGACTTGCCGCCGGCACCGGAACTCAATGACGCGCAAAGCGTGATGCACGCCATTCATCTGGCCTCCTACCGACGCGAAGCGGCGGCAATGCGTGGCTGGGCAGAGTTGCAGGGCGTGTACCCGGTGCTGGCTGGTCTGGACGCACGCCTCGAACACGCCCATATCCCGGACCAAGGTGATTTCCTGCGTCTCAAGGCCGGGCCGTTTGATACCGGCGCGGCGGCCTTGGAGGTTTGTACGGCCTTGCGATCGTCCGGCCAGTACTGCCAGGCGACCGATTATTCCGGCAGGCCTTTCGCGTCGCCGGAGAGCGGCGGGTGAGCGCAGGAAGTGCCGTGTCGGGCAGGCGCGGTCCGGTGTCCCTTGCGGCGCCGGAGCTGCGCAGGGGATTTGGGTAGTTATGACGAAACATCCGGCCTTCCGTCTGCCGTCGCGCCCGCTCGGACGTGTCCGCGACGGCGTGCGCGAAGCGCATGTCATCGTGGTGGGCAATGAGAAGGGCGGGGCAGGCAAATCGACCGTCGCAATGCACCTGGCTGTGGCCCTGATGCGCATGGGAAAGAAAGTTGGCGCGATGGATCTCGATCTGCGCCAGCGTACTTTCGGGCGCTATCTGGGCAATCGCGAACGTTGGTGCGAACGTCACGGTCTTGGCCTGCCGCGGCCCGTCGAGATTGCCCTCGCGCCGTCAAAGCAGCGCGATCTGGACCTGGTCGAGCAGGAAGAGACCGACCGGTTCTCCGCGGCGCTGACCGATCTGAAGACCCAGTGCGATTTTGTCGTCATCGACGCGCCGGGCGCCGACACGCTTTATTCGCGGCTCGCCCATTCCAGCGCCGACACGATCATCACGCCCGTCAATGACAGTTTCATCGATTTCGACCTGCTCGCCGAGATCGATCCGGACACGTTCGAGGTCGGCAGCCCGAGCCTGTATAGCGAAATGGTCTGGGAATGCCGCAAGCGCAAAGCGGCGATGCAGAAGAAATCCATCGACTGGGTGGTGATGCGCAATCGTATCTCGATGCTGGATGCGCGTAACAAGCGCCGTGTCGGTGAAGGGCTGAAAATGCTCTCCCAGCGGATCGGCTTCCGGCTTGCGCCGGGCTTTGCCGAGCGTGTCATCTACCGGGAGCTTTTCCCGCTGGGGCTGACCCTGCTGGACCTGACCGAGAACGGTTCCACGGTCACCTTCACAATGAGCCATGTCGCGGCGCGCCAGGAATTGCGCGATCTGCTGATCGTGCTCAAACTGCCGGGCTTGGAAGGTCAGCCCATCCCGTTCTAGCCATGGCCGCTTTTGTCTTCGGAGCTTTGCTGCTGGCCGTCTGTCTCGGGGCGGCGTGGTGGTTTTCGCAGCAGAAGACCGACGATGCTGCGCGCATGGTGCGCATTATCCTGGGAAGCGGCGCGCTGATCGCCGGCGTGGTGATCTGCCTGCGCGGAGCTGTCATACTCGGCGGGCCGATCGGCCTCTTCGGTCTGGGCATGCTGGGCCGCGCGATCCGTGTTCCCCATCGCCGTTCACGCAGTTCCGGCGGCTCGGCCGGCACGGCGCCAGCTGCGGGCATGAGCCTTGTTGAGGCGCGGGAAATTCTCGGTGTGGATGAGTCCGCCGATGCCGAGACCATCCGCCAGGCGCATCGCCGCCTGATGAAGAAGCTGCATCCTGATACCGGAGAAGGATCCGCGGCCCTGGCGCGCCAGGTTCAGGACGCGCGGGACTTGCTGCTGGGGCGCCTCAACGGGAAGTTGTGATCCGCGTCACGCGCAAGTTTGCCTCTTTTGGTTGTATGTTGCTGCAGCAATGGAGGGGACAATGAAACGTGCACGACGTTCGGTGGACCTGTTTGGCAAGAGCCCGGCTCCGGTTTTTACCTGCGGTGTCGATGCGGAACGGTTGTCCCGTCGCCTTCGAGAACTCAGCGAGGATGCCTACCGCTGTCGGATGAACCGCGCCGCCATACTTATCGAGGTCGCCGCCCAGTTTGTCGAACTCGAAGGCCGGGCGATCGGGGAAGCTGGCGAGGAGCCCTTTTCCGGCTGACGCCATGTCATCGGCCTCGATGACGATGAAATCGCTCTAGCGTGCGCTTGCGACGCTCTGGACCAGCCCGCCCGGCAGGCGCGCGACTTCACCTGTCAGCTCCAATTCCATCAGCATGGCCGACACCGTTCCGGCCGGCAGGCCGCTCTGCCGGGCAATCTCGTCGACCGAGACCGGGGTCGGCGATATCAGGCCGCGAACACGGTTGGTGCCGCTGATGTCGTCGTCACAGGAATCCGGGGCTTCGTCCACGGGGGCGTCCGGCCAGTCCTCTTCGAACAGGCCGCTGCCCGACTGTGGGGCCGGTTCGCGCACCAGCGGCAGGGACTGCAGGCCGGCGAGTATTCCGGTCACATCCTCGACGGTTTCGACCAGATGGGCGCCATCTCGCAGGAGCTGGTTGGAGCCGCGGGCGCGCGGATCGATCGGTGAGCCGGGCACGGCCATCACCTCGCGGCCCTGTTCGGCGGCAAAGCGTGCCGTGATCAGTGAGCCGGATCGCAACGCTGCCTCGACGACGACCGTGCCGCGGGACAGGCCCGAGATCAGCCGGTTGCGGCGCGGAAAGTCACGGGCAGTCGGGATGCGGCCGAGCGGACGTTCGGAGACGATGAGGCCGCGTTCGGCGATAGCGTTGTGCAGATCGGCGTGCTCGGGCGGGTAGATGTGATCGATGCCGCCGGCGACGACGGCAATCGTGCCGGTCTCCAGCGCGCCGGCATGGGCGGCGCCATCGATGCCGCGGGCCAGGCCTGAGACCACGACAAGACCTTCACCACCCAGCCCGTGCGCCAGCTCGCGCGCAAAGCGCAGGCCGGCTGCCGACGCATTGCGGGCGCCGACCATGGCACAGGCCGGGCGGTCGAGCAGGGCGAGATCACCCATCACGATCAGGGCTGGCGGCGGTGCGGGGATGGCGGTGAGGAGCGGCGGGAAGTCGCAATCGACCCCGGTGAGGATCACACCGCCGACCCGGTCCACCGCGTCCAGTTCGTCCTCGATCATCTCGCGGGAGGGAATGACGGGAACCGGCTTGCCCGCTTTGCGGCAGCGTCCGGGCAGGGCGTCTAGCGCGGCCTCGGCCGTTTCATAGCGGGCGATTAGCCGGGCGAAGCCGACGGCGCCCAGCCCTTCTGTGCGCGCCAGGCGCAGCCACATCACCCTTTCGGTGTGGCCGGGCCTGGCTTCGCTCATGCGGCCGTGTCTCCGGGATCGTCCGAGGCCGGGGCGGCATCCTTCTTCGCGCCGATGCGCGGTTCGTCGCCCTTGAGAAGGCGGGCGATATTGGCGCGGTGCAGGACATAGATCAGCACGGTGAGCACGCTGGCCATGATGGCCACATCCGGCCGGCCCAGAAACCAGGCCGCGGCCGGGGCGGCGAGGGCGGCAGTGAGGGCGGCGAGTGAGGAAATCCGGAAGATCGCGGCCATCAGCAGCCAGGTACCGATCACCACGAGGCCGACCGGCCAGAACACGACCAGCATCGTGCCCACAAAGGTCGCGACACCCTTGCCGCCCTTGAATTTCAGCCAGACCGGGAAGCAGTGGCCGATGAAGGCGGCTGCGCCGGCCACCAGGCCGGCCGTCGTGCCCAGCAGAAGCCCGAAGACGGCAGCGGCGATGCCCGCCTTGCCGGCGTCGAGGAGAAGCGTGGCGGCGGCGAGGTCCTTGCGTCCGGTGCGCAGCACATTCGTCGCGCCGATATTCCCCGACCCGATCGCACGGATATCGCCCAGCCCGGCCAGCCTTACCAGCACAAGGCCGAAGGGGATGGAGCCGAACAGGTAGCCACCGATGGCCGCGATTGCCAGATAAAGAGGTTGCATGGCCGGTTTACGCCTTTTGGTTGTATATCGTGACTCCGCCGACGAGGGTTTGCAAGACCTGTCCCTGGAAACGGCGTCCGGCCCAGGCGCAATTGCCGCGGGCGGAGTGGAAACGGTCCGGATCGCAGACCCAGGGCTTGTCGCCATCGATCAAGATCAGGTCGGCCGGTGCGCCTTCGGCAATCCGGCCCTGCGGCAGACCCAGAAGATCGGCGGGGCCGCTGGTCATCACGCGCAGGGCGTCGATCAGTTCCAGCTGTCCGTCATGGACCAGGCCCAGCATCGCACCGAGCGCGGTTTCCAGGCTCATCGTGCCGGCGATGGCGAGAGCAAAGGGTTCGCCCTTGTCGTCGAACGGGGTCGGGCGGTGATCGGTAACCACGGCGTCGATCTCGCCGCTGGTGACCGCCTCGACCAGGGCGCGGCGGTCAGCCTCGGCACGCAGGGGCGGATCCATGCGGAAGGCACTGTCCAGCCCGCCGGCATCGACCTCGTTGAGGGTGAGGTGGGCGATAGCAACGGTCGTCGCGATCTCCTGATCGCGTGTGCGGGCGCGGCGCAGGGCGGCCAGACCGTCAGCCGTCGACAGGCGGTCGATCATCAGCTTGCCGCCGGACAGTTCGGCCAGCGCCGCATCGCGTTCGATCGCGATGCGTTCGGAGAGGGCGGGTTCTGCCGGCAGGCCCATGCGGGCAGACCAGTCGCTTTCCAGCGCCACGGTGCCTTCGGACAAGTCCGCATCGGCCGGCCGCACCGAGAGCCAGATATCGAACTGGCTGGTATAGGCCAGCAGGCGGCGCATGGTGCGCGTGTCGCTGATGGGCCGGTCGCCCTGACCCGCATAGACCGCACCGCCGCGCACCATCAGCCCGATTTCGGCCATCTGCTCGCCGGCCAGGCCCTGGGTCGCGCCGCAGGCGGAGAGCACATGGACGCCGCGCTTTGCGAGACCGCGATTCATGCCGGCAAACCCGTCAGCCTTGTCCAGCGGGGCGCGGACATTGGGTGCGAGCACGATGGTGCCGAAGCCGCCCGCTGCCGCGCCTGCCGTCAGCGTGTCCAGCGTTTCGCCGTCCGGCGTGAGCGCCGGTTCCTTGGCGCAGCGCAGGTCGATCAGCGCGGGCGCGAGGATGCAGCCCTTCGCGTCGATCACTTCATCGGCCGCATCGACATCGATCTCGCCGCCGGTTTGGGCGATGACACCGTCCTCGATCAATACCCCGCCGGGGCCGTCATGACCGGAGGCCGGGTCGACAAGGCGGGCATTGATGATGGCCAGGCTGGTCTCGCTCATTGTCCCGCCTCCCGGCTATGGAAGTCGCGGCGGATCGTCTCGCCGATCAGCTCGAGTACCGCCATGCGCACGGCCACGCCGCTTTCGACCTGTTCCAGGATCACGCTCTTCTCCGGATCGTCGGCCAGCTTGGTGTGGATTTCAGTGCCCCGGTTCATCGGGCCGGGATGCATGACCAGCACGTCCGGAGAGCAGACTTCCAGCCGCTCATGCGTCAGGCCGAACAGGTGGAAGAATTCGCGTTCCGACGGCACGAAACCGCCGGACATGCGCTCTTTCTGCTGGCGCAGCGCCATGACCGCGTCGCAATCGGTCAACGCTTCGTCGAGATCATGGAAGACATCACAGCCCCACTGGTCGACATCGGAGGGCAGAAGGGTGGGCGGGGCGCACAGACGGATTTCCGCGCCGAGAATGTTCAGCAGACCGATATTCGAGCGGGCAACGCGTGAGTGCAGGATGTCGCCGACGATCAGGATGCGCTTGCCGCCGACCTCGCCCCAGTGCTGGGCCAGGGTGAAACTGTCCAGCAGGGCCTGGGTAGGGTGTTCGTGCATGCCGTCACCGGCATTGATCACGGCCAGCCCGGTGCGCTCGGCCAGGAAGCGCGGTGCGCCGGTGGCCGAATGGCGCACCACCATGATGTCCGGCCGCATGGCGGCCAGCGTGCGCGCCGTATCCGACAGGCTCTCGCCCTTGGACGCCGAGGAGTGCGCGACGGCGAAATTCACCACATCGGCGCCCAGCCGCTTGCCCGCCATTTCGAACGAGCCCTGGGTGCGGGTGGAAGCCTCGAAGAAGAGGTTCAGAACCGTCAGCCCCTTGAGCACATCGCTCGACTTGTCCGGCGTGCGGTTCACCGCCAGCCAGTGTGCGGCGCGCTCGAAGATGATGCGGATATCGACGGGATTGAGATCGGCCACCGAGATCAGGTGGCGGTGGGGGAAGTCGTAGGAAAATGCGGCGCGGGTCATCCCGCCTCCCGTTTCGTCAGGCCCCGGAAAGATGTCTGCGGCGGTATAGGGGCAGTCGCGGCACGGGGCAAGCCGACAGGCATTTTCGCGCGCGGGCCCTTGCGCCGCCCGGCAAGGCCGCACAGATATTCCTGTCCATCAGGGAGGGCATCATGCCGCAGATCAGACCGATGACGCACAAGGATGCGGACGCCGTGCTGCGCATCTATGGCGAGGGCATCGCGACGGGGCACGCGACCTTCGAAAGCACGACCCCGTCCTGGCCGGAGTTCGACGCCGGCAAGCTGGCCGAGCCCCGGCTCGTGGCGGTGGATGACGGCGAGGTCCTGGGCTGGGCGGCGCTCAGCCCGGTCTCCTCGCGCTGCGTCTATGGCGGTGTGGGCGAGATGTCGCTCTATGTCGCCGCGGCCGCGCGTGGCCGCGGTCTCGGACTGGTCCTGCTGGAGGCCATGGTCGCCGCATCGGAAGCTGCGGGAATCTGGATGCTGCAGGCCGGCATCTTCCCGGAAAACGAAGGCTCCATCGCCCTGCACGAACGCTGCGGTTTCAAACCGCTGGGGCGGCTGGAAGGGCTGGGGCGCATGGGATACGGTCCCCTGGCCGGGCAATGGCGCGACGTGCTGATGATGCAGCGGCGCTCGGCTGTGGTCGGTGTGGACTAGGCGGAAAGGCTTGACCCGTCCGGCGGCTTGTCCTCTCGTTTCGCCATGATGACTCGTCCCGGCGCGCTCGCGCTGACCCTCCTTGCATCCACGGTTTTCGCCTCCGCCGCCCCGGCCCAGAACGCGCCCCGTTGTGCCGTCGAACTGGTCGTTCTCGGCGTCGCCCAGGATGGCGGGGCGCCGCAAATGGGCAATCCGGACGATCCGGCCTGGGCCGATCCCGCCCTGCGCCGGCTGGCGACCTCGCTTGCCATCGTCGACCGGCCGTACGATGCCCGCTATCTGTTCGAGGCGACGCCGGACATGCGCGAACAGATGCAGCGTCTGGATGAATTCGCACCGGCCGAAGGCGCGGCGCCGGGTCTGGACGCCATCTTCCTCACCCATGGCCATATCGGCCACTATACCGGGCTGATGTATCTGGGTTTCGAGAGCATGGGCGCCCGGGGTGTGCCGGTCTACGCCATGCCCTCCATGGCCGCCTTCCTGTTTTCCAACGGGCCCTGGGACCAGCTGGTGCGTCTGGGCAATATCGTGCTGGAAGATCTGCAGGCCGATGAACCCTCCGTGGTCGGTTCGCTCACTGTGACGCCCTTCGAAGTGCCCCACCGTCAGGAATACACCGAGGTCGTCGGCTTCCGCATCGAGGGGCCGGACCGCTCGGCGCTCTTCCTGCCGGATATCGACAGCTGGGAAGAGTGGGATGACTGGGGCGAAGTCGAGGACGGCGAACCCGGCATGATCGAGCAGGCGCTGGCCTCGGTGGATGTCGCCTATGTCGACGCCACCTTCTTTGCCAATGGCGAGATCCCCGGCCGCGACATGTCCGGCTTCCCGCATCCCTTCATCACACACTCCATGGACCGTTTCGCGGACCTGCCGGCCGAAGAGAAGGCCAAGATCCGCTTCATCCATTTCAACCACACCAATCCGGTGCGCTTTCCCGATGCGCCGGAACGCCAGCAGGTCTTCGAGGCCGGTTTCGGCCTGGCGGATGAAGGGGAGCGATATTGTCTGGGGGATTGAGGCACCAAGGGCTCGCCCCGCTCGCGGGGGAGCTGTCCGCGTAGCGGACTGAGGGGGCGGCGCGAAGCGCCGCAGAGCGCGTAGCGCGCACTTACCCCCATCGGCTTGCTGCGCGCGCCACGTCCCCCGCTTCGCAGGGAAAGCCTCTACCCCAGCGACCACAGCCAGCCGGATTCAGCCTGACAGCACAGAGTGATGTCGAGGATGGCGATGAGGTTGAGCCTGGCGCCGACGGCTAGCAGCGGGGGTTACAGGCCCGTACCATCCCGTTATTACGCGGAACTTCGCTTTTGACCGGGCCGTCCGGCTGAGCCGGGCGCTGGGCTGCGGCTCCGCGCCCCTGGCCGGCCGGATCCGCCATTGCACCGCTGTCCTGATCGGAAATGCCCTGCGCGCGGACGCCGCCGGATCCACGGCCATTCCCGACCGGATCAGCGGTGGCGCCGCTGTCATTGTCGGTCAAGCCGGAGCCGCCTGCGTTCGCGCCGCCGCTGCGTCCGTAGCCGGCCTGATCCGCATAGGCGCCGCCATCCGAGTCCGATACGCCGGTATAGGTTTGTGCCGTCGCGACACCGCTGACCAGTGCGCCGGCGCCTGCCGCCAATACGCTGCCGGTCACCTGCATCATGAATGAGCGGCGACTGAGTATGCCCTTGCGAGCCATGACATTCCCCCAAAACCAAGATCCCGCTCGTCGGAGCAAGCCCGGCCCCCATTCTTAGTCCGGGTGGGCAAGACGGGCAAGCAAGGCCCGTCCGGTCGCCTGGCGCAAGGGTGGTCTAGCCCAGCAGCCAGAGCCAGAACGGGATCGTCACGAAGCAGAAGAGGGCGCTGGCAGTGATGTCTCCGGCCGAATAGGGCGCATCGCCACCCATCTGCTTGGCCAGCACATAGGCCGAGGCGGCGCCGGGGCTGGCGCCGGTGAGCAGGAGGATGGTCAGCGGCACGCCCTCGATGTCCAGCGCCCGGCCGACGCCGTAGAAGACCAGCGGCCCGATCATCAGCTTGATGAAGACCGACAGCGCCAGAAGCCGCGGCCTTGCCTTCATGGCGGTGAAGTTGAGGCCGGCGCCTACGGAGAGCAGGATCAGCGGCAGGGCGGCCTGGCCCAGAAGGTCGATCGTGTTCGAAGCCATCGCCGGCATCGGGATATTGCCCAGATTGACGATACCGCCGGCAGCGGAACCCAGGATCAGCGGATTGGTCAGGATGCGGTAGAGGATGGAGGTCCAGTTCGGCTTGGCGCCGTCGCCCCAGACCGACAGGGCCGCCACGCACTCCATGTTCACCAGCGGGATGGAGACGACCATGACCAGCGCCACCAGGATCTCGCCCTCATCGCCGAACAGGGCGATCCCCAGAGCCAGGATGAGGAGGCCGTTCCAGCGGCAGGTCGCCTGGAAGAGACTGGTATAGGTGGGGTCTGGAATGCGCAGGAAGGGTTTCAGCGCCAGCGTGATCGCCGCCATGCCCAGAAAGCCCAGCACGGCTGCCAGGATGAAGCTGCCCAGCTGGATATTGCTCAGATCGGCATGGCTGATCGAGGAAAAGAGCAGGGCGGGCGACAGGCCCAGATAGGCGAGGCGCGAGATCGGGGCCCAGCTGTGATCCGGCAGAAGGCTGGACCGGCGCAACAACCATCCGATGAAGATGACGCCGAATACGGGGACGAGAGCGGAAACGATCGAAGCCTGCATGGTGAGTCTCTTTATTGCGCTTTGCCAGCAAGGTCATCCACCGCTTTGGCTTTCCTCCCCACGACGTGGCGAGGGGGACCCGTGAAACGGGGGAGGGGCCGCCGCGATCGCGGCGGAATGGTGGTGCAGTGCGCCGCTGTCCTACGGCGCTTCGCGCCGCCCCTTCGACCCGAGGCTTTGCCTCGGCCCACTTCCCCCCTCGCGTGGGGAAGAAAGAGGTTCGGCCTATCCGCCCAGCTGCGCCAGGCGGTCGAGCGCGCTTTGCAGGATATTGGCGGCGGCATGGGCATCGATGACGGCCTTGCGCTTGTCGCGGCGCACGCCGGCGGCGATCAGCTTTTCCTCGGCCTCGAAGGTCGACAGGCGCTCATCCTGGAAGACGACGGGGATATCGCGCACCCGCAACAGATTGCGTGCGAGGGCGCGGACGGACTGGACGCGCGGGCCTTCGGACCCGTCCATATTGACCGGCAGGCCCATCACGATGGCCATGGCCTTGCGTTCGTCATAGAGGGCGAAGATGCGCTCGGCATCCGCGGTGAATTTTGTGCGTACAATGGTTTCCACCGGTGTCGCAAGTCCGCGCGAGGCGCCGCAGGCCGCCACGCCGATGGTCTTTGTGCCCGGATCGAGCGCGATCAGGGGGCCGTCGTGCAGATCTTCCAGGGCGATAACGGGCATTCGCCGCCAATGCGCCGTGCAGGCGCAGCCGTCAAGCTTTCTTGCACCTGCGAAACCGGGTTGGTACTCAGTCGGCTTCGACTATCCGGAGTGATTTCCAATGTCCGTGACCGCTGACGACGTCCGGCGTATTGCGCGCCTCGCGCGCCTCGCCGAGCCGGAAGACCGTATCGACACCCTGGTGGGTGAGCTCAATGGTATCCTGAAATGGATCGAGCAGCTCGACGAGGTCGATGTCGAGGGTGTGCAGGCCATGACGACGCCCGTCGCCTTCCCGCTGCCGATGCGCGAGGACAAGATCACCGATGGCGGGATCCGCGACAAGGTTCTCGCCAATGCACCGAAGTCCGATGAGGGCTTCTTCGTCGTGCCGAAATCGGTGGAGTAGGGGCATATGAGCGATCTTCTCAAACTCTCTCTCGACGAGGTTTCCGCCAAGCTGAAGGGCAAGGAGGTCTCCGCGACCGAGCTTGCGCAGGAGGCCTTTGCGGCCTGCCAGGCAGCCCAGCCGGCGCTGAATGCCTTCACGGCGTTCGACGAGGAGAAAACCATGGCCATGGCCAAGGCGGCCGACGAACGCCTGGCCAAGGGCGAGGGCGGCCTCTTGGAAGGCGTGCCGCTGGCCATCAAGGACCTGTTCGCCGTGGAAGGCGTGGATACATCTGCGTCCTCGAACATCCTCAAGGGCTTCAAGCCGACCTATGAGTCGACGGTGACGTCGAAGCTCTGGGAGGCCGGCGCCGTCTTCGTGGCCAAGACCTCGATGGACGAGTTCGCCATGGGCTCCTCGAACGAGACGGCCAATACCGGCCCCGTCGTGAATCCGTGGAAGGCCGAAGGCAGCAATGAAAGCCTGACGCCGGGCGGCTCCTCAGGCGGCTCGGCCGCCGCTGTGGCCGCCGATCTGTGCTTCGGTGCCACGGGCACCGATACGGGCGGCTCGATCCGCCAGCCGGCCGCGTTCACGGGCACGGTCGGCGTGAAGGGCACTTATGGCCGCACCTCGCGCTGGGGCGTCGTGGCCTTCGCCTCCTCGCTCGACCATCCGGGCCCGTTCGCCAAGACGGTGAAGGATTCGGCGCTGCTTCTGCAGGCGATGTCGGGACACGACCCCAAGGATTCCACCTCGCTGCCCAACGACGTGCCGGATTTTGCCGCCGCTGTCGGCCAGTCCGTGAAGGGTCTGAAGATCGGCGTCCCGAAGGAATACCGTGTCGACGGCATGCCCGCCGAGATCGACGAGGTCTGGCAAAAGGGTATCGACTGGCTCAAGGCTGCCGGCTGCGAGATCGTCGACATCTCCCTGCCGCACACGAAATACGCCCTGCCGGCCTATTACATCGTTGCGCCGGCGGAAGCCTCGTCCAATCTCGCGCGCTATGACGGCATGCGCTATGGCAATCGCGTCGATGGCGAGGATCTCAACGATACCTATGAGAAGACCCGCGCCGCGGGCTTTGGCCACGAAGTGCAGCGCCGCATCATGATCGGCACCTATGTGCTTTCGGCCGGTTATTACGACGCTTACTACCTGCGGGCCCAGAAAGTACGTACGCGCATCCTGCAGGACTTCGACCAGGCGTTCGAGAAGGTCGACGCCATCCTGACGCCCGCCGCACCGTCGGCCGCCTTCGGTCTGGGCACCAAGTCGGACGATCCGATCGCGATGTATCTCAACGACGTCTTCACCGTGACGGCGAACCTGGCCGGCGTGCCGGCCATGTCGGTGCCGGCGGGGCTCGACAAGTCGGGCCTGCCGCTGGGGCTGCAGGTGATCACGCGCGCGCTGGACGAAGAGACCATGTTCAAGGTCGGTGCGGCGATCGAGGACAGTGCCGGCTTTGGCTTCAAGGCGGAGAAGTGGTGGTAGGGCGATGAGCGACGCTCCGGAACCCGACACGCGCGAAACCGGCGCTGCCAATGTCTGGACGACGCGGATCATCGTCCTGGCCATCGCGCTGATGTGCCTGATGTTTGCCGTGCCGCTGGTTCTGAGCGGTGTCGACGGGCTGATCGCCACGCTGGGGGCGGGCACGCTGCCTTCGCTGTGGGTGATTGTGGTGCTGCTGATCGGCCTGGCCCTGTGCGTCATCGGTCTGGGCACGGCCTGGCGGGCCTTCGTTCCGGCGCCGGGCAGCCGCAAGCGCGTGGAAGGCGGGGACAAGGCCAATGACTGAACCCGCGCACCCGGCGATGAAGCTGTCGCGGCCAGCCTTCCTGGTCGGCGCGCTGCTGGTGCTGGCCGGCGTGGTCGTGTTCCGCGGCATCGCCCCGCTGGAGCCGCGCAATCTCTGGACCGTACTGCTGGTGACACCCGGCGTCGGTTTCCTGTTTTTCGGTCTGACCGTGATGATGGCGGGCCGGGTACTGGTCGCGGCGATGAATACGCCGGAAGAAGAGCGTCCGACCTGGGACGACGAGGATGAGCAAGATGAGCGATCATAGCTATACGCTGCCGGGTGTGACCGGTGACTGGGAAGTCGTCATGGGGCTGGAAATCCACGCCCAGGTGGTTTCCAACGCCAAGCTGTTCTCCGGTGCGGCGACGGCTTTCGGGGCAGCGCCGAACACCCAGGTCTCGCTGGTCGATGCGGCCATGCCGGGCATGCTGCCGGTGATCAATGAGCATGTTGTCGAGCAGGCGGTGAAGACCGGGCTCGGCCTCAATGCGAAGATCAACACCTGGTCGCGTTTCGACCGGAAGAATTATTTCTATCCCGACCTGCCGCAGGGCTATCAGATCTCGCAATTCCAGTTCCCGATCGTCGGCGAGGGCGAGATCGAGTGCGAGCGCGATGACGGATCGCGCTTCACCGTGCGTATCGAGCGCCTGCATCTGGAACAGGATGCCGGCAAGTCGATCCACGACCTTGATCCGAACTCGACCTATGTCGACCTCAACCGCTCGGGCGTGGCGCTGATGGAGATCGTCTCCAAGCCGGACATCCGCTCACCGGAAGAGGCCTCGGCCTATGTCTCCAAACTGCGCACCATCCTGCGCTATCTGGGCACGTGTGGCGGCGATATGGAAAAGGGTCAGCTGCGCGCCGACGTGAACGTGTCGGTGTGCAAGCCGGGCGCTTACGAGAAATTCCGCGAGACGGGCGATTTCAAGCATCTGGGCACGCGCTGCGAGATCAAGAACGTCAATTCGCTGCGCTTCATCCGCCAGGCGATCGAGTATGAGGCCCAGCGCCAGATCGACATCCTCGAGGAAGGTGGCAAGATCGACCAGGAGACCCGCCTGTTCGACGCCAACACCGGTGTGACGCGGTCCATGCGCTCCAAGGAAGAAGCACACGACTACCGCTATTTTCCCGATCCCGACCTGCTGCCGCTGGAGCTGCAGCAGACCTGGGTCGACGAGATCAAGGCCGGTCTGCCGGAACTGCCCGACGCCAAGCGCGAGCGCTTTGTCAGCGTGCTCGGCCTGTCGGATTATGACGCCTCGGTGCTGGCAGCCGACAAGGACCGGGCGGCCTATTTCGAGGAAGTCGCCGAAGGGCGCGATGCCAAGCTGGCCTCGAACTGGGTCAATAACGAACTCTATGGCCGCCTCAACAAGGAAGGCCTGACCATTACCGACTGCCCGGTTTCGGCCGCGCAGATGAGCGGTCTGGTGGGCCTGATCGAGGACAAGACGATCTCCGGCAAGATCGCCAAGGATGTGTTCGAGATTCTGTGGGCCGAAGGCGGGGATCCGGCGAAGATTGTCGAGGATCGTGGCCTCAAACAGGTCACCGATACCGGCGCTATCGAGGCCGTGGTCGACCAGCTGATCGCCGACAATCCCGACCAGGCCGCGTCTGTGCGGGAGAAGCCCAAGGCGATGGGCTGGTTCGTCGGTCAGGTGATGAAGGCCATGCAGGGCAAGGCCAACCCCCAGGCCGTGAACGAGATCCTGCAGAAGAAGCTGCTGGGCTAGGGGTGGCTCTTCGCCCCAGCCGGACTGTCGTCCTCGCCGGTGGCGTGGCGGTCTGTGTTGCGCTCCTTCGGGCCGTAGCCGCGCTGTCCGGTCCCGGCGGCGTGCCGGCTGCGGTCCTGCTCGGATTGTCGGCGGGTTTTTCCGTGATCTGGATGGCGGACTTTGCTCTCTCGACCTGGTGGGCGCGAAGGCTGGACCAGCCACCGGGCATGGCGTTCAAATGGCAGCGCTTTGTCGTCGGTGGACCGGCAATCGGGCTGTCCACACTGTGCGGGCTGGGCGGCGCACTCCTGTCGGCCAGCGCTGCAAACAGCGCCTATGACAGTGCTGCCAGCATTGTCTTCTTCTCGTTGTTTGCGGCAGCCATTGCCGGGGCCTGGTACGCCTTTTTGGCGAGCCCGATCTCGGTCGGTGTCGCCCGGCGCTATTACCGCGGGCTTTAGACCGCCGGGTTATTCGGCTCCGGGCAGATCGCGCCGGCGCTTCGACAGGGTGAAGAGCGCCAGCCAGGTGATACCGGTGAACACGACCACGATTTCGGTCGCGACAACCAGCGGGGCCAGATAGCCCGGCTGCCAGACTTCAGCGACAATGGGGCTGCCGATCGCCAGCAGTATGGCAAGCGCGACCAAGGCGCCGATCGCGAAGGTGAAGAAACGGCGGCGCCACACCGTGCGCAATTCGCGCGCTTTGAGAACGGCCATGATGGCCTCCCTTGCGGCTATGTTGCTTGCAACGGCTGAAACCGCCGCTCGTTCCGTCCCGCCTCTGGTCCTGCGCGCGCATCTCGTGCTAACCCTTTGATCTCACCGTACGAGCCGGAGTGCCAAGGCCCATGACACAGGATGATTCCGCTCTTGACGAACTCCTGCCACTCGAAGCGATGCAGGGCCAGTTCGGCGAAATCCTGACCCGGCTCCAGGCATCGCTGCTCGACATCAATATTGCCATCCAGATCGGTCTAGTGGCGGCGGCCTTTATCCCGGCGCTGATCTTCGGACCGCGCTTGCGTCATCTGGTCGAGGCGCATACGCGCGAGCTGATCCGCACGGGGCTTGCTCGGCGGCTGCTGACGGCGGCGATTGCGCTGGCCACACCGCTGGCGCTGCTGGCGGTGCTGGCGGTTGAGCGCGTGGTGCTGGGGGCGGTCGACCGGCCCTTCCACCTGATCGATGCGGCGATGAGCCTGATGACGGCCTGGCTGGTGATCCGCGCCGTCACGCTGATCATCCGCTCGCGCTTCTGGTCGCAGGTCGCCTTCTACATCGCCTGGCCGGTGGCGGCGCTCGATGTGTTCGGCCTGCTCGACGATGTCGTCATGCAGCTGCAGGCGCTGGCCATCCCGCTGGGCGAGACGGAGGAGGGCGATCCTGTCGATCTCTCCCTGTTCGACGTGCTGCGCACGCTGATCTATTTCGGCGTGCTGTTCTGGGCGGCGTCCTTCGCCGGCCGGGCGATCAATACCCAGCTGGAGCGCGCCGAAGAGATCTCGCCGGCCCTGCGGGCCCTGATCGCCAAAGTCCTGGGCTTTGTCCTGCCGATCGTGGCGCTCTTGATCGCGTTGCAGCTGACCGGCTTCAACCTGGCCACGCTGGCGATCTTCTCCGGTGCGGTGGGTATCGGGGTCGGCCTGGGCCTGCAGAAGACCGTGGCGAACTTCGCCGCCGGTTTCACGCTGCTGGCTGACAAGTCGATCAAGCCGGGCGATGCGCTGGAAGTCGACGGCCAGTTCGGCTGGGTGACGGGGATGCAGTCGCGCTATGTCTCGATGCGCACGCGCGACGGCACCGAGCACCTCATCCCGAACGAGCATTTCATCGCCAATGGCGTGATCAACTGGTCCAAGTCCGACCGGGTGGTGCGCCAGCACGCCCCCTTCGGCGTATCCTACGGGACTGTCGACATGGAGAAGGTGCAGCAGCTCGCCATTGCCGCCGCCCAGACCGTCGACCGTGTCGTGCCGGACAAGACGCCCGTCTGCAATCTGATGGAGTTTGGCGACAGCTCGGTCAATTTCGACCTGCGCTTCTGGATTTCCGATCCGCAGAACGGGCTCTCCAATGTGCGCAGCGATGTCTATATGGCGATCTGGAAGAGCTTCCACGAAAACGGCGTCGAATTCCCCTTCCCGCAGATGGATGTCCACGTGAAGGAAGTGCCGGGAAACTAGAGGCGCACCCGCAGGAGCAAAAAGAGGACGCGGATTGCTCCGCGCCCTTCAGTTTGCTGAGTGACGGCGGGCCGGTTCAGTCCGAGGCTCGCCGCCGGCGCAAAACCGGTCAGATCCGTCACGTCTTGCCGCTGATCCCAGATTATGCCCGCCTGCGTGCGAAAGATAATCAATCGAAGCTATGGGCGTTATCGAGGCGAGCAATATCGCAAGCGCGAAGTCGCACGCTGTTCTCGTTTTTGATCAACAGGTTGGTTAAAAGTTAGGCGAGTGCATAAGTTTTTGGTTGACGGCATGGCCCGGCGCTGAAAACCTAGATGTATGCCTAACTATCAGACGCATCTCGATTCCACCTTTCATGCCCTGGCGGACCCGACCCGCCGGGCCGTTATTGCCCGTCTTATCGAGGGGCCGGCCTCGGTGTCCGAGCTTGCCGAACCCTTTGACATGGCTCTGCCGTCCCTGATGCAGCACCTCAAAGTGCTGGAGACGGGCGGGCTGATCCGCACGCAGAAGACCGGACGGGTGAGGACCTGCCGGCTGGAAACCGCGCGTCTGGGCGAGGCACAGGACTGGCTGTCGAAGCAGAAAGCGCTGTGGGAGACCCGGCTTGACCGGCTCGACGCCTATCTCAGGGATATGGCTGCAAAGGAAACCCCCGATGACCCGCAAACGTGACTGGGCCCGCTTCAATCCCGAAACCGACCTGGCCATCGACCGCCGTATCGATGCGCCCGTCGATCTGGTCTGGTCGGCCTGGACCGATCCGGAACGTCTGAAACAATGGTGGGTGCCGCGCCCCTGGACGACGCCGGAGATCGAGATGGATCTGCGTCCGGGCGGCATGTTCCGCACCGTCATGCAATCGCCTGAAGGCGAGCGCTTCGACAATGCCGGTATCTTCGTCGCGGTCGAGCCGAAAGCCTGGATTGCCTGGACCAGCGCGCTTCTGCCGGGCTACCGGCCGGCCGGTGATGCCGAGCATTGCGGCGGCATTCACATGACCGCCGGAATCGAATTCAGGCCGGACGGTGCGGGAACGCATTACATCGCCACGGTGTTGCACCCGGACAGGGCGTCCCGCGAACGCCATGAAGCCATGGGCTTCCATGATGGCTGGGGCACCGTGATCGAACAGCTCGTCGAGATCGTGACGGCGATGAAGGCAGACGCTAAATGACCGGCCGGATCACCCATGAACGCTTCACGCTGGAACGGCGCTATGACGCCACACCGGCGCAGATATTCGCGGCCTGGAAGGACGTAGAGGGGCGGACACAGTGGCAAAAGCCGGCGGACCATCTTCACCTGGTCTACGACGCCGATGATTTCCGGGTCGGCGGATGTGACGTCAGCCGCTGCTGGGCCGATGGCGATGCCAACGCCTATGAGGCGGTGGTTGTCTACCAGGATATTGTTCCGGACCGTCGGATCATCATGTCCGAGACCGTCAGCCTTGGCGGCCAGCGCCTCTCCTCCGCTCTGGCGACGGTCGAGATCGACCCTGACGGGGCCGGCGCCCGCATGCGGCTGACGCTGCAGATCGCGGCGGAGGCCTGTTCGGACATCTTCGCGGGGTATCGTGAAGGGTGGGGCGCCTTGCTGGAAAACCTTGTTACACACCTGACGCGGGAGACCATCCCATGACAGACCAACTCACCGTGACTGTCGAGCGCCATCTGGAAGCTGATCCGGATGATGTCTTTGCCGCCTGGCTGGACCCGGACCGTGCCCGCCACTGGCTGTTCGCCCAGTCCGACTCTACGGTCGTGCGTTGTGACATCGATGCCCGGCCGGGCGGGCGCTTCGTGATCGTGGATCGCCGTGAAGGCGGTGATGCCTATCACGTCGGTGAATATATCGAGATCGACCGGCCGCACCGACTGATCTTTCGCTTCAATGCAGGCGAAAGCGATGATCTTGATCCGGCCGATGGCGGCCGGGTGACCGTCACCATTCTTCCGGAAAACACGGGCTGCCGGATCATGCTGGTCCAGGAGCTGCCCGAACAATGGGCGGACTACGAAGAAACAACGCGAGACGGCTGGAAAACCCTGCTCGCCGCTCTGGCCTCGTATCTGGGCGTGTGGGTGGAGAAACCCGACACCAAACCCTTCAGGGGAGATATTGCATGACCGACAGCCGCGTCGACCACGACACGTTCACACTCAGCCGCCGCTATGAGTTTGCGCCGCGCACCGTCTTTGCCGCCTGGGCGGAACCGGCGGCGAAGCGCCGCTGGTTTGCCGGGGCCGAGGGGTTTACCGACATCGAGCACGCGCTCGACTTTCGTGTTGGCGGGCTGGAAAGCGCATCCGGGCGGGCGCCGGACGGCGGACGCTTCACCTATGACGCTGTGATCCACGACATCGAAGAAGGGGCGCGGATCATCCTGGCCTATCGCATGACGATGGACGGCACACCGATCTCGGTCTCGCTGGCGACGGTCACGTTCGAGGCGGACAAGGAGGGCACCGTGCTGACCTATGTTGAGCAGGACGCCTTCCTCGACGGTCTCGATAATGCCGGCCCGCGTCGCGAAGGTGTTGCCTGGCAGCTGGAACAATTGGCGCTGGAACTCGCCGAAGCCCGCGAAGGGGTACACTGATCATGAAGCCCTGTTTCACAGTCCTCGGAGCCGTCGCCCTGATGACCGCCCCGGTCCTGGCCCAGGATATCGCGCCGCCACCCATGGATCCGCCTCCAGCCGGTGCCTACCGGCTCGACACGACCCATGGCAGCCTCATCGTCCATGTCGACCATATGGGGTTTTCGCGCTACCCGGTCCGCTTCACGCGGTTCGATGTCGAGATGGATTTCGATCCGCAGGCGCCGGAGACGATGTCCGTGACGGCCGAGATCGACCCGGCTTCGCTGGAAACCCATTATCCGCGCGACGATGTGGATTTCGACGCCGAACTGACCGGCGCGCAATGGCTCGATGTCGAGAACCATCCGGTTATCCGCTTCGTGTCGAGCGATGTGACGCTGACCGGCGAGAACACGGCACAGGTGGCCGGCACGCTTTCGCTGATGGGCATCGAGCAACCGCTGACACTCGAAGTTACCTATAATGGCGGCTATGCCGGCATGCTGCCTTACGATCCGCAGGCCCGTATCGGGTTTTCCGCCACAGCTGCATTTGACCGTTCCGCGTTCGGCCTTGTCTACGGCATCCCGCCCGAAGGCTCCTCGTTCGGTGTGGCCGACCGGGTGACGGTGAGCATCGAGGCCGAACTGCTCGGTCCGCCGCTCGAGGCGGCAGACTAGAAGCGGCCTATTTCAAAAGACCGATCTCGCGCAGGCGCTGGTTGAGATAATCGTTCGCCCGCATGGGTTCCGGATACTTGTCCGGATTGTCCGGTCCGGCACAGCCGGGCAGGGTCTCGATCATGTAGTCCGGCCGGTAGTGCAGGAAGAAGGGCAGGGAATAGCGCGAGAATTCCGTGCGCGCGCCGGCCGGATTGATTACCCGGTGCTGGGTTGAGGGCAGGATGTCATTGGTCGAGCGGGCCAGCATGTCGCCCATATTCACAACCAGGCAGCCCGGCGGCGGGTTCATGTCGACCCATTCGCCCGAGCGCGCCTTCACCTGCAGGCCCGGCTCTTCCGCGCCCAGTAGCAGGGTGATGGTGTTGATATCGCCATGGGCTTCTGCGCGGATGGAGCCGCCCGGATCGCCGGTGACGGGCGGATAGTGAAGCAGGCGCATCACCGAATTGCCGTCCTTCACCGTGTCGTCGAAGAAGGTCTCTTCCAGACCCAGATCGAGTGCGATGGCGCGCAGCACTTTCACACCCATCGCGTCGAAGGCGGCATAGAGGCCGTGCACGGTCTCCTGCCAGCCGGCAATCTCGCCGGGGACGAGGTTCGGTGCCATGTCGGCTTCATAGGGGTGACCGGCGGGCAGATCGCGGCCGACATGCCAGAATTCCTTCAGGTCGACATGCTTGGCGTCCTTGGCGATCTCCTTGCCGAAGGGCGTATAGCCGCGCGCACCACCGCCGCCCTCGACGAAGTATTTCATCTTGGTCGCTTCAGGCAGGGCGAAGAATTCTGCTGCCTTGGCATAGGCGCCGGCGATCAGGGCTTCGTCCAGGCCGTGGTCGGAAATGGCAGCGAAACCGTACTCCCTGAAGCTGCGGCCCAGATCGCGGGCAAAGCGTGCCTTGTCGGTTTCCAGCAGGGTCATCGAGACCGGCGGGAAGCGGGACAGGATATCTTGATCGGGCATGGTTCGGCCTGTTGTCTGTTCGCGCCGACAGATACGGCTTTGACCGTGTCCTGCCAAGCGTCCGAAGGCCGCACACGCGGCCGTGATTGCAGCATCCCCTTGAACGGGAGGCGACGGGGGCCAATCTGGCAGGGACCTGATTTTTTTAAGGAGAGCGCCATGACGGCCCCGATCGAACTCTATTACTGGCCGACGCCGAACGGGTGGAAAGTGTCCATCGCGCTCGAGGAGATGGGCCTGCCCTACGAGCTCAAGCCGGTGAATATCGGTGTGGGCGAACAGTTCGAGCCGGCCTTCCTGAAGATCAGCCCCAATAACCGCATGCCGGCGATCGTCGATCCGGACGGGCCGGACGGCCAGCCGATCTCCGTATTCGAAAGCGCGGCCATTCTGCAGTATCTCGGCCGCAAGACCGGCCAGTTCTATCCCGCTGACGAGCGTGCCCGTGTCGAGGTCGAGCAATGGCTGTTCTGGCAGATGGGCGGTCTCGGTCCGATGGCCGGGCAAGCCCACCATTTCCGTTCCTATGCCCAGAAGATCGAGCCGGACGAGAGCAAGCTGGAATACGGCAAGCAGCGCTATACCAATGAGGTGAACCGGCTCTACGGCGTGCTCGAGCGCGCGCTGGCGGACGGGCGCGACTATATCGCCGGCGAATACTCGATTGCCGACATGGCGATCTGGCCGTGGATCCTGCCGGAAGGGCAGGGCCAGGATCTCGATGATTTCCCCAAGCTGAAAGCCTGGGTCGAGCGCGTCGGTGCGCGTCCGGCGGTGAAGGCGGGCCGGGCAGCCGGCAAGGATTTGCGCAGCAATCTGGCCGATGACAGCGAGCAGATGAAGAAGGCGCGTGCTGTGTTGTTCGGCCAAACCGCCAAGGTCTGACGCGCATACGCGCCGCCAGCCTCGCGATTTCTCGCGTCTGACGCGCAAGGCCTTGCCAGGCTTGCCCTGAACCGGAAGATTGCAGCCGGGATCAAGGGGGCGTCATGGCGAAGACCGTCCATGTGGACACGGATCGTGCGGAGCCGCGCAGGCGGCCGGACGCTGAAGCCTATTGGCGCAGCGGCTTGACGCATGCCGAGGCAACCCGCCGCGAACGCGCGGAAACCTGGCGCGAGGAGACCCAGTCGCCCTGGGAAGCCTCGCCGCCGGGACTGGTCGTGTGGCTGGTCTGGCGGGCCCTCTACAAGGGTTTCCAGCCGGTCTGGCTGATCCTTTCGCTGCTGGTAGCGGGCTGGTTTGGCGGGCAGTGGCTGATCGCGCGCGGTGATCTTGATCCGCCGCCGGCAGGAGCAACGGGCTCCGGCCAGCTGTCTGCCATGATCGCATCTGCTGTGCCTGCGAACACGGATCCGCTGACATTCTGGGAAGACCGGCTCGATGCCGCCCTCGATGGAGATCGGCGCCGGCGGGCGGATATCGACCGCTTGCGCGCCTGGGCGGCGCTGGGCCCCGATCTGATCGGCCGTGACCGGCTGGCACTGGAGCACCTTGCCGGCGATGGCGATGCTGCCGCACTCGACGCACAGCTGCGGGCCGGGCCACCCTGGGAACGTGAGGCGCTGATGCGGCGCGCCTTTAGCGAGCGGATGGCGGCGGGCCGTGCAGCCGGGCTGGAACCGCCGGAGCTTGTCCTGGCTCCTGATAGCCTGCGCCAGCGCCATGACCGGGCGCTCTTCCTCTGGTCGATTGCCGACACGAGTGCCCGCGCCTTCTTCCAGGGGCGCGCCCGGGGAGAGTTCGAGATGCGCAGCCTGCCGGGCCTGGTGGCGGAGGATGTGGCGGGCGATACACGGCTTTATGGCGGTGTGCGCCACTTTGTCATCCAGGCCTGCGCGCACCGAGCGGCGGCCTTCGAGGGCTGTGATGCGGCGATCATTCCGGATGCGCCGGCCGGTACGCTTTCATTCGCACTGGCGGCTGTCGAAGCCGGTTTGGTCCAGCTGCAGATCTCGCCGAGCGATGCCATGGCGGGCGCGGAAATCCTGCAGGCGGCTGGCCGTGCAGGGCGGCTGACGGAAGATTTCCGGACTGCGCTTGAGGCAGATCTTGCCAGAGTGCTTTCGCATGACGAAGCGCTCATGGCGCTGGCCGCAACGGGCCTGCGGGCCGATATCGCTTTTGCTGCGCCCGGGCAGACAGCCCTGTTGCTGCGCGGCGGGATCGATGCGCGCACCCGGGACGGGGCCGTAGCGCTTTCGCAGATGCTGAATGATATCGCGGAGATTCGGGCGCGGACCTCGCCAGCTGTTGCCATCCGGCTTCTGGACGGTCTGGCAGGACCGGACGATGTGCGGCGCCTGCGCAGGCTGGTGGACATGGCCGCAGACCGGGCGCTGGCTGTGCGGGAATTGCTGGGCGAGGCGGCGCTGGAAGCCGGGCCCGTCCTGCCGGAAGCCGTCCCTGCAAGCCCGGACCAGGACCGTCTGAAACGCAGCGCCATGCTTGCCCTGATCTCCGCAGCTGTCGTGGTGTTGTTAACCCTGGTACGGTTGGCAACCCCCCGCAGAATCCGCCTGGGGGCGCGTACAAACCTTGCCGATGCGTGGATGTCGCGTTTAACGCTTGGTAGGAAAACCTAACGCACGTAAGGATTTAAGGCGTATTTTTCCTGATTTCCCTTAACCTTAAAGCAATCCTCTTTGCGCAACATCGCCTCATGTTCGAAGGCATTCGGACAGGATGGTGAAGCGGGTGACACGCCAAGAAAGGCCGCGCCCGCGTGTTGTAAAAAGGGAAGAAGACCCATGGCTTTCACGGACGTAGAAACGGCCCAGGCCCACCAGGCAGCTTTCGCCGACCCGACCGGCGAGGATCTCTGCAAGCTCGGCATCCTGTATTCCACGGGACAGGGCGGCGAGATCGATTATGTCGAAGCTCACAAATGGTTCAATCTGGCGGCCCTGATGGGCTCGGAGCCGGCGAAGTATTATCGCCAGGAAATCTCCGACCAGATGTCGACCATCGAAGTCGCAGCCGCCCAGCGTGCTGCGCGCGAGTGGCTCTCGACCCGCCACTAGGCCGGCAATCCGCACCAGACTGTCCACGCCGCCGGCGGGTATGATATACTCGCCGGCAGGGTGATCGCAGTCCTGTGCCCGGCGGAGCGTGTGTCTCCGTCAGACGTGCTGCGAAGGCGGTGCGTAGCGGTGACTTTGCTCACCCGTAACGGCCCCACAAGCGCAACATTCGTGCGACACTGAGTGACATCTGCCAGCTTGGCCGGTGCTCGCCGGACGTCTGGCCGTTTGTGATCGCTCGAGACGCAATAACGGCGCCGCCATGGCTCCGTTCTCCCGACATTCAGATTGCAAGAGAGCTGCGGATCAGTCGCCCGAGATGGCGTCCGCGATCGCGAAGCTCATCGCCTGGTCGAGCGGGACAATCCCCATCACATACTGTTCGACGAAGAGATTCACTTCGGCGACGGTCGAGCGCGGCACGAAGATGATGTCGTGACGCCGGATCTGGATATTGTCGGCCCCCTGGCGCGCACGCAGTGCGTCGTGCAGGTTGACCGTGCGCATCATCATGTCACCGCCGGGTGCGCGCCGCAGCACCACGACATCGCCGCGTGCGGCTGTGTTCTGGAACCCGCCAGCCAGCATCACCGCTTCCAGGGCCCCGATCGGACCGGTCATCTCGACGAGGCCGGGCGCATTCACTTCGCCGCCGACAATGATGTTCTGCGGACCCAGGCCGGCGCGGCGCACTTCCACCATCGGATTGACGAGCACGTTCTGCGCATAGGCGCGGGCGATCGTGTCGCCGATCTCGCGATCGGTGCGGCCGGCGACCATCAGGTCGGAAATCAGGGGCAGGGCGACGCGCCCGTCCGGACCGATCTCGACCGTGCGGGAGAGTTCCGGTGCGGAATGCACGATCACTTCGAAACTGTCGCCGGGATAGAAATGATAGGCCGGATCGGTCTCCTGCCAGGCGGCAAAGCGTGGTTCGCCCCAGGCCGCGGCGGGCGCGGTATCGGCGCCATGACTGGCGCATCCGGCAAGCCCGGGAAGGGTCATCAGGGCCGCCAGGCAGAGGCCGGTCTTGATCGCGCGCATGAAATACTCTCCGCAAGCGTGTCCGGAGCGGATAGTCGGCCGCGTTGGATAACAAATTTTTAAGCGCAATCCGTCTCATATGCACGCATGACTCGCGCGTCCCACTTTTCCGGTCCCCAGTCGGCTCCTGCCGGCGGTTCCGCGGCTTCCGGCCGCCGGGAGCTGGACCTGTTCGACGTGGTGGCCCTGGCCTGGGCCGAGCGCGGCTTCATCGCCATTGTTTTTGCAGTGATCTTCGCCCTGGGCGTCGCCGGGGCGATGCTGACTCTGAAGACCAGCTATACAGCGGAATCGCGCTTCCTCGTTCTGCTGAACGAGGACCCGACGCCTGCCGCGGCCGGCTGGGGCGACGGCTTCATGCTGAACCAGGTGATGCAGTCGGAAAGCGAGCTGTTGAGTTCCGAAGCGGTGCGCCGGATCGCGCTGGACAGCCTGGGCGCTGAAACGGTGCTGGGCGAGGCGGTCGACGGCGATGCCAGCGGCGCGGCGCTGAAAGTGCTGCGCGGCGGTTTCGGCGTGTCGCGCGAGCCGAACTCCTCGGCCCTCAATGCCAGTTTCGAAAGCAATGATCCGGAACGTGCCGCGCTGATCCTCAATGCGATCGTCGATGCCTATCTGGCCTATCGCGAGGAAGTGTTGATCGAGACCGGTGTGACCGGTCTGGGCGTGCGCCGCCAGCAAGCCAATGTGGCCGTGCTGGAAACGCGGGCAGCGCTGGACGCTTTCCTGGACGCGCACGGCTTGTCGAATTTCGACACCGAACAACAGACCTCGCAGACCCTGGTCGGCAATCTGGCGGAACGCCTGAACGGCGCCCGGGCCGACCGCGACGCGGCGCAAGCCGGTGCTGCGGCGCTGCGCCAGCGTCTCGACCAGATCCCCGAGCAGATCGAGCTTTATGTCGAGAACGGTGTTTCCGGGCGCCTGCTCGACCTGCGCGCCGAACGCGCCAGCCTGCTGTCGCGCTATCAGCCGGGGGCGCCGGCGGTGAGCGCGGTGGAGCGCGAGATTGTCGCGCTGGAAGCTTTTGTCGCCAGTGGTGCCGCGGCCAGCGAAGGCCAGCGCCGCTCCGGTGCCAATCCGGTGCGCCAGGAACTGGAATCGGAACTGGCCCGCCGCGAGGCGGATGCCCGCTCCCAGGCCGTCCTCGCCGGATCGCTGGAAACCCAATTGCGCGATGTGCGCAGCGATGTGGAACGGATGCGCGGCCTGGAAACCGAATATACGCGCCTGGCCCAGAATGTCGCTGCTGCCGAAGAGGCCGCCGCCGCCATCGCCGCGCTGGAAGCCACTGCCGAAGCGCGCCGGGCCCCGGCTGTCGGTGCGGCCGACGCCGTGCGTGTGATCGATCGCGCCACGCCGCCGCTGGAAGGCTCGTCTATGAAGAAACTGGCGCTGGTTGCCTCCGCCGTGCTGGCGATGGGCGTGGCGATGTTCCTGGGCCTGCTGCGCGGCTATTGGCGCACCTATGTCGCCGCCGGCGCCCTGCGCCGTCCGCGCGCAACAAGCCGGCCGCAGGCTGTGCCCGAGCCGGCGAACGACCCTTATGGCGGCCTGCCGGTGCTGGCGCGCATCGCCGATCGTTCGGCGTAAGCGGGACGTTAACCACGCGGCGGGCAATTTGGCGCGACACGAATGATTCCAGGCCCGTCATGAATCTCACCCAGGATCTCTCCACCCTGATCGACCAGCTCGAGCCGATTGCCCGGCCCGGCGGGGAAGGCCGTGTGCTGATGGTGATGGGCGCCAGTCGCGGTGCCGGGGCCTCGACGGTGGCACGCGAGCTGGCCCGCCTGGCCGCCCGGCGCTCGCACCGCGGTGTCTGGCTTTATGATCTCGATTTTGCCGGCAACACCCAGGCCGAGGCGGCCCGGGTGCAGGGACCGGTCTTCGATGCCCGCTTCGGACGCGACCCGTTCTGGCGGATCGACGCCGGCGAGGCCCGGGCCCGGATCGTCGCCCGCGAGTCGGTGGCGCCCAATCTTTTCGTCACCCAGATGCAGGCCCGCCGCGACACGGTGAGACAGGTCCTTCTCGGACCGGCGCCGGATTATTGGAAAGCCGTGCGCCGCTCGGTTGATCTGGCGATCATCGACGCGCCGGGCAACAGCCGCGCGCCGCTCTCGCTGGTCGGCGATCTGGACGGTGTAATCCTGGTGGCCGATGCGCGTCTGTCGCGCACGGATGGCATCATGGCCCGGCGCCAGGCGATCGAGGCCCGCGGCGGCGTGGTCGCCGGCATCATCGTCAACCGTGCGGACGGGCAGGCCCGGAGCGCGGCATGAGCCTGGCGCCGGCCCGCGATATCGCACCGGAACCGGCGCTGATTACAGCCTGGCGCAATGCGCCGGGCTTTTCCTTTTTCCGGGCCCTCGAAGGCTCGGCGACGGTTCTCTGCCTCTATCTCTTTTCGACCGCGCTGATCGGTCCGGTCTTTGCCGATCCGGCCGATCCGGAAAGCTCGGCCATCCTGCGGCTGATCTGGCTGCCGGTCTATGCGCTCACCCTGGCATTGTGCGCCCTGCGGCCCGGCGCCGTGCTGGGCACGCTGGCCAATAATGTCCTGCTTTTGGGCCTGGTCTCCCTGACGGCTGTCTCGGTGATCTGGTCGATCGATCCGGACACCACGCTGCGCCGCTCCTTCGCCCTGATCATGTCGACCCTGTTCGGCTTCTGGATGGCCTCGCGCTGGTCCTGGCGCGAGATGATCCTGCTGATCGCCTCGGCCTTCGGCCTGATTGCCGTGTCGAGCGCCGCGATGGCGATTGCCGTGCCCTCGATCGGTATCGACCATGCCGTCCATGCCGGTGCCTGGAAGGGCGTGTTCTGGGAGAAGAACACGCTGGGCGGCATGATGGCGCTGGGCGCGGTGAGTGCCTATGCGGCACTGCGCGCCGATCCGGACCGCCGCTGGATCTGGGCCGGCATGGCCGTGTTGTGCACGGCGCTGGTCCTGCTTTCGACCTCGAAAACGGCGCTGCTCTCCTGGACGCTGGGCACGGGCGGGGCGATCGGCATCATGGCCTGCCGCCAGGGTTTCGGCTTTGCCACCCTGGTGCTCTTCCTGGGACTGACGGGCGGCATCATGCTGGGCATGATCTTGCTGATCGCGCCGGTGGAATTCCTGGAAATGCTCGGCCGTGACGCCACGCTGACCGGCCGGACCGATATCTGGGCCATCCTGATCGAGGAAGTCTGGCGACGGCCCTGGACCGGTTATGGCTATCGCGCTTTCTGGACGGTGGAGAACGGGCCGGTCTACTGGGTCCGCGCCGGCACGAGCTGGCCTGTGCCGACAGCCCATAACGGCCTCCTGGAAATCGCGCTGGCGCTGGGCATTCCCGGCGCGGTGCTGATGGTGACCGTCTATCTGCGCTCGTTGATCCGCGCCGCCGGCACGATCTTCTCGCAGCGCCCCGAGACCTACTGGGTGCTCGCCCAGTTCGCCATCATGGGTCTGGCCTCGATCTCGGAAAGCAATCTGATGAACCAGAATTCGCTCAGCTGGATCCTGTTCACGGCGGGCGCCGCGAAACTGGCGCAGGGATCGCGGTAGCGGGGCGTTCAAGACGACCTTGTCATCCCGGCCACCCACCTACGCGGGCGCAGGCTTCCGGCCTGCGAAGGCAGGCCGCAGGGCCCGGACCCATAGGCGCCGATTTCAGCCGCAAGCAGGCTCAATGTCCACGATAACTGGATAATCACCGGGGTTATAGGTCCCCGACTTTCACCCCGCCTGCGCGGGGCATCCATCCGGGATGACAGGGATACGCTCAACCGGACCCCGGAATTCGCTCTGCTCCTCCGGGGAAAGTGGGAGGGGGCTCCTCCGGGGGAAGTGAGGCGAGCAGAAACACTCGCCAATCAAATGATATTATGATATCAACTAGCCCGGATTTTTCTCGATAACTGATACGATAATGTCATTTAAACTCTCAACGCCGCAGGAGGTGTCGGCAACGCTCGGGCAGCGGCTTCGGGCGCGGCGGCTTGATGCGGATCTGACGCAGGACGGTCTGGCGGCGCGCAGCGGGGTTCCGGTGGCCACGCTGCGCAAGTTCGAACGCACGGGCGAGATCGCCTTCGTTTCCTTCATCCGGCTCGCCATGGCGCTGGGCGATGAAGCCGCGCTGGACGGGCTTCTGGCCGAACACCAGCGCTATGGGGCCTTGCGCGATGTGCTGGAGCCGCCGCGACGGCCGCAGCGGGGCCGGCGCACGTGAAGATCGCACCGGGAACGCCGCTTGAGGTCACGCTGCAATGGGATGAGCGCACAGCCTTGCCGGTCGGGCAGCTGGCCTATCGCGACGGCCAGGCCTGGCTGGAATATGCGCCGGATTTTCTCGCGTCCGGCCTGCAATTATCGCCGCTGTATCACCAGGCCGGTCCCGGGCTGGAAACCGCCTGGAAACGGGACGTCTTTGAAGGGTTGCACGGCATGTTTGCCGACAGCCTGCCGGACGGGTGGGGGCGGCTTCTGGTCGACCGGCGCGCGCGGCAGCTGGGTTTCGAACCGTCGCAGCTGACACCGCTGGACCGTCTGGCCTGTGTCGGGCGCCGCGGGATCGGCGCGCTGACCTATGCCCCGGCCATGGATGTCTGGGATGGCGCCGAAGGGGCGCTCGATCTCGATCGCCTGGCGGCGGATGCCGCGCGGGTTCTCGCCGGCGAGGCGGGGGCGGTGATTGCCGCGCTCGGCCAGGCCGGCGGTTCACCGGCGGGCGCGCGGCCGAAGGCCCTGATTGCGCTCAATGCGGCAGGCGAGGCCCGGCACGGGTCCGATGCGATCCCCGAAGGATATGACGGCTATCTGGTGAAATTTCCCGGCCGGGACGATCCGGCCGATATCGCGGCCATCGAATACGCCTATGCGCTCATGGCCCGGGCGGCCGGCGTGCACATGCCCGAGGTACGCCTGATCGAAGGCCCGGGCGAGGCCCGCTATTTCGCCACGCGGCGCTTCGACCGGGAGGGCGATGCGCGTCTGCACGTGCATTCGGCCTGTGGTCTTCTGTATTCCGATTTTCGCCTGCCGGCGCTGGATTATCGCGAGCTGATCCGCCTGGCGCGCGCCGTCACCCGTGACCGGCGCGAGGCGATCGCCATGTACCGGCTGGCCGTATTCAATGTGCTGGCGCGCAATCGCGACGATCACGCCAAGCAGTTCAGCTTCCTGATGGATCGCGACGGGCGCTGGCGCCTCGCGCCGGCCTATGACCTAGTGTTCACGGACGGGCCGGGCGGCGAACATTCGACCAGTGTTCTGGGACATGGCCGCGATATCGGCAGAAAGACGCTTGTCCGCCTCGGGGCCGAAGCCGATCTGGATGCGGCCGGCGCGCGTGGCGTGATCGATGAAGTCAGCGCAGCGGTCGCAGACTGGGCGCGGTTTGCGGCGGATGCCGGTGTCTCACGTGCATCGCGCACGCGGATCGCAGACGGGCTGGCGGCCGTGCGGGTCTAGGCGGGCGCTGCGAAACTCGCGCAGGGCTCGCGGTAGCGGTCGCATATCGGGATTTTCCCCTCATCCGCCCTCCGGGCACCTTTTCCCCGGGGAGAAGGGGTTTGAGGTCTCCAAGGCACGCTCCGCCAGAACTCCCTCTCCCTGGGGAGAGGGACGGGGAGCGGGGGAAGCCTCCGCGCTTCAACCAGCCCGGCGCCTACCCCTCAACCTGGCCGTAAAACCGCGGTTCGAAGGCTTCGATCCAGAGGAATTTGCCGGCGCCCTGGACGCAGCGGTCGAGGAATTCGGCGGCGCGGCGGGGCATGGCGAGGCTGGAGAGGCCGGCGAGCGAGCCATAGACCAGCGTCTGGGCGAGGCCCACACCCATCCAGAACACGATGCCCGGCCAGTTCATGCGCTCGCCGCGGCTGCACGACTGGGTCGCACCCTGTCCGAAGGCGAAGGAGCGCGCCAGGAGGTAGCGCCAGCCGGTGCGCGTGACGTCGACGGTTTCGATACCGACAGCCCTGGCTGACCAGGCGAAGCGGGCGCCCTGGCGGGCCAGCAGGGCGAAGAAGACATCATCCTCGCCGCCTGAGGCATTCATGCGCGGATCGAAGGGCCGGTCGGCGATCTCGAACGCATCGCGGTCGATGAGGGAATTGCCGCAGCCGAAGGGCTTGTCCAGGCGGCAGTCCTGGGCCGGGCCGATGCGCGAATAAAGCCGGTGTGCCAGATCGGCGCGGATGCCGGAGACGTCGAGCGCCTCGCCGCGCAGCGGGCCGAACACGACGGTGGCGTCGAGGGTGCGGGCGGTGTCGAGCAGGGCTTCCAGCCAGCCGACCGAGGCGATCTCGTCATCGTCGAGAAAAGCGATATAGCGGCCGGTCGCGGCGGCAAAGCCGGCATTGCGGGCATTGGACACGCCCGGTTGCGGCTCGTGGATATAGACCACCTCGCAGCGTGCGATGGCTTTTGCGGTCGCGGCGACGCGCGCGGCGCTGCCGGCCGGGTCATTGTCGACGATGACCAGCTGGTCGGGCTGGTGCGACTGGGCCAGAACGCTTTCCACGGCATGCCGCAGGCCTTCGGGCCGGCGGAAGGTCGGGATGATGACAGACACACTCATGATTTTCTCCCCATCTGACGCGCGGCTTCGGCCATGGTCATGACCTGGGCGCCGGACGCCTCAACCGCCTCGCACACCCGTTCGAACTGGGCCGGGGTGCAGCCCCACTGCGTCGGCGCGTCCTGGATGTCGTGGGCGTAGTAGATCAGCCAGCCGGGATGATCCGGCAGCGTGCCGGCGGCTTCGATGGCGCGGGCAATCCCGGCCTCGCCGCCGTCCAGCGGCACCGAGGCGAGCAGGCCACGATCCACCATGCCGCGATTGATACCGGCGCGAATGCCGCGCAGCGTGGTGAAACGGTCGCCAAGCGCCAGTTTGGCAGCCGGCGTGGCCTCGCCATAGGCGAAGGCAAAGGATGTGATCTCGGCTTCGTGTCCCATTGCCGCCAGGGCGCGGGCATTGCGCTCGACATCGGCGACGAGCGCGCTGCCGGAAACGGCAGAGGCGTCGAGATGGCCATAGGTATGGCAGGCAATCTCGTGACCGTCAGCGGTTAGCCGGGCGAGATCGCCGGCATCGAACATGGCGCCGTGATGGGTCTCGCCACCGGCATAGCCGGCCGAGGCATAATAAGTGCCGCGCCAGCCGTGACGCTCCAGCACGGCCGCGCCGGTCGTGGCGGCCGATTTGGGGAAATCGTCGAAAGTGAAAGTGACGATGGCGTGGTCGAGATCGATCTGCATCGGCTGGCGGGCCGCAAAGCGGACCCAGCGGCGGTTCAGGGCGGCACCGAGGCCGGAGCCGGGCGTGTAGGGGGCGTTCATGACAGGGCCTCCGCGGTCCAGCTGGCGCGCCACAGTTTCAGCGCCGTGGTGCGCAGCTTCATCGGCAAGACAGGGCTGCGGCTGATCATCGACCAGATGCCGCGCAGGGCCGCCTGACCGGGAATGCGGGCCAGGGCGCGTGCGGCACGGGCGCCGGGCAGTCCGGCCAGTTCGGGATGCCGGTCGAGCAGGCGGCGGTAATTGACCGCGCCGGCCCGGAATTTCGCCAGCAGGGCCGCCGGCGATTGCAGGCCGCCATGCCAGGCCGGATTGTCGACATGCACCAGGGTGAATTCGCGCGCCGCCATGACCGCCCAGTCGACATCCTCGAACCCCCAGCCGGTGAAGCCGGTATCGAAGGGCACGGCGCGCATCACATCGGCGCGCACCAGTATGTTGGATGAGCAGAAGGCGGTGGGGCCGGTGGCATTGCGTTCCTCGGCACCATGCTCCTCGCTGGCGCGGGTGAGGGCGGCGTGCAGTTCCAGTTCGCGGTCGGACGGCCAGTCGGTGGCGTGACCGCCATAGGCGGCGTCGAACCCGCCGCGGGCGGCCAGGGTGCGATAGGTCTGCAGGAAGCCGGGCCCGCCGGGCCGCATGTCGGCGTCCAGAAAGACCAGCCAGTCGCCGCGGGCCTGTTCTGCCAGCAGGTTGCGGCCTTGTGAGCGGCCGCGATTGCGGGTCGAGGTCAAAAGGCGCGCCGGGGTTTCCAGGCTGGCGAGCAGCAGACAAAGCGCGGCATTGAGCTCGCGATCGGGCTCGCCGTCATCATAGAGCACGATCTCGACATCGCCGGCTGCCTGGCCTTCCAGTGCACGCACCAGCCCGCCCGGATTATCACCATAGAAGGGCACCAGTACGGACATGGAAATCCGTTCGGCGGCCTGGCTGGCCGCATTGGCATATTCGCGCAGGGACGTGTCGGCCATCACGGTCATGTCGTTGCCTCCGCCGGCTTGATCAGCGCGCGGGCATCGCGCAGCCATTGCCGGCATCCGGCAATATCGAACACATAAGCTGAAATCACGTAAACGATTGCGCCTGTTAGGGCTTTTGCCGCCAGCGTCTGCCAGGCCTCGGGCAGTCCGGGCACGGCCAGCACGGCGGCCGCCATGATCGCGGTGGCGCTGCCGGCCTTGATCCATTCGGCCCAGGGCAGGGGCAGGGCGAAATGCTTGCGCCCCGTCACCACACACACCACCAGCGCCAGCGCATAGACCAGCACCGTCGCCAGCGCGGCGCCGGTCAGGCCGAAAGCGGGGATGAAGACGAGGTTGAGGCCCAGATTGAGGATCGCCGACGCGCTCATGATCGCCGCCATCACGCCGGTACGGCGGGTGAGGGTAAAGGCCTCGTGGAAATAATAGGTCATCATGCCGTTCATCAGACCCGACAGGGCGATCCAGGGCAGGATGCGGGCGGCGTCTTCGCGCAGGGCTTCGCCGACCAGCACGCCGGTGAGCGGTTCAGCGACCAGGGCGAGCCCGGCGGCTGCCGGGAAGGCGATCAGGCCCATCAGTCCGGCCGCTTGCCCCGCGACCGCCTGGGCAGCGGCCTTGCCGTCCTGTTCCAGGGCGCGGATCGTCATCGGCCACACGGCGGCGCCGAACCAGATGAAGATGATGTCCAGCAGCCGGTCGGCGAGCCCGTAGCCGGCGGCATACATGCCCACCGCGCCCTGGCCGAGAAAGCCGGCGATCAGGAAACGGTCGCCCACCGAGAGCAGGTGTTCGAAGATCAGCGAGAGTGTCACCGGCAGGCCGTAGGCGGCATAGGCCGCGACACGCACGTTCTGGCGCTTGCCGCCGCGGGCGCGGTTCAGCATCACCGGCAGGTCGAAGACCAGCATCACGCCGGCCGCCACGGCCAGCCCGATGAAAATGCCGGCGGCACCGAGATCCGTCGTCAGGATCAGGCCGACACCGGTCATGAATCCGAGCATGAGATAGCTCGCTTCCAGGGCGGAGAAGCGGCGCACATCGCCCTGGGCGCGATGGGTCTCCAGGCCGATCTGCATCGCGGCGCGCAGAAGGAGCGCGACGACGGCGAAGCTGAGTGCCGTTTTGAGCCGTCCGTCCAGCGGCAGGATCTGGACCAGGCCGATCAGCGCCGTGCCGGCGACCAGCGCGATCAGGGCATAGACCGCATAGGCCGTCATCAGGTGTTCGCGCATCCGGCCGCGGCGTTCCGCGCGCGCATGAAAACGCGCGGCAGCGGCTTCCAGCCAGGTGAAAATCAGGATGTGGGTCAAGGACATGGCGGCCAGCGCCAGGGCGTAGCTGCCATAGTCTTCCGGCGCCATCAGCCGCGTGAAGACGGCAACGCTGCCAAAGCCCACAAGACCCTGTGCGGCCTGTACCGGCAGATAACCCAGAAGATACCGTCCAAGCATGAAACGCTCCGCTCGCCCTGAAGGCGAACCATGCAAGCGCGATGCCGCGCAGGAGGCGACCGGGATCAGGAATCTTCATGTCCTGATAAGGGGTTCGACCTAATGTTGCAGCGGGGACAATGATGCAGGCTCATCATCATGGATGTGGCACTGAAAAAACCCAGTGATCTTGCCGCCGACGAGCGCGAGGCCTGGGCCGAATTCGTTGCAAATGACGCGGCGCTGGCCAGCCCGTATTTCGCGCTCGACTTTGCCGAATGCTGCGAGGAAGTGCGGGCCGATACACGCGTGGTCACGGTGCGCGAGAACGGCGTGCCGGTGGGCTTCCTGCCGCTGCACACGGGCAAGTTCGGGTTTGCGCGGCCGCTGGCCGGACCGCTGGGCGATGTGCATGGCGTGATCGGCGAGCCGGGCCGCCCGGTCGACCTGATGGCCTGGCTGAAGGGCGCGGGCGTCCCGATCTTCCTGTTCCACAGCGCGCTTGCCAGCCAGCCGGCCTTCCGGCCGCACGCGCTGGGCTATGATGGCGGCTGGATCATCGATCTTTCGGACGGGTTCGACGCCTGGTACGAGAACCGGCGCTCGATCAATTCCAAGGTGGTGCGCAATATCCGCGCCCGCTTCCGCCGTCTGGAAGAAGCCGCGGGCGGTCATCGCTTCACCATGCACGACACGCGACCTGAAGCCATGGCGCAGATGCTGGCCTGGAAACGGGCGCAGTATTGCGAGACCGGCGTATTCGACGTGTTCTCGGTCGGCTGGACCCGCAGATTGCTCGAGGCCGTGCTGCGCCGGCGCAGCGATACGTTCCGGGGCGTCTGCTCCAGTCTGGAAATCGACGGCAAGTTCGCCGCCGTCCATGTCGGCATGGCGAGCGACCGGTTGGTGCAGTACTGGTTCCCCGCCTATGATCGCGACCTCGGCGCGATCAGCCCCGGCACGGTGTTGATGGTGGAAAGCGCGCGTCAGGCGGCCCAGGCCGGGCTTGTGGGCGTTGATCTCGGTCCGGGCCAGTTCACGTTCAAGAAGGAATTGGGCAGCTACCAGGTCGGGCTGGCTGGCGGTTATTGTGCGCCGGCGGGCTGGGCAGGCGCGGCCCGCAAGGTGGTGCTGGACACGTCCGACTGGGCCCATCCGGAACGCACCGGCCAGGTCGCGCGCATTACCGGCAAGGCCATGCGCAAGCTCAACCGGCTGACGGGTTTTTACGGGGTGTGACGCCTCTTTTCGATAGCGTTTCCCCGGGTTGAACAACAAGCCCTGGCAAGTCGGGCAAGATTGTCCATCTCCCCGTGCCGTCATCCTGACGAAAGTCAGGACCCAGATCGCGCAGCGGAATCCTGGCTTTTTGAAGCGGGTGCGCGGCCCGGCAGGCAAGTCCCACAAACGCATGTTCGCGACCGCCCAGCCTTGTGAACTGGGCCCTGACTTTCGTCAGGGTGACGGAGACGGTTGTGGCGTTTAGCCCCCAACGCCTCCTGCACGCTCGACAGTATTTTCCCCCGGTCTTGTGCCGGGGCCTGGCATCTGGCGACGGGCTTGCTCCGGGTTTTCAGCGTTTCAAGGCAATCTCAACCGGGCCCCGGAATTCGCTTCGCTCCTCCGGGAAAAGCGGAGAGCTGGCGTCTCCGGGGGAAATGGGAGAGGAGCCCCTCCGGGGAAAGCGGCGCTGCGCTACCTGATATTCACCTTGTCGCCCAGGAGCGCCGGCAGGGTGCGCAGCATGATCCACAAATCGAACCAGAAGTTCGCGCGGGCGATGTATTCCACGTCGAGGCGGATACGCTCGCGGGCGGCTTCGGGGGAATGCAGCGGGCCGCGCGAGCCATTGATCTGGGCCCAGCCGGTAATACCCGGCTTGACGCGGTGACGGTGGGCGTATTCGGCTACCAGTTTGGAGGTCTGCGTGCCGCCGGTGCGCATGTTGGGCGCGTGCGGCCGCGGACCGACCAGCGACATCGAGCCGGCGACGACATTCCACAGCTGTGGCAGTTCGTCGAGCGAGGTCTTGCGCAGGAAACCGCCGATCCGGGTGACGCGCGGGTCGTCGAACTCGACCTGGCGCACGGGGCCGTCCTGGCTGCGGGGATCGTGACGCATGGTGCGGAATTTCAGCACTTCGATCGGACGGCCATTGAAGCCTTCGCGGATCTGGCGGAACAGGACCGGGCCGGGGCTGTCCAGCTTCACCGCGAGCGCGATCAGCGCCATCACGGGCAGGGCGAGCACCGACAGGACGAGGCTGAAGGCCAGGTCGGTGACACGCTTGACCACGAGATGGCCGAGGCGTTCCTCGACACCATTCATACGCGCCGCCTGCACGCCGACGATATCGTCCAGCGTCGTTTCGGCGGGGTCAAAACTGTCCAGGTCCAGCAGCAGGCAGACCGGGTGCGGCAGGGTGCGCAGCTTGCCGAGCAGCATCTGCACGCGCTGTTCCGCCTTGGGCGGCACGCTCAGGATGATGCGATCGACCTCATGCAGCAGCGGCCAGGAAAACAGGTCGTCGGTCGAGCCGAGATAGGGCGCGCCGGCAAGGGCGGCCGGGCTGCGCGACTTGCGGTCGTCGAACACGCCGACGACATTCACCGTGCCGGATCCGGCATTGGCGGCGATCAGCTTGCGGGCTTTCGGCGTGGCCCCGACCAGCACGACATTGCGCGCCAGACGGCCGGCGCGCGCCCAATGGCTGATGAAACCGGCATAGATGACATGCAGAACGGTCAGTGCGCCCGCGCCGGTCATGGCGAACAGGGCAACCATCTCGGTGGCGCGCGGCGCGGTGAGAAGGGCAAGCGCGGTGATGGCTGTTCCGGCCAGGCCTGTCGCGATGAAGGCAAGGGCGATGCGGTAAAGGCCGATCTCGCGCGGTTCGATCCGGTAGATGCCGCTGAGCATCAGAAGCGCCGGGGCCAGAACGGCAAAGGCAACGACCGGCAGGAGTTCGCCGGCGGCGACTTCGGTCACGCGTCCGCCGGACAGGACATAGGCGCCCACTGCAGCGATGATGACGGTAACGAAAATGTCGAGGGATTGCAGGATATGGCTCAGCGCCTTGCGGTTCACGCGGTGCTGCGGCGCGCGGGCCTGGGCTTTCAGCTGGGCACGGGTCAGCGACGCCATGTCGGCGATGGCGGGCCGGATCGGCTCGGAGGTATCATTGGCAGGGCCGGTGCCGGACGGCTTGGCAACGCTCGAATAATCCACGTCTAATCCCCTTGGTTCCGGATCAGGTTGCGCAGATCGAGACAAATATTTCGTTGAAAATCGTAGTTAATGCGACCTTGACGTTCATTTTTCATGCTGGATGCGTTCAGAGGGTGGCCATCTGCTGCGTTGCAGCATAAGAGGCGGCATCGCGACATCCTGCCGCGGGACCTGCATAATGCCGGTTTCGCCGAACAACGGACCCAGCCATGATCCGCACCTCTCTTGCCGCCTTCACGGAACGTCTCGCCGCGTCTGTCGGTGACCGGGGCACCTTGCCGCCGCTGAACCCGACGCGCATCCGGATCGAGCTGCTGGCCGGCCTGACTGTCGCTCTGGCCCTGGTGCCGGAAGCGGTGGCCTTTGCCTTCGTGGCCGGTGTGCCGCCGCTGGCCGGGCTCTATGCCGCCTTCATCGTTGGTCTGATCACGGCCCTGTTCGGTGGCCGCAGGGGCATGATTTCCGGCGCCACCGGCGCGCTGGCGGTGGTGATGGTGCATCTCGTGGCCGAACACGGGATCGAATACCTGTTTGCGACTGTCGTGCTGATGGGCGTCATCCAGATCACGGCCGGCGTGCTGAAGCTGGGCAAGTTCATCCGAATGGTGCCGCACCCGGTCATGCTGGGCTTCGTCAACGGCCTGGCTATCGTGATCTTCCTGGCCCAGCTGGAACAGTTCAAGACGGTCAATGAGGCCGGCGAGCATGTCTGGATGACGGGCTGGCCGCTGATCCTGACGCTGGGCCTGGTGGCCCTGACCATGGCGCTGATCTGGGCGGTGCCCAAGGTCACCAAGGTGGTTCCGGCACCGCTGGTGGCGATTGCTGTGGTCGCAGCTCTGGTGATCGGTTTCGGTCTGCCGGTGCCGCGCGTCGGCGATCTCGCCTCGATCGAGGGCGGTCTGCCGCAATTCCACATCCCCATGGTGCCGCTGAGCCTGGAGACGCTGCAGATCATCCTGCCCTACGCCTTCATCCTGTCCGCGATCGGCCTGATCGAGAGCCTCCTGACGCTCAACCTGGTCGGCGAGATCACCGGCCGGCGCGGCGGCGCATCCCAGGAATGCGTCGCCCAGGGCGTGGCCAATCTGGTGACCGGCTTCTTCGGCGGCATGGGCGGCTGCGCCATGATCGGCCAGTCGATGATCAATGTGAAATCCGGCGGCCGGCTGCGCCTGGCCGGCGTCGCCGCCGCGCTTTTCCTCCTGGCCTTCATCCTCGTCGGCTCCAGCCTGATCGAGCAGATCCCGCTGGCCGCCCTGGTGGGCGTGATGTTCATGGTGGTGATCGGCACCTTTGCCTGGCAGAGCCTGAGCATCCTGACCCGTATCCCGCGCTCGGACGCCTTCGTCATCATCCTGGTCACCGGCGTGACGGTCTATGCCGACCTCGCCGTGGCGGTGATCGTCGGCGTCATCGTGTCGGCCCTGGTCTATGCCTGGAAGGCTGCTTCGCACATCCACGCGCGCCAGGTTGCCGGCGAAGACGGCCAGATGGTCTACCAGGTGGAAGGCCCGCTCTTCTTCGGCTCGACAGCCAGCTTCATGGAATTGTTCGACATCGACAACGATCCGGACCGCGTGGTCGTCGACTTCGCCGACAGCCGGGTGGTCGACCAGTCGGCCCTGCAGGCGCTGGAAGACCTGGCGGCGAAGTACGAGGCCGCCGGCAAACAGCTGGAATTGCGCCATCTCAGCCGCGACTGCCACCGTCTCCTCTCCCGCGCCGGCCAGCTGATGGTCGACAGCGACGACGACCCGGCCTACGGGCTGGCCGTCGACTACAAGGTAAAGCTGGGCCGGCTCGGCGGTTCGCACTGAGGGGAAGTGGGCCGATGCGGAGCATCGGGTCGAAGGGGCCGGCGCGGAGCGCCGGGAGGCGGTGGAGCTTGTTTCAGACATAACACCGCTGGCGCGGCGCCCCTCCGTCTCGCCGCTTAGCGGCGATCCACCTCCCCATGGGATGGGGAGGAAAGGCGCTCAGCAAAAATCCCCCATCCCCAACCTCACAGAACGGTAAGTTTGTCGCCACCTTGGGGGCGACCTATGCTCCGCTGCGAAAACACATAATGGGGAGGGGTATATGACCCGATTTATCGCAGTACTGGCTGCATCGACCATTCTGGCGAGCGCGCCGGGCCTGGCTTTCCAGGAGAGCGACGACGCGGAATGGGATGTTGCCAATCCGCCGCTGCCGACACGCTCGATTCCCATCGAGGTGACCGAGGGCAGCTGGATGTCGCTGGATGTCAGCCCGGACGGGCAGACCATCGCCTTCGACATGCTGGGCGATATCTACACCATGCCGGTCACCGGCGGTGTCGCGACGAATATTTCCTCCGGCCTGCCCTGGGAATACCAGCCGCGCTTTTCGCCGGATGGCAGCCGGATCGCCTTCACCTCGGACCGTGGCGGCGGCGACAATATCTGGATCATGAATACGGACGGGTCCGATGCCCGCCAGCTGACGGATGAGAGCTTCCGCCTCCTGAACAATCCGACCTGGCATCCGTCGGGCCGCTATATCGCGGCGCGCAAGCACTTCACCACCCAGCGTTCGGCCGGCACGGGCGAGATCTGGATGTATCACGTGCTGGGCGGAAACGGCGTGCAGCTGGTCGAGCGTCCCAACGAGAATTTCCAGAAGGAGCTGGGCGAGCCGATCTTCTCGCCGGACGGCCGCTACGTTTACTACACGCAGAATGTGACCTCGGGTAACACCTTCATCTACGCCCAGGATTCCAACACCGAACTGTTCAATATCCGCCGCTACGATCTGGAGACCGGCGAGATCGACACGATTGTCGAGGGCGCCGGCGGTGCCGTGCGTCCGGCACCGTCGCCGGATGGCCGCTACATGGCCTTCATCCGCCGCGACCGCATCCAGTCCGGCCTCTATATCAAGGACCTGCACTCGGGCGAGGAACGCCGTCTGGTCGAGACCGTCGATCAGGACATGCAGGAAACCTGGGGCGTGACCGGCATGTATCCGAACATGGACTGGATGCCGGACAGCAGCGCCATCGTATACTGGGCCGACGGCACCTTCCACTCGGTGGATGTGGCGTCCGGCGCGGTGACGGACATTGCCTTTGAAGTCTCCGACACGCGCGATGTGATCGATCCGCCGCGGCCGCAGGTCGAGGTGGCGCCCGACACTTTCACCACGCGCATGCCGCGCTTTGCCACGGCCTCGCCGGATGGCAGCCAGATCGTGTTCGAGAGCCTGGGTGTCTTGTGGGTCCGCGATGCGGCCGGCGGTGAACCGCGCCGCCTGACCCGCGCCGAGCCGGGCGAGCGCCGCGAGATCACGCCGACCTGGTCGCCGGACGGGCGCACCATCGCCTTCGTCGCCTGGGACGATCAGGCGCTCGGTTCGATCCGCACCGTGTCCGCCCGCGGCGGTCGCGAGCGCACGGTGACGCCGGAACCGGGGCATTACGCCAATCCGCGCTTCTCGCCGGACGGTTCGACCCTGGTGTTCGAAAAGGACAGCGGCGGGTATCTGACGGCGCCGGAATGGTCGGAAACGACGGGTATCTACCGTGTGCCGGCTGGTGGCGGCGAGATGACGGAAGTGACCGATGGCGGTTCGCTGCCGCACTTCGGCGCCTCGAACGACCGCATCTACTTCACCCGTGGCGGCGATGGCGCCAGCCTCGTCTCGGTCGATCTCAACGGTCATGAGGAACGCACCCATATCACCGGCGAGATGATCACCGAATACCAGGTCGCCCCCGATGGCGCCCATGTCGCCTTCCGCCAGAATTACGATGTGTTCGTGATGCCGCTGCCGCCGGGACCGCAATCGGTGTCGGGCGGATCGAACGGTTCGGCCCTGCCGACGGTGGAAGTGTCGGGCAATGGCGCGACCTATTTCCACTGGAGCGAGGGCGGCACGCATCTCAACTGGTCGATGGGACCGGAATTCTTCTCCGTGCCGCTGGCGGATTTCCGTCCGGATCCGGCACGCGAGACCGAATACACGCCGCCGGAAAGCGGTGTCAGCCTGGCCATGACGG
Source organism: Maricaulis sp. ABE4_448 (assembly GCF_056160825.1). NCBI lineage: Bacteria > Pseudomonadati > Pseudomonadota > Alphaproteobacteria > Maricaulales > Maricaulaceae > Maricaulis > Maricaulis sp. ABE4_448. The sequence goes on from NZ_JBSWXX010000003.1 coordinate 247,469, forward strand.
CCACGGCCGACCGCCCGTCGGGTGTGACGGCGATAACAGGCGCCCGTATCATCACCATGGCCGGCGAGGATGGCGGCGTCATTGAAGCCGGCAATATCATCATCGAGGGCAACCGGATTGTCGCTGTCGGTGCCGATGTCGAGGTGCCGGAAGGGGCCCGCGTGGTGAATGCCAACGGCATGACCGTGACGCCGGGCTTCATCGATGCCCACGCCCACGGGCCGCAGGGCACGGGCGATCTTGTGCCGGAGCAGAACTGGTCGGCCATCGCGCACCTGGCGCTGGGCGTGACCACGATCCACGACCCGTCCAGCCGGGCGAGCCATATCTTCACCGCCTCGGAATACCAGCGCGCCGGCAGCTATCTGGCCCCGCGCATCTATTCCACCGGCGAGATCGTCTACGGGGCCCGCGCGCCGTCGGTCTATGCTGAGATCAACTCGATCGGGGATGCGCGCGAGCATGTCTTCCGCCTGGCATCCCAGGGCGCCCACTCGATCAAGAACTACAACCAGCCGCGGCGCGACCAGCGTCAGCAGGTTGTGGCCGCCTCGATAGAGGCGGGCCTGGAAGTGGTCGCCGAGGGCGGCTCCAACTACCACATGGACATGGCCATGGTGGCGGACGGCAATACCTCGATCGAACACAATCTGCCGCTCTCGATGATCTATGAAGACGTGCTGCAGATGTATTCCCAGACCGAGGTCGCCTACACGCCGACGCTGACGGTGACCTATGGCGGTCTGGCCGGCGATCCCTACTGGCGCCAGGCGATGAATGTCTGGGAGCACCCGATCCTGTCGCGGCATGCGCCGCCGCGTCAGCTGCAGGCCTCCTCGGTGCGCCGCACGACGGCGCCGGAAGAGGATTTCGTCGATGACGACAATGCCCGCACGGCCCACATGCTGTTCGAGCGAGGCGTCGATGTGTCGATCGGTGCCCATGGCCAGCAGGAAGGCCTGGCGGCTCACTGGGAGATGTGGTCCTTCGTGCGCGGCGGCTTCAGCCCGCTCGAGGCTCTGATGACGGCGACGGTGATGCCGGCGCGCCATCTCGGCTTCGACAATGATCTCGGCACGATCGAGGAGGGCAAGCTGGCCGACCTCGTCTTCCTGCGGGCAAACCCGCTGGAGGATATCGGTAATACCGACGAGATCGAATACGTGATGCTCAATGGCCGTCTCTACGAGGCGGAGACGATGAACGAGCGGGTCACGGGCGATCGCGAACGCCAGCCCTATTTCTGGGAATAGTCGGCGGCACAAGCCGCAATAAAAAGCCCCGGGAGCATGTGCTCCCGGGGCTTTTCAATCGCCATGGCCTGCGGCGGGGGGTAGGGCGCAGATAGGGTGCGCCGGTACGATCCGGAAGGATCGATACGAATTATTTCGTTTCGATGACAGTGATTCGCCACCCCTTTCAGGTGTTTTTGGGCGGCATGTTGCGCGGAATCCGCAATTCGATTTTTCCGGTCAGCCCGTCGGATCGTCCGGAGACCAGAGCGGATGCTTGACCATCACGGCGGCAAAGCGCGGCGAGGCGAGGTGATCGTCGAGCCAGCGCGACACGCCGGACAGGCCCAGCCCGTCAAAGGCCTCGCGGTCGGTATGGGCGAACTGGCGCACGAAGGGGAAGATCGCGGCATCGGCCAGCGACATCCGCGCACCGAACAGCTGCCCGCCATCTGACAGTCTATCGTCCAGCTCTGCCAGAAAGGCGCTGGCGGCCGCGAAATGCTCGGCCGGGTCGGTGTCGTGGCGGGTGGCGTATTTGTAGCGGTCGAGATGGTGTTTGAAGTCGCCATCGCAGCGCGCGATCAGCGGCGCCATCGCCTTGCCGGGGGCGAGCCAGTCGTCCGGGTCATTCTGCGCCAGTGCCCAGTGCGCGACATCGAGGCTTTCCTCCAGCACGCGCCCGTCCGGCAGGACGAGCACCGGCACGGTGCCCTTCGGCGAGGCGTCCAGCATGGCATGCGGCTTGTCGCGCAGCAGGATTTCGCGATGCTCGACGGTGAGACCGGCCGCGTGCAGCGCCAGCCGCGCCCGCATCGCATAGGGGCAGCGGCGGAAGGAGTAGAGGATGGGCGCGCCGGCGCTCATTCCGGGTCCCTACCGCGCCCGACATGGCGCTCGCCGCGGGTCTCGGCCATCTGCTCCTGGCGGTGGCGCTCGGCATAACGGGCCTGCTGCTCCTGCGAGCGTGCGTCATGACAGTGCGGACAGCTGACGCCATCGACATAGAGCGGCGATTTCAGGTCTTCCGGCGCCAGCGGCTCGCGGCAGCCATGGCAGGTGTCGTGCGTGCCCGGCGCAAGACCGTGACCGACGGCGATGCGGCGGTCGAAGACGAAACACTCGCCCTGCCAGAGGCTGTCGGCGGGGTCGACGGTCTCGAGATATTTCAGAATGCCGCCCTTGAGGTGGAAGACCTCGTCAATGCCCTGGGCTTTCACAAAGGCGGTGGCCTTCTCGCAGCGGATGCCGCCCGTGCAATACATGGCGATACGGGTATTGGGGCGCTCGGCCCGGAACTGACGGAACCAGTCGGGAAAGTCGCGGAAACTGGCGGTGTGAGGGTTCACGGCACCGTCGAACTGGCCGATCCGCACCTCGTAATCATTGCGGGTATCGATGGTGACGACATCGGGCGCGCGGATGAGATCATTCCACTCTTCCGGCTCGACATAGGTGCCCACACCGTCTACCGGATCAATATCCGGAACGCCCATGGTGACGATCTCGCGCTTCAGGCGCACCTTGAGACGCAGGAAGGGTTGTTCGTCGGCCCAGCTTTCCTTGTGTTCGAGACCGGCGCAGCCCGGCAGCGCGCGCAGCCCGTCCAGCACGGTGCGCAAACCGGCTTCCGGCCCGGCAATCGTGCCATTGATGCCTTCACGCGCCAGCAGCAGCGTACCGGTGACATGGTTTTCGGCGCACAGGGTTTTCAGGCGGGCCTGCAGCGCAGGACCAGCGTCCAGCGGGACGAATTTGTAGAGGGCAGCGATCAGGTAGCGGGACATGGCGTTTCGGTATCCGGGGTTCGCCCGCTCTATACCAGCTGACACGCCTGCGCGTCAGCGGCGGGGCTGCACAAGGTTGAACCGGAGGCATCGATGAGACCTGCCGTTGCGGGGCAGAAGGCGGGGAAGGGGGGCGTGCGGCGCCCAGGTGCGGCGAATAATCGAGCGGGCCCGTATGGAAGCATGAACGAAAAGGCCCGGCAGTCACTCTGCCGGGCCTTTTGTTTGAAACGCGATCTGCTGCGCCACCGTGTCGGTGGGGCGTGATCTGAATTACGCTATGCTGCGATCCTGATCACGGCAGAGTGTTGATCATGTCCTTGGCGGCAGCGACAGCGCTGACCAGGGCGCCGGCATCACCCTCGAGCGTTTCCGGACGCAGAGCGGTGGGGAATGCGGCGTTGAGCTGGTCGACAAGGCCGGCAAAAGCGCCCGCCAGCGCCGGATTGGCGGCGGCAATCACATCGATATGGCTTGCCGCGTAGCGGTCGGCGGCGCGGGCAAAGCCATAGCCGTCCAGATACGCTTCGCCTGCCGAGGCATCGCTGGATGCGACACGGTATTGCAGCGCACCGCGCTCGAGCAGGTCGGCCAGGACGCGGGCATGGACCTCGGCTTGGGACGCGTCGCTGTCCGGCGCGAATTCGGCGGCAGCGTCGATGGCAACCAGTACGTCATTGACGCGGGCGACAACCTCGTCTTCGCCGGCGCCGGAATAGGGGGCCACCGAAGCGTCGGTCATCGTGTCGCCGAACAGCGGCGCGCCGAGCGTTTCCAGCACGGGTTCGAAGTCGATATAGATCTCGTTGATCGGGTGGGCGAACATTTCCGCGCCTGCCGTGCGGTCGCCGGCCCGGTAGGCGTCGATACCGGCCAGGTAGTGGGCCCGCATGACTTCCAGCGCGATCATGTAGACGACGGGATCGCTTTCCGCCGCCACGGGGTCGATACCAAACTCGCCGCCGCCGGAACCGCCTTCACCTTCGCCTTCACCTTCCGACCAGCCGCCGGCCGGAGCGGCCGGTTCGGCTGCATGGTCAGCGGTAGCGGCGGTGTCGTGCTGTTCGGCCTGGCTCTGCGGCACTTCGTCCGCTGGCGTGTCGCTGACCGGCTCGCTACACCCGGCCAGACCGCCCAGCAGGGCGGCCGTGCCGACCGTGGTCCAGATTCGCGTACGGCGCTTGATACCCATAAGCATTCCCCTTGCCTTGTTGTCGGGACGTCTTGCCCGACCCTGATAGACCGCCTAAACCCATTTCCGGCAAATGACAATTAGTCGCAGGTAATTTCATGCTCTTGTGTCTGCAGAATGTGTGTCCCGCCGAGACCGTCGAACAACTCCGGCAGCTGGCGGGTGAAAGCGATTACGCCGATGGCCGCAAGACGGCCGGCTGGGCGGCCCGCGAAGTGAAGCGCAATGAGCAGGTCGAGGCCGGGCCGCGCATCGACACCATCCGCAATCTGGTGCGTAAGGCGCTGATGGCGCATCCGCTTTTCGTCTCCTTCACCCAGCCCAAATCGATCACCCGTATGTTGGTCTCGCGCTATACGCAGGGCATGGAATATGGGCTGCATGTCGACGATGCCCTGATGGGCGGCCGCCGCGCCGACCTCTCCTTCACGCTCTTCCTGTCCGAGCCGGACAGTTATCAGGGTGGCGAGCTTGTGATGGAGAGCGTGGACGGCGAGACCGAGATCAAGCTGGCGCCGGGCGAGGTGGTGGTCTACCCGACCGCGGCGCTGCACCGGGTGGCGCCGGTCACCAGCGGCGAGCGGGTCGCCGTGGTCGGCTGGGTGCGCAGCCTGGTGCGCCGTCCCGACCAGCGCGAAATCCTGTTCGATCTCGACCGGGCTTGCCGCGCCCTATTCGAGCGAGCGGGCAAGACCGCCGAACTCGACCTCCTGCTGAAGAGCAAGGCCAACCTGCTGCGCCAGTGGGCGGAGGATTAGGGAGCGTCTCTATGACCACCTTCTCCCGCGGGAGAAGGGGCCCGAAGGGCGGATGAGGGGGAAATCCCGGTCAAGGTCTATTGGGAGAAGTCAGAACTTTTTGGGAGAAGGCGGTGTCTTCCCCCTCTCCCTCGATCGCTCTCCCACGGGGGAGGGAGGTGCAAGCGTCAGCGCTTCATGCCCTCGATCACGTCGTCCCAGTCGGGATGGCGTTCGGCCTGGGCTTTCAGGAAGGGGCAGAGCGGCACGATGGTGAAGCCCTTTTCGCGCGCTTGCGCGACGACATGGCGCGCCAGGGCCGAGCCGACACCCATGCCTTTCAGACTGTCCGGAACACCGGTGTGATCGACGATCACCCGCGTCGGGCTGATGCGGCTGAAGGTCATCTCGCCGGTGTCTGCCTGTCCGGCGACATGCGCGACATAGCGGCCCTTGGAGCCGTCTTCCTCAAGCGTGATCTCGATATCCATCTGCACGTCTCCCGTTTCAGCTCATAACCGGCTTCACCAGGGCGGTTTCCTGCATGTCCGGCGCCGACCGCACGGTCAGGTGCCCGGACGAGGTGAACCCCGTGGCAAAAAGCAGGCTGACTGTCAGCCCGAGAATGGCAAGTGACAAGACTAATCCCGTCCAGCGCATGGCGCCCTCCTGTTCGTGGCGCCGATATAGGCAGAGCCGGGCGACCCGATTAGGGGGATAGTTGGAACAAATGTCCCGCGTCAGGGGCGATAATCCGGCCCTCCACGAAAAAAGCACGGCCCGGCAATGCCGGACCGTGCTCCGTCTGTCCACGAGGGCGTCGCGGTCAGAAACGCCAGTTGATCGCCAGGCTGAGGGAGGCGTCCTCATCCGTGTCGCGACCGAAATCGCTGCGCGCGCGGGCCGAGATCGCGACCCGGTCGGAGGCATCGATATCGACACCCAGGGCCAGCGAGGCAAAGCCGTCATCATGATGCCCGTCCAGCACGGCAAAGCCGGCCGAAGGAGCGCCGGCGAGGCTGGCACTGGTCTGGCCGTCGCCTTCGGAGAGGTCCTGTTCCCAGGTCAGCTGGCCGAAGAAGCGGGTTTTGCCGCCGCTGGCAAAGCGGCCGCCGGCGCCCAACAGGGTCCGGTCGTTTTCGCGCGCTGCCAGCGTGGCGTTGAACACGCCCGCACCGATCTCGCTGTAGCCGTCGATATCGGTATTGCCGTGACGCAGGCGCAGAACCGGACCGAAGACGGCAGCGCCTTCGATGAGATCGGCGCCGATGTCGAAGCCGGCATCGAACTGGTTCGCATCCGTCGAGGCGGTCGCCTGCATCTCCGCCGCACCCAGCAGGATGGAGCGGGTGAGGTCATAGTCAAGCCGGCTGGCGCCGATATAGGCGCTGCCATAGAAGCGCGATCCGGCAAAACCGGCATAAGCGGCCAGCGACACGGATTCGCCCTGCACATGTGTCGTCAGGCTGTCGGCGGAATAGTCCGAGAAGCCGACATTGGCACCGATCAGCCAGTTCTCGGCCGGTTCGAAATCGACCCCGGCGACGATGTGGTGGCTTTCCAGATCAGTGGTGCCATTGGGCAGGTCGGTCTCGCCCCAACCGCCTTCGATGGAGAAGTAGACGCCCGTGCGGTCATTGATCGGGTCCATTTGCCCGGAATTTGCGGCCCGCGTGGCCGCCTGCAAGGCCGCGAGCACCTCGACGCTGCCGGCATTGGCCGAGGCGAGCTGGATCGGGCTGCTGCCGGTGCCGGCCATGTCCATGCCGCCGCCATGACGGCCTTCGGCGAACAGCGCCATGCGCCCGGCGATGACATCGCCCATGGCGCGTGACAGGCCTTCGCCCATCCGGTCCATGGCGAAGGTGTCGCCGGGATTGGCGGTTTGCAGCGCGGCGCGCAGCGTGTCTTCGCTGGGCATGTAGTCCAGCGTGTTGACGAGATCGGCGAAGTCACCGGACGGCACGCTGTTCCCTGCGGCCGTGTCGAGTGCCGCGGCCAGCGAGCGCTGCTGGTCGGTCTCGGCAAACTCGGCATAGGCACGCGCATCGACCTGGAGGTAGGCGGTGGTCGCGGACTGTCCCAGCGAGAGCGAGAGAACGGGCGAGATTTGCGGGGCGGCAATGGTGAGGTCGGCGGTGGTCACCCCGCCATCGGCCTGCAGGAAGGTGAAGCGGGCGTTCCGGCTGGGCAGATAGCCGTCACGCAGCTCGATATCGATCACACCGGCCATGTCCGCCGTGCCGGTGACGTGGAGATGATCGGTGCCATTCGCATCGGCGCTCACCAGCACCCGGACATCGTCGCCGAAATAATCCCCGTGAAGGGTGAGCACATGGCCGGCGGTCTCGTTGCCGGCATTATAACCCGGCGCGATCATGCCGCCGAACTGGTAGGTGCCGAAGGGCGCGTAGATCTCGCCATTGCCCATCAGCACGCTGTCGATCAGGACGAGTTCCAGCGTGTCGAGCACGCCGGACACGTTGATCTCGCTATCGCCGATCAGCGTCTCGCCGCTGGCATCGTAAAGCAGGCCGGTTTGTGTAACGGTGGTGGAACCGCCGAACTGGTAGAAGGAGGCGGTGTCGAACACGCCCTCGATCATCACCCCGCCGTCTTCGATCAGCGTGCCCGCATAGTCGAAGAACAGGCCGGTATCGGTGACCCACAGGCTGCCGCCGGTCTGGTGCAGCCAGTCCGTGGTCAGTTCGCCGGCCACGCGGACGGCGCCATCGGTGAAATTCATGCCACCGGAATAATAGGGCGAGAAGTCGAAATAGGCCCCGGTCTCGGCGATGTCGAGCAGGCCGCCATGGATTTCCAGCGCCTGGCCGGCCACGCCGCCTTCGACGCGGATCACACCGCCGGTCAGGCCGATACCGGTATCGAGCGCCAGCTCGCCGCCCTCGGCAATGAGGAGTTCGGCGCCTTCGAACACATAGACGGAGTCGACATATTCGTCCTGCACGACCGTGGTGCGGCCCGGCGCATCGAGGAAGACCTCGTAGATTTCCGGAACCAGGTACAGGTCGGTTACGATGGTGACCCCGGGATCGGGCCGGTCGTTTTCGGGGATGTCGCCATCGGCCCAGTGCGCCGCATCATGCCAGAAGCCGTCCCCGGCCAGGGCGTGTTGCTCGATGAAGGGATCGAGCCCGTCGATCCAGTCATAATAATCTGCGACCGGGACATAGGCGGTCCAGTCGCCATATCCCGCGATCGGGCCGAACGGGTTGTCGCCATGGGATACGATGCCGACCTGGATCAGCCCGTTGGGACCCTGGACAAACATCGGGCCGCCGCTATCGCCCTGGGCGGCCTGGACCTCGCCGGGAATGCCGGTATCGCCGATGATGTTGTAGAAATCGCCCGGCCCGTCGAAATCGATGAACAGGAAGGGCAGGTTGGAGGCCACGGGATCGATGACCGGCGGCACGCCGGTCTGGTCATAAAAGTCGGCATGGGTGCCATAGCCGTCAAGCGTGTTGACGCCATGCCGCCGCCGGCCGTCCAGCCCCATCTGGCCGACCTCGCCGACGCCGTAGGAGCCATAGCCTGCCAGGATCACCTCGCTGCCGATGGTGGCATTGCCGCCTTCGTCCAGCTCCACCGGATCGGCGATCAGGGAGCTCGTCGACAGGGTGATGATGGCGATGTCGTTGATGAACGTGTCGGGATCGTAGGCGCTGTGCAGGGTGACGCCCATCGCACCGAAGTACAGGTCTTCGCCCATCGGGTCGAAGGAGACCTCCACATTGGTGACGTCAAAGCCTTCGAAACAGTGCGCGGCGGAAAGGATCTGGCGGCGGTTGATCAGCGTGCCGGTGCACACGAACTGGCCGCTGGTCGTGTTGACCTTGATGAAGACGACATTGGAAAACTGGTTCTCGGTGTCGACGATGCCGTCGATCGAGGTGTCCGGGCCGGCGACTATTCTTGGCGCGACGATTTCGGCGTTGCGCGTGAAACCGCCCAGCTCGGCCAGACGGCCGGAGGTCGAGGCGTTGCGCGCTGACGGGAAGGGATTGCTTTGCGGTGATCCGTTTTCGGTGTCGCAGTTGAGACTTGGCAAGGGAAAGAAGGTCGAGCAGCGCGGATCGGCACCGCCTCCGCCCCCGAAATAGAGCCGACCAGTCGCCTGTTCCTCAATCGCAGAAGAACGCCCGGCCCGGTCCCAGGGCGCGCGGCCGGGCGTGTAGGTTCCGTATTCATTGCGGTTGCAGAAGCTCAGAGGTTCGTTGCGCGTGCGGCCATAGGCCTCCGGCACGTCGGACGTGAACGCGGCGTAGGACTGGGACAGGCAGGCGCCATGCGCGTCGCCGCCACCTTCAGGCACGACCCAGTAATATTCACGCCAGATACGCCGGCCTTCGCGCCAGGTGGAATAAACGATTTCGCCGCCCTCGGGCAGCGTTCCGCGGACGACCGGGCCGTCATCGACGGGCGTTTCGCTGTCTTGCGCAAAGGCCGGGCTGGCCAGGGCGAGGCCGGCGCTGGTGGCGAGCAGGGCGGTGCGGAGCGACCGGACGAGCGGTTGCATGGTGAACCGGGCGTGAGGCGTGCGTGTCATGATAACCCCCTTCGTTAGGCTGGGGATGCTTAGACCCGTACGCGCATCGGTAGAATTCGACGATTGTCGAACACGCTATCAATTTCTTGACAATATTTGGAAATTTTAGCTCTCGGTGCGCTTGCCCGGCGCCCGGGCCGGACAGGTCAGCATGGCCATCACGCCATGCCCCGAGCGCGATGCCACACGCAGCTTCAGGTCGCCATGCTCGGCGAGGCGAAAAATGATTTCCAGCCCCAGGCCGGAGCGCTTTGCGTTACCCTTCTCGTCCGCAGCCGGCGGCGCGCTGCGCGCGGCGAGTTCGGTGTCCCCCGCGGGCAGACCCTTGCCATTGTCGGCGACAATGAGGTCGACGTTTCGCCCGCGGCGGCGTGCACCGATCACGATCCGGTCGCCGCCGGAATGGGCGATGGCATTGGACACCAGATTGGCCAGGATGTGTTCGACAATGCCCGGGTCGGCGTAGATATGGGCGCTCGAGCGGGCGGTGGTCAGTGCAATCGCCTTGTTCGAGGCAATCTCGCCGAAGGCCGAGACCATTGTTCCGGCCAGCCGGGAGACGGGGAGGCGGTCGGGGCTGACCGAGCGCTTGCGCGCATCCAGATGGGCCACTTCCAGGATCGAGGAGATCATGCGCGAGACATTGCGCGTCACCATTTGCTGGCTGCGGCTGACATCGAGGGCGGCCGCCGTGTCACCACGCTCGAGGAGCTCGGTCAGGCGGGCCGCATTGAGGTCGAGCGCGAAGACCGGCTGGCGGATGTCATGACCGGTCGCGGCCAGCAGGAAAGTGGTGAATTCGTGTGCCCGTTCGGCGGCCTCCTTGGCCTCCTCATAGCGCCGCATGATGAAGAAACGCCGCCGTGCGCGGATTGACAGCATGATTGCCATCACCCAGCCGAAAGTACAGCACGACACCATCATCACCGATTGTCCCAGCATCGGGTGTTCCGCCGCATCCCACCACATGATGGTGAGAGTCAGATAGCTCACGGCATACCCCGTCGCCGAGATCATGACGGCCCAGGGAAAGTTGGCGAGTGCGACGCCGAGAATGATGATGTGCAGTGACATCCAGAAGCTGGTGAAAACCAGCACGTCGGCAATCCCGTCCGGTGTCGCTTCCACAGCGGGGTAGGCACAGGCAACGAGGGCTGCGGCAATTGTCGATGTAATGACCCAGGCGAACACAAGGCGTCCGGCCCAGCCTTGCGGGTTGCCCGGCGCGGCGACCAGCATCCATCCGCCGATGATGATACCGAGGAGGCCGGCCGTGATACGGCCGGTGATTGTCGTTACAAAATGGTCTGTGCCCTGCAGATAGGACAGATCGATGCTGGTCGAGATCAGCCAGGCGATCGAGAACGCGACCAGGGTGATGCCGGCCTGCAACCGGATTCCACTCCAGCTTTCGCCCAGGAAGGCCTGTTCGAGCGCGGCGTCTGAAAAACGTCCGTCGATCCGGCGAATCTGCGGATAATCCATATTTTTCCAGACGCTATCGGTGTAGACTTTCCCCTCGGGTAAATGTTTACCGGTCGGTGGCGCGGGCTGGCAAGCGGGGATACAGGTCAACACCATGACCAAGGCGGAAAAAACCAGGCGGGTGGTCGTGATCGATGACCACGCCATCGTGCGCGAAGCGGTCGGCGGCACGGTCGCCATGCAGGCGGGTTATGAGCTCGCCGGCTCTGCCGAGGACGGCGAGAGTGCCATTGCCCTTGTTCTGGGTCAGCAACCCGATATCGCCGTGATCGACTTCGCCCTGCCGGACATGACCGGGCTGGAGGTGATCGAGCGCGTGCGCGAGGCCGGTTCGGATACGCGCTTTCTGCTGCTGACGGGATCTCACATGGACGAGCGCGAGCGCGCGGCTCTGGCCGCCGTCGCGGACGGTTTCATGCACAAGGAAGCGGGGCGGGACAGCCTGTTGGCCGCGATCGAGGCCGTGGCCGAAACGCCGCCGCAGCGGCCCCTGAAACATCAGCCCGAGGCAGCTGAAGAGGAGGGCGGGGTGCTCAAGGCTGGCAGCCTGACGGTGCGCGAGCGGGACGTGCTGCGCGAGATCGCGCGCGGGCATTCGGTCGACGCGATTGCGGAGAATCTCGACGTTCGCGTTTCGACCGTGCGCAAGCACCGCGAGAATATCATGGCCAAACTCGGGTTGAATTCGACGGCCCAGCTGGTGCGTGCCGCGATGCAGATCGGTCAGTACTGACCGTCACGCCGGGGCAGGACCCGGCTGTCCCGGACACTAAAGGCCGGCCGGTCCTCATCTGCGATATGGTGCGTGACGCGGATCGTGTCAGCGGAGATGTCGAGCACGTTGAAGCCGGCCGGCTCGCCGCGCGTGCGGCGCGAGAATGTCGTGCCCGCGCCGATGAACCAGCAGGTGTGCGACGGCCCCTCGGCGGACAGGGCGAAAGTCTCATGCAGATGGCCGGTCAGCACCAGGTCGCAGTGTTCGGCAATCGTGGAGACCGACGTGCCCGCCCGCGCCGTCCGGGCCCGGCCCCGGTTTCCACCCGGTGCCAGGATAGGGTGATGGCAGGTGAGAATGCGGATATCGGCATCGCGCTCTGCCAGCAGGTCGAGCGCGCGGCCCAGGCTGGGCCGGCCGATACGGCCCAGAGACCAGTCCGGCTGCCATTGTGCCCGCCGCGCCGTGCGCAGACCTTCAATGTGCAGCGCCCCGTTTTGCAGGCTGGATGTCATGTGCCGGCCCACCGAGCGTTCATAGCGCCGCCAGGGTGTGGTGAAGCGCCGGTGCAGCGCGCGCGAGGGCACATCATGATTGCCGGGAATGCCGACAACCGGAGCCTCGAGCCGGCCGAGAAACCGGGCCGCGGCGTCGAATTCCTTCTTGCGGCCGCCCTGGGTGAAATCGCCGGCGGCGATCACGGCATCCGGGCGTGCGGTATTGCAAAGGTCGACAAAGGCGTCGACCAGGGCGCGGTCCTCGGCGCCGAAATGAAGGTCGGCGATCTGGAAAAGCTGGGTCATTCTGTCCAGTTCAGGAAGCGGATAGGGGTGTCGGAGCGGGAGATGGTGAGGGTTCTCGGCATGAAGACCGGTTCACCGTCCAGCATCAGGGCCAGCGGTTTGCGCGACCGGGCTTCAAGGCGTTCTGTCCGGCCGCTGACGCCGGGGCGTTCGCCGTCATGAATGTCGGTCAGCAGGGTCAGGCCGGCCCAGGCGACATCGCCGATATGGCGCCAGTGAACGGCCACATAGGCCATGTCTCCGGCTTCACCGTCCAGGTCGATATAGATGCCGCTCGCCCGTTTGCGGTCGCGGTCGTCCCCGTCCAGACAGTAGCGGATGCGGGGCCGGAAAGCGTGACGGGCGGCCGCCGCGATCCGGCGTGACAGGGACGGCAGGGACGGAACGCCGTCCGCTTCGCGCACCATTTCGCGGGCCCGGGCAACCGTTGACGGGAATCCGAGCGCGGCCGCGACCAAAAAGATCTCGTCGCCGGCCAGCCCCGGCCGGAACGGCTTGACCTGCGTGTCGTCGACTGTGTCCAGCATTTCGTTGGCGCTGCGGCTGCCATAGAGCCGGTGAACCAGCATGTTGGCCGTGCCCAGCGGCAGCGGCAGCAGCGGGCATTTCGCGTCATTGCGGTGCGCCATGCAGGCGACAGCCTGGATTGTGCCGTCGCCGCCCGCGATGGCGATACCGTCATAGCCCTTCGCGTCTGCACCACGGACATTCGCCTCGACATCGTCCTCGCCGAACTCCCAGACCGTGTCGATCGAGGGGTGCGACGTCAGCTCGTCAGCCAGTGCATCGCTGTCGCCGCGGACAAAACGTCCCGAGGTCCGGTTGATCACCAGTGCCAGCTTCGCCATCTACGTCCTCCTGAGCATGTAACGCAGATATAGGGTGAGCGTTCCCGCGTACTGCAGGTTGCAGGCTGTTGCTGACGAGTTGGTGACCGCGGAGGCCTCTCCCCGACGCGGGAAGAGGCCTCGAAGTCCGGATCAGTTCGGAACGGCCACGCCGGGCAGTTCGGTAAAGGGTTCTATGCCGAATTCCGGATAGATTTCGGTCGGGTAGTAGAAGGTGCCATCGGACGAAACGAGCGAGATCGTCTTGATGTCGGCGAGGTTTTCGGCCGGATTTCCAGGCACCAGGAAGAAGTCGGCCCGCATGCCCGGCGCGATCGCGCCGAACCGGTCGGCAACGCCGAGATAGTCGGCCATGCCATGGCTGGCCCAGGCGAGGATTTCGGCCGGGCTCATACCGGTTGCCTGATAGAGTTCCAGCTCTCGATGATAGGCGAAGGCGCCACCCAGATCGGTGCCGGGGACCATGAAGATGCCGCGCTCGTGCATCATGCGGATGGTGTCCTGGACCTGGTCGAAGGCGCCGGAATAATTGGCGTCGTCCTCGGGCGTGGCGATGTCGGCCCAGGCGCTGCGGGCGGCGCGCTGGAAGTCGACCGGCATGTGGTCGACATAGTCCATCGTTCCCGGCGAGACCTGGCCATTGCGCGACAGCAGCAGGGCTTCATGGATAGCCAGGGTGGGGTCAATCGCTACACCGCGCTGCGCCATCGCATCCAGCGTCGACTGGACCGGCGCGCTCTGAAGATCGAGGGCAGGCAGGCGGCGCAGGGCCGTCAGGCGCAGCAGGGTGCGGGTGTCCTCACCATCTTCCAGTACCCAGCCCAGCATGAGCTGGTTGATATGGGTCAGCTCGTCATAGCCGGCCGCGATCATGGCATCGGCATTGGTGAAGGCCGGAACGTGGCCCGACACGCGCATCCCGTTGGCATGTGCCGTCTCGATCATCGCCGGCACCCAGTCCGGATTGATGGAGTTGTAGATCTTGATCTGGATGAAATCACCGGCCTCGGCATAGGTCTCGACGGCGGCGACAGCTTCTGCCTCGCTCTCGACGATGATGCCATTGTTGGAATTGTACTGGCTGCGGCCTTCGATGAAGCCGGAACGGAAGATGCGCGGTCCCGCGATCTCGCCGTTGCGGATACGCTCGATGAGTGCGCCCAGGACTTCATTGTCATTGCCCATGTCGCGGATCGTGGTCACGCCGGCGGCGATGTTGAGGATGGCGTCGTCCTCGCCGACATGACCGTGCATCTCGAACAGGCCGGGCACCAGCGTGCCGCCATTGCCGTCAATGATCACTTCGCCGTCGACCGGCTCGGCGTCGAGCGGTTCGATGGCGGCAATCGTGTCGTCGACAACCACGACGGAGACCGGCTCACCCAGAGTGGCGTTCACTGAGTCGAAGACCCGCACATTCCGGATGCGTACCGGCGCACCGTAATTGTGGGCATAGCGCGACTGCATATCCTCATAGCGCTGGGCGCCGTAGCGGGTGGCGCGTTGGCGCAGGCGCTCGTCCTCGCCTTCAAAGCCTTCGGCGAGCACCGAGAAACGCGGGCTTATGACGCCGAAAAAGGCCCGGCCATCCATCAGGAAATAGGTCGGGTCGAGCGAGGTGCCCGACAGGGCATAGCTGGTGACTGTGCGCGTATCCGTGCCGTCGGAGACGTCCAGCGTTTCCATCTCGGCTAGGCGCAGCGTGCCGCCGGGGATGGCCGGCAGCGACATGTCCTCGCTGTCCATCAGGGCGCGGGCAGCAATGGCGAGCCAGTAGGGGCTGGCATTCTGGGGCACGTAGAAGGCCGGTTCCGCCGGGATCGCCTGGTCGGACCCGGTCGTGTCGGTCCAGCGGGCCTCGCTGTCGGCATATTCGAAGCTTTCCTCGACCGGATTGCCGAAGGTCGTGGCGCCCTCGATCGTCCAGTTCAGCGGCATGCCCGCGCCGTCCAGCGTGATCTCTTCGGCCAGCGTCGGTCCGCGGCCATTATTGCGATACTCATAGTCCAGCGAATAGCTGTCGCCCGACGGGGTGACGTCCAGCGCGCCGATCGCCGTTCCGCCGACCATCACGGTGAAGCGGGTCGCCTCGGCGGCCTGTGCGGCGGCTCCGGCGGCCTCTGAGGTGGCGGTCTCGGTGTCCGGTGCCGGGCTGCAGGCAAACAGCGCCGCTGCGATCAGGACCGGCAGAACCGGCCGAAGTGTCAGTGTCATGGCTTTCCCCGAATGTCTCTTTGCATCCGGGGTAGCACCGAAAGCCGGGCCTGTCTGCCAGAAGCCGCTACTCGTCGCCGCCCGGCACCGGAAATACCGTGATCCCGTCGCGCGCGAGACCTGCCGTCCAGAGTTCTTCATTCCAGACAAGCGCGGTCGTGACGCCGTCGGCGCCATCGTCCGGACCGCGCAGGGCCAGTGCAGGGCGTCCGTCTGTATCGACCGCAATCGTCATCGGCGGACGCGCGGGCAGGGGTGGCGGGCCGGCCAGCTGGATCCAGCGCCAGGCCAGCCGTTTGACGAAGGGGCGCGGATGCAGCGCTTCCAGATCCATCGCGCGCGACGAGGGCATGGCCGCCCAGATCAGCCCGCTCTCCGGGTCGAATTCGAGATTGTCCGGATAGCCCGGCAGGCCCTCGATCAGGACCGACATCTCGCCGGTCTCCGGATCGAGTTGCCAGATGCGGCCGGCCCAGGTCTCGTTGAGATAGACGAGGCCGGTCTCGGGGTCATGGTCGGCGCCATTGATGAAGCCGAGGCCGGCGGCGAGTTCCTCATAGGCACCGGACCCGGTGACCAGCAGGACCCGGCCGGTCTGGTCGCCCTCGAGGAAGGACGCCATGTGATCGCCATAGCCGTGACGCAGCGAGGCGTCGGTCATCACGATCCGCCCGTCTTCCAGCACGGTGAGATCGTCGGGAAAGACAAGCGGACCGTCCGGTGCGGGTGCCAGCCAGGTCTGCCAGCCGCCTTCCGTCTGACGCAGCAGGCCCAGCCGCGCATCGGCGACGAACAGGGTGCCGTCGGGCCCGAAGGCGAGGCCGAGCGGACGCCCACCCGTTTCAGCCACCATTTCCCAGTCGCCGGAAGGACTGCGTGCCATGATCCGCCCGTCGGCGAGACTGGCATAGAGGCGGCCGTCCGGTCCGGGTTCCAGATCTTCGGCGCCATGCAGGTCCTCGCGTTCCTGGCGCAGGGGCGCCGTCTCTGTCTCGAACCGGGCCGCGAGAGCCGGATCGGGCAGAGGCGGCTCGAAATGCATGGCATTGAGCGAACCAGGCCCCCAGGCGGCCAGGCCAAGAATGGCGGCCAGTATGACCGCAATGATGATGACAAAGCGCATGCGCCCCTCCCATTTTGCCGGAGAATATCCGCCAAGCCCGGGGGTAGGGAAGATGTGATGACTATTTAAGCGTGCCGGTCGCGTAGAGGCGGACCTTCAACCCGCCATGATCCACAGGCCGGCCGGGCGCTGCGAAGGGGAGCCGCGTGGCGCGGGCCAACGCCGGATCTGTCGTGATCAGCCCGACCCGCCAGCCGGAAAACCGGCTGCGCAGGACTTGGCCGAGCGTGCCGTGCAGGGTCACCAGGGCGGCTTTCTTGCCGATCCGGCCACCATAGGGCGGATTGACGATCACCAGTCCGGGTGGTCCGTCCGGGCGCTGCAAGTCTGCGACCGGGCATTGCGTGAAGCTGGTCCAGTCCTCGACACTGGCCCGGGCCGCATTGGCCGTGGCCATGCGGATCGCACCGGCATCGCGGTCGGAGCCGGAAAAGCGCAAGGCTCCGGGAGAGGAAGCCGCCGCCAGCGCCTGCGATTTCATTGCGTCCCACGCGGTTGGGTCGAACGTGGCCAGTTTCTCGAAGGCAAAGTCGCGCGAACGCCCGGCCGGCAGACCGGCCGCGATCTCGGCGGCCTCGATCACGAAGGTTCCCGAGCCGCACATCGGATCAAGCACGGGTTCGTGGCCGTCATAGCCGCATTGGCGCAGGAAAAGCGCAGCCAGGGTCTCGCGCATCGGTGCCTTGGCGACGGCTTCTTTCTGGCCGCGGCGGTGCAGGAGCTCGCCGGACGTGTCGACGCTGAGCGTGCAGACATTGTCCTCGATGCGCACCCGCACGCAGACCGGCGCGGTTTCCTCGACCGTCACGCCAAAGCTTTCGCGCAGCGCGGTCTCGACGCGCTGGGCCGCGGCGCCTGCATGATAGATTTTCGAACGGCGGCAGCTGGCCTCGACACGCACTGGCACGTCCTTGCGCAGGATCTGGCCCCAGTCGAACTTGCGCGACAGCTTGTCCAGCTGCGACAGGTGGACGACCCGGAAGGCCCCGATGCGGGCCAGGATGCGGCTGGCGCCGCGCACCATCAGATTGGCCCGCCAGACATCCGGCCACCCGCCCTGCAGGATGACACCGCCCGGTGAAGCCATGGCCCCTGTGAAGCCGCAAACGTCCAGTTCGGCCGCGAGGGCGGTTTCCAGGCCGGGCGCCGTCGCCAGAAAAATCTCGAATGTGTCGTGCGTGCTCATCCCCTCTGTTTAACGGCGTTCAAGGGCGGGCGCGACGCTGCCGTGCGGTGGACGCGGAACCCGAACCTCCTGACACCGTTGTGAACGGATAGGCCGGACAAGGCCCGGTTTGCGGGAGGTTGCGGTTGCATGCTGCGACCTCACCTGTTTGTGTAGACCGATCCCGGCATCGCGGCCTGCAAGGGGGTGGATATCCCTCCGGCGCTCCGCTATGCGGACGCAACGAGCGCGACGGAGCAGGCGATGGCACACGACATCTCCGAGACGATCGAAGACCGTATCCAGGCTCTGCGGCCAGGTGGTGGCGAGACCGGTGAACCGGCCCGTTTTTCAAGAGCCGTCAGCGCGGTTGACCGGTTCGCCCGTGTGCGCGGCCGGACCGTCGCCCTTGCCGCGCCGTTGAGCGATGCCGATGCGACGGTCCAGTCGATGCCCGATGCCAGTCCGGCCAAATGGCATCTGGCGCATACAAGCTGGTTCTTCGAGGAATTCGTGATCGCCCCGGAGCGTGGCGAGACTGCGCGGTTCAACGCGGACTATGCCTTCCTGTTCAATTCCTATTACGACGCCGTCGGCGACCGGCATGCCCGGCCGCATCGCGGCATGCTGACCCGGCCGGCGCTGGAGGCTGTGCTCGCGTATCGCCAGCATGTTGACCGTCACATGCACGCGCTGCTCTCGGCTGGCAATGCGCGTGCGCTTGCCATGCTGGAACTGGGCCTGGCTCATGAGGAACAGCATCAGGAACTTTTCCTGACAGACATCCTCCACCTGTTTGCCCAGAACCCGCTGAAGCCGGCTTATGACGCGGACGCACCGCAACCTCTGCCCGTCGCGGGTGAGGCGGACTGGATGGCTTTCGAGGGCGGGCTGGCCGCCATCGGCAGCGATCCGGACAGGTTTCACTATGATTGCGAAGGCCCGGTACACGAGGCAAGGCTCTACCCGTTCGAACTGGCCAGCCGCGTCGTGACCAATCGCGAATGGCTCGAATTCATGGCCGATGGCGGCTATGCGCGCCCGGCTTTCTGGATGTCGGACGGTTTTGCGGAATGCCAGGCCGGGAGCTGGCAGGCGCCGCTCTACTGGTTCTTCACGCCGGATGGCTGGCACACGATGACCCTGCGCGGGGCGCAGCCGGTCGATCCCGATGCGCCGGTCTGTCATGTCTCCCACTATGAGGCCGACGCCTTTGCCCGCTGGGCCGGGGCGCGCCTGCCGACCGAGCAGGAATGGGAGCATGCGGCCCGGACGGCGGGACAGGGCATGCTGCACGGGCTTTACACCGATGTCTGGGAATGGACGTCCAGCGCCTTTGCGGCCTATCCCGGCTATCGCCCGCCGGATGGCGCGATCGGCGAATACAATGGCAAATTCATGAGCGGCACGATGGTGCTGCGTGGTGCCTCCTGCGCCACCGCCGAGGGCCATGCGCGTGCCGGCTACCGCAATTTCTTTCACCCGGCGAAACGCTGGCAGTTCGCGGGGCTGCGGCTGGCGCGCGACACAGGCTGACGCGGCGGGCCATCCTGTCTTCTCTATCCACCCAGATCACCCCAAGCGGAGAAATCATGCTGGACGATGTTCTCGAAGGCCTTTCCGGCCGCCAGAAAACGCTGCCCTCGCGCCTGCTCTACGATGCGCGTGGTTCGGACCTGTTCGAGGACATCACGGTGCTGCCGGAATATTATCCCACGCGCACCGAGAGAGCGATCCTGACCGAAGCGGCGCCGGACCTGTCGCGGCGGATCGGGGCCGGGGCTGTTCTGGTGGAGTACGGCGCCGGTGCGTCGGTGAAGACGCGGATCCTGCTCGACGCCCTGGAAGCGCCGGCCGGCTATGTGCCGATCGACGTGTCCGACGACATGCTGGCCAAGACCAAACCGCTTCTGCAGCAGGATTACCCGGATCTGCCCATCCATCCCGTCGTCGGCAATTTCCTGGTCCCGCCGCCACTGCCCGACATCGATCCGCGGGCGCGCCGGGTCGGCTTCTTTCCCGGTTCCACCATCGGCAATCTCGACGATGCCGATATCGCGACCTTCCTTGCCGGTGCCGCCGATGAGCTGGGACCGGACGGGCTTCTGGTGCTTGGCGTCGATTTGAAGAAGAGTCCGGACATCCTGATCCCCGCCTATGACGACGCCCAGGGCGTGACAGCGGACTTCAACCGCAATCTTCTCGTGCGGATCAATCGCGAGCTGGGCGCCGATTTCAACCTCGACGCCTTCCGTCACGAGGCGCGCTGGAACGAGGCGGACAGCCGGATTGAAATGCATCTGGTCAGCCTTGCCGAACAGAGCGTGACGGTCGGCGGCAAGCGCATCGACTTCGCCGCTGGCGAAACGATCCACACGGAAAACTCCCGCAAGTTCGACAAGGCGCAGATCGAAAACCTCCTGGCCGCCAGCGCGTGGCGCATCAGCAAGGATTACCGTGATGCGAGCGACCTGTTCTCGGTGCTGTTGCTGGAGTGCAGATAGTTCAGCGCGTGCAGATGAATGGCCATAACCGGTCTTGTCAGGTCTCGTCCCGGGTGGGCTGTATGCCCCGGACGGAGTAGCCGCCAGGGTCCGGTTTTTCTGAGCGATGGCGATCGCCGGCAGGCAGGGGCGTCGGGATTTGATCGCTGCGGCGCCATCGCGCTTGCTTGCGTAACCGATACCGATTTGTCATCAGAAATTACCACGGTAAACGTGCGGGCTCAGCCTACAATCTTTGCTGGAATTTGAGAACGAGCGGGATCGGCATGAACGGGTGGCTTTCAAGCGGTGATACGGGAATCGGCGGGAATCCGGCGATCTCGGCGGGAGCCGTGATCGAACTCGCCATCATTGTCGTGCATCTCTACATTCTCAATCTGCTGTTGACGAACGCGATGTCCGGTTCAACAGAGCGCCGGGCCTGGCGGCGCTGGGTGCTTGTCGCTGCTCTTGCAGGCGGGCTGCTGCAGACCTTCCATTCTCTGGCGGTGACCCAGCAATCCGCTGCGTGGCTGTTGTCTCTGTCACTGGGACTGGGCGGCAGTATGTCTTTGCTGGCCGTGGCGGCCGGGCGTATCCGCATGACGAACGCCGTCATGGGCAGCCTGCTCATACTCTGCTTTGTGGGAGCCAGCAGTCTGGCCTTGTTCGGGGCCGGTGCCACGGGACTCTCGTCCAGCGGCGCGTTGCTGTTGATGCCGGAAACCTTCATAGCCGCGGGTGGGGTGGGCTATATGATCGCTGCGGCTATCGCGCTCAAGCTCGACGCGGCAGCGCGGCGCGAACTGGTCGCCTTGTCGGCCTATTGTGCCTGTATGGCGGTGGCTTGCCTCGTACTCGTCCTTGTCAGTGACTACCAGGCCGCACACGCATGGGCATCGCTGCCACGTTTCCTGGCCGGAGGCGCACTCGGCTTGTTCGCGTGGTCCAGCTATCAGCTGGCAGGGCGCCCGGGCCGTCGAGCTCCGGCGCCACTCACGATGGCACAAACGGCCAGCCCGGCTGCGGTGGAAAGGCCATCCATTCTCGCGGTTGATGATGATCCAGCGGTTCTCGAGCTCTTGCAGGCCACGTTCGGCGAGCTCGGAACGGTCTCCTCTGCCACCACCCGGCGAGAAGTGGAAGCACACCTGGCGGATGGCAATATGCCCGATCTCGTTGTGCTTGACCTGCACCTTGAGGACGGGCGAGCGCACGACCTGGTCCCGGCCTTTTTTGGTGATGTCCGCGCTGCAAAACGCTTGTTGATCTATTCGGTCGACCGGTACCCGTCACGATTCCTGCCAAGCGGTGCGCAATCGCTGCTGAAAAGCGAAACACCCATCGATCGCTTGCGCGATATCGCGGCAGGCGTGCTTTCGGCACAATCCCGGCCCGGTCTCCCCCTGTCCGCGACGGGGTAAGTTTCCGCGCGCCCGATTATGTCAGCACGTATGTCGCGCGTTAACCATCCGTCCGGATACTGTCTCGTCAGCCCCGTCGGAGAAACTTCATGCCATCCAGCGCTGCCGAAAAAGTCGTCCGAAGCTATTGCGACCGCTTTCCGGGACAGTTGATCGCCTTGACCCAACTGCTGGATGGCAATGGACGTGGCGGTAGTGAAACCGCCCGAGCCAAGCTGCAGCAGATTGCCGCGGAGGCGCACAGGATGGCCGGTGCCGCCCATTGCATGGGATTCGGTTTTGTGGGCTCCGAGTTCATGCAGATCGAAAAGGAAGCTGAGCGACTTCTTCAATCTGATGAATCGCTTGATGCTGGCCTGGTTCACATCTGTGAGAAGCTGGAAAGCATCGTTCGGTTCCGGCGGCACGTCCGGGTGGAGAATTCGCGCCTGCTGCGTCGTGGCGACGATGATATCGACTTTGTCGACGAGATTCCGGTTGTTACTGACAGGGAACTCTTTGCGTCACAACGGGTCCTGTTTGCCGACGATGACGCTGCCGTCCGTGCACTCATGCGCGCCTTGCTGATCGATATCGGCATCGGTGAAGTCCAGACTGTCAGGTCCGGAGAAGAGGCGCTGGGCGTTGCCCACAGTTTCGACCCGACAATCCTGATCTCCGACTGGCAGATGCAGCCGATGGACGGGCTGGAGCTTCTGACCCGGATCCGTACCGGGACCACGAATCTCTCCAGCAATACACGGATCATCTTCCTGACATCGCGGAACGGGGTGAAGGACGTACGGCAAGTTATCCGCCGCGGTGTCGATCATTTCCTGATCAAACCTTTCACCCAGGACATTATCGCCCAAGCAATCGCCAAGGTCGTGAAACGCGATTGAACCCAGTGGCCCTTAGTGGTTGATCCCGTTCCAGATATCTCGAATCTGGTCCGGCAGAGTGATCGGGTCAAAGGGTTTCAGGAGAGTCGCCTGGGCGCCCGCATTCCTGTACTCCTCGACCTCGTGTGCCTGCGCCTTGGCGGTCATGAAGATCACAGGGAGATCGGCCAGCGTGTCGTCGCTCCGCATACGGGCCAGAACTTCCAAACCGTTCATTCCCGGCATCATCATGTCGAGCACCACGAGCTGCGGCGCGAAGCCGGCCAGTCCCGCCAATGCCGCAGGACCGTCGTCGAAGAGCGCAACTTCGAACCCGCCGATATCCGTGAGGGCCAGCTCGATAATGGCCTGGATGTCGAGATCGTCTTCGACACACGCGATGCGGGTCAGTTCGGCCATGAGCGGCCTCCTATTGCTTGGCCCGGGCGTGGAGAAGCCGCGAGTTCCTGCACGATGCGGGATTTCAGCTCGTCCAGCCCGATTTTCGATTTGACGTAGGCACCGCGCACGAAAGGCCAGTCTTCGCGCGGTTCAAAATCCAGAACCGAGTAGATGACGACGGGCGGCTTCCTGCCCGGCGTCGAAGCAAGGTGTTCCAGCAAGTCCTGGCCAGTCTTGTCGGGGAGCTCCAGGTCAAGCAGTACGAGATCATAGCGCTTGCGGGTGAGCAGCATGTCGGCATGCTGGTGTGACCCGGCAATCTCGACATTGGCGACATCCGCGAAGGCGTGGCGTACAAGACTGGCCGTATCCCGGTCGTCTTCGACATGGAGAATCCGCGGCAATAATGAATTGCCACGCCCGGGCGCAGTGCCGGACCGGTTGCGGGTGATCTCCGGAACCGTGATCTCGAAGCAGGCGCCCCCTTGTGAACTATTGCTGACGGCAATGCTTCCGTCGTGTGCCTTCATAATGGCCTTGGAAATCGCGAGGCCCAGACCTGTCCCGCCCTTGGCCCGTGTGTCGCTGGAATCAACCTGTGTGAAGCGGTCGAAAATGCGTTCGAACTCGTCCTCCGGGATACCGGGGCCGCTATCTGTCACCGTGACATGGACCAGACGGTTCGCACGGAAAGCCCGCAGCCTTACCACGCCCCCGTCCGGGGAAAATTTGGCGGCGTTGGACAAGAGGTTGGTCAGGACCTGGATGTAGCGGTCGGAGTCGGCATTGATGTCCGCCATTTCACTGTCGTCGATGAACTCGACCGAAATGCCCCTGTGGTCTGAATCTGACCAGAACTCATCGACCGCCCGCTGGACGAGGAGCGCAGCCGGCTGCTGGCGCGGTGTCATTTCGATCCTGCCTGACTCGACTTTCTCGATATCGAGGAGGTCGTTGATCAGCCTGACCAGCCGGTCGCCACTGCTCTGGGCAATAGCGAGCAGTTGCCGGGCCTTGTCCGACATGTCCCCATAGCGGCCCGAGCGTATCAATCCGAGCACCCCCATGATCGAGGTCAGCGGGGTACGCAATTCATGAGACACGGTAGAGACGAATTCCGATTTCATGGTCTCTGCGCGCTTGCGATCGTCAATATCAAGGATGGTGCCGATAAAGCGCACCGGCTTTCCGGCATCATCCCAAACGGCCTGACCTGTTCCCAGGAACCAGCGATAGGAACCGTCCTTGACGCGAAGCCGGGCTTCCTTTTCGTAGGGCGCACCTGTTTTAAGATGCCGCTGGATAACTGCTGTGACGCCGTCCTTGTCGTCGGGATGGATGCGTTCCAGAAAGTTCGAAGCCGAGGCGGGTATTTCGCCCGGCTCATAGCCCAGCAGCCGGTAGTGCTGGTCTGACCAGATGTGATCGTCCTTGGACAGGTCCTGCCAGTCCGAAATGCCGACACCGGACCCGGAGACGGCCAGGGCGAGCCGTTCTTCACTCAGGCGCAGCTCGGCGAGTACCGCCTGCCGGCCAAGCTCGTTGCCCAGCCAGCTGGAAACCAGTTCGATGATCTCGCGATCACGGCGGCTGAACGCCCGGGGGCGGGGCTGCGGGCTGGAGAAATTGAGTGTGCCGAAGCGCTTGCCATTCACGAGCAGGGGAACGCCGATATAGGCCTCAAGACCGAACGCCTGGTAGCAAGGATGCTTGCGGATCTCGCTCTGAGCCACATGGTGGAAAGCCTGTGGGCCGTCAGAGTTGAGTACGTGCCAGCAATAGGTGTTTGAAAGATCGAAGCGTGTGTCTGGCGCGATTTCATCGTTGGGGCAGGCCGCATGGCGCACAATATAGTCATTGTCACGGATTTCGGAGAGAAGACCGAATTGCATCCCGAAATAGGCCGTTGTCTTCTCGAGCACCTGCCGGATTTTTGTCTCATGCGCGAGTGCAGTATCCATCAGGAGATGCCAGATATCCTCGCGGAACAGGTCCGACATTCGTTCTTCTGTGATGTCCCGGAAGATGCCGAAAATAGCGGCTGGCTCTCCATCTGCGTCGAGCCGGCATTCGCCCCGGGAGTCGACCCAGCGGATTGAG
This sequence comes from Maricaulis sp. ABE4_448, assembly GCF_056160825.1. Lineage (NCBI taxonomy): Bacteria > Pseudomonadati > Pseudomonadota > Alphaproteobacteria > Maricaulales > Maricaulaceae > Maricaulis > Maricaulis sp. ABE4_448. The sequence goes on from NZ_JBSWXX010000003.1 coordinate 272,609, forward strand.
CCATCCGGCGCGACAATCCGGCGCTCGAACGCGAATGTTTCCTGGTGGTCAATTGCGCGCTGCACACAGGCCGCGACGTATTCGCGGTCCTCGGGATGATAGGCGTCGATGCCTTCCGCGAGTGTGGGCGTGTAGTCGCGACGGTCCCGTCCGTGAATACGGTAGACTTCGTCCGACCAGTAGACCGTTTCCTTCTGGAGGTCGACAAACCAGTGACCAATTCGTCCGATGCTTTCCGTCAGTTCCAGCCAGTCGCTCTTGCGGCGGTGTTGCTCGATTATTTCGTGCCGCTCCGAGATGTCCTTGATGAAGCAGAAATGGCCGGTGAGCTCACCATTGCCACCGTAGTCGGCAACGATGGTAACCTGCTTGTAGAAGATACTGTTGTCCGGTCGGACCCCGCGCGCCTCCCGCTTCGCCTCTCCGGTGCGGCACATCTCGTCATATGCTGCGGTCATCGCAGGCACGTCTTCGGGATATACCGTGGTCTCCCAGGCCTCGCCGATCATCGCCTCCGGCGTACGGCCGGATATTTCAGCGTAGCGCGGGCTGACATAGGTGTAGCGCCCATCAGGCCCGATTGTGGCAATCCCTTCGGCGGTATGTGCCATTGCACGTAGCAGGGTTGCCGTGTCGGGGGCGGAGGTCTTTGCTGTGCTCATGATGCTTTGGCCGGAAGGTTTGGGTGAACAGGCGAAAGGCGCGTCGCGCCGCCAGCGGTCATCGACGTCATGACGGGAGGCCGCTGCCCGATGCGGCCCGGCTCGGCGCGGCGTTCTTGTCCGGGAAGCCGTGTCCCGCCTGTCATGGTTCCGGTTCTCGTCGGCATCGGCAATCGCCTCTTCAATTCTGCACGGTCTTGATTCCGATTATTGCGACCAGCGATTCTTCAGAGGTTAACCAAGACGGATAAATGCAGAATATATTATTCCGGTTGCAGGTGGCAGGCGGCGCGTTCTGCTGAGGGAGCGGCCTGACAGGCGTTGGCTGCAGCAAAGCCTGTCAGCAAACGTTGCAGATTATCCCGACGGCCTGCCCCGCGCGCGGTCCACCCCGTTTTGGCAAGACGCCGACACAACGCCGTGCCGGCTTCCGGTTTTCTATCTGCAGTGAGGATAGTGGCGGAGAGGATGGGATTCGAACCCACGGTGCGCTTTTGACGCACACTCCCTTAGCAGGGGAGCGCCTTCGACCACTCGGCCACCTCTCCACGTGCCGGTTTAAAGGGCCCGGAGCGGGGCATCAAGTGCGAGGTGCGGCTGCTGTACATCCCAGCGCATCTGCTCCTGCAGCATTTGCGTAGTCGCGATCGCGGCTCGCACGCGAACGGCAGCTGACCGGCCTCGTTTGAGGGCTCAGTCCCCGGTCAAAGCCTGTTGGTGCGAGCCGCAAAAACGCGATCAGAAAAACGCCTGAAGCCCGGTTTGCGCGCGCCCGAGGATGAGGGCGTGCACGTCGTGGGCGCCTTCATAGGTGTTGACGGTCTCCAGGTTCACCATGTGGCGGATCACCTGGTATTCCTCGGAAATCCCGTTGCCGCCGTGCATGTCGCGGGACATGCGGGCGATATCCAGCGCTTTGCCGCAATTATTGCGTTTGACGATGGAGATCATCTCCGGCGCCGCTGCGGCCTCGTCCATCAGCCGGCCGACGCGCAGGCTGGCCTGCAGGCCGAGCGAGATCTCGGTCATCATGTCGGCGAGTTTTTTCTGGTAGAGCTGGGTCTGGGCGAGGGGACGGTTGAACTGTTTGCGGTCCAGCCCGTATTGGCGCGCCGCGTGCCAGCAGAATTCCGCCGAGCCCAGGGCGCCCCAGGAAATGCCGTAGCGGGCGCGGTTGAGACAGCCGAACGGGCCTTTCAGGCCCGAGACGTGCGGCAGCAGCGCATCTTCGCCGACTTCCACGCCGTCCATCACGATCTCGCCGGTGATCGAGGCGCGCAGGGAAATCTTGCCGCCGATCTTGGGCGCGGAGAGGCCCTTCATGCCCTTGTCCAGCACGAAGCCGCGGATCTTGCCGTCATGGGCTTCCGATTTGGCCCAGACGACGAAAACATCGGCGATCGGGGAGTTGGAAATCCAGGTCTTCGACCCGGTGAGGCGGTAGCCGGTGGCGGTCTTTTCCGCCCGGGTCTTCATGCCCGCCGGATCGGACCCGGCATCCGGCTCGGTCAGGCCGAAACAGCCGATCCATTCGCCCGAAGCGAGCTTGGGCAGGTATTTCTGGCGCTGTTCTTCCGAGCCATAGGCATAGATCGGGTACATCACCAGGGAGGACTGGACCGACATCATCGAGCGATAGCCCGAATCGACGCGCTCAACCTCGCGGGCCACCAGGCCGTAGGCGACATAGCCCAGACCGGCACCGCCATATTCTTCCGGCAGGGTGCAGCCCAGAAGGCCCTGTTCGCCCATTTCGCGGAAGATGGCCGGGTCGGTCTTTTCCTCGCGGAAAGCCTCGATCACGCGCGGCTGCAGCTTTTCCTGGGCGTAGGCGTGTGCCGCGTCGCGGACCAGGCGTTCTTCCTCGGTCAGCTGATCGTCGAGGCGGAACGGGTCCTGCCAGTCGAAACCGGCCAGATCGGGTGCATCCTTGGCCTTGATGGCGGGTCTGTCGTTCATGGCTCGTCCGTCCCCTTGTGGATGTCGGCTCCTCCTTGCGAGAAGTCCGGTTTTCGCTTGTCGAGGAAGGCACGATAACCCTCCTTGAAATCCGCACTGGTAAAGGCATTGGCGAACCAGGCGCGGGTTTCGTCCGTGTCGTGGTCCTGACCCTCCAGGACGCGTGAAATCATCTTCTTGGTGTATGTGGCGGACAGGGGCGACATGTCCAGAAGACGCGTGCAGTAGGCGCGGGTTTCCGGCTCCAGGCGCGCGGATTCGAATTTCCGGTCCAGCAGGCCGACGTGCTCCGCCTCGGCCGCATCGAGCTGGCGCGCGGAAAACAGCATGTCCTTCGCCATCGATCCGCCGACCGCATCGACCAGCCTTTTGGTGTCGTTGAACGGGTAGAGCAGCCCCATCTTGGCGGGCGTGATGGCGATGCGCGCCGTGTCGTCGGCAAAGCGCAGGTCGCAGGCCAGGGCCAGGCCGCAGCCGCCGCCGATACAGGAGCCGCGGATCATCGCGACCGTGGGATGGGGGAACTCGGCCAGCGCATCGAGGGCGCGGGCGATGCTGGCCGAATAGGCCTCGCCGCGCTCGCGCGTGGCGTAGATCTCCTCGAACTCGGAGATATCGGCGCCGGAGGCAAAATGATCGCCCTGGCCGCGCACAATCAGCACGCGGCAGCGCTCGGCCAGCGTGTCGAGCAGGTCCGGCAGGCCGGCCCACATCGCTTCGGTAAAGGCGTTGCGCTTGCCCGGACGGTTGAGCACGAGTTCGGCGATATCGCCATCATGACGGATCAGGAGCGGTTCGGTTTCCATCGGGCCTGTTGCGGTCGAAAAGAGCGCCGCCGGACGGCGGCTTTGTACTGGCTTGCAAACCAGCTTAAACCGGCGGGCGGGGGAGTTGAAATGTGCGGGCTGCGTTTTGCGTCGGCGCCGCACATCTTGCCGGGGAGGGCAGGATGAACGGGGATAATCTGATCGTTCTGGTGACGTTGATTGCCTACAAGCTGGTGCTTGTGGGCGTCGGGGTCTGGGCCTCGCGGCGCAATCGCACCGAGGGGGATTTCTTCCTGGCGAGCCAGGGGCTGGGCGCCTGGGTGGCGGGCCTGTCCTATGCCGCCTCGACATCCTCGGCCTGGGTGCTGCTGGGCTTTTCCGGCTTTGTCTACGCTAACGGGCTCTCGGCGCTGTGGATGGTGCCGGGCATATGGGGTGGATATGTCGCCGTCTGGCTGTTTTTCGGCCGCCGCTTGCGGGCGGAAACCGCCGAGCGCGGCCATGTCACGCCAACCGACTTCCTGACGGCGGGGCTGGCGGATCGGTCCCGCGCGCTGATCGGCATTCTGGCGTCGGTCTTCATCCTGTTCTGCTTCATCTTTTATATCGCGGCCCAGTTCGGCGCTGCCGCGGTCGCCTTCGAGACCCAGTTTGGCCTCGGTGTCACGGAATCCGTTCTGATCGGCGCAGCCATCGTGCTGCTCTATTCACTGCTCGGCGGCTTCTGGGCGGTCAGTGTCACCGACATGCTGCAGGGCGCGCTGATGGCCGTGGTTGCCGTGGCTTTGCCCGTGACGGCGCTGATCGCCGCGGGCGGTTTCGGCGGCATTGCCGATGCGCTCTCCGCGACGGCCCCCGACGGCTATCTCGACATCACCGGCGGGCATGCCGGTTTCGTGCTGATCGGATTTGTCCTTGGCGTGTGGGGCGTGGGCGTCAATGCGATGGGCCAGCCGCAACTGATCTCGCGCCTGATGGCGGTGAAGGATGAGCGCGCGCGCATGCGCGGCTTCACCATTGCCATCGTCTGGGCGATCGCCGTGTTCACCGGCATGACTATACTGGGCCTGGCCGGACGGGCCATTGTCGGCGGGGCAGCCGATGGCGAGGCGCTCTTCTACACACTGGCAGACCGGCTCCTGCCGCCGGTCCTGGCCGGGCTCGTGATCGCAGCCGTCCTGTCGGCGGTGATGTCGACGGTCGACTCGATCCTGCTCTCGGCCTCCGCAGCCGTCTCCCACGACATGCGTCTCTCGCGGCGCTTTGCCGGCAAGGAAGTGCTGGTCTCGCGCATCGTCATGGCGGTAATCGCCGGTGTCGCCGTCTGGATGACGCTGAGCCTGCCCGCGACGATCTTTGCCCGTGTGCTCTTTGCCTGGTCGGCCCTGGGCGCCGCCTTCGGCCCGATCATCGTGGTACGGGTTCTGGGCCTGGAGCCGAAAGCGTGGGCCATCGGGACGGCGATGTGTCTCGGCTTCGGGCTGACGGTGTTCTTCAACGCGCTGGGTGCCATGGAACCGGGAACTCTGGGCATGCTCGGCGATTGGGCGAGGGCGCCGGGCGATCCGGCCGAGCGCATCCTGCCCTGGGTGCCGGCGCTGGCGGTGTTGTGGTGGGGATCGCGCCAGACTGCGACACCGTGAACCTTGACCTTTGGCGCGGTCTGTAACACCTCCCCGGCATGATTGCTGAACTCGGGCAGTTTGCCCTGATCCTGGCCTTTGCGGTGGCGTTGGCCCAATCCGTCCTGACCTTCATCGGGCTGCGCACCGCAGACCCGGCCATTCACGGTTTCGCCCGTGCCGGATCGATCGCGCAATTCGTGCTGATGCTGACGGCCTTTGCCTGTCTGACCGTGCTGTTTGCCGTGTCGGACTTTTCCGCCCTGGTCGTTGCCGAGAACTCGCACACCGACAAGCCCTTCATCTACAAGCTGACCGGCGTGTGGGGGAATCATGAGGGCTCGATGCTGCTCTGGGGCCTGATCCTCACGGCCTACACCGCAGCACTGGCCCTGTCGGCGAAACCGGTCGAGGCGCGGCTGGTCTCGCTGACCTTTGCTGTCCAATCGCTGGTCACCGCGGCGTTCACGGCCTTTCTTCTGTTCACCTCCAACCCGTTCGCCCGGCTCTGGCCGTCGCCGTTGAACGGGCAGGACCTCAATCCGCTGCTGCAGGACCCCGGTCTCGCCTCGCACCCGCCCATGCTCTACGCCGGCTATGTCGGCTTCTCGATCACCTTCTCCTTCGCGGTGGCGGCGCTGATCGAAGGACGGGTCGATGCACGCTGGGCGCGGATCGTGCGGCCCTGGGCGCTGGCGGCCTGGAGCTTCCTGACGGTGGGCATCGCACTGGGTGCGGCCTGGGCCTATTACGAGCTGGGCTGGGGCGGCTGGTGGGCCTGGGACCCGGTCGAGAATGCCTCATTGATGCCCTGGCTGGCCGGCACGGCCTTCATCCACTCGCTGCGTGTGATGGAAAAGCGCGACACGCTGAAAGCCTGGACGATCCTGCTCGCGTTGATGACGTTCTCCCTGTCGCTGGCGGGGACCTTCCTGGTGCGCTCCGGCGTGCTGACCTCGGTCCATGCCTTCGCGGTCGACCCGGAGCGCGGCGTCTTTATCCTGGGCATACTGATCGCGGTGATCGGCGGATCGCTGGCGCTTTACGGGCTGCGGGCCTCGCATCTCAAGCCGACCGGCGTATTCTCCGAAGTCAGCCGCGAAAGCACGCTGCTGATCAATAATCTCTTCATCGGCGCGGCCTGTGCGCTGGTCTTTTTCGGCACTTTCTACCCGCTCTTCATCACCACCGTTTCCGACGAGACGATCACCGTCGGCGCGCCCTTCTTCAATGCCACCTTCAACCCGATGATGGGCGTGCTTTTCATCCTGGTTCCGGTGTCCGGCATGCTGGCCTGGAAGCGCGGCAAGCTGAAACCGGTCCTGCGCAAGCTTATGCCGGCCCTGGTCGCAGCCCTGGCCGCGGGCGTGCTGGCGCTGTGGATCGCCGACCGGACGCGGATCGCCGGCGCGCTGGGCACGGCGCTGGCCGTGTGGGTGGGGATCGGTGTGCTGATCGACATCGCCCAGCGTCTCAAGCTCGGTGACATTCCGCTGAAAGCCTCGCTGTCCCGCGCGATCAATCTGCCGCTGGGTATCTGGGGCATGGCGGTGGCGCATTTCGGTCTCGCCATCACGGTGTTTGCCATCACTGGCGTCAGCGCCTGGAAGCAGGAGACGAGCGCTTTCCTGATGCCGGGCCAGAGCCTCCAGATCGCGGGCTATACCGTCGAGCTCGACGATGTCCGCCGGTTCGACGGCGCGAATTACGTGGCCGAGGAGGGGCGTTTTGCCATCTCCCGCGGGCAGCGCGATGTGGGCGAGCTGGTGGCCGAGCGCCGCTTCTATCCGGTGCGCCAGATGTCGACGACCGAGAGCGCCATCCGCACGCGCGGGACCGGCGATCTCTACATCTCCTTCGGTGAGCCCTCGCGCGAGCGCGGCTGGCCTGTTCACGTCTACATCTACCCCTTCGCGATGTGGCTGTGGATCGGCTCGGCAATCCTGACCCTGGGCGGTGTGTTGTCGATCGCGGATCGCGGCCGGCGTGCCCTGACCGCGCGCAAGGCGGCAGTTGCGGCCGGGACCACACGGGAGGCTTCGACATGAACCGGCTCTTCCTTTTCCTGCCGCTCGCCCTCTTTGCCGTGATGGCGGCCTATTTCGCCCTCGGGCTGCGCGAGAATCCGGGCGAGATTCCATCCCAGCTGATCGATCGCGAACTGCCGGTCTTCGACCTTCCGCCGATCCAGGGCCATGAGACGGGACTGGCGAGCGTGGATCTGACCGGCGAGGTGAGCCTGCTGAACGTGTTCGGTTCCTGGTGCCCGCCTTGTGCGATCGAGCATCCGATGCTGATGCAGATCAGCCGCTCGGGTGTCGTGCCGGTCTATGGCATTGACTGGAAGGACCCGCCGGGCGCGGGCACGCGCTGGCTCGAACGCAACGGCAATCCCTATGTCCGTATCGGCAATGATGCGGAGGGCCGCGTGGCGATTGATCTGGGGATCACGGGGGCGCCGGAAACCTTCATCATCGACCGGGCCGGGCGCGTGCGCTACCGCCATGTCGGTGTGATCACGCAAGACGTCTGGGAGCGCACCCTCTTGCCCTTGGTCGAACACCTGCAGGCGGAGGACATGCCATGAGGCAGATGCTTGCCGCCATGCTCGCCGGGTTGATGTTGTCTGGCAGCGCTCTTGCGTCGCCCGGACCGGAGGAGCGCATGGAGGATGCCCGGCTGGAAGCCCGTGCGCGGGGCCTATACGAACAGTTGCGTTGCGTGGTCTGCCAGAGCCAGAGCATTGACGATTCCAACGCGCCGCTGGCCGCCGACCTGCGCGCCGTGGTGCGCGAGCGCCTGCTGGCGGGGGACAGCGACGCCGAGGTGAAGGCCTATCTGCAGGACCGCTATGGCGATTATGTGCTGATGCTGCCGCCGGTTCAGGGCAATACGATTGCGCTCTGGCTGTTCCCGCTGGTGGTGCTTGCTGGCGGCGGCATCGCCATCTTCGCCTTTGTGCGCGGGCAGCGCCGGGCCATGATGGCCGGTGACGAGACGGGCGAGAGCGATGAGACCCGTGCTCGCGCCCTCTCCGACGAGGAGGGGCTGTCATGATCTGGTTGCTGATTGCCGTGATCGCCTCGCTGGTGGCGCTGGGCCTGATCTTGCCCGTCATGCGGCGCGAGACCGTGGGTGCCGCGTCCGGACTGAGCGTGTTTTCCGGTCAGCGCGAGGAGCTGCGCCGGGATGTCGATCTCGGTCTGGTCGAGCCCGGCGAAGCGCGTGCTGCGGAGCTCGACATCCGCCGCCGTGAACAGGCCGCGCTGGAGCGTTCCGGCGAGGTGGCCGCACAGCCCAGTCGGCGGCTGCGTCTCGCGATCATCATTGCCAGCATGATCACGGTCATGGGGGCGGTGCTGATCTACATGCAGATCGGGTCGCCACAGCTCGCCGGCCGCGCGGCGCCGGCGCCCATGGCAGACATCCCGGACGAGATGCAGGCTGTGCTCGATGAGGTCGACGCACTCGCCGCAGACCTGATGGCCAATCCGGAGGATCCGCGTGGCTGGGTTGTGCTGGGTCAGGCCTATTTCACGCTCGGACGGTTTGACGAGGCTGCGATCGCTTTCGAGAACGCGATCAACGGGGCTCCGGACAGCGCTTATCTGTTCGCATTCCTGGGCCAGGCCTATCTGTTTGCCGAAGGGGGCGAGATGTCGCCGCGGGCACGCGAGGCGTTTTCACGGGCGCTTGATATCGATCCGCAGGATGTCCGTGCACGCTTCTTTCTGGCCGAGGCGCGCTATCAGGATGGCGCGCGGGGCGAAGCCATACGCGCCTGGCAGACAATGCTGGATGAGGCGCCGGAAGACGCAGGCTACCGGGCGATGCTGGAAACGCGCATCCTGGAGGCGGAAGCGCGGGACGCTGCGGCGACTGACGCCAACTAGCTGACGGTGTTCTCCAGATCGTTCTGATCCGCCCAGACATCGCGATCGGGATGATCATTCTGGGCCGGGCGGTCGTCTTCGCTGCGGGCCCATTTTATGAAGAGGGCGAGCTGCCGCTCCGCTTCAAGATAAATATGATCGGGAACATTCGCCCGCGCCGCTACGTCGTCGCGTACGGATTGCGGAAAGCTCATCGCCAGCGCAGCAGCCCCGACAGTTCCGGCCAAAAGCAGCAATCCAGCTTTCATAGCGTCCCCCCACAGGAATCGAACAAAGAGTATCCTTACGAAAACGTAAGAATGGCATCAGGTCTATCCCGAGAAACGATAAATCGGACAAGGCCCTTCATATTTGACGCGCTCTTGCATCCGATGTGCAGACGCGATCATTGGTCGCGCGCGGTCTAATAAAGCATCACTCAACACAGCTTCTGTTTTCGTGCCTGTTTGATACCTTGTTGATGGGCAAGGATGTGCGACGGGTCCCCGACCTGTCCGGATAATGGTATGGCAGAGTTCGAGACGGGAGCGTCGGCCGGCGCGCTTGCGCGAGCGCAGGCGCTGGTGCTGGCGTTGGTAAAAGACAGTGCGGAGGCCGGCCGGGATCATGATCTGGCCGTGCGGCGGCTTCTTTCGCGCATTGTCGACTATTTCGGTGTCGAGGCCGGCTTTGTCAGCGAGATTTTCAACGGTATTGCAACGGTCGAGACCGTCGCGGGCGAGACTGGCGATATCGCCCCGGGCGCTGTCGTGCCGATTGCCGGCGCCCCCTGCGAACATGCCCTGCAAAGCGACCGGCCCGTCGTGTTGACGCGGCCGGATGATGATGCCGTGTTGGCTCGCCTGCCGGTGGACGGGCTGGCGACCTATATCGGCGCGCGCCTGCTGGCGGGTGGCCAGGCCCACGGAACGGTGTGCTTGGTGGGGCTTGAAGCGCGCGTGGGCGGTTGCAGTTCTGTCGAGCTTGGCGTGTTCGAGACGGCCGTGGCTCTTATCGGCCAGCATGTCGCGTTGCGGCGAGCGGACGAGCGGTATGATCTGGCCATGCGGGGCTCGAATGCCGGTTTCTGGTATCTCGATGTGCGGCGAGGAGAGGTGACCCTGTCGCCGCGTTTTCTAGAGATCATGGGGCTGGATTCGACGATGACGGCCATGTCCCTGGACACTTTTCTGTCCCATGTTCACCCGGATGACCAGGCCGCCGTGCAGGCTGCGATCGTGCGGCATTTCGCGGAGCCTGTACCGTTCGATGTCGAACACCGCATGAACCGGCCGGATGGTCACAGCGTCTGGGTGCATGCGCATGGCGATTCGCTGCGCAGCGCAGACGGGCGGCCGGTCCGGATGGCGGGCTCCGCCCATGATGTCACGGATCGCCGCGCCGCCGAGGAGATGGCGGCTGCGCATGCCGAGGCGCTGAAGGCCTCCAATGCCGAGCTGGAGCGCTTTGCCTATGTCGCCTCGCATGATCTGCAGGAACCCCTGCGCAAGGTCCGTGCTTTCGGCGATCTTCTGCATCGCGACTATTCCGATCGGCTCGACGCCCGCGGCCACAAACTGCTCGACACGATGATCGATGGTGCCGGGCGGATGCAGAAACTGATCCAGGACCTCCTGACCTACTCACGGTCGGCCCATGTCGCGATGTCCATGCAGCGACTGGACATGGAAAAACTCGTTGTGGACGTGGCCACCGATTTCGAGCTCGCTCTGGCTGAAACCGGCGGCACGCTTTGCTGGGACCTGTCGGGGCAGCTCACAGCAGATCCGGTGCTGATGCGCCAGCTGGTCGCCAACCTTGTCGGCAACGCGGTGAAATACCGGGATCCGGACCGGCCGCAACGGATCGAACTGTCGCTGGTGAATGACGAAGCCGGGAATGCGGTCTTGACCGTTCGTGATAATGGCATCGGGTTTCCATCCGAGCATGCGGCGCGCATTTTCGAGATATTCACCCGTTTGCATTCACGCGGCGATTATCCCGGCACCGGGGTCGGTCTGGCGCTTTGCCAGCGTATCGCCGAGCGTCATGGTGGACGCATCTGGGCAGAGGGACGGCCGGGCGAGGGCGCAGCCTTCCACGTTCATCTGCCGACCACGGAGCAATAATTGAAAACCACACTGCAGGCATTCCGAGATTGACCCGGGGCGCTTCAATGCGGACATTCCATGTGACGAGTCCCTCCGGGGCCCCACTTATCGATGAGTAGACCCCATGAATCTTGACCAGCGGATCCTTTCGCGTTCCGAGGCCATCCTGAAATCCTGGCGTACCCTGAACTGGGCCAGCGCCTTTTCCGCCTTCATCTATCCCGCGCTCGGCGTGGCGATGATGATCACGATGGTCGTGCTCGGCCTGGCGCTGAACGGACTGACCCTGCACTGGTGGTATGCGCCGCTCTGCCTGGGCGTGATCGGCCTGTCGATCTTCCTGTGCAATCAGGGCATCGGCCCGCTGCACCGGATCTGGCAGCATCGCGCCGGCGAGATCAAATGGCCGGCCCAGGTGATCATCATGTTCAACTGCATCCTGGCGATGCAGGGCTCCTTGAAGGACTGGGTGAACTACCACTCCCAGCATCACCGTTTTGCCGACAAGCCGGGAGACCCGCACAATCCGCTCGAAAGCAAGGCCTGGGCCTGGGTCGGCTGGATCCTGTGGCGCGACGAGAAGGACCTCGCCCGCCCGATGCCGCTCTGGCTCAAGGAAAACGCGGTCGTGCGTTTCGCCGACCGTTTCCACATCACCCTCTCTCTGGTCATGCACCTCATTATTCCCGCGATCATCTATCTGATCGTGGCACTGAGCGGCGGTTCGCTGATTCTCACCGCGTTGCTGCACGCCAGTGCCGTGATCGGCCGCGCGATCCAGTTCCACGCCACAACGCTGGGCGTGAACGTGTTCGGTCACATGCAAACGCCCAAATGGGTCGACTATCTGCTGGCCCTGCTGACTGGCGGCGAAGCCTTGCACGACCATCACCATGAATTCCCGCAATCCGCGCTGCACCTGCCGCGCAAGGGCATCTGGAACCGGATCGTGGATTACAACGGCACCATGCTGCTGGTCCTCCACCGGCTTGGCCTGGCCAAGAATCTGCAGATTGCCCCGCAATTCGCGTGAGGCGCCACACTTTCGCTTGAGAAAAGCCCCGGCCGCACGGCCGGGGCTTTTTTGTATCCGGGTTCGCAGCTGTGTCATGACGTGGCTGCGACCAATTTTCCCCTGAAATCGCCGCACAGCCCCATGGACGCCCTGCTGCAAGGACGCTAACGTCTTCGCAAGTGCATCATACCGAATGCTCGAAAATAATCGATAAAGGGGAGATCATGGCCGATCTTGAAACCTTCCGCGCCGAGGTGCGGGACTGGCTTGAAGCTAATTGTCCCGAAGAAATGCGTCAGCCCATCGAGGGCGAGGACGATATCGTCTGGGGCGGCAAGCAGTTCGAGTTCACCGAACCGCAAAAACTGTGGCTTGACCGGATGGCGCAAAAGGGCTGGACGGTTCCGGAATGGCCGAGCGAGTATGGCGGCGGCGGTCTGGGCAAGGCCGAGGCCAAGGTGCTGCGCGAGGAAATGAAGCGCATCAAGGCGCGCTCGCCGCTCAATTCCTTCGGTATCTGGATGCTCGGCCCGGCGCTGCTGAAATACGGCACGCACGAGCAGAAGCTGGAACACCTTCCCAAGATCGCCCGCGGCGAGATCCGCTGGGCCCAGGGCTATTCGGAACCCAATGCCGGTTCAGACCTCGCGGCGCTGATGACCCGGTGCGAGGACAAGGGCGACCACTACCGCGTCACGGGCCAGAAGATCTGGACCTCCTATGCGGACAAGTCGGACTGGATCTTCACCCTGGTGCGCACGGATTTCGACGCGCCCAAGCATGAGGGGATTTCCTTCGTCCTGATCGACATGGATCAGCCTGGCGTGACCACGAAGCCGATCAAGCTGATCTCCGGCAAATCGCCCTTCTGCGAGACCTTCTTCGACGAGGCGCGGGCGGAAAAGCACAATCTGGTGGGCGAGCTCAACAAGGGCTGGTCGGTGGCCAAATACCTCCTGACCCATGAGCGCGAGATGATCGGCGGCATGGGCTCCGGCTCGATCCGGCCGATGGGCGATGTCGCGGTGCAGCAGGTCGGGCTCGACGAACACGGCATGCTGGCCGATCCCATGCTGCGCACCGATGTGGCGCGGGCCGAGATTGACGGGCTCGCCTTCATGGCGACGATGGAGCGCGTGGCCGACGAGGCCAAGGCGGGGCAGGGCGTGGGCGCCAATTCCTCGATGCTGAAATACTACGGCACCGAGCTGAACAAGCGGCGGCTCGAGCTGATGATGGACAGCGCCGGTTCGGCCGGGCTGGAATGGGATGCCGAGGACGATGTGGCGCGGCATTGGCTGCGCTCGAAGGGCAATTCCATCGAGGGCGGCACCTCCGAAGTGCAGCTCAACATCATCGCCAAGCGCATTCTCGAACTGCCGTCGGCCTAGCCGCGCACCTGGAAGGAGTATCACCATGGCCATGGTGCTGAATGAAGAAGCCGGCATGCTGAAGGATGCCGCGCGGGGATATCTCGCCGCGAGCGCCTCGGTGGCGCAGCTGCGGCAATTGCGCGACAGCGCGTCGGAGGACGGATTCGACCGCAAGACCTGGGCGGCGATGGCGGAAATGGGCTGGACCGGCGTGCTGGTCCCCGAAGCGCATGGCGGCGTGGAGATGGGGCATGTCGCCGCCGGCGTCATCGCCGAGGAAATGGGCCGCAACCTGACCGCCTCGCCCTATATCTCGACCGCGATCATGGGGGCCACGGCGCTCTCGCGCTTCGGGTCCGACGCGCAGAAGTCGGAATGGCTGCCGCGGATTGCGGCTGGCGGGGCGATCACCGCCCTCGCGGTGGATGAGGGCCGCAAACACAATCCGTCCAGCGTGGCCGTTTCCGCCGAGCGCTCCGGCAATGGTTTCAAGTTGAACGGCCGCAAGACCTTCGTCGCCGAAGGTCACGTCGCCGACATGCTGATCGTGTCCGCCCGCACCGCCGGCAGCGAGACCGAGGCCGAGGGCATCACGCTCTTCCTCGTGCCGCGGGATGCCGCCGGTGTCACGGTGGAGCGCAAGGATACGGTCGACAGCCGTCATGCGGCCGATATCGCGCTCGACAATGTCGAGGTGACGGCCGACGCGGTTCTGGGCGAGGTCGATAACGGGCTGGGCGCTTTGGAAGCCGTTCTGGACGCGGGCCGTGCCGGTCTGTCGGCCGAGATGTCGGGCTCTGCCCAGCAATGCCTGGACAGCACGGTCGGCTATCTGAAGGAACGCAAGCAGTTCGGCCAGATCATCGGCACGTTCCAGGCGCTGCAGCACCGCGCAGCGCATCTCTATTCCGAGGTCGAACTGGGCAAGTCGATCGTGCTGAAAGCCCTGCAGACGCTCGACGCGGCGCCGGATCATGCTGCCATGATGGTCAGCGCAGCCAAGGCCAAGCTCGGCCAGGTCGCCCAACTGGCTGCGCGCGAAGGCGTGCAGATGCATGGCGGCATGGGCATGACCGATGAATTCGATATCGGCTTCTACATGAAGCGGGTCCGCGTGGCCGAGGCGCTCTATGGTGACGCCAATTACCACGCTGACAAGTTCGCCCGCATGCGAAAGTATTGAGGCCGGTCCACCGGGAGGACAAGATGGACTACACAAACAAGGTCGTCGCGATCACCGGTGGTGCGCGCGGCATCGGCCTCGCCATGGCGCAAGCCTTCCATGCAAAGGGCGCGAAGATCGCGCTCGCCGACCTCCAGGGTGCTGAAGAGGCGGCCGAGGCCTTCGGCGGCATCGGCGCAACGGTTGATGTGACCAGGGAAGCCGATATCGCGGCCTTTCTCGATCGCGCCGAGGCCGAGCTCGGCCCCGTCGATGTCTATGTTTCCAATGCCGGCATCCTGCGTGCCGATGCCCCCAGCTGGGATGCAGCAGGCGCGTCGGACAAGGATTGGCTGGATAGTTTCGAGGTCAATGTGATGGGTGCTGTGCGCGGTGCGCGCCAGGTCTGGCCGCGCATGAAACCGCGCGGCGGCGGGGTGTTCATCCTGGTCGCTTCGGCGGCCGGTCTGCTCGCCCAGATCGGGGCCTCCTCCTACACGGCCAGCAAGCATGCTGCGGTCTCTTTCGCGGAAAGCCTCGCGATCACGCACGGCGATGACGGGCTTCAGGTGGTCTGTGTCTGCCCCCAGGCGGTCCGTACGGCCATGCTGGGCGATAATTCCTCGGACGGTGGTATTGCTGGCGCTGATGGCGTCGTTGAGCCGTCCGATGTGGCGGCTGAGGCGATTGCCGCGATCGAGGAAAAGCGCTTCCTCGCGCTGCCGCATGCCAGTGTCGCCGGCTATGAGGCTGCCCGCGCGACCCAGCGCGACCGCTGGCTGGGCGGGATGCGGAAGTTCCGCCGGATGATGGTTGCCGAGCGCGGCCGCCCGGTCTGACAATTCAACGAGAAACGACAACAGCCAGGACGATAAAGGGGAGTAATGATGGATCTGGGTATGACGGAGCGGGTACGCCCGCTGGTGGAACAGGTTCGCGCGATGATTCGCGACGAGGTGATGCCGCTGGAAGAGGCGTATCACGCCGAGATCGGCAAGGCGGGCGACCGTTTCGCCTTTACCGACCGCCAGACCGAGATCCTGGAAAGCCTCAAGGCAAAGGCGCGCGAACGCGGCCTGTGGAATTTCTGGCTGACGGGTTCAGATCGCGGCTACGGCCTCACAACGGTGGAATACGCCTATCTCGCCGAGGAAATGGGCTGGTCACACCTGGCCGCGGAGACGTTCAACTGCTCCGCGCCGGACACCGGCAATATGGAAGTCATCGAGCGCTACGGGAATGCCGAGCAGAAGAAGAAATGGCTGGAACCGCTACTCGAGGGCAAGATCCGCTCGGCCTATCTGATGACCGAGCCGGACGTCGCCTCTTCTGACGCCACCAATATCGCCTTCAAGGCCGAGCTGGATGGCGATGAGTGGGTGCTCAATGGCGAGAAGTACTGGGCCTCTGGCGCCGGCGATCCGCGCTGTTCAGTCTATGTCCTGATGACCAAGACCGAGGGTGATGACGCCCCGCGCCATGGCCGCCACTCGCAATTCCTCGTCGAGGCCGGCCTGCCGGGAATCGAGATCCTGCGTCCGATGACGGTGTTCGGTCATGACGATGCGCCGCACGGCCATATGCATATCAAGTTCACCAATGTCCGAGTGCCCAAGGATGCGCTGATCCTGGGCCGGGGCCGCGGGTTCGAGATTTCCCAGGGCCGTCTGGGGCCGGGCCGTATCCACCACTGCATGCGCGCCATCGGCCAGGCCGAGCGGGCGCTGGAACTCCTGTGCCGCCGCTCGGTTTCGCGCACCGCTTTCGGCCAGCCGCTGGCCAAGCTGGGCGCCAATCGCGACATCATTGCGGAACGCCGCATGGCGATCGAGCAGGCGCGCCTTCTGTGCCTGAAAGCCGCCTGGATGATGGACCAGGGCGATCCGCGCGCGGCGGCGCCGTGGATTTCCCAGATCAAGGTGATCGCACCGCGTGTGGCGCTGGATACCGTGGATGAAGCCATGCAGATGTATGGTGGTACGGGGATTTCCCAGGATACGCCGCTGGCCATGATGTTCACCGGTCTGCGCACGCTGCGCTTTGCCGACGGACCTGACGCGGTGCACCGCATGGTCATCGCCCGCAAGGAGCTCAAGCGCTACATCAACGAATCCATGGAGAGCTGATCATGGCAGAGCGCAAACAGGCACCGAGCCGTGCGCAGCTCGAGGCGATCGCCCGGAAGATGACCGAGGGCGAGCCCGTCCTCAATGTCGGCGAGACCGAGGTGCTGGGCGTGCGCCAGCCGGCCTATGTGAATGCACCGGGCGATCTGCGCTTCTTACTGATGAAGGCGATGGAGCACGCGGAAAAGGACGGGGTGGTCTTCGAGGACCAGCGCTGGACTTTCGGCGAACTGGTTGGAAAATCGGTCGCTTTCGCCAATGCCCTGATCGAGCGCCACGGGGTGACGCCGGGCACGCGCGTGGCGCTGGCCATGCGCAATTCGCCGGAATGGATGGCCGCCTTCATGGGCATTCTCACCGCCGGCGGCGTGGTCGTTCCGCTCAATGGCTGGTGGACGAGCGAGGAGATGGGCTTCGGGCTGGGCGATTGCGAGGCCAGGATCGTCGTGGCCGGGGCGCGGCAGATTGAACGCATCCGTCCCTTCAAGGATAAGCTCGGCCTGACCCTGATCGCCGGACGCGGCGAGCTCGACGATGTCGATGACACGTTCGACGCCATGGTCGCGGCCGGGGCCGGAAGACCGCCGCCCGAGATCACGATCGATCCCGACAGCGATTTTGCGATCTTCTACACGTCCGGATCGACCGGCTCGCCCAAGGGCGCGGTGCTGACCCATCGCGGCGCGGTCACGACCGTGCTCTCGTTTGCGCTTCTGGCCGGGGCGCTGCGCCTGGCCAATAATGACGAGGACTTTGTCGACGGCGATAGCGGCGTTCTGGTCTGCCTGCCGCTTTTCCACTGCACCGGCTCGCACGCGGTTTTCATGATGTCGCTGTTCGGCGGCCGCAAAATGGTGCTGATGCGCAAATGGGATGCCGGCGAGGCGGTGGAGACCATCCAGCGCGAAAAGCTCACCGACATGGTCGGCGTGCCCACCATGTCCCACGAGCTGACGCTGGAAGCGGAACGCCGCGGTGTCGTGCTGGAAACGCTGCAGACGATGGGGACGGGGGGCGCCAAGCGGCCCGAAGCCCATGTTGAGAAGATCAACGAGATTTTCCCGCGCGCCTGGGCGTCCTCCGGCTACGGCCTCACCGAGACCAATGCGCTGGGCACCTATAACGGCTATGCCGAATACCAGGCCAAGCCGGGTTCCTGCGGACTGCCCCTGCCGGCGGTCACCGCCATCAAGACGGTCGACGAGGCCGGCAACGAGACGCCGCGCGGCGAGCCGGGCGAGGTCTGGATCAAGTCGCCCGCCGTGTTCCGGGGCTATCTCAACCAGCCGGAGGCCACGGCAGCCGTGCTCACCGGGGACCGCTGGTTCAAGACCGGCGATGTCGGCGTGATCGACGAGGACGGTTTCCTGTTCATCGTCGACCGCATCAAGGACATGGTGATCCGCGGCGGCGAGAACATCTCCTGCCTGGAAGTGGAGGGCGCGCTGGCCCGCCATGAGGACATTCTCGAGGCCGCCGTGATCGGCATTCCCGACGAACGCCTGGGCGAACGCGTCGGGGCCGCCATCCTGTTGCGCGAAGGCTCGACGATGACCGATGAGGCGATCGTCGACTTCCTGCGGCCGCACCTGGCTGCTTTCAAACTGCCCGAGCGGATCTGGCGCATGGACGGCCCGCTGCCGCGCGGCGGGACCAGCAAGATCGACAAGCCGGGCCTTCGCGCCCTGCTCTTGAAAGACGAGGAGACAGCCTGATGCCGGTAATCAAGGCAGACGCGCTGGCCAGCCGTATCGGCCAGGAAATCGGCGTGTCCGACTGGGTCGAGATCGACCAGTCGCGCATCGACACCTTCGCCGACGTGACCGAGGATCATCAATTCATCCATATCGATCCGGAGCGCGCAGCGAAGGAAACCCCGTTCGGCGGCACGATCGCCCACGGTTTCCTCTCCCTGTCCATGCTGTCTGCGCTGGCCGAGAACACCACGCTGGTGCTCGATGGCATCGCGATGGGGATCAATTACGGCTTCGACAAGATCCGCTTCCTGCAGCCCGTCCGGGCCGGCAAGAAGGTCCGGGGCCGTTTCGTGCTGGAGGATGCGCATGAGCGCAATCCGGGCCAGTGGATGCTGAAATACGGCGTGACCGTTGAAATCGAGGGCGAGGACAAGCCGGCGCTGATGGCGCACTGGCTGACCCTGCAAATCCTCGGCTGACACCCAAGCGAAAAGAGAAGAGACGCGGAATGAGTGATATTCGCTATGATGGCCGTGTGGTCATCGTCACGGGCGCCGGCCACGGGCTGGGCCGCACCCACGCCCTGGCCCTGGCCGCACGCGGCGCCAAGCTGGTCGTCAATGATCTGGGCGGCTCGGTCGATGGCACCGGGTCCGGTTCGGCGGCCGAGGATGTGGCCGGGGAAATCCGCCAGGCCGGAGGCGAGGCGATCGCCCACCGCGCCAATGTCACCAAGCCGGACGAGGTTGCCGACATGGTGGCCCAGGCGATGGACAAATGGGGCCGCATCGACGTGCTGGTGAACAATGCCGGCATCCTGCGCGACAAATCCTTTGCCAAGATGGAGCTGGAGGACTTCCAGACCGTCATGGACGTTCACCTGATGGGCTCGGTCGTGTGCACCAAGGCGGTGTGGGAGATCATGCGCCAGCAGGGCTATGGCCGGATCGCCATGACGACGTCCTCCTCGGGCCTGTACGGCAATTTCGGCCAGTCCAATTACGGCGCCGCCAAAATGGCCGTGGTCGGCTTCATGAATACGCTGCACCTGGAAGGCCAGAAATACGACATCCGGGTCAATTGCCTGGCGCCCACCGCGGCGACGCGCATGACCGAAGGCCTGATGCCGGAGGCCGCGCTCGACCTGCTCAACCCGGAAGCCGTCTCCACGGGCCTGGTCTATCTGGTTTCCGAAGATGCACCCTCGCGGACCATTCTGTGCGCCGGGGCCGGCGGCTATGCCGTGTCGAAGATTTTCGAGACCGAGGGCATCTACCTGCCGCCGGAAGAGCAGACGCCGGAAAACGTTGCAGCGCGCTTTGCCGAAATCGCCGATGAAGCCGATCAGCGCGAGCTGCAGGCGGGCGGCGAGCAATCGGTGAAATTCCTCACCAAGGCCGCCACCCATCTCGGCGTTCAGATCCGCTGATCCTTGCAGTCCACACCAGACAGTCCGGGAGGACATGATGAAAGCCTTGCTCTGCCGTGAGTTCGGACCCGAATCGAACATGAAGGTCGAAGACGTCGACACCCCGGCGCTCAAGCCTGGCCACGTCCTGATCGAGGTGAAGGCGGGCGGTCTCAACTTCCCGGACCTTCTGTGCGTGCGCGGCCAGTACCAGTTCAAGCCGGACCTGCCCTTCGTGCCGGGCACGGAAGGCGCGGGCATCGTCCGCGAGCTGGGTGAGGGCGTGGAGGGCTTTGCGCCGGGCGACCGGGTGATGTTCAACACGCCGACCGGCGCCTTCGCTGCGGAGGCCGTGCTGCCGGCGCCCGCGCTGACCAAAATCCCCGACAGCATGTCCTTCGAGGCTGCTGCCGGCCTGACCATTGTCTACGGCACCTCCTATCACGCGCTGAAACAGCGGGCCGAGCTGAAGCCGGGCCAGACGCTTCTGGTCCTCGGCGCGGCCGGCGGTGTGGGCCTGGCGACGGTGGAACTGGGCAAGGCGATGGGCGCCAAGGTGATCGCGGCGGCTTCGAGCGACGAGAAGCTGGCCGTGTGCAAGGATCACGGCGCCGACGAGACGATCAATTATTCCATCGAGGACCTGAAAGCGCGGATCAAGGAACTGACCGGCGGCAAGGGCGTCGACGTGATCTACGATCCGGTCGGCGGCGATTACACCGAGGCCGCCTTCCGCGCCATCGCGCCGGGCGGCAAGCATCTGGTGATCGGCTTTGCCGCCGGCGACATCCCCAAACTCCCGCTCAACCTGCCGCTCCTGAAAGTGGCCAGCGTGGTCGGCGTGTTCTGGGGCGCCTGGGCCGGCGCCATGCCGCAGGAGCACGACAAGAACATGCAAGAGCTCTTCGACATGTTCGAGGCCGGCAAGATCAAGCCGTACGTGGCGGGCACCTACAAACTCGAGGACTTCCTGGAAGGCTTCAACGCGCTCTCCGGCCGCAAGGCGATCGGCAAGGTCGTTCTGGTCCCGTAAGGGAAGGGGGACATGTACCGAAGGTACGTGTCCCCGCGCCCGCTTGACCCGACCGGCATGGCCGCCACACTGCACGCCTACAGATCGGGGAGTCTCTCATGCGTATTCTGACGTCCGTCGCCGCGATGGCGGTCCTGTCCATGCCTGGCCTGGCCCAGGACCACGCCCCGCCCGCCGAGGTGCTTGCTGTCCACGACCATGTCGCGGCGGTCTCGGCCGACCGGATCGGGGCGGATATCCGGACGCTGGCGGAGTTCGGCACCCGTCACACCCTGTCGGAGACCGAAAGCGATACCCGCGGCATCGGGGCCGCCCGCCGCTGGATCCATGACGCGTTCGAGCGCATCTCGGCCGACTGCGGCGGCTGTCTGGAAGTGATCTACGTCTCTGACACAATCTCCGGCGAACGGCGCATTCCAGAACCCACCGAGGTGGTTTCGGTGCTCGCCATCCAGCGCGGCACGCTGGACCCGGACCGGTATGTGATGATGTCCGGCGATATCGACAGCCGGGTCACCGACCCGCTGGACGGAATCTCCGACAGCCCCGGCGCCAATGACAATGCCTCCGGCATGGCCGGGGTGATCGAGGCGGCGCGCGTGCTGTCACAGCATGAATTCGCCGGGTCGATCATCTATGCCGGCCTGTCCGGCGAGGAGCAGGGCCTGTTCGGCGGCCAGATCGTGGCCGCCCATGCGCTGGAAGAGGGCTGGCGGATCAAGGCTGTGCTCAACAATGACATGATCTCGAACATTGCGGGCATCAATGGCGTGATCGACAACACCACGGCGCGGGTTTTCTCCGAGGGTACGCGCTATGTGGAGACGCCTGAAGAGGCTCGCCAGCGCCGCTTCACCGGCGGGGAGGTGGACAGCCCGTCGCGCAATCTGGCGCGTTTCGTCGACCGCACCGCGGACCAGTACATCCCCAATCTCGACGTGATGATGGTCTACCGGCTCGACCGGTTCGGCCGCGGCGGCCATCACCGCCCGTTCAACGAGGCGGGCATGCCGGGCGTGCGCATCATGGAGACGAATGAGCATTACGACCGCCAGCACCAGGACCTGCGCACCGAGGACGGGCGCGTCTATGGCGATACGATGGAGGGTGTGGATGCGGGCCATGCCGCCAAGCTGACCGCGCTCAACATCGCCGTGATGGCGCAGATCGCCGGCGCCCCGCCTTTCCCGGCAAATGTCGAGATCGAGGGGGCGGTGCAGCCCTCCACCACGCTGAGCTGGGATATGGCCGAAGGCGAGGCGGCGGGAAATCTCGCCGGTTATCGCGTCCACTGGCGCCTGACCGACCAGCCGCAATGGCAATGGAGCCGGTTTGTCGGCCGGGTGGGCGAGCACACGCTCGAGAATGTCGTGATCGACAATTATTATTTTGGCGTCAGCGCCGTCGCGACGGACGGTTCGGAAACCCCGGTCGTCTTCCCGGGACCGGCTGGAAGCTTCGGCAACTAGGCGCGCTGTTGCGATCGGGACTTGAACAAAAAAGGGGCGCCCGGCAGGAGCGCCCCTTTCTTTTGGGGGTATCGCGCGAGCCTATTCGCGTTCGACGATGGTGTAGGTCACCGTTTCGCCCGTTGCGGCATTCTCGCCTTCCCAGCTGGCGCCGAGTTCGAGATTTTCCTGGATCGGTGCGCAGCCGTGTTCGCCGGTCGAACGCTCGACGCACACTTCATTGCCGCGGATTTCCCAGGTGCCTTCGATACCGATATTGGAGGTGTAGGTGCCGTCGGCATTGAAATAGGTGATGTAGCTGCCCTGGGCGGTCGATACCTGAAGCGCGTTCTCGACCAGCATGTCGGCCGGTGCGGCTTGCAGGGCGAGGGCGGCGATGGTTGTCAGAAGCATGGATGATCTCCCCGTTGACGGCGCGCCTGGCTGGATTGTCCGGTTTTGGTGACGCGCCGGCGGAGACGTTAACCTTCCGGCTCGCCTCTCTCAATATGCCGGTTCGCGAAATTCGCGTGACAGGCTAGGATCAGCCGCGCGTCTGGCAGTCCGCATCCAGCTCTGAAATCCATTGCCGTATCAGGGCAATGCCTTCCTCATGCCGGATTGCGCGCCCCAGTTCGGGCATCATTGCGCCGGGGTCATTCGTCTCCATTCGGTAGAGGAGTATGGATTCCTCCGGCTCGCCCGGCATGATCCCGAAACGCCGCCCGCCCGTGCCGCCACCCGCCGCGATCGGCAGTTTGCACAGGCCCAGATTGGGGCCGGTGGGCGCGTCGTGCTGCAGGTGCAGGCCAGACGTGTCAGCCGGTCCGACTGGGTTGTGGCAATGCGCGCAATTGATGTCGAGATAGTCGCGGGCACGCGCATCCAGCGGGGCGGTGGTGTCGAGATAGTTGACCGCACGCGGTGTCGTCTCCGCCCCCGGCCACTCGCCCAGATAGCCGGCCGCGTGGAGGTGTTCCAGCTGGTTCTGCGCGCCGGCGGCATAGGCATAGTCCCGATTGATATGCTGTGGGGCGGGGCCGATTGGCTGGATCTGCCGCGTCGTATTGTTCACCGCGTGGCAGCCGGCGCACTGATTGGCGTTCGGCACGGCATAGGCAAAGTCCTGTTCGCGGCCGTCGGCATCGGTGGCGGTCAGGCGGATGATCTCGCCCGCCCGGCGCAGTTCGGCATCGGTCTGGTCGGCATTCCACACATAGGGCAGGGCAACCCAGCCGCTTTCGCGATGGACCAGGATGCGCGTCTCCACCAGGCGTATCCCGTCGAGATCGAGACCGTCCGGCCGCCATCCGGGCGCGGTCTGCAGCGTGCTGCGAACCTCGTCCGGCGTACCGGTCCGCGGGTAGTAGAAGGTCTTGGTGATGACGGTGCCCACCGGGAAGTTCAGCACGTCGTTCTCGCGATAAGTCGCGCTGACCCCCTCGGGGATCCAGATTGTGCGTTGCTTGTGGGCGTAGTCGGAGAATAGCGGCGTGTTGAGATCATAGGGCACGACCCCGTCACTCAGGACAAGCGACCGTCCGTCCGACGCCATCATGCCCCATTCGCTCAAAAGAGCCGGATTGCCGGTCTCGATGAATTGCGGCGTGGCAGCCTCCCGTCCGCCGCACGCGGCGGTCAGGAGGGACAGGACCAGAACACTGAAACGCAGCATGGAGCGCCTATTCGGCCAGCGCCAGTTCGACCGCCGGCAGGGGCGGCAGGGAGCAGCGGTGATCGCCGGTCACAACAGCCGGGTTCTCATACCCGTTCGGCCCGTCTGCATTGACGATCTCCGCCTCGCCGTTATCCAGGCAAATACGGCGGTCGTCGGGCATCGCACCATCGACCATCTTGTCAGCATCATAATACCCATCCCACAGGACATCCGGCAGGCGTCCCAGCGGTCCGGCAACAAGGATTTTCAGGCCCTGCAGGTCCAGCCCGTCCGGATTGTCGCCGCCGCCGGAGAAGGTGTTGTCGTGAATGTGGATGCCTTCGGGATAGGGATCGAAGTCCTGCTGGACGGCATAATCCGAATACCCGGTCGAATGCAGCGACGACACGATGATGTTGGCCGTGCGGTTATCGGCAATCGTATTGTTGAAGATCTCTACCTCGTCATTGGAATTGATGACGATGCCGGAGCCTGCCGGGATCGAGGCGACTGGCGTGCCTTCATGGCCGAAATTGCCGGTATTGTTGGCAAAGACGTGATTGCCGTAGACGCGCGTGCGATAGCCCGGTTGCGGCAGGTTGGGCATGTTGAAGACGAGGATGCCGCCCGTGTTTTCCGTCGCGACATTGTCGTACACGTCGGCGCCGATCGTGTTCTCGATCTCGATACCGGCGACATTCCGCTCGGCGCGATTGCGGCGCACCACGACATTCCGCGACTGGCCGACATAGATGCCCGCATCGGCCGCACCGATGGCGATGGAGTTCTCGACCAAGACATTCGTGGTCTGCACCGGATAGATGCCATAGGCGCCATTGCGCGTGTCGGGACCATTGGTCCATTCCACCCGCAGGCCGCGGATGATGATGTTCTCGCCCTCATTCACCTTCAGCCCGTCGCCTACCGTGTCTTCGATGGCGAGGTTCTCGATGGTGAAGTCGTTGGCCGTCACGAGAAGGCCCTCGGCGCCCTGGGACTGGTTCTGGAAGGAGAGGATGGTGCGGTCTGCGCCTTGGCCACGGATGGTGACGCCGTCGACTGTCAGGCTGAGCGACCGGTCGAAGGCGAACACGCCTTCGGGAATTTCGATCACATCGCCGGGCCGGGCATCGATCAGCTGTTCGATGAGCTGGTTCTGATAATCGCGGTCAGCGGTCGTGATATCGCGTTCCGGCTGGCCGCCACAGGCGGTCAGCGCCAGCGCGGCCGTACCGGCAATTGCGGCAAAGACGAGTCGCTCCATGTGTGTCCCCTCCCTGACATGATGGCAGTTTTGCCACCAGAGTAGGAATGAACAATGTTCGTGTCGATTCAAAAACCGGACGGGGCTATCCCGCTTCGCGCATCTTGCCGGACTTGTCGCGGGCGGCGACATCGCGATGGGTGACTTCCTCGCCGCGATGATTGGCAACCTGGATCGGTGCCAGCGGGTCGCCGGTGCGGGCGTCATACATCTCGACGGGCGCATCCGCTTCGCCGTAGATCCACTTGTCACCCCACTGCTGCATTGCCATCAGGATCGGGAAAAGGGCCTCGCCGCGTTCAGTCAGCACATATTCCTGACGCTGTCCGCGCACGCCGACTTCCTCGCGCACCATGATGCCGTTCTCGACCAGCTTGTTCAGCCGGTCGGTGAGGATGTTCTTGGCGATGCCAGTGCTTTCATGGAAATCGCTGAAGCGGCGCGCACCCTTCATGGCGTCGCGCACGATCAGCAATGTCCACCAGTCGCCCACCTGATTCAGGGTTTGCGCAATCGCGCACGACATTTCGTCGAAACGTTTCCGACCCATAAGGTCCCCCAAACTCTGGACCGCTGCCCAAAGCGGTCCTCCCAAAACGCAAAGATCGGAATGACGACTCCTGTCCTGGAGACTCATTCCCGCCCGAAAACACGGCCGCCGGTTGCGTTCCCGGTTGGATTCGCGCCGCGTTTGGCGGCGGAGAATACAGATTTGGTGGAGTTTTGCGACCCTTTGCAGGTCAATGACAATTGGTTGCAACTCGCCTAGGCTGGCTTCCTAAACATCGCTGAAAATTTAATATATTGTTTTTTAACGGGGAAATCGTGAGCGGCGCTGAAATAGATTCTTTTCGGGTCATAGTTGATGACCAAACGCGTCTGGCGATGGCCTTCATCCTGATGGGGATGATGTTCACCGTCGCGCTGGCGTTGAACATCGAGGATTTCCGGGCCGTCCGGCAGCAGCCCGTACGCGTGATTGGCGGGGTCATCGTCCAGATTCTCGGCCTGCCGCTGCTCACGCTTGGTCTCGTTCTGGTTTTGGCGCCGCCCGCCAGTATTGCCCTGGGCATGTTCGTCGTGGCGTCCTGTCCGGGCGGCAATGTCTCCAATCTGCTGACCCATTTTGCGCGGGGGAACACGGCGTATTCGGTCTCGCTTACGACCATCTCCAGCGTGTCCGCTGCCCTGGCGACGCCGGTTTCGATCCTGTTCTGGTCGTCGGTCTACGGACCCACCGCTCAACTCGTCCAACAGCTTGAAATTTCGCCCATGCCTTTCGTGACCCAGACCGTGACCCTGCTGGCCGTGCCGCTGGCTGCCGGCATGCTGGTCGCAGCTTGCTGGCCGGGTGTCGCCGCACGCATCCGCGCTGTCCTGATGCCGGCGTCGCTGGCCGGGATCGGCGTCCTGATCGTCGTCGGCGTGGTGCAGAACTGGACGATCATTCTTGCCATCGGAACAATCATCATTCCCATCGCCGTGATCCACAACGCGTCCGCCTTCGGTCTTGGTGCGTTGAGCGGCCGGGTGCTGCGTCTGGACAGTCCCAGCCGGCGCTCCCTGACTTTCGAGGTCGGTATCCAGAATTCCGGTCTCGGCTTGATTATCCTGCTCAGCCAGTTCGACGGGCTGGGTGGCGCGGCGGCGATCACCGGCATGTGGAGTATCTGGCATCTCGTTGCGGGCAGCGGGCTGATCGGCTTGTACCGCGGCCTCGATTGGCTGAAACTCGCGCGGGAGACGAAAACGGCCCCGTAAGAGGGCGAAACCGGGAGGTCTGACATGTATGATCTGAAGATCGCGGGCGGCACGATCCATGATGGTTCGGGCGGCGAGGGGCGTGTTGCTGACATCGCCGTCAAGGACGGGCGCATCGCCGCCATCGGCACCGATCTGGGCGAAGCGAAGCGGACGCTGGATGCCGGCGGCCGGATCGTCACGCCGGGCTTTATCGATATCCACACCCATTATGACGGCCAGGCCAGCTGGGACGAGGAATTGCGCCCCTCCATCGATCACGGCGTGACGACGGCCGTGATGGGCAATTGCGGCGTCGGCTTTGCCCCGGTGCGCGAGGCCGATCACGACAAGCTGATCAAGCTGATGGAAGGGGTGGAGGATATCCCCGGCACGGCGCTCTACGAGGGGCTGACCTGGGATTGGGAAAGCTTTCCGGAATACATGGACGC
Organism: Maricaulis sp. ABE4_448; assembly: GCF_056160825.1. Classification (NCBI taxonomy): domain Bacteria; kingdom Pseudomonadati; phylum Pseudomonadota; class Alphaproteobacteria; order Maricaulales; family Maricaulaceae; genus Maricaulis; species Maricaulis sp. ABE4_448. The sequence continues at coordinate 299,977 of NZ_JBSWXX010000003.1, forward strand.
GCTGGCGAAGATGCCCCGGACCATCGATATCGCCGCCATGGTGCCGCACGATCCGCTGCGGGTTTATGTGATGGGCGACCGGGCCGTGTTTTCCGAACCGGCCAATGATGACGACATCGCCACCATGCGCCGGCTCACCCGCGAGGCGCTGGAAGCTGGCGCGATCGGTTTCGCAACGGGGCGGTCGGATGTGCACAAGACCGCCGACGGCGACTGGACGCCGTCCTCTGAGTCCACGCGCGACGAACTCACCGGCATTGCCCGCGCCTTCGAAGGGCTGGGTCATGGCGTCGTTCAGGCCGTGTCCGATTTCAATCTCGAACGCGGCGAGCAGGATTTCGACGAGGAGTGGGACATCATCGCCGACTATGCCAAGGCATCGGGCCGGCCCTTCTCCTTCTCGCTGATGCAGCGTGATTTTGCGCCGGATCAGTGGAAGAAGCTGATCGGGCTGACCGAGAAACTGAAGGGTGAGGGCGTAGATGCCCGCATGCAGGTGGCGCCGCGCGCCATCGGCGTTTTCCTGGGATTCAACTGCACCTTCCATCCCTTCATGGGCTATCCCAGCTACAAGACCATCGCGCACCTGCCGCTGGACCAGCGGGTCGCGAAGATGAAGGAGCCGGGCTTCAAGGCACAGATCCTGTCGGAAAAGACCGACAAGCTGTCCGGGCCGGGTTCGTCCGTGCCGCCGCTGGCCGACCTGCTGATGGAGCATATCGCGATGGTGGCCGAGAAATTCTTCCAGCTCGGCGATCCGCCGGATTACGAACAGCCGCCGGAGCGCTCGCTTGCCGCGCGGGCCCGTGAAAAGGGCGTGCCGCTGATGGAGATGGTATACGACACGCTGCTCGAGCGCGACGGCCAGGAACTGATCTACCTGCCGCTCTATAACTACACCGAGCTCAACTACGACAATGTGCTCGAGATGATGGAGCACCCCCAAGCGCTCTACGGCCTGTCCGACGGCGGGGCCCATGTCGGCACGGTGTGCGACGCGTCCATGCCCACCTACATGCTCACCCACTGGACCCGCGACCGCACACGCGGCCGGCGGCTCACCCTGGAGAAGGTGGTTCGCATGCTCACAGGTGCGCAGGCCGACTATCTGGGCATGACAGATCGCGGCTACCTGCGCGCGGGGCAAAAGGCCGATATCAATATTATCGACCTCGACAATCTCCAGTCCGAACCGCCGCACATGGAGAAGGACCTTCCCGCCGGCGGCCAGCGCCTGCTGCAGGGCGCGCGCGGCTATGACGCGACCATCGTGTCCGGTGAGATCGTCATGGAGAAGGGGCAGCTGACCGGTGCACGTCCCGGCGCGCTCTACCGCGCCGGACAGATGGCGGTAGCGGCGGAGTAGACCGCTCCAGGCTCGGCATGGATCGCGAAACAGGCTAGACCGTTCGCGTATCCATGCTGCAGCTGCCCATGACGGCCCATAAATGACGCTTCTCCTGGCCTATCTGGCCCTCGCGCTTGTCGTGTCTTTCCTGTGTTCGATCTCGGAAGCCGTTCTGCTGTCGGTCCGGCCGGCGCACGTTGAGGCATTGCGCCGTAAGAAACATCCCGCCAGTGAGGCCCTGCAGACCCTGCAGGCCAATCTCGACCGGCCGCTGGCGGCCATTCTCACGCTGAACACCGTTGCCCACACTGTGGGGGCGGCCGGCGTTGGGGCCCAGGCGATTGTGGTGTTCGGCAATGAATTCGTCGGCCTGACCTCGGCGATCCTGACCCTGTTGATCCTGGTCCTGTCTGAAATCATCCCCAAGACGCTGGGCGCCGTGCACTGGCAGTCCCTGGCGCCGTCCGTCGGCCGGATGGTGCTCTGGCTGACCCGGCTGATGACACCCTTTGTCTGGTTCTCCGAAAAGCTGACCGGCGTGATCGCACGGTCCGGCGAAAGCGCTTTCACCTTCTCGCGCGACGAGATGCGGGCGATGGCCGAGATCGGCGCCCGCGAAGGCGTGCTCGACGACAAGGAACTGGCGGTCGTTTCCAACCTGATGCGCCTGCACCGGCTGAAGGTGGAGGACATCATGACGCCGGCCTCCGTCATGGTCTCTGTCAGTGGCGATGGGACGGTGCGCGCCTTCTTCGAGGCGCACGCCCAAACACCGTTCTCGCGGCTGCCCGTGTTCGACGGCACCGCCCATCATGTCAGCGGCTATGTGCTCAAGTCCGATCTTCTCCTCGCCCAAGCGCGCGATGAGTTCGATCGGACCATTGCCGAGTTCAGCCGCGAGATTATCACCCTGCGCGACGATATCAGCGCGTCCGCCGCCTTCGACCGGCTGACCCGGTCGAAAGGGCACCTGGCTGTCGTGGTCGACGAGTTCGGCACGCTGCGCGGTCTGGTGACCATGGAAGACGTGGTCGAGACCCTGCTCGGTCTGGAAATTACCGACGAGGCCGACACGGTTGAGGACATGCAAATCCTCGCCCGGCAGCGCTGGCGCGACCGGATGACCGCGATGGGCCTCGACCCCGACTCCATGCCGGATGGCGGCCCCGGCTAGGCCGGGACCGCCTCTCCGATCGCATCGGCTGCAGCAGCCTTGAGGGCGTCCATGATCGCCAGATAGGGGAAGGGGCCGTGGCTGATGCGGGCCACGCCCAGGGCCGCGAGACGTTCACGATCCGGCATGCCGGGCATCATCATCGCATTCACGGGCAGGGGCGAGGCGGCACAGATCCGCTCGATCAGGTCTTCCCGTCCCAGTCCCGGCACGAAGAACCCGCTCGCCCCGGCCTCGGCATAGGCCGCAGCGCGGGTCCCGGCCTCACCGATCAGGGGCGCCTGACGGTCCGCATCGCGTTCCTTCAGGAAGAGATCGGTCCGTGCATTGATGAAGAGCGGGATGCCGGCCTCGTCGGCCGCCTTGCGGATCGCGCGGATCCGGTCGGTCTGGACCTCGACGGGGTAAAGATCGTCGCCGCCGACAATCTGGTCCTCGAAATTGAGGCCCACCGCGCCGGTCGCGATCAGGCGGGCCGTGTTGGCCGCCAGCGCGTCGGGCGCTTCGGCATAGCCGCCCTCGAAATCCACTGTCACTGGCAGTTCAGTCGTCTCGACGATGCGCCGGGCCGTGGCCAGCAGGGCCTCGAGCGGCAGGGCCTGACCATCCTCGTAGCCCTGGGCCGCTGCGACGGACGCACTGCCTGTCGCCAACGCCTTGGCGCCGGCCTTCGTCACAGCGGCCGCCGAGCCGGCATCCCAGATGTTGTACAGCACCAGCGGCGCGCCCTTCACATGCAGTGCGGCAAAGCGGCGGGCGAGATCTCCCTGTGTCATGCGACAATCCTCCTCGAAATCGCAAATTCCGGGAGGACATGTAGGAAGCCGCGACGCTCTGCGCTCGCGGGAAACGGACGCGAATGAGGGCCTACCTCACATAGCTCGCGCCGTTGATGTCGATGCAGCTGCCGGTGGCGCTGCGGCAGGCGCCGGAGGCGAGGAAGGCGCACATGGCGGCGATTTCCTCCGGCTGGGCGAGATCGCCGATCGGGATTTCGGCCTTGGCGCGTTCGCGGTCGGCCGCGTGCTGCGGGCCCATGCGCGTATCGATCCAGCCCGGGGCGAGGGCATAGGCATAGATGCCATTGGCACCCCATTGCCGGGCGATCGTCTTGGTGATGGCGAGAACGGCGCCCTTGGAGGCGGCATAGGCCATGTGATTACGGTCTTCGCCGCGATAGCCCGCGCGGCTGGCGATGTTGATGATGGACCCGCCACCGCTGGCGGCCATCTCCGGAATGGCCGCGCGGCAGATATCGGCCATGGCCATCAGATTGACCTGCAAGGTCAGCGCCCAGACCGCTTCCCAGTCGGCATCGCTGGCGTCCAGCGGGCTGGCGGGGTGGATGCCGGCATTGTTGATGATGATGTCGAGCCGGCCCGAGGCGAGGTGCAGTGCGGCGTCGTAGAGATCGCGCCCGCCGCCGGGGCGGGAAAGATCGGCCTGCACGGCGCCGAGCGCGGCCGGCCCGATGTCCTGAACGGCCTTGTCGGCATCGGCCATATTGGCATTGCCGTGCAGCACGACCTCGGCGCCCTGGGCGGCAAACAGATGGGCGGCGGCGAGACCGACCCCATGGCTGGAGCCGGTGACAAGTGCGCGTTTTCCGGTGAGGGGAAGTGACATGAGCGGGCATCCTGATGCGTGTGATTCCCGGACAATCTACACGTTTCATACGATGACTGTCCGGTGTCGAAGTGCGCGCGAGGGGCGCGGTCACCCCCTTCTCCCGAGGGGAGAAGGGGCCCGAAGGGCGGATGAGGGGGGAACCCCGGGGCCGGCGCTTCGATCACCAAAGGCAGTGTCTTCCCCCTCTCCCTTGATCTCTCTCCCCGGGGAGAGGGAGCTTTGAGAATCGACCTACTTCATCTGCCGTTTCGCCACGGTCTCGAACATCTTGCCGTAGGGCGGGGCGAGGAGGCGGGAGGGGTGCCATTTGCCGGTCGAAAAAACCGAGCGTTCATGGGTGAAGGTACGGAAACCCGCCTCGCCATGATAGGCGCCATGGCCCGATGCGCCGACGCCGCCGAAGGGCAGGTCGGGAACCGAAAGGTGCAGGAGGTTGATATTGACCGCCGCGCCGCCGGACATCGTGTCGTCCAGCACGCGCTGGGCCTGGGTCTTGTCGGTCGAATAGACATAGAGCGCCAGCGGGTGGTCGCGGTCGCCGACAAAATCGATCGCCGCGTCGAGTTCGCTATACCCGACCATCGGCAGGATCGGTCCGAAGATTTCCTCGGTCATCACCGCGGCATCGGCTGGCGGGTTGAGCACCACGGTCGGCGGGATCTTGCGCGCGGCCTGTGCGGCCTGGGCGTCATGCTCGGGCTGGAGAATTTCCGCGCCGCCCTGGCGGGCTTCCTCGATCATGGTGTTCAGGCGTTCATAGTGCCGGTCGGACACGATGGCCGTGTAGGCATCATCGCTCGAAGCATCGGGGAACTGGTGCGCAGCGACATTGATGATCGCCTCGCCCAGGGCCCGCTCTGACCCTTTGGGGGCCAGCACATAGTCAGGCGCCACACAGGTCTGGCCCGCATTGAACAGCTTGCCCCAGGCAATGGATTTGGCGGCCGCGCCCTGCGGGTAGTCCGGCGTGACGATGGCCGGCGATTTGCCGCCCAGTTCCAGCGTCACCGGCACCAGGTTTTCTGCGGCGGCCTTGGCCACCAGACGGCCGACCTGGGTCGAACCGGTGTAGAAGAGATGGTCGAATTTCAGCTTGGTGAAAGCCTCGCCCACCGCCGGGCCGCCGGTGATCACGGCGACATGGTCTTCTTCGAAGCCGTCTGCCAGCAGGCGCTTCATCAGCTCGGCCGTGGCGGGCGTGTATTCGGACGGTTTGATCATCGCCCGGCAGCCCGCGCCCAGCGCTGCGACCAGCGGCGCCATGGCCAGCTGGAAGGGATAATTCCAGGGCGAGACGATGCCGGCGACACCCTTTGGCTCGCGGCGGATATCCGCCTTGCCCGGCAGCAGTGTCATCGGCACACCGACCTTGCGGGTCTTTGCCCATTTGGCGAGATGCTTCTTCGTGTGCTCGGCGTCCTGGATGACAAAGGCGATCTCGGCGATCACGCTTTCCTCACGTGCCCGGTTGCCGAAATCCTTCGAAATCGCTTCGGCGATCGCGTCGGCATGGGTGCGGCACAGGCCGGCGATCCGGTCGAGATCGGCCTTGCGCTTGTCCAGCGGCCGGTGCCGTTCGGTCCGGAAAGCCGTCTTCTGGGCCTCCAGGACCGCCTTCATGCGTTCGATCTGCTTGGCTTCGGCTTCGCTCATGTCAGCCTCCTTCGGCCGGTCGGTAAATGTTGTCAGGCATTGTCTTCGGCGATCATCGCCGCGGCCCGGGTTGCAATCATGATGGTCGGCGCATTGGTATTGCCGCCCACCAGGCGCGGCATGACCGAGGCGTCTACCACGCGCAGACCGTCGACGCCCTTCACGCGGCAGCGGCTGTCGGTCACGGCCAGCTCACCCGACCCCATCGCGCACGTCGATGTCGGATGGTAGAGGGTCTCGGCCCGCGCACGCACATCGTCCCGCAAATCGGCCATCGTGGCCACATGGGGACCCGGATAACGCTCGGCCTTGCGGTCATGATCAAAAGCCGGTGCGTTGAGAATATCGCGAACCTTGGCCAGCCCGTCGGTCATCACATCGAGATCCCATTCTTCTTCCAGATAATTGGGCTGGATGGCCGGATGGTCGTGCGGATCGGTCGATTTCAGCGTGATCTCGCCGCGGCTCTTCGGATAGAGCTGGCAGACATGCAGGGTGATGCCGTGCCCGCGCGTCTTCTCCATGCCGTGCGGATTGGAAATGGCCGGGATGAAGACCAGCTGCAGGTCCGGCAGGTCGCCGGCATGGGCCGACTTGATGAACGCCCCGCCCTGGACCGGGTTAACCGTGAACGGCCCGTCGCCGCGCAGCGCCCAGCGCGCCACCATGTACATGTGCTGGGGCAGGGAGCGCAGGGAATTGCCGATCGAGGTGGCGGACTTCGTCCAGACCTGGGCGGTGACGTCGAGATGGTCCTGCAAATTCTTGCCGACGCCGGGCAGGTCGTGCTCGACCGAAACACCCGCCTCGCGCAGCTCGTTGGCGGGACCGATCCCCGAGATCAGCAGGGTCTGGGGCGAATTGATCGCGCCGCCGGACAAGATGACTTCCTTGCGGGCCGTGATGACAGTGGTTTCACCATCCAGATCGACCTCCACACCCGTGGCGCGGCCGTTTTCCAGCACGACCCGGCGCACCATGGCGCCGGTGCGCACCGAACAGTTCTCACGCTCCAGCGCCGGACGCAGGAAGGCGTCCGCGGCGGAACACCGCTTGCCGTTCTTCTGGGTGACCTGGTAGGGACCAAATCCGTCCTGGGCCGGACCGTTGAAGTCGGCATTGCGTTTGTATTGCAGCTGGTCGGCAGCCTTGAAGAAATCCTCAGTCAGCGGGTTCAGCGGCGCGATATCCGACACCCAGAGCGGGCCGCCCGTACCATGCAGCTCGCTTTCGCCGCGGGTCTGGTGCTGCACCTCCCTGAAGGCGGGCAGGGCGTTCTTCCAGCCCCAGCCCTCGGCGCCATAGACCTGTTCCCACTCGTCGTAATTTTCCTTCGCGCCGCGCATATAGTGCATGGCATTGATCGAGGAGGAGCCGCCCAGCGTCTTGCCGCGTGGCCAGAGCAGCTTGCGGTCGTTGAGGTGTTTTTGCGGTTCGGTCCAGTAGCCCCAGTTGAACTGCTCACCCGTCACCGCGTATTGCAGCAGCATCGGTGTGCGGATGATCGGGCTGTTGTCGGTGCCGCCGGCCTCGAGCACGAGGACGGAGACCGACGGGTCGCGCGACAGGCGTTCGGCGACCGTACAGCCGGCCGAACCGGCGCCGCAGACGACATAGTCGAATTCCTGATCACTCATCGCCGGGCTCCCCGGTCTCGGAAGCGGCGGCTTCTTCGGGAATGGTCGGAGTGTCCGGATCATCGCCGTAGTGCGCGGCCAGGGCGCGCATCGCGGTGAGCGACTCGGCGGTGCGGCCGCCCCATTCCGTGTCGGCGGCGGTGCGGGCGATCACGATATTGCGGCGCTCATCGATCCAGACATACTGGCCGTAGACACCGGCCATGAAGTATTCGCCGTCATAACCCTCCGGCACCCAGAAGTGCAGGCCATAGCCGCGATGGGCGTAGACTGCGTCGGGACCGGGTTCCTGGAAATCGGCATTCGGCCGCGTGGCCTGTTCCACCCAGCCTTCCGGCACCAGGCGCCGACCATTCCATACACCGTCCTGCAGGTAGAACTGGCCGAAGCGGGCATAGTCCTCGAGTGTCGCATTGAGGCAGCAATAGCCGATCGCCATGCCACGCTCGCCGGACACATTCTGGTTCCAGTAGGCCTCGCCGGTCATGCCGATCGGGCCCCAGATCTCAGCTTCGACGACATCGGCGAGCGGGGCGTTCCAGACGCCGCGCGCGACGGCCGAGAGCACCTGTGTATTGGCCGAAACATAGTGAAGGTCTTCGCCGGCCGGGCGGTTGCGTTCAACCTCTGCGACCATGGTATCAATATTGCGACCGAAGACGTTTGCGCCGAAGAACAGGCGGCGGATATCGGAGTCGGGCGCACCATAGTCTTCCTCGAAGTCCATGCCGGCCGACATCATGAGAAGATGGCGCAGTGTGGTCCGGCCATAATCCGAACCGCCATATTGCGGCGCGAACATCTCGGCTGTCTGGTCGAGATTGGCGATGCGGCCCTGGTGGACGGCCATCGCGATCAGCGTGGCGACATAACTCTTGCCGACCGACCAGGAAGTGTGACGGCTCTGCGGGGTCGAATCGAGCAGGTATTGCTCGTGCACCACAGCACCATTGTGAAGCACCATCAGACCGGTTGCGCGCGAGTCCGAGAGCCAGTCATCGACCGTCCGTTCGGTGCCGTTGAAAGTGTAGGTGACATTCACCTGATCGGTTTCGCGCGGCAGTGGCGTCGCCGATTCGGACGGCTCTATCGTGCGATAGGGGAAAACTTCGTCCATGTGGCGAAACGTGTCCGGAAGATTTTCCGGCTGTGTCGCAGCCTGGATCTCTGCCGGTGAATATTCGGACCACGGGCGGAAGAACCAGCCGGCGGCAGCGAGGGCGAGAACGCCAAGTATAGCGAGCAACCCCATGATAAGTTTTTTCATTCTTCTCCCCAGCGACAGCCTTATGAACGCTGTTCACTCTGCAGCCTAAGCACAGTTTGGCAGCTTGAAAAGAGGTCCCGGAAAGGCTGTGTTTGAAAATCACCGGTGAGGTTTGCGTGCATCAATTCTGACAAGAATCTTGTGCAAACCGGAGAAACCGGCTGACAGCCGCCATGAGCGGTGTTCATATAACAAATGTGAAACGCGGATCGGTTGGCAAATACAAACCGCGTGAAGAGGGGAGTTAATTCCATGAAAAAGCTGAACAAGGCGGCCGTTCTGGGCACGACCGCCATTCTGTCGGGCTTGATCGGTGCGTCCGGCGCACTGGCTCAGGTCGACGTCATCACCGTGACGGCACAAAAGCGCGAGCAGACGCTGCAGGAAGCGCCCGTCTCGGTTGCGGCCGTTACCGGCGAGCAGATCGAGCGGTCGCAGATTCGCGACGCGGCTGACCTGCAGACCCTGGTTCCGTCCCTGCGCGTGGCGGAATTCGCCACGTCCACCAACACCGAATTCAACCTGCGCGGTATCGGTACGTCGAGTTTCAACCCCGGTCTGGAACCGTCCGTCGGCGTCTTCATCGACGGCGTTTATCGTCCGCGTTCCGGTTCGGCCATCAACGACCTGATCTCGATCGAGCGTGTCGAGGTTATCCGCGGCCCGCAGTCCACCCTGTTCGGCCGCAACACGCCGGCCGGCGTGGTGTCAATCCTCACCCAGCAGCCGGAATACGAGTTCGGCTATGTGGGCGAACTGACGATCGGCAACAATAATACGCACATCGCGCGTGCTTCTGTTACCGGCCCGATCAACAGCACGATGGCGCTGCGCCTCGATGGCTCGATGCACCAGAGCGACGGCTATATCGATGTCGTTGACGGCCGCGAGGCCAATAACCGGTCGCGTCACACTTTCCGTGGCCAGCTGCTGTGGAATCCGGGCGACAATACCGAGGTCCGCATCATCGCCGACTATGGCGGGATCGACGAGAATTGCTGCGCGGCCCCGTTCGCCTTCTATGACCCGGTTGACCAGGGTGCCCTGGTCGGTCTCGGCGGTACCGCGGTGCCTGCCGACCCGGAAGGCGGCGACCGGATTGCGATCGACGGTGATCTGAACACGCAATTGTCGACCAGCGGCCTTTCGGCCGAAGTCAATCACGATTTTGAAGCCTTCACCTTCACCTCGATCACGGCGGTCCGCCGCTACGAGGAAGACCAGCTGTTCGACGCCGACTTCTCGGATCTGGACCTGGTGAGCCTGCGTCATATCGAGAACCGTTATGACAGCTTCACCCAGGAGTTCCGGGTCACCTCGACCGGCGACAACTTCATGGACTGGATGGGGGGCGCATTCTACTACAACAACCGCCTCCACTTCTCGAACTCGACGCCTTTCGGTTCCGATGCACGCGCCTTCTTCGATGCGGCATCGGCTGCCGATCCGACGGCCCAACAGCTGATTTCGGCTTTCGGTCTGCCGCCGGGGTCTGGTGGTGTCGACCTGCTGGAATTCTTCCTGAACATGAACCAGGCGGCCGGCGTGGGGAATTTCGTCCCGCTGCCGTCCGGCAATGCCGCCCTGCCGACGACGCCGGCTGAAGGCTTCATCGCAACGTCGCACGGCCTCATTCTGGAAGACTACCAGTATGACACGGAAGCCTGGTCGGTGTTCGGCCAGCTCGATTTCCACTTTACGGATCGCTTTACCCTGACGCTGGGCGGCCGCTATTCGGACGAGAGCAAGGAGATGGTGACCTCCATCGATCAGCCCGATCCGATTTCGGCCTTCTCCTTCGTCGATCTGGCCCGCGATCTGCGTCTGGTGACGCCGACAACCTGCGATCCGACGCTCTTCCCGATCATCGGTGGCGATGCCTGTGCCTATCTGGTTCCGGCGCTGCTGGCCCAGGGCGGGGCTCCGATCAATCCGACCCAGCCGCTCACCGACGCCCAGGCGCGGATGGCGGCTCTCAATCCGCTGCTGGCTTTCCAGGCCTTCCAGAACTGGGAACCGGTCAGTGCTGCGGATTTCCCGACCTCGCGCAGCGACACGAATTTCTCGGGCAATATCATCCTGTCCTATGACGTGTCGGATACGCTGAACATCTACGGCAGCTACGCCACCGGCTTCAAGCCGGGCGGGTTCAACGTGTCGACGAATGCGGCCTTCACCGGCGTGTTCGAGTTCGAGGAAGAAACCTCGCAATCCTTCGAACTCGGCGCCAAGGGTTCGCTGTTCGACAACCGCTTCGTCTATGCGATCGCCTATTTCAACCAGGAGATCGAAGACTTCCAGACGAACAACTTCGTCGGCAATGGCTTCGCGCTTGAGAATGCCGGTTCGATCGAAGTGTCGGGTATCGAGTTCGAGGGCCAATGGTCCCCGGTCGACAACCTGCTCTTCACGGGTGGTTTCACCTATCTGATCGACAGCAAGTATGGCGATTACGAGTTCGCGCCGTGCCCGGACACCTATGTTGACGGGTCCGGGGTGTGGGATGCCGGCGATCCGAACTACGCCCTGTGCGAACCAGGCAATGAGCGGACCAATGATGCCGGTGTTACTGCGCTGTTCAACAATCTGACCGGCCGCGACCGCGGCAATTCGGAACTGGTCGGCTCGCTCACCGCGACCCTGACCACACCGCTGAACAATGGCTGGGAAATCGACTGGCGCGGCGAGATGACCTACGTCTCGGAGTTCATGCACACGACGTCGCAGGATCCGCGTCCCTTCGCGACACAGGATGCGTTCACGCTGTACAATGCCTCGGTCACGATCGGGTCGGACAGCGACAGCTGGGCGGTCCAGTTCTGGGGCCGCAACATCTTCGACGAGGATTACACCAAGGGCGGCTTCCCGTCGGTGGGCTATCTGGGCGCGAGCTATAACGCCTATCCCGGTGATCCGCAGACCTACGGTGTGACACTCCGCATCCGCGGCTAGTGAACGCTGTTCAAAAAATGCATTGACGACGGGCGGAGGCGAGTTAGCCTTCGCCCGTTGTTCATTTGGGAACGGTGTTTTCGGGGAACGTGCCGTGTTGCTTGTCGGTGTACTGATCGGTTCGGTGCTGGGGATTACGGCCATGGTTTGGGTCAATGCGCGGATGGGCCTGTCCGAGCCCGCGCGGCTGACGGATCTTGAGGACGCCATCTCCCGTCTGGACACCGATTGCGTCGGCTTCGAGCCGGGGCCGGGCGGGCTGGTCGCGCCGGACGGCGGCCATGCCCTGGTTCCCGGCCGCGAGGGGGGCATGACCGGTCTCATCGTGGCCCGGGGCAGCGATTTCGTGATCCGCTATCTGACGCCGGGCAGTGTAAGATCGGTCGAGGCGGCCGGTGCTGACGAGCTGATCCTCGCACTCAATGATTTCGCCTTCGTGCCGGCCCGGCTAAAATTCAACAATTCCGGCGAGGCCGCCCACTGGGCCGATCGCCTCGCTGCCCTGAAGGGATGATGGCATGGACGCGCTGACCTTTCTTGAAAGCTTCAATCCGATCTGGTTCGCGATTCCGCTTTTCACCATTCTCATCTTCGCGGAGATGTTCTATGCGCGGGCCACGGGGCGGGCACGTTTCGAAGCGCGCGACAGCGCCGCCAGCCTGATCATGGGGTTGGGCAATACGATTTCCGGCCTGCTGTTCGCCGGGATTATCGGCGTCTGGGCGGTGTTCGTTTATGAACACCGCGTCTTCAATATCGGCTTTGCCTGGTGGGCCTGGATCGCCGCCTTCGTGCTGGACGATTTCGTTTACTACTGGTCGCACCGTTTCGCGCATACGGTGCGCTGGTTCTGGGCCGATCACATCGTCCATCACTCCTCCCAGCACTACAATCTGACCACGGCGCTGCGGCAGCCCTGGCTGAGCCCGTTCACGCTGAAATTCCTGTGGCTCGGCTCTGCACTGATCTTCATCGGCTTCCATCCCGCCCTCATCGCCTTCGTCGGTGCGCTGAACCTGATTTACCAGTTCTGGATTCATACCGAGGCGATCGGAAAGTGCCCGCGCTGGTTCGAGGCGGTGATGAACACGCCCTCGCACCATCGGGTCCACCACGCCACCAACCCGTTGTATCTCGACAAGAATTATGCCGGTGTTTTCATCGTCTGGGACAAGATGTTCGGCACGTTCCAGCCCGAGCTCGACGAGGAGAAGTGCCGCTATGGCATCGTGAAAAACCTCGGCACCTATAATCCTCTCAAGATCAGCCTGCATGAATGGTGGGGCATTATCGACGACATGCGTCACGCCCGCTCGCTGCGTGATGCCGCCCTGTATCTGCTCGCCCCGCCGGGCTGGTCGCCGGACGGTTCGCGCGCGACGTCGAAGCAGTTGCTGGCGAAATGGCAGGCCCGCCAGGCCAGCCAGACCGGCCGGCCGCCCGCCGAGGCCGCGGAGTAGGCTCCCATCACGAAAACCTCCACGGGCTTGCGCCCTGGAGATATGAGAGGGGTGCGGGATGCACGGCGGACATCGTGTCCGCATTTGAAGGTTTGGTGGTGATGCCCGAGGCATCCCGCACGCGGAGATTTACCCGGGTCCCTTGCGGGCCCCGTCTCGAAACCTGCAGGCACGGGCCGGTCGAGCTTTTTGCCGGTGTCCCCGCAGATGGCCACGCCGGAGCCTGATGCTGTCACCCACCAGGCGCGGACGAGCTCCGCACGCTCCCGGGCACAAGGGACTGAGCTCATGCCTCCCATCCCGGAAACCGCTGACGAGCATACGCGCAGTTGAGCGGGCGGGGATAAGTTTCCGGCCCAGCCCCCACACACCGTCATCCTGACGAAGGTCAGGACCCAGATCGTAAAGGGAGATTTTCGCCAGGCCGGCTCAGATCGAATGTGGGCGATGTGCGGGATAAGTGCGGGATCGCGGCAACCGCGCCTCACGAACTGGGCCCTGACCGAAGCCTGCGCCCGCGAAAGCGGGTGTCAGGGTGACGATGATTGTGGCGGCCTTGGCACCCCCTCTCCCCGACCGGGGAGAGGGCTGAGGCGCGGTTCGCGACGCGAATTCAACAGGCCGGGGGCCTGTTGAAAGCAACGAAGGGTGAGGGGCGGCCGCATAGCGGCCCACTCAAGACTCGTCTCAGCGCTGACGCGCGCCCCTTATCAGCCCAGCGGGCCCCTTCGCCCAGACGGGGAGAGGGGGCGACCGCAGAGCTTCCAGCCGGGAAACCGATGCCTGAAGGGGTGAAGTGGCCGCCGGACTCAGCGCTTGCCGGTGATCTGGCGTTCGGCGCGTTCCTTTTCGACGCCCGGCAGGTGGGCGTCGAGATAGGTTTCGACGTGGCGTTCCAGCTCTTCGAGATGGTCGGAGAAGAGGTGGTTGGCGTCGGGCACGACTTCGGTGGTGATCTCGATACCCTTCTGTACGCGCACCTTGGACATCACGCGCTCGACATCGTCGGCCGGCACGATCTTGTCGGCGCTGCCATGGACGATAATGCCCGAGGCCGGGCAGGGGGCGAGGAAGGTGAAGTCATACATGTTGGTCGGCGGCGCGACCGAGATGAAGCCGGCGATTTCCGGGCGGCGCATCAGCAGCTGCATGCCGATCCAGGCGCCGAAGGAGTGCCCGGCGACCCAGCAGAAGCGGGCGCCCTGATTATAGCCCTGCACCCAGTCGAGCACGGTGGCGGCGTCGGACAGTTCGCCCAGGCCCTGATCATAGCTGCCCTGGGAGCGGCCCACACCGCGGAAATTGAAACGCAGCGTCGCGAAGCCGCGCTTGCGGAACGCGTCGTACATCATGTCGACGGTGGGGTTTTCCATATTGCCGCCGCCCAGCGGGTGGGCATGCAGTATCAGCGCAATCGGGGCGGTCGGGTCTTCGCTCGGGCTGTAGCGCCCCTCAAGCCGGCCGGCGGGGCCGGGAATGATTACGTCAGGCATTCACACTCGCCTTTTTGGTCGTTCCAGTTCGCGTCCTGCAAATATGCGGCAATTCGTCCATTGCAACGTGGCGGACGCCAGCCCATATTCCTGACTGTTCTACTCGGTTATTGGCCGAGCACCGCATTGGCGAAGCCCGTCCGTTCCGGAAAGGCGGGTCTTAGCATGATCGGTACGCGGGATGCGAGCGTTTAAGGAGGCAAACGCATGAAGCTGAGCACAAAGGGACGTTACGCCGTCATGGCGATGGCCGATCTGGCCCTGGCCAGCGAGGACGGGCCTGTGACGCTGAGCGATATCGCCTCGCGCCAGTCCATCTCCCTGTCCTATCTGGAACAGCTCTTCGCCAAGCTGCGCCGTGCGGATATTGTCTCCTCCATCCGCGGCCCCGGCGGCGGCTACCGCCTCAGCCGAAAGCCGACGGAAATCCGCATCTCCGACATCATCATCGCCGTCGACGAGCCGCTGCGCGCCACGCGCTGTTCCAGCGCCAAGGGCTGCCTGGCCGACGGGCGCCGCTGTATCACGCACGATCTGTGGGACGAGCTGGGCCGGCATATCTATCTCTTCCTGTCCTCGATCACGCTGGAAGACGTGCTCGAACGGCGCCTCCTGGGCGCTGCGAGCGGTGCGCTCGGGCGGATGGAACGGCCCAGGCCTGTTGCCGAGCCCGCCACGGTCTGAGCGGATGCGGACATATCTCGACCATAACGCGACCACGCCGGTGAGACCGGACGTGATCGAGGCGGTAGCGCACGCCATGAGCCTGACGGGCAATGCGTCTTCGGTGCATGCCGACGGGCAGGCCGCTCTGCGTCTTGTCGAGACGGCGCGGCGCCAGGCGGGCAAGGCGCTGTGTGCGCGGGCCGAGGATGTGATTTTCACCTCCGGCGGCACCGAAGCCCTGAATCTGGCGCTGCACAGCGCGATCCGCGCCGGCGGTGCCGGCCGCATCCTGCATTCCGCCATCGAGCATGAAGCCGTTGCCGATACGGCAAAGGCTTCCGGCCTGCCGGTCGAGGAAATTCCCGTCACCGCGGCCGGTCTGGCTGACCTCGGCTGGCTGGAAGACCGGCTGGGCCATTGGGATACGGCGCGCGACGGCCGGCCGGTACTGGCGCTGATGCTGGCGAATAACGAGATCGGCACGATCCAGCCGGTCGCCGAAGCGGCCGCCCTGGTGCGCGAGCATGACGGGCTGGTCGTGGTCGATGCGATACAGGCCGTGGGCAAGATCGCAGTCGATTTTGCCGCGCTGGGCGCCGACTACATGGCGATCTCGGCGCACAAATTTGGCGGCCCGCAGGGCGTGGGCGCGCTGATCGCGGCCTGCAATGCCCCGATGGAGCGGCAATTGCGCGGCGGCGGCCAGGAGAAAGGCCGCCGTTCAGGCACGCTGAATGTCGCCGGTATTGCCGGGCTCGGCCTGGCGATCGAACAGGCCGTGGCGGGGCTGGACGATTTCGCTCGCCTGGCAGACTGGCGCGATGCCATGGCGGCCGGCCTGAAACAGGCGGCGCCGGATATCCACATCCTGGGTGAGGGCGCACCGCGCCTGCCCAACACGCTGGGCATCGCGGTGCCGGGCTGGAAGGGCGAGACCCAGGTCATGGCACTGGATCTGGCGGGTTTTTCCGTCAGCGCAGGCTCGGCCTGCTCGTCCGGCAAGGCGCACGGATCGAAGATCGGCAATGCAACCGGGCTGGACGCGGATGCATCGCGCGGCTTCCTGCGTGTCTCGCTGGGTTGGAATTCGACGGCGGATCAGGCAGACGCCTTCGTGAAAGCCTGGAGCGAGGCTCACGGGCGTGCCCGACCCGAACATTCAAACGCACTCAAGGCGGTGAGCTGACATGGCTGCGGTCAAGGAAACCATTGAAGACGTCAAGAAGCTCGAGGCCGACAAGTACAAGTACGGCTTCACGACGGATGTCGAACAGGAATTCTCGCCCAAGGGTCTGGACGAGGAAACGGTGCGCTATATCTCGGCCAAGAAGGGCGAGCCGGCCTGGATGACCGAATGGCGCCTGAAAGCCCTCGAGCGTTTCTTCCAGATGAAGGAGCCGGACTGGGCGAAGGTGAAGTATCCGCCGATCGATTTTCAGGACATCTATTACTACGCCGAGCCCAAGGCCGGCGCGAAGTATGACTCGATCGACGATGTGCCCGCGGAAATCCTCGCCGATTTCGAGAAGCTTGGCATTCCGCTGAAAGAGCAGGAAGTGCTGCTGGGTGTGAAGGGGTCGGAGAACCGCGTTGCGGTCGATGCCGTGTTCGACTCGGTGTCCGTTGTCACGACCTTCAAGGCGGAGCTCGCCAAGGCCGGCGTAATCTTCTGCTCGATCTCCGAGGCGCTGCGCGATCACCCCGAACTGGTTCGCAAATATCTCGGCTCGGTCGTGCCGGCGTCGGACAATTATTTCGCCACGCTGAACACGGCGGTCTTCTCCGACGGCTCCTTCGTCTATGTGCCGCCGGGCGTGCGCTGCCCGATGGAGTTGTCGACCTATTTCCGCATGAATGCGGAAGGCACAGGCCAGTTCGAGCGCACCCTGATCATCGCCGACAAGGGCGCCTATGTCTCCTATCTGGAAGGCTGTACGGCACCGATGCGCGACGAGAACCAGCTGCACGCCGCGGTCGTGGAACTGGTCGCGCTGGACGACGCCGAGATCAAGTATTCCACCGTCCAGAACTGGTGGCCGGGCGACGAGAACGGCAAGGGCGGCGTCTATAATTTCGTCACCAAGCGTGGCGATTGCCGCGGGAAAAACTCCAAGATCTCCTGGACCCAGGTGGAGACCGGTTCGGCGATCACCTGGAAATACCCGTCCTGCATCCTGAAAGGCGAGAATTCGCGCGGCGAATTCTATTCCATCGCCGTCACCAACGGGCATCAGCAGGCCGATACCGGCACCAAGATGATCCATCTGGGCAAGGGCTCGACCAGCCGCATCATCTCCAAGGGTATCTCCGCCGGACGGTCCGACCAGACCTATCGCGGCCTGGTCTCGGTCCATCCCAAGGCCGAGGGCGCACGCAATTTCACCCAGTGCGACAGCCTGCTGATCGGCGATCAGTGCGGCGCCCACACCGTGCCCTATATCGAGTGCAAGACGCCCAAGGCCGTGCTCGAACACGAGGCGACGACGACGCGCCTGTCCGAGGACCAGCTCTTCTATGCCCGCCAGCGCGGGCTGGACGAGGAGGCGGCAACGGCGCTCTTGGTCAACGGTTTCGTGCGCGAGGTCCTGCAGGAACTCCCGATGGAATTCGCCGTGGAGGCCCAGAACCTCCTCAAAGTGTCTCTGGAAGGCAGTGTCGGCTAGATTTTGCGAGAAAAAACAATGCTCAAGATAGAAAACCTCCACTGCAAGGTCGAAGCCGCCGATGGCGAGCAGAAGCCGATCCTGAAAGGGCTCTCTCTGGAAGTGCCGGCGGGCGAGGTGCATGCCATCATGGGCCCCAACGGGTCCGGCAAGTCGACCCTCTCCTACGTGCTGACCGGCCGTGATGGTTACGACGTGACCGGCGGCGATATCGCCTTCGGTGGTGAAGATATCGGTGAGATGGAGCCGGACGAGCGCGCGGCGAAGGGGCTCTATCTCTCCTTCCAGTATCCGGTGGAAATCCCCGGCGTGCCCACCATCACCTTCCTCAAGGAAGCCCTTAACGCCCAGCGCAAGGCGCGCGGCGAGACGGAAGTGTCGGCGCCGGAATTCATGAAGCTGATCCGCGAGAAGGCGAAACAGCTCGGGGTGTCGATGGACATGCTGAAGCGGGCGGTGAATGTCGGCTTTTCCGGCGGCGAGAAGAAGCGGATGGAAATCCTGCAGGCGCTGGTGCTGGAGCCGAAATTCCTGATCCTCGACGAGACGGATTCGGGCCTCGATATCGACGCGCTGAAAACGGTATCCGACGGTGTGAATGCCCTGCGTGCGCCCGATCGCGGCATGCTGGTCATCACCCACTATCAGCGCCTTCTGGACCACATCACGCCGGACCGCGTCCACGTCATGGCAAACGGCCGGATCGTGAAGTCCGGCGGTCCCGAGCTTGCCAAGGAGCTCGAGGCGGAAGGCTATGACAAGTATCTCGGCGAGGCGGCGTGATCGATGACGGCGCTACTCACCCACACGCCCGCTGAACAGGCACTTATGGAAGCGCTGCAAGGCGCCACCGGCTGGCGCGCGCAATTGCGCGAGGCGACGCGTGAACACGGCCTGCCCACCAAGCGCAACGAGTTGTGGAAATGGTCAGACCTGCGCCGCGCCGCCAATGACGTCTCCGCCGCCGGCGAGCTTGTTGTCGACGGGCTCGAAGCGGCGTCCCTGCGTCCGGAAGACGGGGTTCGGCTGAACCTGACGCTGACGGCGAAACCGGGTGCCAGCGCGGCCGATGCGGAAATCACCGTGCCGGCCGGGCATGCGGTGACGCTGGTCGAACATTACCGGGCCGAGGCCGGAGCGCTGGGCAATTGGCATCTGAAGATCACGCTGGAAACGGGCGCGCGGCTGGACCGTGTGTGCATCGCTGCCGATGCGCCGGACGGTGTCTTCGTGTCGTCGGCCGAGATCGTGCTGGCGCCGGGCGCGGCGCTCAATCAGCGCACGTTGGACTTCGGCGCCAAGCTCTCGCGCATCGAGACGCATATCACGCATCCGGGCGAGGGCGCTGACGTGGATCTGGGCGGGGTCTATCTGCTGGATGCCAAACATCATGCCGACACGACGACGGTGGTGCATCACACCGGCCCCGGCGGCCAGACCCGCCAGCTGGTAAAGGGCGCAGCCGCTTCGCACGGCCATGGTGTCTTCCAGGGCAAATTCATCGTCGACCGGGCCGCCCAGCAGACCGACGCGCGCATGACGCACCGGGCGCTGATGCTGGACGACCGCGCCGAGATCGATGCCAAGCCGGAACTGGAAATCTATGCCGACGACGTTCAGTGCGCGCACGGCAATGCGCTGGGTGCGATCGACGAGACGGCGCTGTTTTACATGCGCCAGCGCGGCCTGCCGGCGCCGAAGGCGCGGGCGCTCCTGATCGAGAGCTTCCTGGCCGAGCCGCTGGACGGCATCGCCGATGAAAGCCTGCGGGAGCCCCTGAAAAGCGAGCTGCGCAACCGGCTGGAGGCGCTGTCGTGACCCATCAGCCGAAAATCGGGGCACCGCTCAACATCGACGCCATCCGCGCCGAATTCCCGATCCTGCAGCGCGAGATCAATGGCCGGCCACTGGTTTATCTGGACAGTGCCGCCTCGGCGCAGAAGCCGGAATTCGTGATTGAGAGCGTGGCGGGCGTCTATCGCGCCTCCTACGCCAATGTTCATCGCGGGCTTCACACCCTGGCAAACGAGACGACCGAGGCCTTTGAGGCGGCGCGTGAGGACGTGCGCCGTTTCCTCAATGCCAAGAGCGCAAACGAGATCGTTTTCACGCGGGGATCGACCGAGGCGATTAACCTTGTTGCCCACACTTTCTGCCAGATGCTCCGCCCGGGCGACGAGATCATCATCAGCCGGATGGAGCATCATTCCAATATCGTTCCGTGGATATTGCTGAGTGAAAAGAATGGCTTCACCCTGCGTTGGGCAGATGTAACCGAGGCGGGCGAACTGGATTATTCCCAGCTGGCAGGCTTGGTTAATGAGCGGACCCGCCTGATCGCGATCACCCACATGTCGAACGTGCTCGGCACGCTCAACGACATCACGCGGGTGCGGGCGATCCCTGGCGCGGCGGAGATTCCTCTGCTGCTCGATGGCTCGCAATCGGCCGTGCACCTGCCGGTCGATGTGCAGGCCCTCGACTGCGACTTCTTCGTCTTCACCGGTCACAAGCTTTACGGCCCGTCCGGCGCCGGCGCGCTCTATGCCCGCGGTGACTGGCTGGACCGTCTGCCGCCCTATATGGGCGGCGGCGAGATGATTGCCGACGTGTTCGAGGACCGTGTGACCTTTGCTGACGTGCCGCACAAGTTCGAGGCGGGAACGCCGGCGATTGCCGATGTGATAGGCTTGGGCGCGGCGATCCGTTGGGTGGAGCGTCATGACCGCGTGGCGGTGATGGAGCATGAGCGCGCGCTGATGGATCGGGCGATGGCCGGGCTGGCGGAGATTGACGGTCTCACCGTGATCGGCACGGCCCAGGACAAGGGCGCCATCATCTCCTTCCACATGGAGGGCGCACATCCGCATGATGTCGCCCAGATCCTCGACAAGTACGGCGTCGCCGTGCGGGCCGGCCACCACTGCGCCCAGCCGCTGATGCGCCGTCTGGGGCTGAGCGCCACGGCGCGCGCCTCCTTTGCGCTCTACAACACTTTCCAAGAGGCCGATGCGTTTGTTGACGCATTGAAAAAGGCCCGCGCGTTTCTCATCTAGGCTTTGACATGACCCAGACCACAGACCGAGACATGATCGATCTGTCCGCACCGCGGACGTCCGCCAAACCGGCTACGCCGGCCGAGGTGGCGGCTTCCGTTTCACCACCTGCGGGCGCAATCCCGCAGGACGAGCTGGCGCGCATCACCGATGATATCGTCGCGGCGCTCAAGACCGTGTATGATCCGGAAATCCCGGTCGACATTTACGAACTCGGCCTGATCTACAAGGTCGATCTGGAAGACGACCGGACCCTGAAGGTGGAAATGACGCTGACCGCGCCGGGATGTCCGGTGGCCGGCGAGATGCCCGGATGGGTCCAGGAGGCCGTGGAGAAGGTCGACGGGGTCGAGCGCGCCCTGGTCGAGCTGACATTCGAACCGCCCTGGACGCCGGACCGCATGTCCGACGAGGCGCGGCTGGCGCTGAACATGTTCTAGACGCAACTGGATGCGAAGCACGATGACCCGACGCGAAAGACCCAAGGCTGTCACTCTGACCGATGCTGCTGCTGCGCGCGTCAAGGAGATCATGGCCAATCGCGGCGCCGGCTTCCTGCGGGTCGGTGTGAAGAATGGCGGCTGTGCCGGCATGGAATACGAGATGGGTTATGTCGAGGCGCCCGAGGCGCTGGACGAGCGCGTCGAGGACAAGGGTGTGGAGATCGTGCTGGAATCGAAGGCGCTGCTTTTTCTTCTGGGCACCCAGATCGATTATGAAGTGACGCCGCTGCACGCCAAATTCGTGTTCAACAACCCCAATCAGACCGACGCCTGCGGCTGCGGGGAAAGTGTCACCATCGTCCCGGCCGTGAGTGCCTGATCTCCATGAAGCTGATCATCTCCTCGACCTCGCCCTATTCGCGCAAATGCCGGGTGATGGTGCGCGAATTCGCTCTGGGAGAAGCGATCGAGGAGGTGGAGGCCCACCCCTTTGATGATGATCCGGACCTGCTCAGGGCCAATCCGCTGGGCCGCGTGCCGTGCCTCCTGATGGATGACGGCCAGGCGCTGACCGAAAGCGCCCTGATTGCCGACTATATCGCCGAGCGTGCCGGTGAGCCCTGGCCTCGCGACTGGACGGACCGCCGTCTGGAAGCGCTGGGCAGCGGGCTGCTCGATCTCACGGTGATGCGCCGGGTCGAGATGGTGCGCGATGAAGGCATCCGGTCGGATTTCTGGATCGGCCGGCGCGAGCGCGGCATCCAGCGGGCGCTGGACGAGTTGGAGGCGGGCATGGGCGAGGCGGACAATCCGCACGCGCAAGGGCCGCTGACCATGGCCGTAGCGCTGGGTTATCTCGATTTCCGCTATCCCGAGTGCGACTGGCGGTCGGGCCGTCCGCGACTGGTGGCCCTGCATGATGCCTGGGCCTCGCGGGCAAGCTTCCAGTCGACCCAGCCACCGGCCGACGGATAGAGCCGCAAAGAAAAATGCCGCCCTTGAGGCGGCATTATCTTTTCCAGCAGAGACAGCGTGATCAGGCGGCGGCAGACCGGCTGGGCGTGGTCTCGTCGCCGGTGGACCGGTTCCGGCCTTCCGTCTTGGACTTGTAGAGATTGGCGTCCGAACGCTCGATCAGTTCCTCGATCGATTCACCGTCGCGATAGCCGGCAATGCCGAGCGACACCGTGATATTTCCCAGATCCTCATTGGTGGATTTGCGCAGCAGCTTCTTCGATTCGACCGTCTTGCGGATCTTTTCCGCGATTTCCTTCGCCGTCGCCGTATCGGTGTTCGGCATCACGATGCCGAATTCCTCGCCGCCATAGCGGGCCACGACATGGTGTTCCAGCGAGTGACGCGTCAGGCAGCCCGCAACGAAACGGATGATCTGGTCACCGGTCTGGTGACCCCAGGTGTCGTTGAAGCGCTTGAAGAAGTCGATATCGCACAGGATCAGGCTCATCGGCGTTCCGTCGGACTCCGAAGCCCGGCGGGCGCGGCGCAGTGCTTCGTCGAAGCGCTTGCGATTGGCGATGCCGGTGAGGGCATCGGTCATGGCTTCTTCTCGGACCCGTTCCAGGTGGGTCTTCAGCTGGGTCACTTCGTTGGACGTTGCCTGAAGTTTGTCCTCGAGCGCCTGGCTGCGCCGTTGCATGCGCGCCGTGGCGGAGACCAGCGATTCGACCAGACGCTTCATGCCGGCGGCATCCGGGCTGGCGACAAGTTCGTGCGTGGCGCCTTCCAGGGCCTTGCCGTAGGCAACAGTGTCGCGCTCGGCCGCTTCCAGCGACTGTTTCACAGCGCCGAGCTCGCGGCTCATCAGACTGCCGCTTTCCAGGATCGCATCCTGGATGGCCTTCCACTGGAAGTATTGTTCGAAGAGTTCCGCGTTGACGGTTTCGCTGAAGGCCTCGCCGGCCTCGATATGGGTCCGCAGGGTTTCACACAGTTCCGGATTGGTATCGCTCGCGAAGCAGATCCAGACAGCGTAGTTTTCCGGCGTCGGAGCGACGTCAAACTGATCCATGAGCTCAAGCGCCTTGTGCGCGAACTCACGTCCTTCCTTGCCAAGCAATCGACCGTTCACGAGATACGTCCTTCCCTTGGCGAACGAGCTTCTTCGTCCGCGACAATCCGGAGACTAGGGGGGAAAGGAAAAGAAGAGGTAAAAATTGCTCATATCGTATGAGGCGGACGCAGATTGTTCTGGCGTTTCATACGATTTTAGCGGGTGGTCCGCCGCCGCTCCGGCGGATACCGGGGCGGCGGCACGCAGCCAAATCTAGGTCATGAAGTCGGGTACGTGATCGCCAAATCCGACGACGCGATTATCGTCGTGATCCTGGCGCCGGCGCGACCTTTCGCGGGCAGGCCGGTTGCCGGACGGTTTGTCGTCACGTGCCGAAGTTGCCGGTTTCTCCGCGGGCTTTTCAGCCGGGTTTTCGGTTGTCTTTTCAGACGTCTTGCTGCTGCTACGCGTGCTGCGGCTTTTGCGGGGAGCCGGCTTTTCGGTGCCCGGTGCCGGAGCCTGTATGCCTTCCAGCGGCAAGTCAGGGACGTCCTGCTGGATCAGCTTGAGAACGGCGCTCAGCGACTTGTCGTCGGCCGATGTGGTGATCGTGATCGCCTCGCCGGTCTTGCCGGCGCGGCCGGTCCGGCCGATGCGGTGCACATAGTCATCGGCATGGTGCGGTACGTCATAATTGAAAACGTGGCTGACATCAGGGATGTCGAGTCCGCGCGCAGCAACGTCCGAGGCCACCAGGAAGCGCAGTTCCCCGGATTTGAAGCCGGCCAGCGTTGCGGTGCGGGTGGATTGGTCCAGATCGCCGTGGATCGGGGCGGCAGAAAAGCCGTGGCGCTGCAGCGAGCGGGCAACGATGTCCACATCGCGTTTGCGGTTGGCGAAGATGATGCCGTTCTTCACGCCGTCGCGGTTCATCGCGGCGCGCAGGGCAGCGCGCTTGTCCTTGGCGGCCGACGATGCCGACTTCACAAGATATTGCTGGATATTCGCGCCGGTTGTGGCGGGCCGGGCAACCTCGATCCGCTCGGGGTCGTTGAGGAAGCGGTCGACGAGGCTCTTGATCTCCTTCGGCATGGTCGCCGAGAAGAACAGCACCTGGCGGCGCGGCGGTACCATGTTGAAGATGCGTTCGAGGTCAGGGATGAAGCCCATGTCCAGCATGCGGTCGGCTTCGTCGACGACGAGGAATTGCACGCCATTCATCAACAGCTTGCCGCGCTCGAAATGGTCGAGCAGGCGGCCCGGCGTGGCGATCAGCACATCGGCGCCCTTGTTGAGGATCTCTTCCTGGGGCCCGAAGGCAACGCCGCCGATCAGCAGCGCCATGGAGAGTCTCTGACCCTTTGAATAGGTCTCGAAATTCTCGGCGACCTGGGCCGCGAGCTCGCGCGTGGGCGCAATGATCAGCGAGCGCGGCATGCGTGCCTTGGCACGGCCGCGCGACAGGCGCTCGATCAGGGGCAGGGTGAAGGACGCGGTCTTGCCCGTACCAGTCTGGGCAATACCAAGGACATCGCGACCGGCCAGGGCGGGCGGGATGGCGCCGGCCTGGATCGGTGTCGGGTCGGTATACCCGGCAGCTTCAATCGCTTCGAGGAGTTTCGGGCTCAGTCCGAGTTCAGCGAACGTCATGGCGTCCTTTGTTTGACACACTAAGAACAGCGGCCGCGCCGTGAAGGCGCGGCCGCAGGTGGGCGCAAAATACGGACACCGTTCGTTGTGTCAACGCAACAGGGCCGAAAGCCTAGCGTCTATAGGCGTATGGCGTGTCGTCCGTGATATTGATGTAACGGTCGCGCAGTTGTGTCTGCCGCGATTCAAGCGCAGTCGGCTCACCATCGATGAGGACTGCAACCGGTGCACTCATCACTTCCAGCGGATCTCCGTCCCATACCACGACATCACCGGCATAGCCCGGAGCGAGGGCGCCATAGCGGTCGCCGACGCCATAGATTTCCGCCGGCGTCAGCGTGATGGCGCGGAAGGCTTGATCCCATGGAACGCCGTTGGCAACGGCATTGCCGGCATGTTGTGGCACCAGGCGGGCGTTGAAGTATCCGTCCGCCGTCGGGGCGGTGGAATAGGCGACATCAACACCTGCCGCCTGCAGGCGTGCCGCGTTCTGCAGCGAAGCACCCAGGGCATCGAAGGAAGAGGGCAGGTCTTCCAGCGGATCCACGATCACCGGAATACCGGCCGCGGCCAGCTCCTCGGCGACCATCCAGCCTTCCGCTGCCCCGACCAGGATCAGCTGGATCGGTGCATTGTCGGCCTTGAAGCGGATCGCCCGGCGGATGTCCGCTGCACGATTGACGGCCATGACCAGCGGTACGCGGCCGCGGGCGACGGGCAGCAGGGCCGCCGCATCATAGCGGTTCAGCGCGTCGCCCTGGTGATCGCCCGAGAAGCGCCCCGGATACCCGCGGGCGTCAGCCAGTGCGGCTTCCAGGAAGGCCCAGGCCGCCGGACGGGAGCCGCCGGCGCGGCCGGCGCCCGATTCGGACAGGTCGGCATAGACGAAGCTCCCGGCCTGGAAGAGCGAGTCGGCATCGCCGCTCGTGTCGATCAGCGCGCCCTGGCCGGCGAAGATATTGTGGCCGGTGGACGGGAAGATCGCTGCCCGCGTGACGCCTTCCACCCGATTGGTCGCCAGATAGGTGCCGGCCGGGTTGAACCCGTCGGCGACATCAAGGGCGACCGAGAAGGGCGACTCGCCTGCACTGTCGTCCGTGGTCGAGCCTTCCAGGGCGACCTCGATCAGGCCGAGCTGGGAAAAGGCCGCGAATACGCCGGGCGTGACCCAGTTGCCGGAGGCATCGATCACGGTGGCGTCCTCGGGGATTTCCGCCCCCGCACCGACCGCGACGATATCGCCGTCACGCACGATCACGGTGGCATTCTCGAGAATGCCGGCATCGGTATTGGTGACGACCCGGCCATTGGTTACGGCATAGGTCTGGGCGGCAGCCGGTGCAGCGAGGGCCACACTGGCCGCCAGAACTGAAATCAGCTGTTTCATTACTGCTCTCCTTCGCCGGGCTGGCCGAGCATGAAGTCGCGGACGGGCTGGAGATCGCTGTTGCGCCGGTCATAGCTCAGCGCACCGTCGATCCAGACCTGGTCGGCCCGCGTGTAGGTGGAAAAGGGATTGCCGGACCACAGCACTACATCGGCGCGATAGCCTTCCTGCAGCGAACCGGTCTCGTCGCCGATGCCCAGAGCCTGCGCCGGACGCGAGGACGCCCATGCCCAGGCCTCGGCTTCGGAGATGTCCAGGCCGGCACGGCGGCCGTCGGCGAGCGCCTTGGCGATTTCCTGGTTGAGACGCTGGATGCCGTTGGCGTCGTCCGAGTGGATCATGGCGCAGGCGCCATTGGCGTGCGTCATGGCCAGGTTTTCACGGACCGTGTCATAGGCTTCCATCTTGAAGCCGCCCCAGTCTGCCCACACGGCGGCACAGACATTGTGCTCGGCCAGCAGATCGGGGATCTTGTAGGCTTCCACGGCGTGGTGGAAGGTCGTGACCTGGTAGCCGAACTCCTCGGCCATATCCATGATCTGGGCCATCTGGTCGGCGCGGTAGCAGTGTTGCTGCACCAGGATTTCGCCTTCCAGCACACCCATCAGTGTGTCGAGCTCGAGATTCTGCGTCGGCGGATCGACATCCTCGCCATTCTCCGCCGCTTCCCAGTATTCATGCCAGCTGTCGCGATAGTTCGACGCCTCGATCCAGGAGGCGCGGTAACCGGCCATATTGCCCATGTCCGTCGCCGGCGAGCGGCCGCGATTGCCGTACACGCGCGACGGGTTTTCGCCGCAGGCCATTTTCAGCGTGTAGGGCGCATCGGGGAATTTCATTTCCTGGACCGTACGACCCGGTACATTGCGCAGGGTGATGCCGCGGCCGCCGAACAGGTTGGCCGAACCGGGCAGCACGTGCAGCGTGGTGACGCCGCCCGCGAGGGCATGTTCGAAACCGGGATCCTGCGGCCAGACCGAGTGCTCCACCCAGACTTCCGCGGTTACCGGCTCGGTCGCCTCATTGCCGTCGGAATGCGCATGCACGCCCGGCGAGGGATAGGCGCCCAGATGGGAGTGGATGTCGATAATGCCCGGCGTGACATAACGGCCCGCGCCATCGATCACGCTCGCGCCGTCAGGCGCTTCCAGGCCTGTGCCGACAGCGGCGATTCGGCCATTCTCGATCAGCACATCGCCATTCTCGATCTGACCGCCGATCCCGTCGAGCACCGTGGCGCCGCGGATCAGCGTCGTGCCGCTGGGACGCGGCGTATAGGTGGACGGATACGGATCCAGATTGATCCGGACGATATCGCCGGATCCGCCCGAATTGCTGCCCGAGGACCCGGATTCGCCGGAAGAGGCGGTGTCCGAGCCACTGCTGCAGGCAGCCAGGGCGATTGCGGCGGTGCACGCTGCAAGGGCTGGCAGGCTTGGCTTCAGTGTCATCGTGATATCCCCATTTGCGTCCGCAGGCCTTGTGCGGCCGACGGAAGAGCGGGAATTGAACGCGCTTCGGGGTGAAGCGTCAAATGCTGCCTTGGGGAGCGTTCAGGCCGCGCCGGGGTCTTCGCCGAACAGCACGGCAAGCCGCGTTCGAAGGCGCTCGCGCGAGATCGTGCTTCTGCGCTCTGGCGGGGCGCAACGCAGCGAGCGGATCATGCCGAAGGTGCAGATCGACATGAGAAAGGCGTCTGTGCGCGTCGGCGCTCGCGGGCTTTTCAGGGAAGCAATCAGTGCCGCCGATGTGGTCCCGCGTGTGGCGGCAAGATGCAGCATCAATCCGGAGAGCTCCGGGTCGCGCCGTGCGGCCAGGAATGTTTCTTCAAAGGCGGTGAGTTCCGGCCGGATCTGTCCATCGGCGCGGCTCAGTGGCTCCGCCATGATCTCAACAAACTCATCCATGGACTGCGAGGCCGGCGGCAGGACTGGCCGCTGTTGCTCGATTTCCCGGACGAAGCCGAGATAGATGCGTTCGAAGGTGGCGCGCAGGATGGCATCGCGCCCGTCGAACAACCGGGTCGTCGCCGACAGCGCCACGCCGGCCTCCTCCGATATCGCCCTGTGTGTCAGGGCTGCGGCACCGTCACGGGTCAGGAGACGGGTGGCGCCATCGAGAATGCGCTGAGCAGTCGGGTTGTCCGGAACACGACTCTGGCCAGCCCGCTGCTGGTCGGTGGCAATAGCGAGATGCTCGATCCGTTCGCGCCAGGGCGCTGCTTCATGCCAGCGACCGCGAGCCGTGTTGGCGAGGTAGTGCGCCGTTGAAATCACCCAGGCTGTTGTTCCTGTCCCACTGCGTGCGGGAACCATGAGTGCTGCCGCTACAAAGAATTCTGCGAACATGCTCGCTTTCTCGCGAGCGACCCCGAAAGCCGGAATTGTATCGGCAAAGAAACCGGTTATGGCGGCATCCCAGTCGTGGGCAATGGCGGCAAAGCCGTCAGACCGCCCGCCTTGCAGCGATGTGTCGGCCGCGATCAGCGTGCTGTCCCGCCGTGCGACAGCACGTTGCAGGCACAGTGCAGCAAACCAGTCGGGAAGCAGATCGGGTTCCGCACCCAGTTCGTCAACCTGTCGGGCTTCCCCGGCCAGCCAGTCGGCGTCTTCGCGTTGAGTCTGGCGTGCGGCTTCGATCAGAAGCGAGTCCTTGGAGCCGAAGTGATAGTTGATCGCTGACACGGGGGTTTCTGCGGCCGAGGCGATCGCACGCGCCGTTGCACCGCGGACCCCGCCCCGCGCCAGCAGCTTGGCTGCGGCATCGACAAGGGTGCGGCGGACATCGGACTGGGGGGAGATCCGGGCGGTCGTTGTTTCGGGAAAGGTCATGGCGGCGAGCCTAGCTGTGTTCGGGGAAGCACACCAGCTCTATGCCGAGTGAGTACAATCGTTCAAATTGATTGAAGTTGGAAGCCGAAGCGTCGGCGCGGGTGATCTGCCGGCTTCTGCAAATGATCAAAAAAACAACCATATAGCAGACATATTCACATTAGTTTCGCGAAAACAATGCAGTTTTGACATGTGATTGTCGTCCAAACTTCATTGGGTACAAATGTTCAAATTCGGTATGGCGTTCCGGGTTATCCACTCAGGGGGCGATCATGTCGCGTACGTATCTACTCACTTCAATCTGCTCGATGGCGCTTGCAGGAACGGGCCTCGCCACGGCCAGCGCCCAGGACGCAGCCGATACCGATGTTATTACGGTCACGGCCTCGCCGATCCGGGACTCCCAGGCCGCCGCAATCGCGCTGAAGCGCGAATCGGACAATGTGCTCGACGTCATCTCCGCCGACACGATCGGCCGTTTTCCCGACCAGAACCTGGCCGACAGTCTGGGCCGGCTTCCCGGTATCGCGATCGAGCGCGACCAGGGTCAGGCCCGTTTCATCAACTTCCGCGGCGCGCCTTTCCGCTGGACCGCCATCGCCTTCGACGGCATTGATGTGCTCGGCGCCGAAAACGGCCGCATCCCGCGCTTCGACAGCTTCCCGTCGGTGATCACCTCGGCGGTCGAGGCCCACAAGGCGATCACGCCGGACATGCCCGGCGAGGCGGTCTCGGGTTTCGTCAATATCCGCACCTACAACCCGTTCGACCGTGAAGGGCTCAGCGTGTCGGCAGAAGCCGGCATGGGCGAGCAGGAGCTCGGCGGTGGCGATATCGGCAAATACAATGCGCGCCTGTCCTGGTCCGGTGAGGAAGTCGGTTTTGCCGTCTTCGCCTCGCACAATTCGCGCGAACAGGTGACCGATAACCGCGAACTCGATCTGTCCATGGATGCCAGCGGCACGCTGACCGTCAATGAGCTGGACTTCCGTAACTACATCGTCGAGCGCGAAGACAATGCCTATGGCGGGCATCTGGAATTCCGTCCGGCTGGCTCGGTCACCCGGGTTTTCGCGTCCACGCTCTATTCCGAATTCATCGACCGCGAACAGCGTAACCAGTACGTGTTCGACATTGCCGGCGGTGCCGGCGCCCTGAGTTCCGCGCCGACACCGGGCGAGACCGGCTATGCGCCGCTGGTCCTGGTCAGCCGCCTGCTCGAGGATGGCGAGTATCACAACTCGACCTGGACCTCGACGCTGGGTCTGGACGGCGATTTCGGTGACTGGTTCGTCGAGGGGCGGCTCAATTTCACCGAGACCACGAATGACACCGATCTGCCGATCGCCTACAGCGCTGGCGGTACCGCCGCGGCGAGCTTCGATGTCAGCGACGTGGAATCGCCGCGCCTGAGCGTGTTCCAGCCTTTCGGCCAGACCGCGCAAAACCCGTCCACCATCGCCTATGGCGCCAATCTCGCCTACATCATCGACATGGCTCTGGACACGGAAGCCTGGAAGGTCCGCCTCGACGGCGAGCGCGAGATCACGCTTTTCGGCCGCAGCACCGATATCCGTACCGGCTTCCAGTATGACAGCCGCGAAGCGGTCGGGAACGGGATGAGTTTCGCCATCGGCGGCTTCCCGTCCACGGTCGACATCGCCAGTTTCGACACGGGCGAGGCTTGGAATACCGATTTCGAGAACACGATCGGTGGCACCTATTACGACAATGCCGGCCTGCGCGAGGCCTGGTCGGCGGCGGCCGGCGGTCTCGGCATCGATCCGGCGGCCGACCAGCTGATCGAGATCGAGGAAGACATCATCGCGGCCTATGCCATGGCCACGACCCATTTCGACGGCGGCAATATTGTCTATGGCGCCCGGGTCGAGATGACCGACTACACCACGGCCGGTCCGGAACTCGCCGTCGCCCATTCCGACGACTATGTGAATGTGCTGCCGAGCGTGCACGTCAATTTCGATCTGCGCGACGATCTGAAATTCCGCGTTTCCGCGTCCACCGGCCTGTCGCGCCCGACCTATACCGAGCTGCGGGCTTCGGCGGCGGTCGATCCGACCAGCCGCACCGTCACCGGCGGCAATCCGACCCTGGATGCGGAAACCACCTGGGGCTTCGACGGTTCGCTGGAATGGTATTTCGCCCCGGCCAGCCTGCTCTCGGCCGGCGTGTTCTACCGTCATGTCGACGATGTGATCTATGTCGACACGACCACGATCGATGGCGGGCTCTACCTGCCGGCTGCCGCCGGCGAGGACTGGACGCTTGCTGGCCCCGTTAACGGGGGCGAGGGCGAGCTTTCCGGTTTCGAACTCAACTTCATCGGCCAGGCCACCGACCTGTTGCCGGCTCCGTTCGACGGGTTCGGCGTGTCGGGCAATCTGACGGTTCTGGACAGCAGTTTCGACACGCTCTCGGGCACCAGCTTCTCGCTGCCGGGCACGTCGGACGTGATCTACAACGCCTCGCTCTTCTACGAGAAGGCCGGCTTCTCGGCCCGGGTGAACTACCAGTATCGCGATGCCTGGCTGTCCACGACGGAGAATGACAGCCTGGCCGAATACTGGGACGAGCAGGAACGCGTCGACGCCTCGGTGCGCTACGTCCTGCCGGCCACGCCGGGCGGCGTCGGCGTCACCCTGTTCGCCAATGCCAACAATCTCACCGATGCGGTCGATGTCCGTTATGCGGGCACGCGTGCCACGCCGAACCAGGTGGAGGGCTATGGCCGCCGCTTCCTGTTCGGCATCCGTGTCGACTACTGATCCCACGAGCTACGAAGCAGGTGGCCGGATGCCCACGGGTGTCCGGCCGCCAAAATTCAGGAGACCCATCATGAATCGCTATCTGTTTGCCGGTGTTGCCGCGCTCGCACTGACTGCTGCTGCCGCTGCCGACGCTCCTTTGGCCGAAGCCGTCCGGGATGCCGACGGAACCATCGCGGTGAGCTGGACGCTCGAAGGTCCGGTTGACGTCTTTGTCGCCTATGAGGCGGGTGCCGGTGTCGAGGCGGCGACCTCGCTGTCGATGGACGATGAGGATGGCCGGTTCGCCTATGCGCCGGCGCAGGCTGGCCGTCCCTACTTCCTGTTGCGTCCGGAAGAGGGCGATGTTGTCGAGGTTGCCGAGCGTGTTCTGCCGCTGGAAGGCGGCCGCAATTTCCGCGATCTGGGCGGGTACCGCACGGCGGATGGCCAAAGTGTCAAATGGGGCCGGCTCTACCGTTCCGGCGCGATGCATGAGCTGACATCACAGGACTATCAATACCTGTCCGGCCTCGACATCGCGGTGATCTGCGATTTCCGCGCGAGTTCGGAACGGTCCGAGGAGCCGACCGAATGGGCGGCCGGTTCTGCAGACCATATCCAGTGGGATTACGAGCTCGATATGTCCAGCTTCGCCGAAGCCTTTTCTGGCGAGATGTCGCCGGAACGGTCTGCTGCCGCGATGACGCAATTCTACCGTCAGGCACCGGCAGAGTTCGCGCCGCGTTACGCCGTGATGTTCGAACGGATCACGGCCGGTGACCTGCCGCTGGCCTTTCATTGCAGTGCGGGCAAGGACCGGACGGGGATTGCGGCCGGCCTTATCCTGACGGCGCTGGGCGTTCCGCGCGAAACCATCCTTGCCGATTATGCGCTGTCCGATGACATCGTTGACTACATGGCGGATCTGCGTGAGCAGCGCGAGCACATCGATCCGGAGGGCCCGATGGCGTTCTGGGCGCAGTTGCCGGACGATATCATCGTCCCCTTCATGGCGTCCGATCCGGCCTATCTGTCAGCCGCATTCGAACAGATCGAAGCCGACCATGGCAGTGTCGAGGCCTATCTTCGTGACGCACTCGGTGTCAGCGAGGCGGAACGCGACGCGATGCGCCGCGAACTGCTGGACTAGCACTCGCCAGATGAGAGACGAAAGAG
The DNA here is from genome assembly GCF_056160825.1 of Maricaulis sp. ABE4_448. Lineage (NCBI taxonomy): Bacteria > Pseudomonadati > Pseudomonadota > Alphaproteobacteria > Maricaulales > Maricaulaceae > Maricaulis > Maricaulis sp. ABE4_448. The sequence continues at coordinate 333,241 of NZ_JBSWXX010000003.1, forward strand.
GCCGGCCCGGGATACCGGGCCGGCCTTTTTCTGTCTGAACAGACGGGATCAGTAATCGCCGCGCGGACGATCGATCAGGTTGCCGAAGAAGATGGCATTCAGGAACATTTTCTCGGAACCGCGGAAGGTCGCGCGGAAGTTGGGATTGTCGGCGAACAGGATTACCGAGCCGCGGCCCAGCCGCCGGGCGACGACGGCGGGCGTGCCGGCGATCTCGTCGAGACGCCGTTGCGAGGCATAGCCCGACAGGAGCGGGTCTTCCGGATATTCCACCACAACCGCAAACGGATCGTCCTCCGGACGCGCCAGGGTCAGCGTGGTGTTGCGGTGAAGCGGGATGAAGCGGTCGGTATAGCCAAAGCCGATCGGATGGCTGGTATCCAGATCGCCGGCAAAGATCGCCCCGCCGATGACGTGTTCGGCATCGTCGACGGACATGGCGGAATAATTGCGGCGGGCCAGCGGCTCGTCGCTGGAGCTCTCTTCCTCCTCGTCCTCGACATCGAAGAAGGTGCGTTCGGCCATGCGCGCGGCCTGGCGGGTGGCGATGATTACGCCGCCATCCTCGCGCACCCATTGTTCGACGCGGCCGTGGGTGCTGGAGGGCAGGGCGGTATTCCCGCCACCAACGATGACCATGTGCGTATAGCGCGACCAGTCGAGGCCCGAGAGATCGTCCTTGCGCCGCAGGGTCACCGGAATATGCATGCGGTGATCGAGCTGGTGCCAGACTTCGCCGGTGTCATAGGTGGCGATCCCGTCATCGAACAGCACCAGCACTTCCGGACGTTCCACCGCACGGAAACCGCTGCTGTCGCCGATATCCGGCGTGCCCGAGGCGGTCGAACCGGACGTCACGGCATAGACGGCCACCCCGTCCTCGGCGGCGATGTCGCGGACCATGGCGTGAATCGCGTCACGATCGGTGTCTTGCCCCACCAGCGGCACGAAGACACTGCCCGGACCGAAGTCAATCCGCCCTTCGCTGGTCGAGATGGTCGCCGGTTCGGTGGCGACGCGCACGCGGATGTCGGCGTCCAGCAGGCGGTAGAGCGCGCGCGGGGCGTAATAGTCCGACCAGCGCAGGACATAGCCATAGGACGAGACCGGCGGGGCCGGCTGCACGACCGGCTCGACGGTCACTTCATCACCGAGGATGGCGGCGTTAAAGCTGCGGCCGACGGCGGCGTAATCGAGATCGTAGGCCAGTGGCAGGGTCCAGCCGGACACGTCGTAGAAGATGTTTTCCTCGAATTCGGTGATCCGGTCGAACATCGAGCGGATCATCGTGTATTGCGGCTGGGCCAGTTCGACGGCATAGGCCTCGCCGGCGCGCCAGGTCCGGCCATCGACCGTGACGTCGCGGGCCAGCGCGTTGACGCGGATATCGTGACGCTCCAGCAGGTCGACAAACAGCCCCGCCCGCACCGGATCGCCTTCGGCGGAGAAGACAAAGGCGCGGTCGGCATCATTGCGGCCGGCCTGCAGGGCGTTGGCGAAAAACTCGCGCTGGTAGTCAGCGATCTCGCGGTGCTGGGCGAGGGCACCGGAGACGGTCGTCAGCGAGGTGCGGAAATGGGTGCGCACATTGTCGGCATGGCTGACGAGGCCCCGGCCGCTCTCGATCAGGCCGCCGCGGGCCGCGCCGATCTCGAACAATATGCCCAGCGACCCATTGACCTGCGGATAGGTCGAACCCTTGCCGACATAGAAATTGTCGAAGCCTTCTTCGGAGGTGTAGAGGCGCGCCTCGCTGTCCAGGAAGGCGATGTGGTGCTGGGCGATGCCCTGGGTCAGTTCGCGCGCCTGTTCCGGGATCAGGGGATTGCGGCGCAGCGGCTCACCGGGGTGGAAGTAGAACGTGCTCTCGGTGCCCATTTCGTGGAAATCGGCCGACACCATCGGCTTCCAGCGGTGCCACTGGGTCAGCCAGGCTTGGCTTTCCGGCTGGGTCTGCAGCAGCCATTGGCGGTTGAGGTCGAACCAGTAGTGATTGGTCCGCGCCGTGGTCCACAGATTGTGCTGTTCGTGATCGGGATCGGTGACCGGAATGGTCGCGCCATAGGTCTCCACATGGTTCACCCGGCGCGCGTGACCGTCCGGATTGAAAATGGCGGTGATCAGGATGACGCTTTCGCGCAGGTCCGCCTCGACTTCCAGGCCCTCGGCGGCGGCATAGTGGTAGAGCGTCGGGATCGCAGCATCCATGCCGGCTGACTCGGCGCCGTGGACGCCATAGTTCAGCCAGATGACGGCCGGCGCATCCGGATCGGCTTCGGCACCGGGCGCGAGACTGGCCAGATGGGCCTCGCGGATATCCTCGATCCGGGCATGGTTCTCCGGCGATGTCACCGTGAAGAACAGGATCGGCCGGCCTTCATGGGAATGGCCGATTGTCTCGACCGTGATCCGGTCGGAGGTTTCGGCAAGCTGTGTCAGGTAGGTGACCATCTGGTCGTGGCGGACGGGGCGGTCGCCGACGCCAAAACCGAGCACATCCTCGGGTGCCGGAACGCTCTCGTCATACGGCGTTGCGTCCAGCTGGTAGAATTCGATCGGTTCAGCCTGGGCAGACGCGGCGGTGAGTGCCGCCAATGCGCCGGCCAGAGCGGTCAGTCGAGCCATGATATCCCCTCATCATTGTGTTTGAGAGGAAAGCTAGCGCTCCTGCTGCGCAACGCCAATGCCCGCGACAGCAGTTGTCCGCAGCAACCGGGGAGGGACCGGAGCGTGATCCGGTGACGTGGAAACCGGTCGTCCGCCGCCTGGATTGCGCGACGGCTCTAGAGGTCCAGCTCGGATTCGTCGACGAAGGCGGCATTGTCCTGGATGAATTTGAAGCGGGCTTCCGGCTTCTTGCCCATCAGGGTTTCCACCAGCGCTTCCAGGGTCGGCAGTTCGTCGGCATCGATCACGACCCGCGCCATCGTGCGCTTGTCCGGATCCATGGTGGTTTCCTTGAGCTGGGACGGTGTCATCTCGCCGAGACCCTTGAAGCGGCCGATCTCGACCTTGGCATTCGGCTTGAACTCGTCGGCCATGATCTGGTCGCGATGCGCATCGTCGCGCGCATAGAGCGTGCGGCTGCCCTGCGTCATGCGGTAGAGCGGCGGTTGGGCCAGGAAAAGCCGTCCGGAATGAATGAGTTCCGGCATGGAACGGTAGAAGAAGGTGATCAGCAGGGCCGCGATATGGGCACCGTCGACATCGGCGTCGGTCATGATCACGACGCGCTCATAGCGCAGATCGTCCAGCTGGAAACGGCTGCCGGTCTGGCAGCCCAGCGCCTGCAGGAGATCGGAGATTTCCTGGTTGGCGGCGATCTTGTCGGCGGTGGCCGAGGCAACGTTCAGGATCTTGCCGCGCAGGGGCAGGATGGCCTGGGTCTGGCGTGAGCGGGCCTGTTTGGCGGAGCCGCCGGCCGAGTCGCCCTCGACGATGAACAGCTCGGTGCCATCGGCGCCGGAGCGCGAACAGTCGGCCAGCTTGCCCGGCAGGCGCAGGCGGCGCGAGGCGGTCTGCCGCTTGACGTTCTTTTCCTTGCGGCGGCGCATCCGGTCGTCGGCGCGCTCGATGACAAACTCGACCAGTTTCGCTGCTTCCTTGGGCGAGCCGGCAAGCCAGTGATCGAACTGGTCGCGCACGGCCGTCTCGACCAGCTTGGCCGCTTCCGGCGTCGCCAGTCGTTCCTTGGTCTGGCCCTGGAATTCGGGATCGCCGATGAAGACGGAGACGAGGGCGCCGGCCCCGCCCAGCACATCTTCCGGCGTGATGTTCGCCGCCTTCTTGGCGTGAGTGTGTTCGGCATAGGCGCGCACACCCTTGGTCAGCGCCGCGCGCAGGCCCTGTTCGTGCGTGCCGCCCTGGGGCGTGGGCACGGTGTTGCAGTAGGACTGGCAGAAACCGTCGGCTTCGCTGCCATAGCCATTGCCGGACCAGGTGACGGCCCATTCCACGCCGCCGGCGCCATCCTCGCGCTCGACCTTGCCGGAGAAGGTCTCCGTCGTGATCAGCGCTCTCTTGGCCGCCATTTCCGTCATCCGGTCGGCCAGGCCGCCCGGGAAGCACAGGATATCGTCGGCCGGGGTTTCCGTGCCCTCGACAAGGGAGGGCGCGCAGCGCCACTGGATCTTCACACCGCGGCGCAGGAAGGCCTTGGAGCGGGCCATGGCATAGACGCGCGCTGGCTTGACCCGCATCTTGTCGCCGAAAATCTCCGGATCGGGCCGGAAGCGGATCTTCGTGCCGCGGCGATTGGGGGCAGGGCCGACCTTCTCGATCGGGCCCAGCGGCAGGCCGCGCGAATAGGATTGGCGCCACAGCGTCTTCTCGCGGGCGACCTCGATCTCGACGGTTTCCGACAGGGCGTTGACCACAGAGATACCCACGCCGTGCAGGCCGCCGGAGGTCTTGTAGGCGCTGTCGGAGAACTTGCCGCCGGCGTGCAGCACGGTCAGCACGACTTCCAGGGCCGACTTGTCGGGGTATTTCGGGTGCGGGTCGACGGGGATGCCGCGGCCGTTGTCGGTGACGGTGATGAAACCGTCCTCATCCACAACGACCTCGATACGGTCGGCCCAGCCGGCCACCGCTTCGTCCATCGAGTTGTCGAGGATTTCCGCGAACAGGTGGTGGAAGGCGCGCTCATCGGTGCCGCCGATATACATGCCCGGCCGGCGGCGCACGGCCTCCAGACCTTCAAGAACCTCGATATGGGCGGCCGAATATCCCGGCGCCGGCGCTTTTTCCGGTGTCGGGGCGGGGGCCCCGCCGAACAGGTCGTGGTGCGAGTTCTGCGAAGACATGGGCCCAGCATGCACCAGGCGCAGCGATTCGGGTATTTTTCAGAGCAGCCAGAAGCGGCTGCGCGACAGGCGGCGTTCGCAGCGATCAATCTGGGCCTGATAGCTGGCGGCATCGCGGGCCACAGTGTTGGCCGCATTCATCAGCCAGCCCTTGGAACGGTAGGTGCCGCGGTTATAGCCGCCATGGCCCTCATGATAGGTCAGATAGAGCTCGCGCGCCTGGTGTGGCTGGACGCCGGACAGCTGGCGGCTCTTGGACGAATACCAGCCGATGAAATCGACAGCGTCCTCGAAATCGTCGCGATCCGCACCGCGGCGGCCCGTGTCGCGGCGATACCAGTCCCAGGTGCCGTCGAGTGCCTGGGCATAGCCATAGGCGCTGGACGGGCGGCTGGTCGGAATGATGCCGAGCAGACGGTTGCGAGCGGGGCGGGCATGGGCGTTGAAGCTGGACTCGCGGCGCAGGATCGCCATCTGCACGCCCGGCGGGATGCCCCAGCGCTGTTCGGTGCGCTGCAAGGCCCGCCACCAGGATCGATTGTCTTCCAGAATGAGGCAGGCATCGGTCACCTGGTCCGGCGGACGGTGTCCGCAGGCGGAAAGGCCCACAAGGGCGCACAAAAGAAGAAGGCTCGCACGCATCATGCGTACGAGCCTCGCTCATTGTGGTTAACCGGCGGTTGCCGGAGCGTGTTTTCGCCAGATCAGAAGACCATGCGCATCACGAGACGGGCCGTGTGGCGGATGAAGTCGTCGCGCACATCGGCATCGTAATCGAGCGAGAAGGTCGAGTAACCCGAACCGGCGCTGACACCGAAGCCGAACAGCAGGCCGGAGCCCGGCAGCTGTTGAGAGCGCAGGATGAAGGTGTCGTCGTAATCGGCGAAGCGCGCTTCGGTTTCCAGGATGTTGTTGGAGAACTCGCTGCGATAGCCCAGGCGCACGACCGGGGACCACCAGCGGCTGGAATTCTCGTACAGGGCGCCCATCGTCAGGACGGCCGAACCGGTGAAGCTGGTCGAGTCACGGTCGGAAACCGACAGATCGACGCCGATACCGCCGCCGGTTTCGGTATAACCTTCCTCGAACAGGTGCAGGTAATCCACCGACAGGGCCGGGCGAGCATAATAGCGACCGCCGAACTCGAAATCACGCGAGACACGGGCCGACCCGGTGATGTGATAACCGGTCCATTCAGCTGACGGGCTGGCGTCGAACTCGCCGATCAGGACGCGGCGATTGTGCTCGAAACTGTCAAAGCCCGCACCGCCATAGAGGTCGACATTGAGACCCGACACGCGTGAGCCGGCATAAACACCCAATTGTCCCGTCAGGGCCGTCATCGGATCGTCGACACCGTCGACTTCCGACACTTCACTGGCCGCACCGACGAAATTCACGCCGACCGCGTAGAAGGGACCAACCGGTCGGTCAAAACCGACGGCGACGCCGATGCCCTGACCGCGATAGCCCGGACCGAAGGCGTTGCCGGCACGGTCAGCGAAATAGCCGAATTCCTGCACCCAGAGCCCGCCGGTATCTTCCGGGCTGCGGCGCACGGCTTCCAGGCGGTTGGCCAGCGCGCCGATCGCGCTGTCATTGCTGGCCATCGCGAACTGGATCGCGCTGGCGGCATATTCGGGCAGCAGCTGGTCGTAGGCGTCAAAGAAGGCGTTCTGGTTGGTCAGCGCCGCGATCGCGGCGCCCAGCTCACCGTTTTCGGCCCAGCTCTCGAACGCGCTGGCGTAGGCGGCAGCCTGGTTGGCATTCATGCCGAGTGCGTCGGCATCCTTGCGCTCCAGAGTGAGGACGATGACGTTGTCGTCATCGGCAGAGCGTTCCAGGCTGGTATTGTAAAGATAGGGCGAGGGCGAGTCGTTCAGCGTCGCCAGGTCTTCCTCGATGGTCAGCGTGTCTGCCCGGACCAGTTCGAATGTGCCGCCGCCGCCGATCAGGTTGGACATGGATACCGACAGGCGCGAACCGGCCTCAAAGGTGATGCTCCCCGAAGAGACGATGCGGCGGACGTCGTTATTCTCTGCATCGACCTGCAGCATCAGAACCGAACCGTCGCCGAAGCGGCCTTCGGATATCTCCAGGTCGCCGCTTTCCACCAGTTCCAGCGTGGCGAAATCGAGCGCGATGGACAGATTGCCGTCGGAATCGGAAATCGCGCTGGTGATGTATGGCAGCGCGGCCCAGATTTCCTCGTCGGTCATCGGATCGACAATGCCGTCCTCGATCAGGCGCAGGATTTCCGCATGGACCGTCGATCCGTCGACGACCAGCGCATCCTGTCCGTCGCCGAAGGAGATCGCGCCATTGATGCGTCCGGCCTCCACGGTGAGCGTGTCATCGCCCGAGCCGAACAGCACATCGCCGATCATGTAGATGGACGCGTCGAGCACGGTCGGCTCGGTCGTGTCGTCATCGCCGTCGTCAGGAACGGCTTCCCAGTGCTGTCGATACGTCACGCCTGTGGTGTTGTTCGACACATCGAGTGCGACAGTGCGGTAGTCCGGATTGTCGTCCGGCGAGATCAGATCACCGTCGGCGTCATAATAGGCGGGCCGCGGGATGTGGGATGCGAGGATGCGGCCGGTATTCTCGATCGAGCGCAGCGTGCCGGAGCGGTCGACGATCGCATAGCCGCTGCCGCCATTGCTGCCGGAGGCGACGATCTGTCCGGAGTTCACAAGCTCTTCGAGCACGCCATTGTCTTCGATGACAATCGCATAGGCGCTGCCGAAGGCGGTCGCATCGACCGTATTTTGCGAGGTGGCGGTGATGTTGCCTTCATTGGTCAGGATCGGCAGCAGCGCGCCGTCCTCGAGATGGATGGCAATCGCCGAAGCCGCGATCGTGTCGGAATAGGATGTCGTCGAAATGCCGCCGGTATTCAGGAAGCCGTGCGTGAGCTCTGCCGTGAAGAAGGCACCATTTCCGTCATCGGCACCACCAAACCACAGGCCGGTTGCCGACGTGTCATTCAGGTCCGAGTTCGCGGAGATCGACCCTCGGTTGACCAGCGAATAGCCCAGCGGCGTCGCGGGCAGGCTTTCATCCTCGTCTTCCGTCGTGTCATCGTCCTCGACGGCAGGCTGGATCGCTTCACCGATCGCGATATCCCCGGTCGCGGCAAAAATCCTCAGGGCCGGGGCCTCGCCGCGAATCGAAATCGACGAGGTGCGGGACACCCGATTGTCTTCTGTCGGTGCGTCCAGCAGCATCCCGTCGGCGATGCTGGACTGGATCAGAACGGCGGCGCCAGCCTGGAAGCGGTCGTCGTCGTCAAGGGTGTCCAGATAAGCGTCATTGTTGGAGTAGGCGGAAAAACGGTATCCCGTGACGGAGAGCGCGCCGTTGAAATAGAAACCGCCGCCGATATCCCCGGCCACGGAAACTGCGCTGGTGTCTTCGCCGCGCGCGGTGATGCTGCCGCTGAGCGCCAGATCGCCGGACACCGTGTTCCTGATATCAACGACAGCCGAACGGTCGCCGATCATGGACATCGTGCCTTCCAGCCGGATGTCGCCATCCACGCTGGTCAGGACGCGCAGGGCGGACGAGTCATTGCCGCGCACGATGAGCGAGCCGGAACTGTCCATATAGATGTCGCCGACAAACGCCCCGCTACCGTCGACAAGCACACCGATGCGGTCGCCGCCGATGGCCGAGGGGCCGTCAATATCGCTGTAACCGGCGTCTTCGTCCTCGCCATCATCGGTCGGATCGCTCTCTGAGCCGACATTGATGGGACCGCTGATCGTCAGATTGCCCGTATTGCCACCGACTACATGGACGCCGATCCCGCCATCATCGTCGCTGACCACGTCAATCGCGCCGTCAATCGTGACGTCATTATTGCTGTCCAGCGTAACGGCGGTGCCCGTATCGGACAGCCGCACCCGGCCGTTAGCCGTGATCACGATATTATCGGCAACGCCGCCGGAGCCGGCTGTCGATGTCGCGACCGGCGTTGTGATCTCGTCATTGATCTCGCGATCGGCGAGGGCGGACGGGGCGGCGACGGTCAGCGTGGCGATAGCGCTGGCAAACATGAGACGGCGACGCATGCGAACTCCTGACGAGACTACCCGAGACAAGCACAGGGCGAATGGAAAGCGATTTGTAGCGAATGGATTGCGCCGCGTCGACCTCGCCGGACGCCGGGATGCAGACAGAAAAACGGCCGGGCGATAACCCGGCCGTTTTCAGCTCTCTTTCAACTGCGCGACGCAAGGCCTAGCAGGAGTAGTACATGTCGAACTCGACCGGGTGCGGATGCATCTCGTAACGCAGCACTTCTTCCATCTTCAGGTCGATATAGGCGTCGATCTGGTCATCATCCATCACGCCGCCCTTCTTGAGAAAGGCCCGGTCAGCGTCGAGCGATTCGAGCGCTTCACGCAGCGAGCGACAGACGGTCGGGATGTCCTTGAGCTCTTCCGGCGGCAGGTCGTAGAGGTCCTTGTCCATCGGATCGCCCGGATGGATCTTGTTCTCGATCCCGTCCAGACCGGCCATCAGCAGGGCGGCGAAGGTCAGGTAGGGATTGCCGGCCGGATCCGGGAAGCGGGTTTCCAGACGCTTGGCCTTCGGCGAGGACACCCACGGAATACGGATCGATGCGGAGCGGTTGCGGGCCGAATAGGCCAGCAGGACCGGCGCTTCGAAGCCCGGCACCAGCCGCTTGTAGGAGTTCGTCGAGGCGTTGGCGAAGGCATTGATCGCGCGGGCGTGCTTGATGATGCCGCCGATATAGTGGAGGCAGGTCTCCGACAGATCGGCATAGCGGTCGCCGGCGAACAGCGGATTGCCGTCCTTCCAGATCGACTGGTGAACGTGCATGCCGGTACCATTGTCGTTCCACACCGGTTTCGGCATGAAGGTCGCCGTCTTGCCATAGGCATGGGCCACCATGTGGACGGTGTATTTGTAGAGCTGCATGCGGTCGGCCATCGTCGTCATCGACGAGAATTTCATGCCCAGCTCGTGCTGAGACGGTGCCACCTCGTGGTGATGCTTCTCCGGCTCGCAGCCCAGCTCCTCGAGAACCGCCAGCATCTCGGTGCGCATGTCCTGGCCGCTATCGATCGGATTGACCGGGAAATAGCCGCCTTTGGGGCCCGGGCGGTGTCCCATGTTTCCGCCTTCGAAGTCGCCGTCGGAATTCCACGGGCCTTCTTCGCTGTCGAGTTTGTAGCCGGTTTCTTCCTGCGAGGTTTTCCAGCGTACATCGTCGAACACGAAGAATTCGGCTTCCGGACCGAAATAGGCGGTGTCGCCGATGCCGCTCGCCTTCAGGAAGGCTTCGGCCTTCTTGGCGGTCGTGCGCGGGTCGCGATTATAGCTCTCGCCCGTACCCGGCTCGAGAATGTCGCACAGAAGGACCAGAGTCGGCTGCTGATAGAACGGGTCCATGTGCGCCATCGAAGTGTCCGGCTTGAGCACCATGTCGGACTCGTTGATGGCCTTCCAGCCGGCGATCGAGGAACCGTCGAACATCACGCCGTCCTCAAAGAAGTCCTCATTGACCTGGGACCGGTCGAAGGTGACGTGCTGCAGCTTGCCGCGCGGGTCGGTGAAGCGAAGATCGACGTACTTGATGTCTTCGTCTTTGAGTTTCTTCAGGATTTCGTCTGACATGACGGGGCTCCGGATAGTGGGGTCGCTGGGAAAGGGTGGGGTGGTTAGAGCGCGTCGCGGCCGGTCTCGCCGGTCCGGATGCGGATGACGCTTTCGATCGGGCTGACAAAGATCTTGCCATCGCCGATCCGGCCCGTCTGGGCCGCATTCTGGATCGCCTCGATCGCCGCATCGACGCGGTCGGCCGGCAGAACGAGTTCGATCTTGATCTTGGGCAGGAAGTCGACGACGTACTCGGCGCCGCGATAGAGTTCCGTATGCCCTTTTTGCCGGCCAAACCCCTTGGCCTCGATAACGGTCAGGCCCTGGACGCCGATTTCCTGCAGCGCCTCCTTCACGTCGTCGAGCTTGAAAGGTTTGATGATGGCTTCGATTTTCTTCATCACGGACTCCATGATCTTGTCGCGACGCTAGAGACGGGCAGAAAGCTGACAAGCTTCAATCCGTTCCCGCGATCAGCCAAACCGGGAAATGCCTCACAATCGGGCACGCATGCCACACAATGGAGCGACCATGCACGATGACATCCTGAACACCAAGGACTGTGGTGTTTGCGATCGCCATGCGGCGGAAAACGGCGTGTCCGGTGAAAGCCTTATGGCACGTGCCGGTGCGGCTGTGGCGCAGGCGATTCGCGACCGCTGGGCACCGCGGGAAACTGTGGTGCTTTGTGGTCCGGGCAATAATGGCGGCGATGGTTTCATCTGCGCCGCAGCCCTGCGCGAGGCGGGCTGGCCGGTGCGCGTCTGCCTGATGGGCGAGCCGGACAAGCTCAAGGGTGACGCAGCCTGGGCGGCGGGTGTCTGGCGCGAGACGCCGGACCGCGCCGCGCCGGGCGCGTTCGACACGGCAGAGCTCATCGTGGATGCCCTGTTCGGCGCCGGCCTGAACCGTCCGCCCGAAGGCGAGGCGGCGGCGCTGATTTCGGCGATGAGCGGGCGCGGCGTGCCGGTGATCGCCATCGATCTGCCCTCCGGCGTGTCCGGCGACCTGGCCCGGGCTGACGGCGCCGTGGCCGCGGCCGATCTCACCGTCACTTTCCACCGGCGCAAGCCGGCCCATATTCTCGAACCGGCGGCCAGCCTGTGCGGCGAGGTGGTGCTGGCCGGTATCGGTATCCCTGGCAGCTGGCGGGACGCGGTCCGGCCCTGCGCCCGGGAGAACGGGCCGCAACTCTGGTTCGCCGGCCTGCCAGCCGCCCGTGCCAGCGATCACAAGCACGCCCGCGGCCGGCTTGCCGTCTTCTCCGGCGGGGCGTCCTCGACCGGGGCTGCGCGCCTGGCGGCTCGGGCCGGACTGCGCGCCGGGGCGGGCCTGGTCACCCTGGCCAGCCCGCCCTCTGCCCTGATCGTCAACGCCTCGGCCTCGACAGCCGTGATGGTGCGGCGCTGGGCCGATCCGGCTGCGACAGACGGTTTGCTCGATGATTTGCGCGCCGATGCGGCGGTACTGGGGCCGGCCATGGGTGTGGGCGAGGGGACGCGTGAGGCCGTCGTCTCGGCGGCGCGGGCAGGCGCGGCCCTCGTTCTGGATGCCGATGCCCTGACCAGTTTCGAGGGTGCTCCGGAGACCTTGTTCGCCGTGCTGCGCCCCGGCGATGTACTGACGCCGCACCCGGGTGAATTCCGGCGGCTGTTTCCCGATATCGCCGCGCGGGACGATCTCAACCGGATCGAAGCGGTCGCGATGGCAGCCGGGCAGGCTGGATGCTGTGTGCTTCTGAAAGGGCCGGACACGGTGATCGCGGCGCCGGGGCATCTGCCCGTGGTCAATCGCCATGCCTCGCCAGCCCTGGCCACCGCGGGCAGCGGGGATGTTCTGGCCGGTCTGATGGGCAGTCTGGCCGCGCAGGGTGTCGGCGGATTTGACGCCGCCTGCGCCGCCGCCTGGTTGCACGGTGATTGCGGTCTGAGACTGGGAACCGGACTGATTGCGGAGGACCTGGCGGAGATCCTGCCGGAGCGGCTCGCGGCGCTGCACCGCACCATGCAGCGGCAGCGTGCGCTGGGCCATCTCATCGCGCATAAGAGCTAGGCGTCGCCGGGGCTTGGCTCCGGCTGCGGCCCGGTTCATGTTCGCCCCTCATCTTCCACCGACGAGTTTTCACACCATGGCCTCCGAATCCACCGTCCGTCCTGACCAGCAGCTCGATGCCGATGCCCTGGATTTCCACATGAAGCCTGTGCCGGGCAAGCTGGGGGTGGCGCCGACCAAGCCGATGGCGACCCAGCGCGATCTGGCGCTGGCCTATTCGCCGGGTGTGGCAGCGCCGGTCCGGGCGATCGCGGCGGATCCGGAAACGGTCTACGACTACACCTCCAAGGGCAATATGGTCGCCGTCGTCTCGAACGGCACGGCGATCCTGGGCCTGGGCAATCTTGGCGCGGCCGCCTCGAAACCGGTGATGGAAGGCAAGGCGGTGCTGTTCAAGCGCTTTGCCGATATCGATGCCGTGGATGTCGAGGTCGACTATACCGATCCCGACCAGTTCATCGAATGCGTGCGCGGGTTCGGCAATACGTTCGGCGGCATCAATCTGGAAGACATCAAGGCGCCGGAATGCTTCGAGATCGAGCGGCGCCTGCGCGAGGCACTGGATATCCCGGTCTTCCATGACGATCAGCACGGCACCGCCATTATCGCCGCTGCGGGCCTGATCAATGCGTGCGACCTGACCGGCAAGAAGTTTGAAAACCTCAAGGTCGTGCTGTGCGGGGCCGGAGCTGCCGGCCTTTCCGTGCTCGAACTGATCGAGTCCATGGGCGTGCAGTCGCAGAACACCACCGTCGTGGACATTGATGGCGTGGTCTACAAGGGCCGCCCCGGCGGTCACGAGCGGCTGATGAAGCATGCCGTGGCGACCGACAAGCGTACGCTGGCCGAAGCCGCCGAGGGCGCCGATGTCCTGCTGGGCCTGTCTGCGGCCGGCGTGTTTACCAAGGAGATCGTTGCTTCCCTGGCGCCGGATCCGATCATCTTCGCCATGGCCAATCCGACACCCGAGATCACGCCGGAAGAGGTCAAACAGGTACGCGATGACGTGATCATTGCCACCGGCCGGTCGGACTATCCCAACCAGGTCAACAATGTCCTGGGCTTTCCCTATATCTTCCGCGGCGCGCTGGATGTGCGTGCGCGCACGATCAATGAAGAGATGAAGATCGCGGCGGCCACGGCGCTGGCCGCGCTGGCGCGCGAGGACGTGCCGGACGAGGTGGCCAAGGCCTACAAGGTCGACCGCCTGCAATACGGGCGCGACTACATCATCCCGACGCCGTTCGATCCGCGCCTGATCGCCTGGGTGCCGCCCTTCGTGGCCCAGGCCGCGATCGATACGGGTGTCGCACGCCGTCCGATCGAGCATGCCGACAGCTACAAGCAGGTGCTGGCCCGCCGTCTCGACCCGACCGCCGCGCTGCAGCAGCGCATCTCCGCCTCGATCCGTGCCGAGCAGAAGACCATCGTCTTTGCCGAGGGCGAGGAGCCGGCCGTGATTCGCGCTGCCCACGCTTTCCAGACCCAGGGGCTGGGCAAGGCGATCCTTGTGGCGCGCGAGAATATCGTGGCCGAGAACATGAAGGAGCTGGGTATTCCGGCGGGCTCGCTCGAAGTGTGCAATGCCCGCTTGTCCGAGCATAATTCGGAGTATGCCGACTATCTCTACGAGCGCCTGCAGCGTCAGGGTTATCTGCGCCGCGACGTGCAGCGCCGGGTCAATAATGACCGGAATGTCTTCTCTGCCTGCATGCTGAAAATGGGCCATGCCGACGGCATGGTCACCGGCGTCACACGCCACTCCAATGTGGTGATGAATGATGTCGAGCTGGTGCTCGATCCGGTCGCCGGCAGCCGCACGGTCGGGGTCGCTGCAGCGGTCACGCGCGGCCGCACCCTGATTATCGGCGATGTCTCGGTAACGGAATTCCCCGATGCGCGGGCCCTGTCGGAGATCGCGATCGCCACGGCCAATGCTGCGAAGCGGCTTGGCATGACACCGCATGTCGCCTTTCTGTCCTACTCCTCCTTCGGCAACCCGCCGGGTGAGCGGTCAACCAAGATCCAGCAGGCCGTCAGCCTGCTCGACGATCTTGGCGTTGATTTCGAATACGAGGGCGAGATGGCGGCCGATGTGGCGCTCGATCCTGATCACCACCAGCTTTATCCCTTCTCGCGCCTGACCGAGCCGGCCAATGTGCTGATCATGCCGGCGGTACACTCAGCCTCGATCGCGCTGCGCCTGCTCAAGGCGGCCGGCGGGGCGACGGTGATCGGTCCGATGCTGGTCGGTCTGGAAAAACCGGTCCAGATCGCGCGTCTGGGCGCCTCGGTCAGCGATATCGTCAACCTGGCCGGCATCGCCGCCTACGACCTCAACCAGCCAGTGATCTAGCGCGCCGGCTAGGGTGTCAGCCCGCGATGCCGCCCGTGGTGAATTGCCAGGCGAGATAGGCGGTATAGGCGGCCAGCATGGCGAGGCCGATGCCGCGGCCGATCCGTTTTGTCGCCACGAGCAGCAGCACGACCAGCGCCGACACGCCCAGCATCAGGGGCACATCGAGGACGCGGAATTGCGGCCCGACCGGGATCGGCGTCACCAGGGCGGTGATGCCCAGTATGGCGAGGATGTTGAAAATGTTCGAGCCGATCACATTGCCCAGCACCACATCGGAATGACGCTTCCAGGCCGCGACGATCGAGGTGGCCAGCTCGGGCAGGGAGGTGCCGATCGCCACCAGGGTCAGGCCGATCACCGCATCCGATACGCCGAATGTCCGCGCGATCGAGACGGCACCGCGCACCAGCAGGTCGGCGCCTAGCATCAGGGCGAGAATTCCGCCGACCACGAAAGCCGCCGCGATCCAGACCGATTGTGTGGCGACGCCCTCGAATTCTTCGGTCTCGTGCTCGTGCTGGCGGGAGGGGCGGCCGCGGCGCTCGAGCCAGTAGGAGACAGCCAGATAGGCCAGGAGTGCCGCGAAAAGCCCCGCGCCTTCGACCAGGCCGATGATATTGCCGAAGGTCAGTCCGAACAGGGCCAGCGCGGCGACGCTCATCACCACCGCATCGCGCATCGCCGTACGCTGCCAGCCCACAATGGGGGTGATCACGGCGGCGACGCCCAGGATCAGCAGCACATTGGCGATGTTCGAGCCGACGACATTACCCAGCGCGATGTCCGGTGCCCCGCCCAGGGCGGCATTCACCGATACGAGGAGTTCCGGCGTCGAGGTGCCGAAGGCGACCACGGTCAGGCCGATCAGGAGTTTCGACAGGCCCAGCTTCCCGGCGATGGCGACACTGCCGCGGACCAGGCCTTCCCCGCCCATGAAGAGCAGGACGAAGCCTGCGACGATGAAACCGGTATCCTGGAGCATCGGGAACATTCCTGTCAGCGCGGCGGGGGCATCCGGCGCGGGCCGGACATCGGGTTTCTTCGCATGACGGGCCGGACAGGCAAGGGGGATTGCGCGCCGGCGGGCTGCCAGGGCAGGGGATTGGCGGCGTTTCCAGTCCCCCTTGACGTGCCGCTGACCGGGGCCACAGCGCCGGGCCTCAACGCTCATCGCGATGTTTTCACACCAAATTGACCGTCACAGGCTGCAGACAGGGGCGGGGCTTCCTATCTATGCTCGACGGCGAACAGGAGGGGTACGCCATGGCCGGACGGTCTGCACACGACATGACGCAAGGACCGGTCTTCGGGCATGTCGTCCGGATGATGATGCCGATGAGTTTCGGCATTCTCGCGATGATGCTGGTCGGCATTGTCGATACCTATTGGGTCGGCACGCTGGGTACCGCCCAGCAGGCAGCCGTGCAGATGAGTTTCCCTGTCACCATGCTGGTGATGAGTGTCTCGATCGGCCTGGGAGCGGGTGCCGTCTCGGCTGTGTCGCGGGCGGCGGGACGCAAGGACGGCTCCTCCATCTCGCGCATTTCCACCGATGCCATGACGCTGGCGCTGCTGCTGGTCGGCGGGGTGTCGCTGATCGGCATGCTGACCGTCGAGGACATCTTCCGGGCGCTGGGCGCCAGCGACACCATGCTGCCGCACGTGGTCGACTATATGCGCGTCTGGTTCGGCGGCATTGTGCTGATCGTCGGCCCGATGGTGGCCGGCAATATCCTGCGCGCGCTGGGCAATGCGGTGATCCCCTCGGTCATGATGATGGCTGCTGCCGCGATCAATCTCGTGCTCGACCCGATCTTCATCCTGGACGATGTGTTCGGGCTTTTCCCCGGCCTGGGCTGGGGCGTGTCCGGCGCAGCGCTGGCGACGGTGGCGGCAAATGCCTGCACCTTCCTGATGGTGCTCTGGTATCTCGTCTTCCGCGAGAAACTGCTCGACTTCAAATGGGAAGATCTCGGCGAGGTCTGGCACCACTGGTCGGACATTGCCCGTGTCGGCATCCCGGCCTGCATATCCAACATCTTCAATCCTGTCGCGATGACCGTCGCCATGTCGGGCCTGGCCATGGCGCGCTTCGGCGATGCCGCGGTCGGCGGTCTCGGCGTGGCCGGGCGCCTGGAAGCCTTCGCCATCGTGCCGCTGTTCGCCCTGTCGGCCTGTATCGGCGCGGTGACCGGCCAGAATGGCGGCGCCGAACGGACCGACCGGGTGCGCGAAGCCTTCCGCACCTCCTTCCTCTTTGCCCTGGCCTGGGGGCTGGGCGTGGCGGCGGTGCTGTGGATCTTCGCCGATGTGCTGGCCGCGATATTCCTCCCGTCCGAAGCCGGGCAGGCGGCCGCGGTGTCCTATTGGCGCATCGCCTCGCTGACCATCGCCGGTTACGGCATCACGATTGCCGGCAGTGCCGGTTTCAACGGTCTGGGCCGGCCCAGCTATGGCATGATGATCACCGCCGGCCGCGCCCTCGGACTGATGGTGCCCTTCGTCCTGCTCGGAAGCTTCCTCGTCAACGCACCGGTCGGCGTGATCGGCGGCATCGCCGCAGCCAATATCCTGTCCGGCCTTGTCACCGCACTCTTCGTGATGACCCGCGCCCCGATGACCGCCAAGCACGGCAAGGCACGCAAGCGCAAACCGGCAGAGGGTGCGGCGGAAGAGCCGGCCTGACATCACGGCTCGCCCCGCTTGCGGGGGAGCTGTCCGCGTCAGCGGACTGAGGGGGCGGTGCAGTGCACCGCAGAGCGCGTCAGCGCGCACGGGCGACTCACCCCCTTCGACCTCACCCGGCCCGAGGGCCGGGCTCGGCCACTTCCCCCGCTCACGCAGGGGAAGTCTGTCACCGCCTTGTCAGCACCCCGCCCAGTTCCGGCTTGCCGTTCAGCGACGGGTGGGGCCAGGCGGTGAAGGCGTCGTCGGCCGGCCATGCCCAGCGTTCGGCCGGGAACAGCGCATGCATCGCCTCGAGCGAACAGCCATAGGGCGGGCCGCCGCGCTCGGCCTTCTGCATGAAGAGGGTGAGCAGGCGGCCGCCGGGCTTCAGCCAGGCATGGACGGCGCGTTCGTAATCCGCGCGCAGGCGGGGCGGGATGGCGCACAGGAAGGTCTGCTCATAGACCAGATCGGCCGGTTCCCCGGGACGCCATTGCGTCAGATCGGCTTCGACCAGGCTGACCTCCAGCCCGGCGTCGTCCAACTGCTCGCGCTGCCAGGCGAGGGCGGTCGGGGCGACATCGCCGGCGGTGACGTGCACGCCCGCCCGGGCAAAGGCCACGACCTCCGGCGCCCGGCCGCAACCCGGCACGATCACGCTGAGCCCCGGCGCCAACACGCCTTCGGCCAGCCAGTGCGCGGCGGCAGGATGCAGCTGGCGGCGCTCCCATGGGGTGTCGCCATCGCGGAAACGCGTCTCCCAGTCGAAGGGCGTGCGGTCTTCGGACATTCCTGACATGCCGCGATATAGAACCGCCGCAGCCCGCCCGGCAATGGCCGCTTGCCTATCCGCGCCGCCCCGTGCCAAGAGATCGCCACCAGACGTGCGGATGTGGCGGAACTGGTAGACGCGCTGGATTTAGGTTCCAGTGCCGCAAGGCGTGGAGGTTCGAGTCCTCTCATCCGCACCATTCGGAGCCGGTCTGCCAGAGGCAGAAAAATCGATCCGGTGAATCGATTTCAGGCGGAGAATGCCCCGGCAGGGGGCTTCGCCCTGCGGGCTTCGGGTGGCAAGCCACCCGCAGCGCGCATCCGGGCGAAGCGGTGCCCCGCCGAAGCCTTTGGCAAAGGAGGGCTCGTCTGCCACACCCGCCCGATCCTCCAGACCCCGCTTGCGATCAGGCTGCAATCGCCTCATCTGCACCCGTCAACCGCTGCCCGGCGTTGCACAGCGCGAATCCCCGTGACATAACGCGCGCTCGATTTTGCACGCGCGCATCTGCGCACCTTTACAAAGAACACCAAGGCCAACCCATGAACGTCACCGAGAAATCTTCCGAAGGCTTGAGCCGCACTTTCGAGATCGTCTTCCCGGCCGACGATCTGCAAGCTCGCCTCGCAGCGAAGATCGAAGAGATCCGTCCGGAAGTCCGCCTGAAGGGCTTCCGCCCGGGCAAGGTTCCCACGAGCCACATCCGCAAGATGTTCGGCGAGTCGATCATGGGCGATCTGCTGAACGAGCTGGTCCCGCAGACCACGCAGAAAATGCTCGACGAGAAGAATATCCGGCCAGCCAACCAGCCGGACATCAAGGTCATCAGCGAGGCGCCGGACGTGCTCGCCGGCAAGGCCGACTTCTCCTTCGAGGTTTCGCTGGAAGTGATGCCGGAATTCGAACCGGCCGATCCGTCCAAGCTGAAGGTCGAGCGCCCGGTCGCCGAGGTGGATGAGGCCGAGGTCGACGAGGCGCTGCAGAAGCTGGCCGAGGAAAACCGCGAATTCGCCGCCAAGAAGGGCGGCAAGAACGCCAAGGCGGAAGAGGGTGATGTCGTCGTCATCGATTTCGTCGGCAAGCTTGATGGTGAGCCCTTCGAGGGCGGTTCCGCCGAAGATGCCCGCGTGGCCATCGGCGACGGTGCCTTCATCCCGGGCTTCGAGGAGCAGCTGGTCGGTGCCAAGGCGGGCGAAGAGCGCGTTCTGAAAGTGACCTTCCCGGCGCAGTACCAGGCCGCCCATCTGGCCGGCAAGGATGCCGAGTTCGACGTCACCGTGAAGTCGGTCGAAGCACCGGGCGAAGCCAAGGTCGACGACGAACTGGCCAAGCGCCTGGGCCTCGACGGTCTGGACGGCCTGAAGGACGCGCTGAAGAAGCGCTTCGCCCAGGAGCACGCCCAGCAGTCGCGCATGAAGGTGAAGCGGGCCCTGCTCGACCAGCTTGATGCCGCGCACAGCTTCGACCTGCCGCCGCAGATGGTGGATGCCGAGTTCGACAATATCTGGCGCGAAGTCCAGCACGCCATCGAGAACGATCAGCTCGAGGAAGAAGACAAGGGCAAGTCGGAAGACGAGCTGAAGGCCGAGTATCGCGGCATTGCCGAGCGCCGCGTGCGCCTGGGCCTGGTGCTCGCCGAGATCGGCCGCCGCAACAATGTCGACGTGACCCAGGAAGAACTCTCCCGCGCCATCAACCAGGAAGCCGTGCGCTATCCGGGTCAGGAGCGCCAGGTCGTCGAGTTCTACCAGAAGAATCCGCAGGCCATCGCCCAGCTGCGCGCGCCGATCTATGAGGAAAAAGTCGTCGACTACATCCTCGAGCTCGCCGACGTCTCCGAGGTGACCGTGTCCAAGGACGCGCTCTACGCCGAGGAAGACGAAGCGCCGGCTCCGGCCAAGAAGAAGGCCGCGCCGAAGAAGAAGGCCGCTGCCAAGAAGGACGACGACAAGCCGGCCGCGAAGAAAAAGGCTCCGGCCAAGAAAGCGGCGGCGAAGGACGGCGACAAGGCTGAGGCCAAGAAAGCCGCACCGAAGAAAAAGGCTGCGGCCAAGAAGGACGCCTGATCACCGGGCTCTTTCGCACACGATCAGCGCCGGCGTCCCAGGACGCCGGCGCTTTTCGTTTCCGGGTGCAAATTTGTGTGCCGTTGCGGGAATTCGCACAGGCGTGTGCAGCGTCCGCCTTGCACGCGGAAGCGAGCACCGCAATATTTGACCAATCCCGTCTGACGAGAATCGGCGCCGAACGGCTGCCCGAACCCCAAGGAGCGCGACATGCATGATCCCCAGGACAGGACGATGAATCTGGTTCCGATCGTCGTCGAGCAGACCAGCCGGGGCGAACGCTCCTTCGATATCTATTCGCGGCTTCTCAAGGAGCGCATCATTTTCGTCACCGGTCCGATCGAGGACCATATGGCGAGCCTGATCGTCGCCCAGCTGCTTTTCCTTGAATCGGAAAATCCGAAGAAGGAAATCTCGATGTACATCAACTCGCCCGGCGGCGTGGTCTCGGCTGGCCTGGCGATCTACGACACGATGCAGCACATCCGCTGCCCGGTCTCCACCATGTGTATCGGCATGGCCGCCTCGATGGGCTCGCTGCTGCTGACGGCGGGCGAGGACAAGAAGCGCTATGCCACGCCGAATGCGCGGATCATGGTGCACCAGCCCTCCGGCGGTTTCCGCGGCCAGGCCTCGGACATTGAGCGGCATGCGGCGGACATCCAGAAGATCAAGCGCCGGCTGAACGAGATCTATGTGCACCACACGGGCCGCACCTATGACGAGATTGAACAGGCCCTCGACCGCGACAACTTCATGTCGGCGGACGAAGCCAAGGAATTCGGCCTCATTGACGAGGTCTTTACGCGTCGCAGCGAGGATGACGGCGAAGGCAAGTCCGGCTAGGGCATGATTGCCGGGCGCGGTTGAAGCTTGATCCATGCCGCGCCCATGTGGTCGAATGCACAGTGACGGAAACCTTTCGCTAAAGTTCGGCCCTGATTTTGCTCAGGGCTGGATGCGAGGCGGGACAAATGCCGGTGTGGTATCGTAATGATACCATTCAAGTGCCGGGACCTGCGGGTTGAATTGGAGCGGTCATGAGTAAGACGACGGGCGGAGACGGCGAGTCGAAGAACACCCTCTACTGTTCTTTCTGCGGAAAGAGCCAGCATGAGGTGCGCAAGCTGATTGCCGGGCCCACCGTGTTCATCTGCGATGAATGCGTCGAGCTCTGCATGGATATCATCCGCGAGGAGAACAAGTCCTCGCTGGTGAAGTCCAAGGAAGGCGTGCCCACGCCGCAGGAAATCTTCAATGTCCTGAACGATTATGTGATCGGCCAGGCGCACGCCAAGCGCGTGCTCGCCGTGGCCGTGCACAATCACTACAAGCGGCTCAACCACGCCTCGGCCAATTCCGATGTGGAACTGGCCAAGTCGAACATCCTGCTGATCGGTCCGACCGGTTGCGGCAAGACGCTGCTGGCCCAGACGTTGGCGCGCATCCTCGATGTGCCCTTCACGATGGCCGATGCAACAACGCTGACCGAAGCCGGCTATGTCGGCGAGGATGTCGAGAACATCGTGCTGAAACTGCTGCAGTCGGCCGACTACAATGTCGAGCGGGCCCAGCGCGGCATCGTCTATATCGACGAGATCGACAAGATTTCCCGCAAGTCCGACAACCCGTCCATTACGCGTGACGTGTCGGGCGAGGGCGTGCAGCAAGCGCTGCTGAAGATCATGGAAGGCACGGTCGCCTCCGTGCCGCCGCAGGGCGGGCGCAAGCATCCCCAGCAGGAGTTCCTGCAGGTGGACACGACCAATATCCTTTTCGTCGTCGGCGGCGCCTTTGCCGGTCTCGACAAGGTGATCTCCCAGCGTGGCAAGGGGTCTGCCATCGGCTTCGGCGCCGATGTACGTGAAAGCGACGACCGCCGCACGGGTGATATCCTGCGCGAGGTGGAACCGGACGATCTGCTGCGTTTCGGCCTGATCCCGGAATTCGTCGGCCGTCTGCCGGTCATCGCGACCCTGGAAGACCTGGACGAGGACGCCCTGGTGCAGATCCTGACCGAGCCGAAGAATGCGCTCGTGAAGCAGTATCAGCGCCTGTTCGAGATGGAAGGCGTCGGTCTGACCTTCACCGAGGATGCGCTCAAGGCGGTGGCTGCCAAGGCGATTGCCCGCAAGACCGGTGCGCGCGGCCTGCGTTCGATCATGGAAGGCATCCTCTTGGAAACGATGTTCGACCTGCCGGGCCTGGAAGGCGTGGAAGAGATTGTCGTCAACGCGGAAGTCGTCGAGGGCAACGCCAAACCGCTCTTCATCTATGCCGAGCGCAAGGACGACAAGCGGACGGGTGCTTGAGGACGCTTGAAATCGGCGATCGCGATCGCCACTTCATGATCCAGGTGGGACGCGTCGGGCAAGACCGGGAGCGCTTGCCGGCCGTCCCGTATCGATAGAAAGATCCAACGAGATCTGCACGCGCCCCTGTATCGGGCGCGCATGGAGTAAGCATGTCCAATACGAAGACACTACCGCTTCTGCCGCTGCGCGACATTGTGGTTTTTCCCCACATGATCGTTCCCCTTTTCGTGGGGCGCGAGAAGTCGGTGAAGGCGCTGGAAGAGGTGATGAAGGCGGACAAGCAGATCCTGCTTGCCACCCAGCGCAATGCCGCGGACGACGAACCGACGCCGGATGCGATCCATCGCACCGGTGTGGTCGCCTCTGTCCTGCAATTGCTGAAACTGCCCGACGGCACGGTGAAAGTGTTGGTGGAAGGCGGCGTCCGCGTCGAGATCACCGGCTATACGCCGCGTGAGGAATACTACGAAGCGGTCTGCGAACCGGTGGCCGAGGATTCCGGCGACGATGCCGAGCTGGAAGCGCTGATGCGCACCGTTGCGGCAAAGTTCGAAGACTATGTGAAGCTGAACAAGAAGGTGCCGCCGGAAGCGCTGGCTTCGCTGTCGCAGATCCAGGAGCCGGGCAAGCTGGCCGACTCGATCTCGGCGCACCTGGCCGTGAAGATCGACGAGAAGCAGTCGCTGCTGGAAGAACCCGGTGTCGCCAACCGGCTTGAGCGTGTGCTCGGCCTGATGGAAGGCGAGATCGGCGTGCTGCAGGTGGAAAAGAAGATCCGCTCGCGCGTGAAGCGCCAGATGGAGAAGACCCAGCGCGAATATTATCTCAACGAGCAGATGAAGGCGATCCAGCGCGAGCTGGGCGAGGGCGATGACGGCCGCGAGGAACTCGCCGAGCTGGAACAGCGCCTGACCGAGGCCAAGCTGCCCAAGGAAGCGCGCGCCAAGGCCGACGCCGAATTCAAGAAACTGCGCCAGATGAGCCCGATGTCGGCCGAGGCCACGGTCGTGCGAAATTATCTCGACTGGATCCTGGCGCTGCCCTGGAACAAGCGCAAACGCCTGAAGAACGACCTGGAACGCGCCGAGGGCGTGCTCGAGGACGATCATTACGGGCTGGAGAAGGTCAAGGAACGCATTCTCGAGCATCTCGCCGTGCAGTCGCGCACCCGCAAGCTGCGCGGTCCGATCCTGTGCCTCGTCGGCCCGCCCGGCGTCGGCAAGACCTCGCTGGGCCGTTCGATCGCCAAGGCGACGGGCCGCGATTTCGTGCGCATGTCGCTGGGCGGCGTGCGCGACGAGGCCGAGATCCGCGGCCATCGGCGCACCTATATCGGCTCCATGCCGGGCCGCATCATCCAGTCGATGAAGAAGGTGAAGTCCGCCAATCCGCTCTTCCTGCTCGACGAGATCGACAAGCTGGGCGCCGATTATCGCGGCGATCCGGCCTCGGCCCTCCTGGAAGTGCTCGATCCGGAACAGAATTCGACCTTCAACGACCACTATCTGGAAGTCGATTACGACCTGTCCGACATCATGTTCGTGACCACCGCGAATACGCTCAACCTGCCGCAGCCGCTTCTTGACCGGATGGAGATCATCCGCATCGCCGGCTACACCGAGGACGAGAAAGTCGAGATCGCCAAGCGTCACCTCCTGCCCAAGCAGATGTCCAACCACGCCCTGGGTGACAAGGACTTCTCGCTGGAAGAGGCAGGTCTGCGCGATCTGATCCGCTACTATACCCGCGAGGCGGGCGTGCGGAATCTCGAGCGCGAGATCGCCAACCTGGCCCGCAAGGCGGTGCGCCAGATCCAGAGCGGCAAGGCTGACAGCGTCACCGTGACGCCGGACAATCTCGGCGATTTCGCCGGCGTGCGGAAATTCCGCTTCGGCGAGACCGACAAGGAAGACCAGGTCGGTGTCGTCACCGGGCTGGCCTGGACCGAAGTCGGCGGCGACCTCTTGACCATCGAGGCCGTGCGCATGCCGGGCCGTGGCAAGTTTACCGTGACGGGCAATCTGCGCGATG
Organism: Maricaulis sp. ABE4_448; assembly: GCF_056160825.1. NCBI lineage: Bacteria > Pseudomonadati > Pseudomonadota > Alphaproteobacteria > Maricaulales > Maricaulaceae > Maricaulis > Maricaulis sp. ABE4_448. The sequence continues at coordinate 357,939 of NZ_JBSWXX010000003.1, forward strand.
TGATGAAGGAGTCGATCTCGGCCGCGAATTCCTTCGTGCAGTCGCGGGCACCATCGCTTGGCATCAAGCCGACCGTGTTCCGCTCGTCCGACATCCACGTCCACGTGCCCGAGGGTGCCACGCCGAAGGACGGTCCCTCGGCCGGTATCGGCATGATGACGGGCATTGTCTCCGTGCTGACCGGCATTCCGGTGCGCAAGGATATTGCCATGACCGGCGAGATCACCCTGCGCGGCCGCGTGCTGCCGATCGGCGGTCTGAAGGAGAAACTCCTGGCGGCGCTGCGCGGTGGTGTGAAGACGGTGCTTATCCCCACGGACAATGAAAAGGATCTCGCCGAGATCCCGGACAATGTGAAAGAGGGGCTGGAGATCATCCCGGTGGAAACCGCCGACGAGGTTCTCAAGCTCGCGCTCACCGAGCCGGTGCAGCCGGTCGAATGGACCGAGGCCGACGAAGCCGCCCTGGCGGCGATGGCCTCGCAGACCGGCGCGGGGGCAGGCGAGACACCCATGGCGCACTGATGTTGCCCTTACCGGGCAGCAATGGTGCCGTGGCGTGACAGGAGAAGGGCGGCTTTGGCCGCCCTTTTTTGTGGCCGCCGCCAGATTTTTGCACGCGCACGACGCAGATGCGGAAATTGAGCATTGACCTTGCGCAAAACCCCCGCCACTCTCGCTCCATGACTTTCGCGACGTTCTATTTTAACGGCTACTTTATCAGCGCAACCCGTGAGGGGGCGGTGGTCGGCTGACGTGTGTGAAAGCACCGGATTTGCAGGGCCTCCCCCTCGGGGAGGCCCTTTTCTTTTGCCTGAAAGGGAAGGGTGAGACCGTGACGACGACAAAGAGCCGGGACGAGATCCGGGCGGAGATTTCACAGATAGACGGGCAGTTGATCGACGCCATTGCCCGGCGCCAGCAACTGGTCGACGACATCCAGGCCGCCAAGGCCGCGAGCGGGCAGCCGGTGCGCGACCGCGACCGCGAGCAGGCTGTCCTGCGCGACGCACTGGCACGTGGCAAGGCGCAGGGCGTTTCGCCCGAACTGGTCGAGAGCCTGTTTCATTCCCTGTTTGAAGTGTCGATCCGCCGTCAGCGTGAACGCTTCGACTCCATGCGCAATGAGGATCTCAACGAGGCGACCGTCGCCTATCTCGGCGGGCCGGGCAGTTACAGCCATATCGCGGCCCAGAAAGTCTTCGAGCGGCGCAACGCCACCGTCGTGCCGTCACCCAAGCGCGACTTCGTGTCGATTTTCCGTTCCGTCGAAAATGCCGAGGTCGATTACGGCGTCGTGCCGATTGAGAACACCACGACGGGCTCGATCAACGAGGTCTATGACATCCTGATCAATTCACGCACCCAGATCATCGGCGAATTCCTGCTGCGCGTCGATCACTGCCTGGTCGGCAAGGCCAGTGGTCAGGGGCGGATCAGCCGGGTCTTCGGCCACCCGCAGGCGCTGGCCCAATGCCGCCGCTATATCGCGTCCCACCCGGAGCTGGAGACGCATATGGCGGCCTCGACCACGCGGGCGCTGGAGCGGCTGCTGGAGGATGACGACACGGCCGCTGCCGTGGCCGGCGAGGACGCGGCACGCCTGTTCGGCATGGACATCCTGGCGCGCGGTATCGGCGATCACGAGCAGAACATCACCCGTTTCATCGTCATTGCCCGCAAGGCGGCGCTGCCGACCCGCGAGGTGGAGTGCAAGACGTCGATGATGTTCACCACCCGCGACACGCCGGGCTGCCTGGTCGACGCGCTCACCGGCTTCCGCGACCAGGGCGTGAACATCGTCAAGCTGGAAAGCCGTCCGATTGCCGGCAATCCCTGGGAGGAGATGTTCATCATGGATGTGGATGGTCATGTCGAGGACGAACGGGTCCGCCAGGCGATGAGCGTTATCGAGGAGCATACCCGCGAGATCAAACTGCTCGGCTGCTATGCCGCTGATGCGATCGACCGTGTTACCGTTGCCGAATAGCGACACGGGCCATGAATGCCGCTGCTGCGTATCCAGCAGCAGCGGCAAAACCGGTTGAATTTTGCTACCAGGCTGAATTCAATGGTCTGTAGACGAATGACCTCCATCATGCGCCGGTTGATGTCGGCCCGTGCCAAGCGTACGCACGGCGTGGCCGGCTGACGGTTCGAGCGGGAAATGCGTATGGATACACAACAGGTGAAACCGGCGCGGCCGCGTGCCCGGGGACGACCCGGCCTGACGCCGGAAGTGCGCGAGCAGGCCTTGCTGGCGGCAGGCGATCTGCTCGCAGAGCAGGGTCTCAAGGGCATGCAGGCACGCACGATTGCGGCGCGGGCAGGCCTTTCCGTCGGCTCGATCTACAAGCTTTTCGGCGATATCGATGACCTGATCCGGGAACTCAACCTGCGCACCTATCGCGATATCGAAATACACCACAGCTCGGCACTCGAGGCGTCCGGATTGCCGCCGGAGGCGGTGTTCGAGCGTGCGCTCGTCCTGGCGCGCGCCTATATCGAGTTTGTCGTCACCCAGAATGCGCGCTGGATGGCGCTACTGTCTTTCAATCGCCGCCGGTCCGGCGCGGCGCCGAAAGCCTATACCGAGACCGAGGATGCCCTGTTCGGGATCGTGGAAGGCGTGCTGGAGGCGGGCAGGGGGTTCGAGGACCCGGACTTCCGCCGGCGAGCGGCGCGGACCCTGTGGGCGTCGGTGCATGGCATTGTCACCATGACATTGCCCAATGCCGCGCTCGAGAATCCGGCGGGCGAAGCGCTGGAGCAGGCTTCGATGATGATCGGCGCGTTGATCCGCGATGCTGCGGCGCAGAAGTAGCGCGCGCTTGCCTCGAAGGGCCGTGGCAGATTAAAAGCGCGGCTCACCTTGGATCGGGCGGTTAGCTCAGCTGGGAGAGCGACTGGTTTACACCCAGTAGGTCGGGGGTTCGAACCCCTCACCGCCCACCATCCTTCAATCTTCAGGCTTTTGCGACCGGCGCCAAAGTTACTCAGTCGGGTCGAGTACGTCGAGCAGTTCCGAGGCGTCTCCTGCGAACACACGCACGTCCGCTCGCGGTGCAAAGCGCTGGATGGTCCGGGCAACGTCGCGGGCCGGGACGGGTTCAGCGTTGAAATCATTGACGATCACGGTGCAGCGGGCGTCCAGGACACGCAGCGCTGTCAGCGTGTGCGAGATCGCGCCGAGATAGGCGCCTGCCACAAGGACCGGCCGGGCATCGAGATCGCGGATCAGGTCGAGATTGAGCCCGTCTGTGGCCAGCGGTGACATCACGCCGCCGGCGCCTTCCACAACTGTCGGCATGCCGGGGTCAATCTGGTCGAGGCACCAGTGCAGCACCGCGTCGATTGCGAGTTCGCGGTTTTCCTGCCGGGCGGCCATGTCGGGGGAGAGCGGGGCCCTGAAGCGCCAGGGTGATACGGATTGCACACCTTCGCCCGTCAATTCAGTCCCGTTTGCGCGCATCAGGCGTATCGTATCTGTGGCATTGAGTTGCGCCGGATCGAAACCGGAGATCACCGGTTTGAGCACGCGCGCCTTCCCTCCGGCCCGGCGATGGGCTTCGAGCATGGCGCAGAGGATGTGGGTCTTGCCGACGTCGGTGCCGGTCCCCGTCACGAAAATGGGGCGCATTACTCGGCGGCCTCCGTCTGTTGCAGGATGGATTTCAGCGCGGCGGCGAGCCGGTCGATGTCGGCGGTCTCGTGTGCGGCGGAGAAGGTAAAGCGCAGGCGCGCCGTTCCCGGCGGCACGGTTGGCGGCCGGATGGCGGTCACCAGGAAGCCTTCGGCTTCCAGGGCGGCGGAGGCGGCGAGCGCGGCGGTCTCGCTGCCCAGGATGACGGGCACGACCGGTGAGACGGGTCTTGAAAGGCCCAGCTTGCTCGCAAAGCGCTGTGCCCGTTCGAGCGGGCGGTCGAACAGCGCACGATCGGCGGTGATCAGCTCGAGGGCGGCAAGCGCGGCCGCGGCGTTGGCCGGGGGCAGGGCTGTGGTGAAGACCAGCGGCCGGGCGCGCGAGCGCAGCAGTTCGCACACCCGTTCGGACGCGCATAGATAGCCGCCATAGCTTCCCAGCGCCTTGGACAGCGTGCCCATCTGCAAAGGTGCAGCGGCGGGAGGCGCGAAGGCATGGGCCGAGCCGCGTCCGCCACCGACCACGCCGATGCCGTGCGCATCGTCGACCAGGGTCCAGGCGTCGAATTCCTCGCCCAGGGCCAAGATTTCCGGCAGGGGGGCGAAATCGCCGTCCATGGAGAACACGCCATCGGTGAGGATCATGGCGTGGCGGGCCTCGCCGCGATGTTCCGCCAGCAGGCTGCGCAGCTGGTCCATGTCATTATGGCGGAAGACTTCGACACGGGCCCGGGACAGGCGCGCGCCGGCGTGCAGGCAGGCATGGGCAAGGCTGTCGATCAGGACGATATCGTCCGGTCCTACAAGCGCCGGCGTAATCGCCAGATTGGCCAGATAGCCCGAACCGAAGACGATGCAGTCCTCTGTGCCCTTGAAGGCGGCCAGGCGGCGTTCCAGCTGGAAGAGGAGCGGGTGGCCGCCCGTCACCAGGCGCGAGGCCCCGGATCCAGCCCCCCATTCGGCCGTCGCCGCGCGGGCGGCCTCGATCACCTTGGGGTGATGGGCCAGGCCGAGATAATCGTTCGAGCAGACATTGATCAGCGAGCGCCCGTCGCGCTCGACGTGGACCGCGTCGCGGTGGCGCGTCTCCACCGTCCGCCGGCGGAGGGATTTGCGGTCCAGCGCGGAGAGCTTGTCGGCGGCAAAGCGCTCGAGTGAGGCGGCTGCGGAAGTCATATCAAGCCTGTCGTTCGGGTGAGAGGCCTGCTAAAGCCCGCCCGTCATGTCCAACACATTGAAAACTGCGTTGCCCGGCGGGTTCAAGCCCGAAGGGCGACATCTCTGGCGGCCCTATACCCAGATGAAGACCGCACAGCCGGCTCTGCCGGTCGTGTCGGCCGAGGGCGTGCGGCTGAAACTCGCCGATGGCCGCAGCCTGATCGACGGTGTCTCCTCCTGGTGGACCACCGTTCACGGCTACAGCCACCCGCATATTGTCGGCGCGATTTGCGATCAGGTCGAGCGCCTGTCCCATGTCATGCTGGGCGGGCTGATGCATGCGCCCGCCGAGCGGCTGGCGGCGCGCCTCGCGGCGCTGGCGCCGGGCGATCTCGACCACGTCTTCTTCTGTGAGTCGGGTTCGGTCTCGGTCGAGATCGCGATGAAGATGGCGGTGCAGTCCTGGATCAATCGCGGCATTCACGGCCGCACACGCTTCGTGTGCTTCCGCGGCGGCTATCATGGCGACACCATCGCCACCATGTCGGTGTGCGATCCGGAGGAGGGGATGCACAGCCTGTTTGCGGGCTCCCTGCCGCAGCAGATTGTCGCCGACCTGCCGCAGGCCCCTGAAAGCACGGCGCGATTCGAGGCGCTGCTCGACGCGCATGCGCACGAGATTGCCGGCGTGGTGACCGAGCCGCTGGTACAGGGTGCGGGCGGGATGCGATTCTTTTCGCCAGAGACGCTGCGTACGATGCGCGCGGCCTGCGATGCGCGCGGCCTGCCGCTGATCGTGGACGAGATCATGACCGGTTTTGGCCGGCTGGGCACGATGTTCGCCTGTGAGAAGGCGGGAATCGTCCCGGATGTGATGACGGTTTCCAAGGCGCTCACAGGCGGCACACTGCCCCTGGCAGCCGCAATCGCCTCGCGCGGCATGTTCGAGCATTACTGGCGCGACGAGGCGTCGGCCGCGCTGATGCATGGGCCCACCTATATGGGCAATCCGGCCGCCTGTGCGGCGGCGAATGCTTCGCTCGACCTGTTCGAGCGCGAACCACGGCTGCAGCAGGTGGCCGCAATAGAAGCCGCCTATGCGGCGCTCTTGCCGCAGGCGCGCGAAATTCCCGGCGTCGTGGATGTGCGCTGGCAGGGCGCGATCGGCGTCATCGAAATGCCCGGACTGCCGGAGCTCGACGCGCTGAAATCGGCCTTTATCGAGGCCGGCATCTGGGTGCGGCCGTTTGGAAATATCGTCTATCTCATGCCGCCTTACGTGATTTCACAGGGCGACCTGGAGCAGTTGATCCGCACGACCATTGCCGTGACACGCACCTGGGCAGAGCGTCATTTCGCGGCCAGCTGAACAAGGTGCTGCATTATGTGCAGATCGCTTGCATTGGCCGCTTGACCGGACCGCGGTCTGCTCATAAACAACGCACCTCGCTTCGGCGAGCCGCTCAAGCGGGTGTAGCTCAGTTGGTTAGAGCGCCGGCCTGTCACGCCGGAGGTCGCGGGTTCGAGTCCCGTCACTCGCGCCATTTCCCTCGTTTCGAAGGATGTGGTGCACGGACCGAAAAACGGCCGCTCCTGCCTGGAGCGGCCGTTTTCGTTTGCCAAACCGCCCGAAGCATGAAAAAGAGCGCCTACGTTCTGCGGTGAGTAGTCGGTCCCTTGAGGCTGCATTGCAGACGTTGGCGAGACGTTCCGCCCTCTCAAGGCCCGGTTCCGGGCCGGGCGCGTATTGATCATTGCCACCCTGGCGCCAGGCCGGCGCCGACAAGACGGCGGCTGATCTACGCAGGCTTCCACACTGAAAACCCGTTCGTTCGTGCGCGCGGCCTTTTGGCGGCGCTCCGGACCCATGAAAGATATATTTTGACCCAGTTCAATGAACTCGGCCTCGCCGAGCCCATTCTCCGCGCGCTTGAAGATGCCGGCTATAACGAGCCGACCCCGATCCAGCGCGAAGCGATTCCCGCCCTTGTCGAAGGGCGCGACGTGCTCGGTATTGCCCAGACGGGCACCGGTAAAACGGCGGCCTTCGTGCTGCCCATTCTCCATTCCATCAGTGCGGACAACAAGCGGCCGGCCCCGAAGACCTGCCGGGCGCTGATCCTGTCGCCGACGCGCGAACTGTCGGCACAGATTCTCGAAAACCTGCGCGGCTATGCCCAGCACATGCGCATCTCCTCGGCGTTGGTCGTCGGCGGGCTGAAGATCGGTCCGCAGGTGAAGATGCTGGCGCGCGGCGTCGATGTTGTCGTGGCCACGCCGGGCCGCCTGCTCGACCTCGTGCGCTCCGGCGCGCTGAGCCTGTCGCAGGTGCGCACCGTGGTGCTGGATGAGGCCGATCAGATGCTGGATCTGGGCTTCATCCCGGCGATCCGCGATATCGTGTCTCGCCTGCCCCAAGACCGCCAGACGGCGCTGCTTTCGGCGACGATGCCCAAGCAGATCAAGGCGCTGGCGCACGATCTCCTGACCGACCCGAAGCAGATCTCGGTCGCTCCGGCCTCGCGCCCGATCGAGCGGATCGAGCAGTCGGTTGTACTGACACCACGCGATTCCAAGCGGGATCTGCTGCTGGAATTGCTGTCAGACCGGTCCGTCGAGCGCTCGATCGTCTTCACCCGCACCAAGCGCGGTGCCGACCGGGTCAACAAGAGCCTCGTTCAGTACGGTCTCAAATCGGCCGCCATCCACGGCGACAAGACCCAGGGCCAGCGCGTGAAGGCGCTGGCCGGTTTCAAGTCCGGCCATGTGAAGATCCTCGTCGCCACCGACATTGCCGCACGCGGTATCGATGTCGATGATGTCTCCCACGTCGTGAACTACGAGCTGCCGAATATTCCGGAAAGCTATGTCCACCGGATCGGCCGTACGGCCCGTGCCGGCAAGACCGGTGTTGCGGTCTCGCTGTGCGATCCGTCCGAGTATGAATATCTGTGCGATATCGAAAAACTCACCGGTGTCGAGATCGAACGGGCGATTGTCGGCGAGGAAGCCGATTTCTTCGCCGAGGCCCGCAATACCAAGCCGGTGAAGAAGAAGCGCTCGCGCGGCCGCAATAATCAGGGTCAGGGGCAAGGTCAGGGTCAGCGGGCCCAGGGCCAGAATGCCCAGGATCACAAGCCCCGTGGTCAAAAACCCCGCGGTCCCAAATCGCAGGGTCCCAAGTCCCAGGGTCCCAAGTCCCAGGGTCCCAAGTCCCAGGGCCAACGGGCCGAAGGGCAACGTGGCGAGCGCCACCAGGGCGAAGGCCAGAGGGCCGATGGCAAGCCGTTCCGTGGCGATCGCACCCCGCGCGGTGAGCGTCCTGATCAGGCCGCCCGCAGTGAGCGCAAGCCGGGCCGGCCGCAGGAACGTTCCGGCGAGCGTCAGCAGGCGCGGGGCGAGGCCGGCGGCAAGCCGCGGCGTCCGCGCAAGCGCCGCACCGGTAATGCGTCGCAAGGATCGGGTGGAGCCCACGTCCCGGCGTGATCAGGGTGCGCCTCGTTTCCAACTGACGAGGACGCATCATGTCACTTCTGACGAACAAGACCGCCATCATCACAGGTGCCAGCGCAGGGATCGGCCGTTCGGCCGCCCTGCGCTTTGCCCATGAGGGTGCCCGCCTGGTGATCAATGCCCGCGGGCCGGAGGCGCTGGACCGCGTGGCCGGCGAAATCCGCGAGGCCGGCGGCGAGGTTCTGGCAATTGCCGGCGATGCCGCGGATCCGGCGCTCGCCGAACGCCTGGTCGAGACGGCCATGCAGCATTTCGGCGGGCTGGATATTGCCTTCAACAATGCCGGCGGGCTGGGTGATCTCGCACCGATCGAAGAACAGACCGCACAGAACTGGCATGCGACACTCGACGCCAATCTGACGAGCGCTTTCCATGCGGCGCGTTTCCAGCTGCCGGCACTCTATGCCCGCGGCGGCGGTTCGCTGATCTTCACCGGCTCCTTTGTCGGCCATACGGCCGGAATGCCGGGCATGAGCGTCTATTCTGCGGGCAAGGCCGGTCTGATCGGATTGGTACAGGCGCTGGCCGCCGAGGCGGGGCCGCGCGGTGTCCGCGTCAATGCGCTGCTGCCGGGCGGTACGGATACCGCGATGGCGGCGCAGTTTGCCACGACCGACGAGATCCGGGCCTATGTGCAGGGTATTCACGCGCTCGGCCGGATCGCCGATCCCGACGAGATCGCTGGCGCGGCGTTATACCTGGCCAGCGATCTGTCGAGCTTTGTGACCGGCACCGCCCATCTCGCCGATGGCGGCGTTTCGATCACGAAATGACCGGACGCCGGCGGGGCGTCAATTCTCCCCGCCGGTATCCTGCACCACTGTCGAGATATCGTAGTGGAAGCTGGCGCCGTCCGGCCCCAGCGGCAGATCGAGCGCAAACCAGATGCCGAGAAGGGCAATCGAGCTGAGCAGGATGGCCACGGAGTAGGGCAGCATGGTTGCGATCAGGCTGCCCAGACCGAATTCCGGCACGTAGCGCTGGGCGAAGATGAGGATGAGCGGCAGGTAGGGCATCAGCGGTGTGATGATGTTCGTGGCCTGGTCGCCCATACGATAGGCCAGCGTCGAACCTTCCGGCGAAATGCCCAGCAGCATCAGCATCGGCACGAAGATCGGAGCCAGCAGCGCCCATTTGGCCGAGGCCGAGCCCATGAACAGGTTAAGTACGGCCACCAGCAGTACCATGCCGACAATCAGCATCGGTGCCGGCAGGTTGAGTGCCTGAAGCCCTTCAGCACCGGAGATGGCGATGACTGTGTCGATTTCTGACGCGCCGAACAGGGCGATGAAGTGTGCCATGGCGAAAGCGAGGATGATGTAGCCGCCCATATCGGCCATGGACTTCGTGCCGAGCTGAACGAGGTCACGGTCTGATTTCACGGTGCCGACGGCGGCACCATAAAGCCCGCCGGCGACGAGGAAGACAATCATCAGGATCCCGACGATGGAGCGGAAGAAGGGACCCAGTCCGCCTTCAGCGCCGCGCAGGATGCCGTTGGATGGCACCGTCATCACGAGGATGATGGCGATCATGACGAGGATGGAGATACCCGCCCAGACCAGCCCCTTGCGCTCGTTTTGCGACAAGGCTCCGCTGTCTTCGGGTTCGGCGAAGTCGGCAGGTCGTTCCCAGCTGCCCAGGCGCGGCTCGACGATGTAGTTGTTCACCAGCGTGCCGACCACGACCAGGACCGGGGTCAGGGCGATGGTAAAGTAGTAATTGTCCAGATTGTTCAGCGTCCAGCCGGTTTCGATGGAGCGTGCGGCCGTCTCGGTAATGCCGAAGAGAAGCGGCTCAAGCGACGTGACTACCAGATTGGCAGAGAAACCGGCAGAGACGCCGGCAAAGACCGCCGCCAGACCGGCAACCGGATGCCGGCCGACGGCCGCGAACACGACCGCGCCCAGCGGCACCATGACGATATAGCCGGAATCCACTGCGAGATTGCCCATCACGCCCGCGAAAACGAGCGTCGGGGTCAGGAGCATGTTGGACACGCCGGACACCATCCCGCGCATGCCTGCTGCCAACAGGCCGGTCTTTTCCGCGACACCGGCGCCGATCATGACCACGAGGACCATGCCGAGCGGAGCGAAGCCGGTAAGCACGGCCGGCATGTTCACCAGGAGATTCTGCAACTGCGCGCCGGTGAGCAGGTTCACGACCTCGATCGTTTCACCGGTGACGGGGTGTTCGACGGAGACGCCCAGCATCGACAGGCCCAGCGACGCAATCATCACCACGCCGATCAGGATGAAGAAGATCGTCACCGGATCGGGCAGGCGGTTGCCGGCTCGCTCGACGGCGTTGAGTATCGAATTCCCCAGGCTCATGGCCTCTCCCCCGAATTTGTTATCGGGGCAAAATGGACGCGTTCGGGGGCGGAGTGCAATGTTTTCCGGGCTCGCCGGGGCAGTCGAAATGCGATCTAGCCCTGAGCGGGCATGTCTCCGGCCCTCAGCGCTGCGAGGGCGGGGCTGGCGAATTGCCGGTAGACCAGGATTGCCGCGACAGCCAGCGTTACCAGGATCTGTGCGGCCGGGCCGCCGATCCAGGCCAGATAGCCGATCGACATGAAGAGTGCGCGCAGACCGCGATTGAACTGGCGTCCGGCGACGACATTCATCGCGCCGGCCCGGCGGGCAGCCGCCAGGATTTCCTCTGAAGCCGCCTCGTCACGGCCGGTATCCGGCGTCGCGCCGAGTAACATCGCGGAATAGTTCACCAGCCTGTAGGCCCAGCCGAACTTGAAGAAGGCATAGGCGTAGATCACCAGCAGGCCCAGCGACATCACCTCCCATTGCAGCCGCGACGAGGTGTCCAGAAAGGGCACGTCCTGTACCGCGCTCATCACCGGATCCAGCGCCGTTATGAGTGTGAAGGCGGCACCGATACCCAGAAGGGCTGTCGAGGCGAAGAAGGCGATGCCGTTCTGCAGCCCGGCGATGATCTGGCTGTCCATGATCCGCACCTGGCGGTTGGCCATGCCATCCATCCAGCGGCGCCGGTGCACGTCCATCGCGCGCGACAGCGTGTGTTTCGAGAACGGGCTGTGATCGACCAGCCAGGAAAACCCGCCCGCAATCAGCAGGAAGCCGATAACTCCGTAATAGTCCGACATGGTCTGCCCGTTCGTCCGCAGCGAACGATCACTCTAGGCATATTCGCGCCGCGGGAAAGCCGCAGCGGCCGATGGTGCAGGGGCCGTCGATGGGGTGGCGCCCGTCAGGCGTTCGCAACTAGGAACAGCAAGAGCGCAATTGCGGCGGCGGTGGTGGAGATCGCTAGGACCCAACGCACGCCATGTCCCTTTTCACCTTGGCGGGCCTCTTTGGAGTTCAGAACAGGCATTCCGTACCTCTTTCGTGGCTATCGACCTTCGATATAGGGCGCGTGGATGCTTTTTCAGCCCCCGGCTGTCCGGTTCTGTTTTTCAGGCCAGGCTGGACTGGCGGGCCGGGGCGGCGCGCCAGGCGAGACTGAGGGCAATCAGCGCGGCGGTTGCGAGGAGGCCGGCATTGATCACCCAGGCCACAGGGTCGGCGTAGTCCGCGCCGTGCCGAAGCACATGCACCAGCGGCAGGGCGGTCAGCAGGATCGCGCTCGCAGCACGCAGGCCCGCGGACAGGGTAACAGGGCCGAAAGGTACGGTGAGGCCCAGGCACAGTCCGGTCGCAATAGCCCAGACAAGCAGCGGATCGGGGCCGGGCCACACGATCGCAATCAGGGCCGAGAGCGCATAGGCAAAAGGCTGACTCCAGACCGTTGCGGCCCAAAGGCGTTCCGTGACGGGCGCCGGATGGCCCTTCGAACGGCGGCGGGCGGTCCAGATGGCGACGCCCGTACTGGTCACCCAGGTCAGCGCGGCGCCCAGAAGGATATAGGCGAGCTTGGAGACCCAGCCGGCAAACCAGCCGAAATGATAGGGGCCGATCGTCTGCAGGATGCGCGTACCCAGCGAGCTTTCGGACACTTGCTCGCTGTGGAACAGGGCGCCATTGCCGTCATAGATATAGCTGTCGCCGAAGGCGAGCTTGTCGGCATAACCCATTGTGACGTGGACGGATTGACCGGTTTCTCCCGGATGGTCCAGGCGCAGCATGCGCAGCTCGGCACCGGGCGCACGGGCCGCGGCATCGGCCAGGATGGCCTCGAGATCGGGGACCGGCGCGGGCGTGGTGTCGTCCTCCAGCGCGGGCGGGAAGAAAAGCGCATAGGTCTGTTCCACATCGCCCTTGAAGAAGGCGAGCGCCAGCGTGCCGGCGATCAGCGTCGTCAGGCCCAGCAGCGCGCCGGTCAGAGCAATGACGATGTGGAAGGGCAGGGCCCAGATGCCGGCCCGGTTGTGCAGGTCGGCCTCCTGCAGGCGTTTCGTGCCGCCCAGCCGGATGTGGAAGGCGTCGCGGAAGATGCGCGGATGCGACAGGAGGCCGGAGATCAGCAGGGAAAGCAGCGCCACCCCGGTCATGCCCACCACGAAGGAGCCGACGGCGTGGGGCAGGTGCAGATCGATGTGCAGGCCGAGCATGAAGGCCGACCAGGGCGTCTGTGCCGGGCCGGACCAGGTGCCGTCCGTGTCGGCGAAACCTTCCAGGATCTCACCATCATGCAGCTCGGCGTAAACGCGCGTACGCGGCGAGTTGATGTCGGGCAGGGAAATGAAGATGTGTTCGACCGCGTCGTGTTCGCTCAGGAGCGTCCGGGCGGTTGCGACTGCGGTTTCAGGGCCGGCGACCTCGACAGGCGCAACCACCGGCGCTTCCCAGCGCTCGAAATCATGCACCAGCACGGCGACCGTTCCGGAGAAGCAGACCAGATAGATCAATGCCGCAAAGGCCAGACCCAGCGAGGAGTGGCCGGCGAGTACCGCCTGCACGAAGGGCGCGGGAACGCGCGGCCAGATGGTCTTTGCCTTGGCCCGTTTTCGTTCAGCCATGTCAGAAGCCTTCGATTGCGATCAGCGCAGCGCCTGCCAGGGTCAGCGCGATCATGGAGAGGGCGGGACGCAGGATGCGGTCGTCGGTGAGGGCCCAGGCCATGGCACCGGCCCACAGGACGGGGACGAGAACGCCGCCGAGCACAATCCGCGTCTGCGGGTCGGACGGAAACCAGACGGTCCAGGTGATACCCAGGGTGAGCGACACGACACAGCCCAGCGGCGCCGCGACCAGGGTGCGCATGACGCCGCGCCAGATCTTCGCGCCGCGCAAGGAGGGCTCAAGCGCGCGCGACCGGGCGACACGGCCGTTCGCCTCGCGCCGTTTCACGCCGGTTGCGACGAGCGCGAGCGCGCCGACCGGCATCAGCGCCATGGCGAAGGCGGGGCCCCGGGCCGAGCCGAGGGCGATGGCGGCGATCACGACGAGTGCAGACACGGCTGCCCAGCCGGTCAGGATCAGGACGGGCCTGGCGGCGGAGGGATGCCGCCAGGCCTGCCGGAGCGTGAAGGCTGTTGCGATACCTGTGACCAGGAGCGCCGCGATGACGAGGCCGTCGATCACCAGCTCGTCTCGAGCGTGACGCCGACGACGCGCGGCTGGCCGAGGATGGCGTAGGGAATATTGGTCCGCCGGTACTGGAAATAGTCTTCGTCGAACACGTTGTTGACGAAGAGCGAGACAGCCCAGCTGTCCTGCTCATAGCCGACCGAGCCGTTGACGAGTGTCCGCGCGGCGACTTCGGAGCCGGCCTGGCTGACGCCGGTCAGCGTGTATTGCTCGTCGCGATAGCTGCCGTTGAGATTGGCGAACACACCGTTGTCCCAGCGCCAGTTGGCGCCGGCGGCCAGTGTCCAGGCCGGGGCGTAGGCGAATTCGGATCCGGACAAATCGTCGGTGGAGCTGCCATTGACGATGACGAAATCGTCAAACTCGGTCTTCGTGTGCCCAAGGGAGGCATACCAGTCGAAGCTGCGCGAGACGCGGTGGGCCACTTCCAGCTCGAACCCGTAGAGATGCGAGCTGCCGGCGTTTTCGGTCTGGGTGTCGAAGTCGTTGAGGCCGAGATTGACCCACACCTGCTGGTCGGTCCAGTCGATGTAATAGGCGTTGGCGTTGACCGAGAGATCGCCGTCGAGCCACAGCGAGCGTAGCGAGAGCTCGTAGTTCCACGTGTATTCGGGATCGTAGGGCACGACGGTCGAGCGGGCGATATTGATGGTCGAGCCACCGGACCGGTAGCCGCGCTGCACGATGGCGCTGGTCGAAAGGTCGTCGGTCCAGTTGTAGGTCAGGCCGAGCTTGGGCAGGAAGGCCTCGAAATCGCGCGAGTCCGCCGGCGCCGAGGCGCTTGCCTGGGCGACGAAGAGATCGACGACCTGGTTCAGACCGCCGATGATCGGGGCGTAGGGGCCATAGGCAAGCGGATCCGGATAGGTGCCGGCAAACACGGCGGTCTGGTCGGAGGTGATGGTGTAGGTCTCGCGGTCATAGCGGAAGCCGCCGAGCAGGGTCAGTTTCGGCGTCAGCTCGAACCGTCCGTCGGCGAACAGGGCCGAGGTCTCGATCGAGGACGGGGCTTGCGATCCGTAGGAGACCGCAATTTGCGGCAATGCCGACACATAGAGGCCGGCGGCAAAGGCTGCGGTGGCGGCATCAAGCCCGAAGGGCGGGCCCTGCAGCACGCCGACCAAAGTGGTTTCCGGCGTGTCGACGAGCGTCAGGCTGGAGCTCGCATTGTCGACGTCGCGATCAGACAGGTAGAGGCCGACAAGACCGGTCAGCCGGTCGCCGGAATAATCGAGACGAAACTCCTGGGTCAGGGTCTCGGTCTCGTTGTCCGTGTCGCCATAGGCAGCAGGTTGTGCGCTGAGATCATTGTCATATTGCAGATAGGTGTCGACCAGGCTCCAGGCGGTCAGGCTGGTCAGCACGATCCGGTCGGTCAGCTCGTAATCGACATTGAGCGTGACCATGTCGGTCGTTGAATCGTTGGAATTGGGGGCGTCGGACGTATTGATCCGGTTGTCGAAGAAGTCCGGCGTATCCGTTCGGATATAGGTGTAGGGATAGCCCGACTCCTGTTCGTAATGCGTATAGCTGCCCAGGATCGACAGGCCGGATATGGCATCCGGTTCGATCAGCAGGCTGGCGCGGGCATGCAGGTTGGACACGCCATCGACCGTGCCGCCGCGGGTCGGGTTGTCGACAATGCCGTCAAACTCGCGGTTCTCGATGGCGATGCGGAACGCGACCTGGTCCTCGACGATCGGGCCGCCGCCGGCGAAGGAGAGGGTGACATCGTCCTGATCCGTCGCGGACAGGCGGGCGCGGGCATCCCATTCCCAGGTCGGCGCGCGCGACTGGACGACGATTGCGCCGGCCAGCGAGTTGCGGCCCTGCAGGGTGGATTGCGGACCGCGCAGGATTTCCACCTGCTCGACATCCCACATGTTGAAGGGGCCGGCCGATGTGCCGGTCACGCCGTCCGGCACGGCCACGCCATCGACATAGATGCTGGCCAGGCCGCCGGTGCCGCCGCCGGAGACATTATTGCTGGAGATGCCGCGGATGGTGAATTCGGTCGGCCCATAGGTCTCGCCGACATTGGCGGTGCGGTTCACGATATCGAACAGGGTGCGGATATTCTCGTTCTCGATCCGCTCGGCTGTGGTCACCGCGACGCTGGTGGGGGTGTCCTGCAGCGAGCGTTCGATCTTCTCGCCCAGGATGGTGATGACGTCCTCATCGCCGTCCGTTGCCTCCTGGCCCGTTACAGGCTGCGTCAGAGCGAAAACCAGGATGCCGGCCGTTCCGGCCAGCAGGAATTGACGATTGAACACGGTGAGCCCCCTCGATGTTGATCGGATGCGGGTCTTGTCATTGTTACTAATGCGAGTCAATCGCATTCTCATCTAGGCGCTGATATAAGAGGTGGGGCAAGAGGGGGGACAGGCGGGCAGGCGATCCCGCTGGCGGCTTGCCGCCGGACAGGCAGATTGCGTCATATGAACGCACGATCCGTCCGGCCCCTTCCGATTCTCCGCCTGATCGATCCGGTCTGGCCGCCACTGCTGTTGGCGGCGTGCTGCCTCGTGCTCGCCTTCGCCGTGTCGCCCTATTGGTGGCTGGACGGGCTGGCTGTGCTGGGATGTGGCGTACTGGCGCTCGATACGGCGGCGCGCTATCGCCAATACCGCACGCTGCGCATCGCATTGCGCCAGGCGAATGGTGTGACCGGGCGGGCGAAGCGGCTTTTCCGGCGGGCCCGGGTTACCTGGTGCACACGCCGGGCTGCCCTGGCGGCGGCGCATGCCGAAGGCTTC
Organism: Maricaulis sp. ABE4_448; assembly: GCF_056160825.1. NCBI lineage: Bacteria > Pseudomonadati > Pseudomonadota > Alphaproteobacteria > Maricaulales > Maricaulaceae > Maricaulis > Maricaulis sp. ABE4_448. The sequence goes on from NZ_JBSWXX010000003.1 coordinate 374,517, forward strand.
GGCCGCGAGGCCCGGGCGCTCGTCTGCCGGTGGGGTTATCGCCCCTGGCATATTTTTCCGGATGGGACGTTTACCCGCCGCTCGCCTTTCCTCCGGTTCGCCTTCTGGCGTTCGGTTATCGGGCTCGAGCGGCATGGGCAGGGCCATCCCGGCTGATTTTAATATTGCAAATCATTCGCATTTATTGTTCGTTGTGTACTGCTATATTCGCCAGAACTGACAGAGGGCGGCCTTTAGGTCTTGCCCGCAGCGCCGCTGCGCTCTAGCTTCCGCGCCAAATCGGGCAGGGGGTCCCGTTGCCGGTGCTTGATTCGTCCCGAGGCGGATCACACCTTGAAAACAACGGCCTCCCGCACCGCAAAACCGACGCTAGAAGGCGAGGCTTGGCGATGGACGCGCTGCTTCTCGATTACCTGCCCATCCTGATCTTTTTCGGTCTGGCTACCGCGATCGGCCTCGGCTTCATGCTGGCCGCTTTCGTGATCGCTCCGTCGAAGCCGGATCCGGAAAAAGTCTCGACCTATGAATGCGGCTTCAACGCCTTCGACGACGCCCGCATGAAATTCGACGTGCGATTCTATCTCGTCGCGATCCTGTTCATCATCTTCGACCTGGAAGTCGCCTTCCTCTTCCCCTGGGCGGTGACGCTCCGGGATCATCTGGGCCCGTTCGAATTCTGGTCGATGATGGTGTTCCTGGGAGTTCTCGCCATCGGCTTCATTTACGAGCTGAAAAAAGGCGCGCTGGATTGGGAGTAGTCCACAATGGCATCTGATCTGACCCCTCATGCCGGCACGGCCGGACGCGCGACCGTTCCCGGCTATGATCCGAAGAAGCACGACCCGTTCTTTGACGGCGTCAGCGATGCGCTGGCCGACAAGGGTTTCGTGGTCGCCGCTGCCGACGATCTTGTCACCTGGGCGCGCACCGGCTCGCTGATGTGGATGACGTTCGGCCTGGCCTGCTGCGCCGTGGAAATGATGCAGGCCTCGATGCCGCGTTACGACGTCGAGCGCTTCGGCTTTGCGCCGCGGGCCTCCCCGCGCCAGTCGGACGTGATGATCGTCGCCGGCACGCTCACCAACAAGATGGCGCCCGCCCTGCGCAAGGTCTACGACCAGATGCCCGAGCCGCGCTACGTCATCTCGATGGGCTCGTGCGCCAATGGTGGCGGGTATTATCACTATTCTTATTCGGTCGTGCGCGGTTGTGACCGCATCGTACCGGTCGACGTCTATGTGCCGGGCTGTCCGCCCACCGCAGAGGCGCTGGTCTACGGCATTCTTCAACTGCAAAAGAAGATCCGCCGTGAAGGCTCGATCGAACGGTGATGGCAGGCGCGAGGAGTGACAAGGCGATGAGCGAAGCTCTGAAAGTTCTCGGCGAACATATCCAGGCGGGCCGGCCCACCGCCGTCACCGGCTGGACTGTGACCCAGGGCGAGCTGACCGTGACGATCCATCGCGACCAGGTCGAGGATGTGATCACCTGGCTGCGCGACGATCCGGCCTGCAAGTTCACGACGCTGGTCGATATCTGCGGTGTCGACTATCCGCAGCGCGCCGAGCGGTTCGAAGTGGTCTATCACCTGCTCTCCATGCACCAGAATCACCGGGTCCGCGTGAAGCTGTCGACGGACGAGGAGCACCCGGTTGCCTCGATCCACCATGTCTATCCCGTTGCCGACTGGTTCGAGCGCGAGGCGTTCGACATGTACGGCATCGTCTTCTCCGGCCACCCGGATCTGCGCCGCCTGCTGACCGATTACGGTTTCGAGGGCTATCCGCTGCGCAAGGACTTCCCGCTCACCGGCTATGTCGAAGTGCGCTGGGACGAGGAGCAGAAACGCGTGGTCTACGAACCGGTCGAACTGGTCCAGGAATATCGCGACTTCGATTTCATGAGCCCGTGGGAAGGCGCCAAATACGTCATCCCGGGCGACGAGAAGGCGGAGGGCTAGAGCCATGGCTGCCGACGACATGACGCAATCCGGCGAACGCAAGTTCACCCTCAATTTCGGTCCCCAGCACCCGGCCGCCCACGGCGTGCTGCGTCTTGTGCTGGAGCTGGACGGCGAGGTGGTTGAACGCGTCGACCCGCATATCGGTCTTCTGCACCGCGGCACCGAGAAGCTGCTGGAGCACAAGACCTATCTCCAGGGCATCGGCTATTTCGACCGTCTCGACTATGTCGCGCCGATGAATCAGGAGCACGCCTTCTGCATGGCGGCCGAGCGCCTGGCCGGTATCACCGTGCCCAAGCGCGGCCAGTATGTGCGCGTGCTCTACTGCGAGATCGGCCGTATCCTGAACCATCTGCTCAACGTGACGACCCAGGCCATGGATGTCGGCGCCCTGACGCCGCCGCTCTGGGGCTTCGAGGAGCGCGAAAAGCTGATGGTGTTCTATGAGCGCGCTTCGGGCAGCCGCATGCACGCTCACTATTTCCGTCCCGGCGGTGTCCACCAGGACCTGCCGCCGAAACTGATCGAGGACATCCGCGCCTGGTGCGACCAGTTCCCGGAAAAGCTGGACGATATCGACAGCCTCCTGACCGAGAACCGCATCTTCAAGCAGCGCAATGTCGATATCGGCGTGGTGACCAAGGAAGATGTGCTCGCCTGGGGCTTTTCCGGCGTGATGGTGCGCGGTTCGGGCCTGGCCTGGGATCTGCGCCGCGCGCAGCCCTACGAGGTCTATGAAGAGCTGGAATTCAACATTCCGGTCGGCAAGCACGGCGATTGCTATGATCGCTATCTGTGCCGCATGGAAGAGATGCGCGAGAGCGTGAAAATCATGACCCAGTGCTGCGACTGGCTCATGAAGGAGGAGAATGCGGGCGAGGTGCTGGCCACCGACTCGAAGTTCTCGCCGCCGCGCCGCGCCGAGATGAAGCGCTCGATGGAAGCGCTCATCCAGCACTTCAAACTCTATACCGAAGGCGTCCACGTCGAGGCCGGCGAGGTCTATGCCGCCGTCGAGGCCCCGAAGGGCGAGTTCGGCGTCTACCTGGTCGCCGACGGTTCGAACAAGCCGTATCGCGTGAAGATCCGCGCGCCGGGCTTTGCCCACCTGGCGGCGATGGACTTCATGAATCGCGGTCACATGCTGGCCGACGTGTCGGCCATTCTGGGCTCCCTTGATGTCGTGTTCGGGGAGATCGACCGGTAATGATGCGTGGCCTTGCCATAATCGCGCTTTGCGGCGTGGCGGCCTGCTCGGGCGGCGAGGTCGGTATCGATGCGCTGACGCAGGCGCAGTACGATGTCGCCGTGCTCAATGCTGCGCCGGACAGTGTTCCGGTCTTCACCGAGGTGGCGCTGATGGGGTGCCGCATGGCTGGCGGCGAGCCGTTGTGCGGGTCCTGCGTGACGACTGTGGCTACAGCCGCGGACGGGTATTCGGTTCACGCGACCCTTGAGGAACACCGGCTGAACCGCACGAACGAGGCCGGCGAGGCCCTGGTTGGTGTGACCAGCGAACTCGACTACGCGGATTTTCCGCACAATGGCACACGGGGTGGCATCGAGGCTTCGATCTCCGACGCCCACGCCTGGTGTGAAGCCTTTCATCCGGAACAGGTCGTGGTCCTGCGGGATGTTCGCGACACCGAGATTTCGACAGGGGATGAGGAATGAGCGTTCGGCGCTTGGCAAAGGAACAGCCTGACAGCTTCGCCTTCAACAAGAAGAGCGAGGGCGAGATCAAGTTCTGGCTGGCGAAATATCCCGAGGAAAAGAAAGCCTCGGCCGTCATCCCCATGCTGTGGATCGCGCAGAAGCAGGACGGCTGGGTCTGCGAGCCCGCCATCCGCGAGATCGCCGACCGGCTGGGCATGCCCTATATCCGCGTCTACGAGGTCGCGACCTTCTACACCATGTTCAACCTGGCGCCGGTCGGTGAGCATCTGGTCCAGGTCTGCGGCACCACGCCGTGCATGCTGCGCGGGTCGGACGAACTGATCTCGGTGTGCAAGAAGCGCATCGGCAAGCAGCACGAGATTTCCGAAGACGGCAAGTTCACCTGGGTCGAGGTGGAGTGCATGGGCGCCTGCGCCAATGCCCCGATGATCCAGCTCGCGAACACCGATGGCGACCATTACATCGAGGATCTCGACGCGCAGAGCTTCGAGAAACTGCTCGACGACCTCGCCGCCGGCAAAAAGGTCAAGTACGGCCCGCAATCCGGGCGCAATGCCTCCGAGCCGCACGGCACCAAGATGTTGACCGATGAGAGCCTCTATGACGGCTCGCGCGCCAAGCCGGTCACGCTTCCCAATACCGGCAAGTCCGAAAAGGCGGAGGGCTAAGTCATGACCCAGCTTCTCCAGGACAAGGACCGTATCTTCACCAATCTGTTCGGCCACCACGACCCCGGTCTGGACGGCGCCAAACAGCGCGGTGCATGGAACGGGACCAAGGAAATTCTCGAACAGGGCCGCGACTGGATCATCGACCAGATGAAGGCGTCCGGCCTGCGCGGCCGCGGCGGCGCCGGTTTCCCGACCGGTCTGAAATGGTCCTTCATGCCCAAGGAAGTGGGCGCGCGTCCGCACTATCTCGTCGTCAATGCCGACGAATCCGAGCCGGGTACGTGCAAGGACCGCGAGATCATGCGCCACGATCCGCACCTGCTCATCGAAGGCTGCCTGATCGCCTCATTCTCGATGCAGGCGCACGCCTGCTACATCTATCTGCGCGGTGAGTATGTCACCGAGCGCCTGGCGATGGAAAAGGCCGTCAAGGAGGCCTATGAGGCCAAGCTGATCGGCGAGAAGAACGTCCATGGCTGGCCGTTCCACGTCTATATCCATCACGGCGCCGGCGCCTATATCTGCGGCGAGGAAACGGCCCTGCTGGAAAGCCTGGAAGGCAAGAAGGGCCAGCCGCGCCTGAAGCCGCCTTTCCCGGCCAATGCCGGCCTCTATGGCTGCCCGACCACGGTGAACAATGTCGAATCCATCGCCGTGGCGGGCACGATCCTGCGCCGCGGCGCGGAGTGGTTCGCCGGTTTCGGCCGCGAGCGCAATGTCGGCACCAAGATCTTCTCGATCTCCGGCCATGTGAACAATCCGTGCAATGTCGAAGAAGCCATGTCGATCCCGATGAAGACGCTCATCGAAACGCATGCCGGCGGCGTGCGCGGCGGCTGGGACAATCTGAAGGCCGTCATTCCGGGCGGCTCCTCGGTGTCGCTGCTGCCCAAGGATATCTGCGACGACGTGCTGATGGATTTCGACGCGCTGCAGGCGCACAAGTCCGGTCTCGGCACCGCCGCCGTCATCGTCATGGACAAGTCCACCGATGTAGTGAAGGCGATCGCACGCATTTCCTACTTCTACCGCCATGAAAGCTGCGGCCAGTGCACGCCCTGCCGCGAAGGCACGGGCTGGATGTGGCGCGTGCTGGAGCGCATGGCGCGCGGCGAGAGCTCGATCGAGGAGATCGACATGCTGCTCGACGTCGCCGGTCAGGTGGAAGGTCACACGATCTGTGCGCTCGGTGACGCGGCCGCCTGGCCCGTCCAGGGCCTGATCCGTCACTTCCGGGGCGAGATCGAGGAACGCATCAACAATTATCGCGCCGGCAAACCCGTGTTTGTCAGCCAGGCCGTTGCGGCAGAGTAGGGACTTCATCCAATGAGCGAAGATCTCCGCAAAATCGTTATCGACGGCGAGGAAGTCGAAGTACCGAATTCCTACACGCTGTTGCAGGCTGCCGAGGCGGCGGGCCGGGAAATCCCGCGCTTTTGCTATCACGAGCGCCTGTCGGTCGCCGGCAATTGCCGGATGTGCCTGGTGGAACTCGTCGGTGCGCCGAAACCGGCCGCGTCCTGCGCCATGCAGGTGCGCGATATGCGTGGCGGGCCGAATGGCGAACCGCCGGCCATGAACACGCTGTCGCCGATGGTGAAGAAGGCGCGCGAAGGGGTGATGGAGTTCCTGCTCATCAACCACCCGCTGGACTGCCCGATCTGCGACCAGGGCGGCGAGTGCGACCTGCAGGATCAGTCGCTGGTCTATGGCCGCACCGGCTCGCGCTTCCCGGAAAACAAACGCGCCGTGGAAGACAAGGAAATGGGTCCGATCATCAAGACGGAGATGACGCGCTGCATCCAGTGCACGCGCTGTGTCCGCTTCGTCACCGAGGTCGCAGGCGTGCCGGAGATCGGCATGATCGGCCGCGGCGAGGATGCCGAGATCACGACCTATCTGGAGAACGCGGTGACGTCGCCACTGTCCGGCAATGTCATCGATCTGTGCCCGGTCGGCGCGCTGACCTCCAAGCCCTACGCCTTCAACGCCCGCCCCTGGGAGCTGAAGAAGACCGAGACCGTCGATGTGATGGACGCGGTCGGCTCGAACATCCGCGTGGATGCCCGCGGCGGCGCCGTGCTGCGCATCCTGCCGCGCGTCCACGAGGGCGTGAACGAGGAATGGATTTCCGACAAGACGCGCTACGCTTGGGAAGGCCTGGGCAAGCAGCGTCTGGACAAGCCCTATGTCCGCGAGAACGGCAAGCTGCGCACGGCGAGCTGGAGCGAGGCGCTGGACGTGGCGGCCAAGCGCCTGTCCGGCGATGCCTCGAAGATCGGCATGATCGCCGGCGATCTGTGCTCGGCAGAAGAGATGAAGGCGGCGAAGGATCTGGCAGATGCCCTGGGCATCGCCTCGATCGACTGCCGCCAGGACGGCGCCAAGCTGGGCACCGGTCCGCGCCAGGAATACCTGTTCAACGCGACGATCGCGGGCATCGAGGAAGCAGACGCCATCCTCATCGTCGGCGCCAATCCGCGCGTCGAGGCGGCCATTCTCAATGCGCGCATCCGCAAGACCTGGCTGCACAATGACACCAAGGTCGGCGTGATCGGCGAGCCGGTTGATCTGAGCTATGAATATGAGCATGTCGGAACGAGCGCCAAGGATCTGGCCGGTCTGAAGAAGAAGCGCTCGGGCTTCATCAAGACGCTGAAGGACGCCAAGCGTCCGCTCATCCTGGTCGGTGCCGGTGCGCTGGCCCGCGAGGACGGCGCCCAGGTGCTGCGCGCGGCCGGTGATCTGGCCGCCGCCGTCGGCGCTGTCAGCGAAGACTGGAACGGTTTCTCGGTGCTGCACACCGCCGCCAGCCGCGTTGCGGGGCTCGATCTCGGCTTCGTGCCGGGCGAGGGCGGTCAGGACGTGGCCGGCATGCAGTCGGGCGGCATGGAGACGATTGTCCTCATGGGCGCCGACGAGCTGGACATGTCGAAGTTCGGCGATGCTTTCGTGATCTACATCGGCAGCCATGGCGATGCCGGGGCTCACCGCGCCGATCTCGTGCTGCCGGGTGCGGCCTGGACCGAACAGGACGGCCTGTTTGCCAACACTGAAGGCCGCGTACAGCTGGCTTTCCGCTCGGTCTTCCCGAAGGGCGAGGCCAAGGAAAACTGGGCTATCTTCCGCGCGCTGTCCGAGCGTGCCGGCAAGACGCTGCCCTATGACAATCTCACCCAGCTGCGCCTGAAACTGTTCGAGGTCGTTCCCGTGCTCGGCGGAATCGATCATGCCCCGGGAGCCGAAGGCGCGGCGGCGTTCGACGCCAAGTCGATCGGTGCCGACGGGGATGTCGCCGATGCGGCCTTCACGCCGGCCGTGCGCAATTTCTATTTCACCAACCCGGTTGCCCGGGCATCCAAGACGCTGGCCGAATGCGCCGCGCTCAAGGACGCCCCGGCGGCAGTAGCGGCGGAGTAAGCGATGAGCGATTTCGTCTCCCAATTCGGCCCGCTCTGGGGCACGCTTGCCGTGATCGGCCAGATCCTGGCCTTCATGATCGTGCTGCTGATCTCGCTGGCCTTCCTGCTGCTGATGGACCGCAAGGTCTGGGCGGCGGTGCAGATGCGCAAGGGCCCGAACGTGGTCGGCGCCTTCGGCCTGCTGCAATCCTTCGCGGACTTCTTCAAGTTCGTGTTCAAGGAAATCGTCGTGCCGGCCGGCGCGGACCGCTCGCTCTACCTGCTGGCGCCGCTGATCACGCTGATCCTCGCCTTCATCACCTGGGCCGTGGTGCCGGTGGCGCCGGGCTGGGTGATCGCCGACCTCAATGTCGGCATTCTCTACCTGTTCGCCATGTCGTCGCTGGGTGTCTATGGCATCATCATCGGCGGCTGGGCCTCGAACTCGAAATATCCCTTCCTGGGCGCGCTGCGCTCGGCGGCACAGATGGTGTCCTATGAAGTCTCGATCGGCTTCATCATCGTCACCGTGCTGCTGTTTGCCGGCTCGATGCGTCTCTCCGACATCATCGATATCCAGGCCGGCGGGTTCTGGAACTGGAACCTTCTGGCCTTCCACGCCTTCCCGCTGCCGATGTTCCTGGTGATGGTGCCGATGGCCGTGATGTTCTTCATCTCGGCCCTGGCGGAAACCAACCGTCCGCCCTTCGACCTTCCCGAAGCCGAATCCGAACTCGTCGCCGGCTATCAGGTGGAATACTCCTCCACACCTTACCTGCTCTTCATGGTGGGCGAGTATCTCAACATCGTGCTGATGTGCGCGATGACGACCATACTCTTCTTCGGCGGCTGGCATGCGCCTTTCCCGGACGGGTTCGTCAATGACTGGCCCTATCTGGCCTCGCACGCCTGGCACTTCTTCTGGTTCGCCGCCAAGGTCGTGTTCTTCTTCTTCATGTTTGCGATGGTGAAGGCCCTGGTCCCGCGTTACCGCTACGACCAGCTGATGCGCCTGGGCTGGAAGATCTTCCTGCCGACCTCGCTGGTTGCGGTGGCCCTGGTGGGTGCTGCCGTCGTCTACGGCCCGCAAGGATAATTCCCATGAGCCGACTGCAACAAACCCTTCGCGGCGCCCTGCTGATGGACTTCTGGTCCGCCTTCGGCCTGGGCATGCGCTACTTCTTCAAGAAGAAGGCGACGCTGAACTATCCCTTCGAGAAGGGGCCGCTCAGCCCGCGCTTCCGTGGCCAGCATGCGCTGCGTCGCTATCCCAACGGGGAAGAGCGCTGCATCGCCTGCAAGCTGTGCGAGGCGATCTGTCCGGCTCTGGCGATCACGATCGAGGCGGAACCGCGCGCGGATGGCTCGCGCCGTACCACGCGCTACGACATCGACATGACCAAGTGCATCTATTGCGGTTACTGCCAGGAGGCATGCCCGGTGGATGCGATCGTGGAAGGCCCGAACTTCGAGTTCGCCGCCGAGACCCGCGAGGAACTTTTCTACGACAAGGCAAAACTGCTCGAGAACGGCGATCGCTGGGAACGGGAAATTGCCAGAAACCTGGAACTCGACGCGCCGTACCGCTGATTGGCGGGGCGTTGACTGAACATTAGACGGAAGAGGGCATCATGCTCGCATCACTGGCCTTCTGGGCCTTTTCCGGAGTGGCGATCCTGTCGGCCCTGATGGTCGTCATCGCCCGCAACCCGGTCAGGTCCGTGTTGTTCCTGATCCTGGCCTTCATCTCGGCCGCGGGTCTGTTCGTGCTGCTGGGCGCCGAATTCCTGGCGATGCTGTTGATCGTCGTCTATGTCGGCGCGGTCGCGGTGCTCTTCCTCTTCGTCGTGATGATGCTGGACGTCGACTTCGCCGAGCTGAAGCAGGGCTTTTTGAGCTATCTGCCGCTGGGCGGGCTGATTGCCATCGTGCTGGCGATCGAGCTGGCGATGATCGGGATGAGCTGGGAAAGCGCGCCGCAGGCCGAAGCCCTGCGCGCGGCGGCGATGCCGGACGGCATGAGCAATGTCGAGGCGCTCGGCAATGTGATCTACGACCAGTACGTCTACTTCTTCCAGATTGCTGGCCTGGTGCTGCTGGTCGCCATGATCGGCGCCATCGTGCTGACGCTGCGTCACAAGGAAGGCGTCAAGCGCCAGAGCGTGACCGCCCAGGTCGGCCGCGACCGCAAGACTGCCGTTGAAATGCTGGATATCAAGCCGGGACAGGGGATTGGAGAATGATGGAGATCGGGCTGGGGCATTACCTCGCCGTCGCCGCGGTGCTCTTCACCATCGGTGTGTTCGGCATTTTCGTGAACCGCAAGAACGTCATCATCCTCCTGATGTCGATCGAGCTGATCCTCTTGTCGGTGAACATCAACCTCGTCGCCTTCTCGTCCTTCCTGGGCGATCTGGCCGGGCAGGTGTTCGCACTGTTCGTCCTGACCGTGGCCGCGGCGGAAGCCGCTGTGGGCCTGGCCATTCTCGTCGTCTTCTTCCGCAACCGGGGCGATATCTCGGTTGAGGGCGTCAACCTGATGAAGGGCTAGGGGATCATGGCACCTATTATCGTCTTCGGGCCGCTCCTCGCCTCGGCCTTTGCCGGTCTCTTCGGCAATTATGTCGGCCACCGCGCCGCGCAGATCGTCACCACCGGTGCGGTCCTGCTGTCGGCCGTGCTGTCCTGGATCGTCTTCTTCGACGTGACGGTCGGCGGCAACACGAGCACGATCCATCTCGCGACCTGGATGAGCGTCGGAAATTTCGACGTCTCCTGGGCGATCAAGCTGGACAGCCTGTCGGCCGTCATGCTGGTCGTGGTGAACTCGGTCTCCTCGCTGGTGCACATCTATTCCTGGGGCTACATGTCCCACGATCCGCACCGTGCACGCTTCTTCTCCTACCTGTCGCTCTTCACCTTCGCGATGCTCGCCCTGGTGACCGCCGATAACTTCCTCCAGCTCTTCTTCGGCTGGGAAGGCGTGGGGCTGGCCTCCTACCTGCTGATCGGCTTCTGGTACAAGAAGAAGTCGGCCAATGACGCGGCCATCAAGGCCTTCGTGACCAACCGCGTCGGCGATTTCGGCTTTGCCCTGGGCATCATGGCGATTTTCCTCGTCTTCGGCTCGGTGGCGTTTGACGATGTCTTCGCCCAGGTCGGGGATCAGGCCGATGCGGTCCTGTCCTTCGCGGGCATGTCCTTCAATGCGATCGAGCTGATCGCCTTCCTTCTCTTCATCGGCGCGATGGGCAAGTCGGCGCAGTTCTTCCTGCACGTCTGGCTGCCGGACGCGATGGAAGGCCCGACGCCGGTCTCCGCCCTGATCCACGCCGCGACCATGGTGACGGCCGGTGTCTTCCTCGTCTGCCGGGCTTTCCCGATCTACGAGATGGCACCGAATGCCTCGGCCATTGTCACCGTGATCGGTGCCGTGACGGCGCTGTTCGCGGCGACGGTCGGCATGGCGCAGAACGACATCAAGCGCGTCGTCGCCTATTCGACCTGTTCGCAGCTGGGCTACATGTTCTTCGCTGCGGGCCTGGGCCTTTACGGCGCGGCGATGTTCCACCTGTTCACGCACGCCTTCTTCAAGGCGCTCTTGTTCCTCGGCTCCGGCGCGGTGATCCACGGCGTTCATGACGAGCAGGACATGCGCAAAATGGGCGGGCTGTTCCGCATGATGCCGATGACCTGGCTGATGATGATCATCGGCACGCTGGCGCTGACCGGTGTCGGTTTCTCCTTCGGCGCACTGGGCCTCTTCCTGCCGGATCTCGGCTTTGCCGGCTTCTTCTCGAAGGATGCCATCATCGAGGGCGCCTTCATGGCGGGCCGCGAGGGCGTGTTCTTTGGTATTCCGGCCTTCTGGATCGGAACGATCGCGGCGCTGCTGACGAGCTTCTACTCCTGGCGCCTGATTTTCATGACCTTCCACGGCACCTATCGTGGTCCCAAGGACGTGTATGACCACGCCCACGACCCGAAATGGCCGATGGCGCTGCCGCTGGTCGTTCTGGCCGTCGGAGCCGTGCTGGCTGGCGGGCTCTACAAGTCGAGCTTCATCGGCGACAATTCCGGCCACTTCTGGGGCGAGGCCCTGGCGGCGGGTGCCCACGGTCCGGCCGTTGCCGGCGAGGATCACGGTGCGACAGGCGATCACGGCGAGGATACGCACGCCGTGGCGGCTGACAGCCATGCCGAACCGGCTGCTGACGAACACGCGGTTGCTGCGGCCGACAATCATGCGGTCGCGGCTGACGATCATGGGGCCGAGGGTGACCATGGCGGCGGACACCATCCGCCGGTCTGGGTGCTGCTCTCGCCGTTCTTCGCGACGCTGATCGGTTTCCTGGGCGCGATCTGGTTCTACCTGATCAATGAGGGCATGGGTGCCCGCATCGCCGCCCGCGGCGGTCCGCTGCACAGCTTCCTCTATAACAAGTGGTATGTGGACGAGATCTACCATTTCGTCTTCGTACGCGGCGCGAAGGGGCTGGGCGACCTGTTCTGGAAAATCGGCGATGTCCGCATCATCGACGGCTTCGGCCCGAACGGTGTGGCCGGCTCGACCCTCGCGGCGGCCCGGCGTATCGCCAAGGCCCAGTCCGGTTATCTCTATCACTACGCATTCGTCATGCTGATCGGCGTGCTGGGGCTTCTGCTCTGGGCCCAGTTCGGCGCAGGAGGCCAATAGATGTTTGGCGAGTTCGAAGCCTTTCTTTCGATCCTGACCTTCGTCCCGGCCATCGGCGCGCTGGTCATCGCGCTCTTCCGCTTCACGGCGCGGCCCGAAGACCAGGCCCTGATCGACCGGAATTCGCGCCTGGTGGCCTGGGTGGCGACCATGGTGACGCTGGTCCTGTCCATCATCCTGGTGGCCAATTTCGATCGTGAAACCGCGGGCTTCCAGTTCGTGCACGAGATCGAGTGGCTGGCCGAGATCGGCATGGGCTACCGGCTCGGCGTGGACGGTATTTCCGTGCTCTTCGTGCTGCTGACCGCCGGTCTAATGCCGCTGTGTATCATGGCGTCCGGCGCGATCGAGAAGCGCGTTGCCGACTACATGATCGCCTTCCTGCTGCTGGAAACCCTGGTGATCGGCGTGTTTTGCGCGCTCGACCTGGTGGTCTTCTACATCTTCTTCGAAGGCGGCCTGATCCCGATGTTCATCATCATCGGCGTGTGGGGCGGGCAGAACCGGGTCTATGCGGCCTTCAAATTCTTCCTCTACACCCTGCTTGGCTCGGTGCTGATGCTGGTCGCGATGGTCTACATGTTCCTGCAATCGGGAACGACCGACATCACGGCGCTGCTGGACTATGAGTTCGCCCGTAATGCGCAGATGTGGATGTGGCTGGCCTTCTTCGCCTCCTTCGCGGTGAAGATGCCGATGTGGCCGGTCCACACCTGGCTGCCGGATGCCCACGTGCAGGCGCCGACGGCGGGCTCGGTCATTCTGGCAGGCGTGCTGCTGAAGCTGGGCGGCTACGGCTTCCTGCGCTTCTCCATCCCGATGTTCCCGGAAGCCTCCGACTATTTCGCGCCGCTGGTCTTCGCGCTGTCGATCATCGCCATCATCTACACCTCGCTGGTGGCCTTCCGTCAGACCGACATCAAGAAGCTGATCGCCTATTCCTCCGTCGCCCACATGGGCTTCGTGACGATGGGTCTTTTCGCAATGAACGAGACGGGCGTGCAGGGCGCGATCTTCCAGATGATCTCACACGGCGTGATTTCCGGGGCGCTCTTCCTGTGCGTCGGTGTGATCTATGACCGCATGCACACCCGCGAGATCGCCTTCTATGGCGGCCTTGTGCACCGCATGCCGGCCTATGCCGCGATCTTCGCCCTGTTCACCATGGCCAATGTCGGCCTGCCGGGCACGTCCGGCTTCATCGGCGAGATCATGACGATGGTGGGTGCCTTCCAGGTGAGCTGGTGGATCGCCACCGGTGCCGCCGTCGGCGTCATCCTGTCGGCCATGTACATGCTGACCATGTATCGCGATGTGGTGTTCGGCGAGATCACCAATCCGAAACTCGAGACCATCACCGACCTCAACCGCATGGAATGGGCGATCTTCATCCCGCTCATTATCATGACGCTGTGGCTTGGCGTGTCCTCGACCGTGGTCACCGATATCACGGCGGCCTCGGTCGACAATCTGATCACCAACTACAATGCGGCACTGCCCGCACCGGCCCAGTAGGAGAGGCACGCCATGACTGCGGACATGCTTTCCCAGGATCTGACGCTCCTCATCCCGGAAATCCTCCTGGCCTGCGGCGCGATGGCGCTGCTCATGCTGGGCGTGTTCCTGAAGGGCGAGGGTGCCAATCGCCTTGTGCAATGGCTGACGGTCGGCCTGCTGGCCGCCGCCGGTCTGGCGGCCCTGTTCGCCGTGACGGGCGAGGGGACAGCCTTCTCCGGCAGCTTCGTCTTCGACAGCCTGGCCCGCTTCTCCAAAGTCGGCATCGGCATTGTCGCGGCGATCGCCATGCTGCTCGCCATGCCGTATCTGCAGGCGGAAAAGCTCGGCAAGATGGAATACGCCATCCTGGTCGCGCTCGCCGCCGCCGGCATGATGATGATGGTGTCGGCCAATGACCTGATCTCCATGTATATGGCGATCGAGCTGCAATCCCTGGCGCTTTACGTGCTGGCGGCCTTCAACCGCGACAGCCTGCGCGCCTCGGAAGCCGGTCTGAAGTATTTCGTGCTGGGCGCGCTGTCGTCCGGCCTGCTGCTTTACGGCGCTTCGCTGGTCTACGGTTTTGCCGGTGCCACGGGCTTCAACGAGATCGCCATCGCCGTGGAAAGCGGTCCGACGGTCGGCCTCATTTTCGGCCTCGTCTTCGTGATCTGCGGTCTGGCCTTCAAGGTTTCCGCCGCGCCCTTCCACATGTGGACGCCGGATGTCTATGAGGGCGCACCGACGCCGGTGACGGCCTTCTTTGCGACGGCTCCCAAATTTGCCGCCATGATCCTGCTGGCCCGCGTGCTGGTCGAGCCCTTCGGCGGCATGGTCGAGCAATGGCGCGACGTGATCTGGATCCTGGCCGTGCTGTCCATGGGTATCGGCGCCTTCGGCGCGCTGACCCAGACCAATATCAAACGCCTGATGGCCTATTCCTCGATTGCCAATATGGGCTACGCCCTGGTGGCCGTTGCAGCGGCGAGCCAGACCGGCATGTGGGCGCTTCTGGTCTACATGGTGCTCTACATGATCTCGGTGATCGGCTCCTTCGGCGCCATCCTGTCGATGCGCACGCGCGAAGGCATGGTGGAACAGATCTCCGATCTGGCCGGTGTGGCCCAGCGCAGTCCGGGCCTGGGCTGGTCGATCACGGCGCTGATGTTCTCCATCGGCGGTCTGCCCTTCATGGTCGGCTTCTTCGGCAAATTCTTCCTGATCTACGCGGCCGTTGAATCCGGCCTCCTGATCCTGGCCGTTCTGGCTGTCCTCTTCTCCGTGGTGGGCGCGGCCTACTATCTGCGGGTGGTGAAGACGGTCTGGTTCGACGAGGGCGAGGTGGAATTCGTTCCGGCAGCCCTGTCGATCTACTGGGTGACGCGCCTGGCTGGCCTGGCCACAGTGGCCCTGTTGCCGGTGGTGGGCTGGGTGGTTTACCGGGCCGTGTCCGTCGGGCTGACCGTCCTCTAGACCTTGTCGCTCCCTTCGCCTGCGATCGAGTGGCTCGACGAGACGCAATCGACCAATGCGGATGCGCGTGAGCGGGCTCTGGCCGGCGCGCGCGGTCCGCTGTGGATCGCCGCGCGCCGGCAACTCGCCGGGCGTGGCCGTCGCGGCCGGGCCTGGACGGGGCTCGAGGGCAATCTCTTCACAACGGGGCTCTACACCTTCCAGGCCGAACCCGGCCGGGTGGCGGAGCTCTCCTTTGCAGCAGCCCTGGCGGTGGCCGAAGTTTGCGACACGGCGCTGCGCGATCCGGCCGCCACGCGGGTTAAATGGCCCAATGACGTGCTTGTGAACCGGCGAAAGGTGTCCGGCATTCTGCTTGAATCGGGCCAGGCGCCCGGTGGCGGGCTGTGGCTTGCGCTGGGCATCGGTATCAATCTGGCCGCCGCGCCCGATGACAGCGAACGGCCCGCCACCTCGCTGGGCGCTGCGGGTGGTGCGATCTCGCGTGAACAGGCCCTCGAAACCCTCGTCGATGCGTTCGAGCGCTGGCGCCGCCGCTGGCTGCAGGACGGGTTCGGCCCGTTGCGCGATGGCTGGCTCGCCCGGGCTCACGGGCTGGGCGAGCGCTGTGAGGCACGCCTTCAGAACGAGACCGTGAGCGGGGTGTTTGCCGATCTGGGCCCTGACGGATCGCTGCGGCTGGACTTGGATGATGGCGGGCGGCGATATATCTCCGCTGGTGACGTCTTCTTCCCCGCCGGGGCGACGGCGCCCGCGGTGAGGAGAGACTAGCCATGCTGCTCGCGATTGATTGCGGCAATACCAATACGCTGTTTGCCGTTCATGACGGCAAGGCCTGGGTCGCGCAGTGGCGATCCGGCACGGATTCGACCCGCACGGCCGACGAGCACGCTGTCTGGCTGTCGCAGCTGATGTCCCTGCAGGGATTCAAGCTGAGTGATATCACCGGCTGTGTGATCTCCACCGTGGTGCCGCAGGCCCTGTTCAATCTGCGCAACCTGTCGCGCCGCTATTGCAGCACCGAGCCGGTGATTGTGGGTGAGCCGGGCGTGCTGATGGATATCGAAGTGCGTCTGGACCGGCCGCAGGATGCCGGTGCCGACCGTCTGGTCAACGCACTCGGCGCGCGCTCGGTCTATCAGGGGCCGCTGATCATCATCGACAGCGGGACCGCGACGACATTCGACGTGATCGGCGCCGACGGGGCCTTCGAGGGCGGCATCATCGCGCCGGGCATCAACCTGTCCATGCAGGCCCTGCACGCCGCCGCCGCGAAACTGCCGCGGGTCGCGATCGCCAAGCCCCAGCGGGTCATGGGCAAGGACACCGTGTCCGCGATGCAGTCCGGCGTGTTCTGGGGCTATATCGATCTCATCGATGGTCTGGTAAACCGTCTGAAGACCGAATGGGGCGCGCCGATGACGGTTGTCGCCACCGGGGGCGTGGTGTCCCTGTTCGAAGGGGCCTCCCGCACCATCGACCATTACGATGGCGATCTGACCATTCGCGGCCTCATGGAAGTCTGGAAACTCAATGGCGGAAGCCTTGACTGATCGTTTGTATTTTCTGCCGCTCGGCGGCTCTGACGAAATCGGGATGAACCTCAACCTCTATGGCTACGGCCCGGAGGACGACCAGAAATGGATCATTGTCGATTGCGGCGTCACTTTCGGTGACCTGTCGACCCCCGGGGTCGACATCATCATGCCCGATCCCGCCTTCATCGAGGAGCGGCGGGACGATCTGATCGGCATGGTGCTGACCCATGCACACGAGGATCATATGGGCGCCGTTGCGCACCTGTGGCGCCGCCTTAAGTGCCCCATATGGGCAACACCCTTTACCGCCTGGCTGGTGCGCGACCGCCTGCGCGAGTTCGGTCTCGAGAACGAGGTCGAGCTGCACGAGATATCGCTCGACAGCCGGTTCGATCTCGGCCCCTTCGATATCCAGCTGATCACGCTGACCCACTCCATTCCCGAACCCAACGGTCTGGCGATCCGTACCCCGGCCGGTCTGGTGCTGCACACCGGCGACTGGAAGATCGACCCCGATCCGTTGATCGGCGAGACGACCGACGTGTCCGCGTTGACGGCGCTGGGCGAGGAGGGCGTGCTGGCCATGGTCTGCGACAGCACGAACGTCTTCTCTCCGGGCGAGAGCGGCTCGGAAGCGGGCGTGAAGGAAGAGCTGGTCAAGGTCGTCGGCGAGAACACGACCGGCAAGGTCGCCATTGCGGCTTTCGCCTCCAATGTGGCGCGCCTGCAGTCGGCGGTCGAGGCGGCCGAGGCCAATGGCCGGCGTGTGTGTCTTGTAGGCCGCTCCATGCACCGCATGACGGCGGCGGCAAAGTCCGTCGGGCTTCTCCAGCATGTGCAGGATTTCGTCGGGGAAGAGGAGGCGGGCTTCTTCCCGCCGGAGAAAATCCTCTATCTGTGCACCGGGTCCCAGGGTGAGCCGCGCGCGGCGCTGTCGCGGATTGCCGAGGGCAATCACCGCAATGTCACGCTGGGTACGGGCGATACGGTGATCTTTTCCAGCCGCGTCATTCCCGGCAATGATCTGGGCATTTTCCAGCTTCAGAACCGGCTCGCCGAGCGCGGCGTCGAGATCATCACCGAGAAGAACCGGCCGATCCATGTCTCCGGCCATCCGTGCCGCGACGAGCTGGCCCAGATGTATCAATGGGCCCAGCCCAAGGTGGCGATCCCGGTGCATGGCGAGCGCCGTCACCTGATCGAGCATGCGGCCTTTGCCCGCAAACTCCAGGTGCCGCATGCCGTGACGGTGCGCAATGGTGACATGGTGGAACTGCGTACTGATGGCGGGGCGTCGATTGTCGACGAGGCGCCGGCGGGCCGTCTGCATCTGGACGGCAATTTCGTCACCGACGCCAACGCCCTGTCGATGCGCGAGCGCCGCAAGCTGGCCTATGCCGGCCAGGTCACGGTCGCGATGGCGGTGCATGGCAAGAAGGGCGAGCTGGTCTCCGGTCCCGATGTGCGCGCCATGGGTGTCGCCGAGGACCGGTCGCTCTCGCTGGAGGAATTCCTCGACGCACTGGCCGACGAGGCCGAGCGCGCCTTTGACCGTCTGTCCAATCGCGACCGGCGTGACGTGGAAACAGCGGAAGAGGAAATCCGCCGTGCGGTGCGCCGTGAAGCGTCGCGGATCTGGGGCAAGAAACCCTGGGTGGAAGTGATCATTCTGGAGGTTTGAGATGAAAATCGGACGTCTGAACCATGTCGGCGTGGCCGTGCCGGATATCGAGGCGGCCAAGGCGACTTATGCCGAACTTTACGGCGCGGACGATGCGACGCAGACGAAGGACTTCCCGCATCTGGGGGTTCGCGTCGCCTTCGTGCATCTGGCCAATTCCGAGATCGAACTGCTCGAGCCGCTCGGCGATGACAGCCCGGTCCACAAATTCCTCGAACGCAATCCCAAGGGCGGTCAGCACCATTTGTGCTTTGAAGTGCCCGACATCGTCGCCGCGCGCGATGCGATGGTGGAGAAGGGCGCGAGCGTTCTGGGGACGGGTGAGCCCTATATCGGCGCGCATGGTGTTCCTGTAATCTTCATTCATCCGAAGAATTCCCACGGGCAACTCATTGAACTCATGCAGGAACCATCCTGATGCCGCGCTGGGCTCAATACGTCCTGCCGGGGATTGCCGCGGCGCTCTGGCTGTCGCGCTTCTTCATCCGGGATGAAGGCGTGGGTGTGGTCAACGGGCTGGTCGTTTTCCTGATCGTGTGGTGGCTGGTCTTCTTCATGATGCTGCCGATCGGCGTACGGTCGCAGGAGGAGGCGGGCGACATCGTGGCGGGAACCGAGCCCGGTGCGCCGATGGCGCCCAACCTGATCCGCAAGGGGTGGTGGTGCACCATCGTGACCTCCGGCCTCTGGATCATCTATTACATCATCAACGAATCCGGCCTGGTGGCGCGCTACATGCCCACCGGTGGAAGCTGGGGCTAGCTAGACACACGGTCCGGGGAGACGGGCCGCGGTGAGGGGAAGACATGAGTGACAGCCGGACGAGCCAGGACACGCCGCGGCGCGGTGTTTTCACGCGGTTTCTCGACGGGGTGGAATGGCTGGGGAATCTGTTGCCGCACCCGGTCACCCTGTTCGCGATCCTGGCCGTCGGCATTGTTCTGCTCTCCGGCCTGTTCGGCTGGCTCGGGGTTGCGGTCGAGGATCCGCGTCCCGCCGGCGCCCGCGGTGTTGCCGAGGACGGCATGATCCGCGCTGTCAGCCTGCTCGATGGCGATGGCATTCGCCGGATATGGACCAATCTCGTCACAAACTTCACCGGTTTTGCACCGCTCGGCGTGGTGCTGGTTGCCATGCTGGGTGTCGGTGTGGCCGAGAAATCGGGCCTTTTGTCTGCCGCCGTCCGGGCGATGGTTCTGTCGGCCCCGCGCCACGTGGTGACGGTGGCCATCGTGTTCGCCGGCATCCTCTCGAACACGGCTTCCGAAGTCGGCTATGTCGTGCTGATTCCGCTGGCGGGGGCGATTTTCTACGCTCTGGGCCGGCATCCGCTGGCCGGGATGGCGGCGGCCTTTGCCGGTGTTTCCGGCGGCTACAGCGCCAATCTGCTCATCGGCACGATCGACCCGCTGCTTGCCGGCATTACCCAGGAAGCGGCGCGGCTGATCGATCCGGATTATGAAGTCCTGGCAACGGCGAACTGGTATTTCATGTTCGTGTCGACTTTTGTGATCACGGCCATCGGCTCGCTCGTGACCATTTTCATCGTCGAGCCCAAGCTGGGGAAATACGATCCGTCCCGGGCCGACGAGACCGTGCTCGACAAGCACATGATGCAGCCGCTGGAGCCGGGTGAACGCAAGGGTCTGCTCTGGGCCGGTCTGGCCATTCTGGGCGTTTTCGCGCTGATGGCGCTGACCCTCGCACCGGAATGGGGCGTGCTGCGCAACCCCGATACCGGCGACCGCATCGCGTCGCCCTTCTTCCGCGGTTTCGTGGTGTGGATCCTGATCTTCTTCATTGCGGCGGGCTATGCCTATGGCCGGGCCACCGGCACGATGAAGACCGACCGGGACGTGATCGACGCCATGGCCGGTGCGATCAGCGCCCTGGGCCTCTACATCGTCCTGGTCTTCTTTGCCGCCCAGTTCGTCGCCTTCTTCGGCTGGACCAATCTGGGTGCGATCACGGCCGTCACCGGCGCACAATTCCTGCAGGATACCGGGATGACCGGCCCGCTGGTCTTCTTCCTCTTCATCCTGATGTGTGCGGTGATCAACCTGTCACTGGGATCGGCCTCGGCGCAGTGGGCCGTCACCGCGCCGATCTTCGTGCCGATGCTGATGCTGATCGGTTATGCCCCGGAAGTGATCCAGGCGGCTTACCGGATCGGCGATTCCTCGACCAATATCATCACCCCGATGATGAGCTATTTCGGCCTCATCCTCGCCTGGGCAACGCGCTACGACAAAAATCTGGGCGTCGGCACGCTGATCGCGATGATGCTGCCCTACAGCATTTTCTTCCTGATTTTCTGGTCCAGCTTCTTCTACCTCTGGGCCTTCGGCCTGGATCTGCCCTTTGGGCTCGGCCTGCCGGGGCTGCCGGTCGGTCCGGGCTCGCCCACCTACTATCCTGCGGCTGCAGGGTAGGGCCCGTCTCAGGCGCGCTCGACCCGAGCGGCAAAGCAGCCGTGCGCGGCATTGTGGACGTCAATATAGGCAATCTCGCTGCGGGCGAGGGCAGCCTCGATGGCTGCGCGCGGATCGCCGGTGAGAGCCAGCTCAGCGCTGGCCAGCATGCCGTCCTTGTCGAACAGGCGCAGCGCCAGCGGGCGGCCACGCATGACGGGCGGGATCTCGTCGGTCAGCTGGGCGGCTTCGGCCGCATTCTCCCGCACATAGATCGCATAGGCCGAGCGGTAGGGCGTGTCGGCGCTGTGGCTTTCATGATGGAGCAGCAGCACGCTTTCGCCCGGTTCGGCATCGTCCAGCGTGATGCGGCAGGGAAAGCCGGGCTTGGCGGTGACGGTCTTGCGGACGATGCCGCGGGCGGCGAGTTCCGCGTCCGGCAGGCCGAACAGGGGGCGGAAGGGTTCCGGCGACAGGCCGGTGATGCGAAAGCTCATCTCGGGCACTCCTTGGTGTGACGGTCACCTTGTGCCGCCGGCCAATGACTGCGGCCACCCGATCCTTGCGATTGTAACCGGCCTTGCGATTGTATCCGGCAGGGCCTGACGCCATGTCTTGAACGATCTGACCTTCAACCGGAGCCTGACCCATGCCGCACGTCATCCTGCACCATTCCGATCTCGACGCCCTGGGCCTGACACCCGAACAGCTGGTCGATGCGGTCTTTCACGGCATGGAGGCGAGCGAGCTTTTCGATCCGAACGACATCAAGGTGCGCGTCGTGCCCGTCAGCCATTACCGCAATGGCCGCAACAACTATTCCTTCATCCATGCCGAGGCCCGGATCATGCCGGGGCGTACACAGGCGCAGAAGGCGGCGATGTCCGACCTGGTCCTGTCCGCCGTTCAGGCGCTCGCTACGCCGGTGGCCTCCATCACCGTCGAGGTCAGCGATATCGACCGGGCCTGCTATGCCAAGGCGGTGACGCAGGAAAGCGGTGTGACGCTGAAGGCCTGAGAGCCACGGCAAAGGACTGACAGAGGCGGGGAAGGTGCCTTGTCATCGCTTCCCAACGCGTTCTAATGGGGGCTGAACCTCTTATCGCGGAATTCCCCACCCATGCGCCTGTCCCGCTTCTTCCTGCCCGTCCTCAAGGAAACCCCCTCCGACGCCCAGATCGTCTCGCACCAGTTGATGCTGCGGGCCGGCATGATCCGGCAGCAATCCGCCGGCATCTATTCCTGGCTGCCGCTGGGTCTGAAGGTGCTCAAGAAGGTCGAGCAGATCGTCCGCGAGGAGCAGAACCGCGCCGGTGCCGTGGAGCTGCTGATGCCGACCATCCAGTCGGCTGATCTGTGGCGCGAAAGCGGCCGCTATGACGATTACGGCGCGGAGATGCTGCGCATCACGGACCGTCACGAGCGCGACATGCTGTTCGGGCCGACGAATGAGGAGATGATCACCGAGATCTTCCGCTCCTATTGCCGCTCCTACAAGGACCTGCCCAAGCTGCTCTACCATATCCAGTGGAAGTTCCGGGACGAGATCCGCCCGCGCTTCGGCGTGATGCGCGGCCGCGAATTCCTGATGAAGGACACGTATTCCTTCGATCTGGACGAGGAGGCGGCGCGCCGCTCCTATAACAAGATGTTCATCGCCTATCTGAACACCTTCTCGCGGATGGGCCTGAAGGCCGTGCCGATGAAGGCGGATACCGGGCCGATCGGCGGTGACCTGTCGCACGAGTTTATCGTGCTGGCGGAGACCGGTGAGAGCGAGGTGTTCTGCCATGCCGACCTGGTCGACATGGGCGCGCCGGGCTCCAACGTCGATTTCGATGGCGATCTGCAGCCGCTGGTCGACCAGCGCACCGCGCTCTATGCCGCGACCGACGAGAT
Source organism: Maricaulis sp. ABE4_448 (assembly GCF_056160825.1). Taxonomy (NCBI): domain Bacteria; kingdom Pseudomonadati; phylum Pseudomonadota; class Alphaproteobacteria; order Maricaulales; family Maricaulaceae; genus Maricaulis; species Maricaulis sp. ABE4_448. Next base: position 397,424 of record NZ_JBSWXX010000003.1, read on the forward strand.
GCATGAAGCCGATGTGTTCGCCCGGGTGCCCGAGGATCGCCGTCTGACGGCGCGCGGTATCGAGGTGGGCCACATCTTCTATTTCGGCACCAAGTATTCCGATCCGATGAAAGCCCTGGTCACGCATCCCGACGGCAAGGAGCGGGCCGTGCATATGGGCTCCTATGGTGTCGGCGTGTCGCGCCTCCTGGGCGCGATTATCGAGGCCCATCACGATGAGAAGGGCTGTATCTGGCCCGAGGAAGTCGCGCCCTTCGGTGTCGGCATTCTCAATCTGCGCGCCGGCGATGGCGAGGCGGATGCAGCCTGTGAAGACGCCTATGGCAAGCTCATGGCGGCCGGTCTCGACCCGCTCTATGACGACACGTCGGAGCGCCCGGGCGGCAAGTTCGCCACGGCCGACCTGATCGGCTTGCCCTACCAGCTCGTGATCGGACCGCGCGGTCTGAAAGAGGGCAAGGTGGAGCTGAAAGTGCGCCGTACGGGCGAAACCCACGAGCTCTCGCCCGAGGACGCCGTCAACCGTCTTGCCGAAAGGGCTTTTGCCGATGGCTGATCCTGCGGTCCGTGCAGCCGGGGGCGCGCGCCCCTTCTCGCCGTATGAATTCATGCTGGCCTTCCGCTATCTGCGGGCCCGGCGAAAGCATGGCGGCGTGGCACTGATTGCCATGATCTCCTTTGGCGGGATCACCCTGGCCGTTCTCGGCCTGATCGCTGTCATGTCGATCATGAACGGTTTCCGGGCAGAACTCTTCAGCCAGCTGCTCGGCTTCCAGCCGCATGTCTATGTCGATACGCGCAATCTCGATGCCGAGCGTGTCGATGCGCTGGTGCGCGAGCTTGAGGCGATGCCGGGCGTGGTCAGCGCCGATCCGGTGGTGCAGGGGCAGGTGCTGGCCTCCTCCGAGCGCTATCAGAGCGTCATCGTTGTATTGGGCACCCGGCCGGAGGATGTGGCGGCGCTGGACGTGATTGCCAATCCGTCGCCGGATGGCCGCACGGGCCTTGTGGAAGGCAATCTCGACGGGTTCGGCGAAGGCCATAATGGCGGCGACACGATCATCCTGGGCTCGGGGATCGCCCGGCGTCTTGCCGTTGGTGTCGGCGACCGCATCACCTTCACCACGGCCCGGGGTACGCCGACCGTGTTCGGGGCGCGGCCCAACCAGAAAGCCTATTATGTCGGGGCAGTTCTGGCCGCCGGCGTTTCGACCATCGACGAGAGTGCGGCCTTCATGCCGCTGGACCAGGGCCGGGTCTTCTTTGCCAAGGGCGAGGGGACCGACCAGATCCAGGTGCGGCTGGCCAATCCGGACATGGCCGCCAGCATGGTGGGAAGCATCGGTGCGCTCGCCGGCCCCGATGCGGCCGCCTACGACTACACCCAGCTCAACCCCGCCTTCTACAATGCGCTGGAATTCGAGCGCACCGCGATGCGGCTCATCCTGTCGATCGTTGTCGCGATTGCCGCGATGAACATCATTTCCGGCCTGGTGATGCTGGTGAAGAACAAGGGGCGCGACATTGCCATCCTGCGCACGATGGGGGCGACACAGGCGTCCGTGATGCGGGTTTTCCTGATCGTCGGGGCCTCGATCGGTGTTCTGGGGACGCTGGCCGGCATTCTCCTGGGCATTCTCTTCGTGGTGAATATCGGCCCGATCCAGGATTTCATCACCTGGACGACGGGCACCAATCCCTGGGATCCCAGCGTCTATTTCCTCTATCGCATTCCGGCCAAGCTGGACTGGGGGGAGGTGGCCTTCATCTCGGTGTTCGGCTTCATCGTCTCGCTCCTGGTGACCTTGCCGCCGGCCTGGCGGGCCGCCCGTCTCGATCCCGTGGAGGCGCTGCGCTATGAGTGATCCCGTCCTCGATCTGCGCGATATCGTGCGCACCTACGTAACCGAAGCCGATACGCTGGAGGTCCTGCGCGGGGTCAGCCTGACCCTGATGCCCGGCGAGATCGTCGGCCTCGTCGGCCCCTCCGGTTCCGGCAAATCCTCGCTGCTGCATGCGGCGGGGCTGCTGGAACGGCCCGATGGCGGGGAAGTGGTCGTCTGTGGCGCGGCGACAAGCGGCCTGTCCGACCGGCAACGCACGGCGATCCGGCGGCGGGATATCGGTTTCGTCTATCAATTCCACCATCTCCTGCCCGAATTCGATGCGCGCGAGAATATCGTCTTGCCGCAACTGATCGGCGGCGTGCCGCACAGGGCGGCTGTTGCACGGGCCGATGCCCTGCTCGAGCGCCTGGGCCTGTCCGACCGTGCCACGCACCAGCCCTCGCAATTGTCCGGCGGTGAGCAGCAGCGTGTCGCCATCGCCCGCGCGCTGGCCAATGCACCGCATGTGCTGCTGGCCGACGAGCCGACCGGCAATCTCGACCCCACGACGTCTGCAACCGTGTTCGAGGCCTTTCGCGAGACGGTGCGCGATGCCGGAGCCGCCGCCCTGGTGGCGACCCATAATCACGATCTCGCGGCCAGGATGGATCGTGTCGTGACCTTCCAGGACGGGCATCTCACGCCCTACAGCCCGGAAACGGCCTAGAGATTCCCGGAACATGTCTGGCGGAACGTTTATGGAACTTTCTGCTTGACGCGATGTCTGTGTCGGAATAGAACAAACCCGGAACATGAATTCGGGAGGTTGTCATGCGCCGCGTACTTCAAGATGTCTCTGCCGCCACAGCTGTACTGGGTTTTGCCTGGATGATCGCCATGTGGGGAAGCGTGCTCGGCGCAGCCTGAGGCGGACGCGAAAGGGCTTACCGTGTGTGCCGGGGCTTTCCGGCGGTCTTTACTGAGATCGGGCTTGCAAGCCTGATTTCGCCTGACGCGTTCCTGGCGTAGTTTGTCTGCCTCTCGACTCGCGGTGGCCGGTTCCGGTCCGGATGATCGGGCTTCAGCCCTGATGATGCGCGTGGCGGGGAGGTTCTGAAGCGCTGACGGAGCGGGCGATGACGGCGAGACAACCCTTTGTGCATCTACGGGTCCGTTCGCCCTATTCGCTGCTCGAAGGCGCGATCCGCATGCCGCAGATGGTGTCGGCCTGCCGCGAGCACGGCATGCCGGCCATTGCGCTGACCGACAGCAATAATCTCTTCGGCGCCCTGGAGTTTTCCGAGGTGATGGCCGGGGCAGGGATCCAGCCGATCGTCGGCTGCACGCTCGCTGTGCGCACGGTGGACCCGCATCCGGGCGAACGCGCCGAGCCGGAAGGCATGCTGGCGCTGCTGGTGCAGGACCGCACCGGCTATGAAAACCTCATGGCGCTGTCCAGCGCCGCCTATCTCGATGTGGACGGGTCGGAAGAGCCGCATGTGCCGCTGTCCCTCGTGCTCGAACATGCAGACGGCCTGATCTGCCTGACAGGCGGTCCGGACGGCGTGCTCAACCGCTTTGTGACCGGCGGGCGGCAGCCGGAAGCCAACCGGTTGCTGGAGCGTCTGTCGGCGGCCTTCGGCGACCGGCTCTATGTCGAGCTGCAGCGTCACGGTCTCGCCGAGGAGCTGGAGGCCGAGAACTGGCTGGTCGAGGAGGCGTACAGCCGCGGCCTGCCCCTGGTCGCCACAAACGAGGCCTATTTCCCGGACCCCTCGATGCACAAGGCGCATGATGCGCTTCTGTGTATCTCCGAAAGCTCCTACGTCTCCGTGCAGGAGCGCCGCCGGGTGACGCCGGATCACTATCTCACCTCGCCGGACGACATGAGTGCGCGCTTTTCGGATCTGCCCGAAGCGCTCGCCAACACGCTGGAGATCGCCCGGCGCTGTGCCTACCGGGTCCGCACGCACGCGCCCATCCTGCCCAGCTTCCCCACCAAGGGCGGCCGCGACGAGGCCGAGGAACTTGTCGCCCGCGCCCATGAAGGCCTGACCGAACGTCTGGCCTCCGGCGCCGATGCGGCGCCTGAGAAGGCCTATCGCGAACGGCTCGACTTCGAACTTGGCATTATTCGGCAGATGGGCTTCCCAGGCTATTTCCTGATCGTTTCGGACTTCATCCAGTGGGCCAAGTCGCATGACATTCCCGTCGGACCGGGCCGGGGCTCCGGTGCCGGCTCGCTCGTGGCCTATGCGCTCACGATTACCGATCTGGACCCACTGCGCTTCGGTCTCCTGTTCGAACGTTTCCTCAATCCGGAACGCGTCTCCATGCCCGACTTCGACGTCGACTTCTGCCAGGAGCGGCGCGGCGAGGTGATCCGCTATGTGCAGGAGCGCTACGGCAATGACCGCGTGGCGCAGATCATCACCTTCGGTACGCTGCAGGCGCGCGCCGTGGTGCGCGATACCGGGCGCGTTCTGCAATTGCCCTTCGGCCTGGTCGACAAGCTGGCCAAGCTGGTACCGTCCAACCCGGCCAATCCGGTGACCTTGGCCGAGGCGCTCAAGATCGAGCCCAAGCTCGAGGAAATGCGCCGCGACGATGATGCGGTCGACAGCCTGCTCACGGTCGCGCTGCGGCTGGAGGGGTTCTTCCGCAACGCCTCCACCCACGCCGCCGGTGTCGTGATCGGCGACCGCAAACTCTCCGAACTCGTCCCGCTCTACCGCGATCCGCGCTCCGACATTCCCGCCACCCAGTTCAACATGAAATGGGTCGAGCCGGCCGGTCTGGTGAAATTCGACTTTTTGGGTCTGAAAACCCTCACCGTGATTGCCCGCGCACTGGGCTATATCGCTTCGGCCGGCAAGGCGGTTCCCGATATCGAGGGGATCGACTTCGACGACAAGCCGACCTTCGAACTCCTCCAGTCCGGTCATGCGATCGGCGTGTTCCAGCTGGAAAGTTCGGGCATGCGCGACACGCTGAAGAAGATGAAGCCGGACGCGATCGAGGACCTGATCGCGCTGATCTCGCTTTATCGTCCCGGCCCGATGAAGAATATCGACGTCTATGTCGACCGGAAGTTCGGCCGGGCCGAGGTCGATTGCCTCCATCCCGATCTGGAAGGCGTGCTGCAGGAAACCTACGGCGTCATCATCTACCAGGAACAGGTGATGCAGATCGCGCAGATCCTGTCCGGCTACTCACTCGGTGAAGCCGATCTTCTGCGCCGCGCCATGGGCAAGAAGAAGAAGGAGGAGATGGACAAGCAGAAAGTCCGTTTCCTCGAGGGTGCCGAAGCGAAGGGCGTGAGCCGCGAGAAAGCCTCCTACATTTTCGAACTCGTCGCCGAATTCGCCGGCTACGGTTTCAACAAGTCCCACGCCGCCGCCTATGCCGCGATCGCCTACCGCACGGGCTATCTCAAGGCCAACTACCCGGTCGAGTTCATGGCGGCGCTGATGTCACTCGACGCGGCCAATACCGACAAGCTGGCCGCCTTTTTCCAGGAAATCCGCCGCATGGGGATCGAGGTGCGGCCGCCGGACGTGAATGCGTCCGAGGCCGATTTCTCGGTCGAGGAGGGCACGATCCGCTTCGCGCTCGGCGCGATCCGCAATGTCGGCTTCTCCGCCATGGAGCACATCGTTGCCGAGCGGTCGCAAAGCGGACCCTTCAAGGATCTCTATGATTTCGCCGAGCGCGTCGATCCGCGGCATATCAACAAGCGGACCTTCGAGAATCTGGCGCGGGCCGGGGCGTTCGACAGTCTCGATCCCGACCGGGCCCGGGTGCTGGAAAGCGCGGAAACCCTGCTTTCCATGGCCCAGCACGCCGCACAGCAGCGCGAAAGTGCCCAGGCCAGCCTGTTCGGCGGTGGCGGGGATGATGTGGCGCTGGAGCGGCCGCGCCTGCCGCAGCCCGATCCCTGGACCGCGACCCAGCGGCTCGACGCGGAATTGTCCGCCATCGGCTTCTACCTGTCCGGTCATCCGCTCGACGACATGGCCGAGCATCTCGCCGGCCGCGGCGTGGTCTTTCATGCCGAAGCGCCGGCGCGGGTCGCCGACGGCGCCACGGCGCTACGCCTGTCCGGCATGGTGCGCCGGCGCCAGGAACGCGTCTCGAACAAGTCCGGTGAACGCTTTGCCTGGGTGACGCTGTCCGATCCAACAGGCGAGTTCGAGGTGTTTATTGCGCCGGAACTCCTGCGCACCTCGCGCGACCTGCTCGACAGTGGTCAGGCCGTGCTGGTGAATTGCCGCGTCGACGAGCGGGACGAGCAGATTTCCTTCTTCGCCGACCGGCTGGAAGTGCTGGACATGCAGATCTGCGCCGAGCGTCTGCGCGTACGTCTGGATGATGCGGCGGCGCTGTCGCGCATCCATGCGCGGCTCGAGCGGGCCAATGGCCGGGCGGATGTTTCCAAGGATGCCGTGATCGATCTTTTCGTGCCGATTGCGGGCGGCGGGGAGGTGGAATTGCGCCTTCCGGGCCGGCACAGCGCCGACAGCGCGCTGCAGGCGGCGCTGAAGGGCGTTGACGGTGTCGCTTCCGTCGAGGTCGCCTGATTGTGCCGGGCGATGCGGCGAGGTTGCGGACGCCTGGACTGACATGCGGCCGCCACAATCCGGATTCGCGCGATGCTGTATGGATCGCGATTGTATCGCTTTTCGGTTGTGCGGCGTGCGGACTTCGCTAGGGTCGCCACGCTTTGTTCAGGGGGGAAACCATGAAAACACTTTTTTGTGCCGGCGTTGCAGCATTGGTTGCAGGTTCGCAGGGCTTCGCTCAGGAAACGCCGGAAGAGCTTCTGGCTGCATTCATCGCTGCGGTTGAAGCTGAGGATTCCGAACAGCTTGCGAGCCTTTACGTCGAAGGCGCCGACAGCTACTCGCCGGGTACTCAGCATGTTCGTGGCCGCGCAGCGATTGCAGCCGACTGGCAGGGCTTTTTCGATGCCTTCGAGGCCATTGATATTGATATCGAGCCTCATGGTGAGGCGCATGCCGATGACATCCATGCGGCCTGGGGCGTCTGGACGATGACGCAAACGCCGGCGGGTGGTAGCGAACCCTTTGTCCTGACAGGCCGCTTTACGGATGTTCAGCGTCAGATCGACGGGCGGTGGTACTATCTCGCCGACCATGCGTCCGTCTCGCCGGCCGCCGCCGACTGACACGCAATAGCGGATATGTCGTGCCGGTCTGGTGCCGGTTCGGCAGGATAGAGGCGTGCCAGGTGCAGTCCGGCGTGATCGGACTGCACCCGGTACGCCTTGCCCCGCTTGCCAAACCGGCTGTCTTGGGCCTATAAGCCGCGCCATCACGCACACGGGGCATCGTCCGGCCGAAGGCCTGACGCTCCGGTGCCGTTCGCATGTGCGGACGGCTCCGCTCCGTGGAGGCCAACCGGAAAAGGAAAAATCGATGGCTCTCCCTGAATTCAGCATGCGCCAGCTGCTCGAAGCTGGCTGTCACTTCGGTCACCAGACCCACCGCTGGAACCCGAAGATGAAGGACTTCATCTTTGGCGAACGCTCCAACATCCACATTATCGACCTGTCCCAGTCCGTCCCGCTGCTCCACCAGGCCCTGGTGAAGGTGCGCGAAACGGCTGCCAAGGGCGGTCGCGTCCTCTTCGTCGGCACGAAGCGTCAGGCCCAGGAACCGCTGGCCCAGGCTGCCGCGCGCTGCGCCCAGTACTACATGAACCAGCGCTGGCTCGGCGGTACGCTGACCAACTGGCGCACCATCTCCAACTCGATCGCCCGTCTGCGCGAGCTGGAAACCATGTTCGAAGGTGAGGGCGGTCTGGCCGGCCTGACCAAGAAGGAACAGCTGATGCTGACCCGCGAGCGCGAGAAGCTCGACCGGTCGCTCGGCGGTATCAAGGACATGGGCGGCACGCCGGACCTGATGTTCGTGATCGACACGAACAAGGAAGGCATCGCCATCCAGGAAGCCAAGAAGCTGGGCATTCCGGTGATCGCCGTGGTCGACACCAACTGCGATCCGGACCCGATCGATTTCCCGATCCCGGGCAATGATGATGCCTCGCGCGCCATCGCCCTCTACTGCGATCTGATCGCTGACGCTGTGCTCGATGGCATGGCCGACAGCCAGATGGCCATGGGCATGGATCTGGGCGAAGCCGAAGCGCCGGTCGAGGCGCTGGTCGAGGAAACCGCCGCCGAAGAGACGGCTGCCACGGAAGCCGAAGCCGCAACGGGCGACGAGGCTGCCACGGAAACGTCGTCTGAATCTGACAAGACCGAAGCGTAAGCTTCGATTTCACGAGCGATAATCCAGGAGATACCGATGGCCGCGATTACTGCTGCTCTCGTCAAGGAACTGCGCGAAAAGACCGGCGTAGGCATGATGGACTGCAAGAAGGCGCTGAACGAGACCGATGGCGACTTCGAAGCCGCCGTTGACTGGCTGCGCAAGAAGGGCCTGTCCAAGGCCGCCAAGAAGGCGGACCGTGTTGCTGCCGAAGGCCTCGTTGCCGTGGCAACCGAAGGCGGCCAGGGTGCCGTCGTCGAAGTGAACTCGGAAACCGACTTCGTCGCCCGGAACGAGAAGTTCCAGGCTGCGGTGAAGGACATTGCCGCGCTCGCGATCGGCACGTCCGGCGATGTGGACGGCCTCAAGGCTGCCAAGCTGGCCTCCGGCGAAACCGTCGAGGACAAGCTGACCAGCCTGATCGCCACGATCGGTGAAAACATGGCCCTGCGCCGTGCCGCCGTTGTCACGGCCGAGCCGGGCGTGGTCGCCAGCTACGTCCACAATCCGGCTGCGGACGACATGGGCGCCATCGGCGTTCTGGTCGGCCTGAAGTCGAGCGGCGATGCCGCCAAGCTGGCCGAGCTGGGCCGCAAGATCGCGATGCACGTTGCTGCCGGTTCGCCGGCCGTGGCCGTTTCCGTTGACATCGACGGCGTCGACTCGGCCCTGGCGGACAAGGAACGCGAAGTGTTCGCCGGCCAGGCTCGCCAGTCCGGCAAGCCGGAAAACATCGTCGAAAAGATGGTGGAAGGCCGCATGCGCAAGTTCTACGAGGAAGTCGTGCTTCTGAAGCAGGCCTTCGTCATGGACCCGGACCGCACCATCGAGCAGGTGCTGGCGGATACCGCCAAGGAACTGGGCACGCCGGTCGAGATCTCCGGCTTCGCGCGCATGGCGCTGGGCGAAGGCGTCGAGAAGAAGTCCGAAGACTTCGCGGCCGAGGTCGCTGCAGCGACCGGCCAGTCCTGATCGCATTGAGAGCGGCGGCGCTTTAAAGCGCCGCCGCTTTCTATATGCTGCACGCCGTGACTGATTCATCTGCATCCGGGCCGGTTTCAGGCCAAGAGAACCCGCCGCAATTCCGGCGGGTTCTGCTCAAGATTTCCGGCGAAGCCCTGATGGGCGACCAGAATTACGGGATCGATATGCCGACGGCAGATCGCATCGCGTCCGAGGTTGCCCAGGCCGTGCGTGCCGGTACCGAGATTTGCCTGGTGATCGGCGGCGGGAATATCTTCCGCGGGCTCACCGGCGCCGCCAAGGGCATGGACCGGGCCGCTGCCGATTATATGGGCATGCTGGCGACCGTGATGAATGCGCTGGCCATGCAGACAGCGCTGGAACGCGTCGGCGTCCAGACACGCGTCCAGTCCGCCATTCCGATGACAACGGTTTGCGAGCCCTATATCCGGCGCCGCGCCACCCGTCATATGGAAAAGGGCCGGGTGGTGATCTTCGCTGCCGGCACGGGCAATCCCTTCTTCACCACCGATACCGCTGCCGCCCTGCGTGCGGCCGAGATGGGCTGCGACGCGCTGCTCAAGGGCACACAGGTGGACGGTGTCTATTCCGACGACCCGCGCAAGAATCCGGACGCGGAACGCTTTGATCAGCTCGACTATCTTGATGTGCTGACGCGTGATCTCAAGGTGATGGACGCCTCGGCGGTGACGCTGATGCGGGAAAACGCCATTCCGATCGTCGTCTTCAGCATTCACGACAAGGGTGGTCTGGCCCGCGTTCTGGCTGGCCAGGGCGTGTGCACGATGATCGGCAAGCCGCGGCCTGCACCGTCAGCTGGCAAATAACAGGAAAGAGCAAGCCATGAGCGACGATATCGATTTCGACGAAGCCGACCTCAAGCGGCGCATGGATGGGGCGATCGAGGCCCTGCGCAAGGAATTCGGCGGTCTGCGCACCGGCCGCGCCAGCGCCGGCCTGCTCGATCCGATCAAGGTCGAGGCCTATGGCACGCCGACGCCGATCAACCAGGTCGCCACGGTCTCGGTTCCCGAACCCCGCATGATCTCGGTCCAGGTGTGGGACCGGACCATGGTCGCTGCCGTGGACAAGGCGATCCGTAATTCCGGTATCGGCCTGAACCCGGTGATGGAAGGCCAGCTGCTGCGTATTCCGATTCCGCCGCTCAATGAGGAGCGCCGCGCCGAGATTGCCAAGCTGGCCGGTACCTATGCCGAACATGCCCGCGTCGCCGTGCGCAATGTGCGCCGCGACGGCATGGATGCGCTGAAAAAGATGGAAAAGGATGGTGTGCTGTCCGAAGACGAGCACAAATCCTTCGCCGAGGATGTGCAGAAACTGACGGATGATGCCATCAAGCGGATCGATGAGAGCCTGAAGATCAAGCAAGAAGAAATCATGCAGGTCTGATCACCCCGCTTGCGGAGCGAACCCATGACCGACGACGCTTCCGCTTCCCAGCCGGGGCCCGCCCATGTGGCGATAATCATGGACGGCAATGGCCGCTGGGCGAAATCCCGCGGCCGCCCGCGTGCCTTCGGGCACCGGCGCGGCGTCGAGACCGTGCGCAAGGCGGTCGAGACCGCCGGCGATCTTGGCGTGCGCTATCTGACCCTGTTCTCGTTCTCGACGGAAAACTGGAACCGTCCGGCCGACGAGGTCGGCGCGCTGTTCCAGCTCATGAAAACCTATGTCGAGGCGGACCTCGAACAGCTTGCCGGGCGCGGCGTGCGGATCCGCATCATCGGCCGGCGCGACAATCTGAGTGAAGACCTCAAGGCCATCATCGAGCGGGCCGAGGCGCACACCGCCGCGAACGACCGGTTTCACCTTACCATCGCCTTCAACTATGGCGGCCGTGACGAGCTGGTGCGTGCGGCGCGCACGCTGGCCCGGGCCGCACAGGAAGGCGCGATCGATCCCGACACCATTGACAATTCGGCCTTCGAGCAGGCGCTCGATACGCACGGTCTGCCCGATGTCGACCTTTTGATCCGCACCAGCGGGGAAGAGCGCATTTCCAACTTCCTGCTCTGGCAGCTGGCCTATGCGGAACTGCTCTTCCTCGATGTGCTGTGGCCGGATTTTTCGGCCCGGCATTTCGCGGGGGCGGTCGATGCCTTCAAACAACGCAGCCGGCGCTATGGTGGGCTCGATGCTGGCGCGGCGTGACCCGGTTTTCCAGCGCCGCCTGATCTCGGCGCTGTTGCTGGGACCGCTGGCGCTGGTCCTGTTGTGGATGGGCGGGCTGGTATTCACGGCCTGGGTGGCGGCTTTCGCCGCGGCCATGGCCTGGGAATGGATCCAGATGTCCGATCCCAAGGCACCGCCGGTCGCCTACGCCATTGCCTGTGCCACCGCCTCCGGTGCCGTCCTGCTGGCCGGCGAGACCTCGACCCAGGATGCACTGTTCTGGGGGGCGGCCGGTACGCTGGCGGCGGGTGTCGAACGCTGGCGGCGAGGCTGGTCAATCGAGGTGCTGGGGGTGCTCTACGTGTCGCTGGCGGCCGGTCTGCTCGCCTCCATGCGCGCCGAACCCGCGCATGGCCTGCCGATGGTCGTGCTGCTGTTTGCCATCGTTTGGGCTGCGGACAGTCTGGCGTATATTGCGGGAACCTGGCTGGGCGGTCCGAAACTCGTGCCCCAGGCCAGTCCCAACAAGACCTGGTCCGGATTCATTGCCGGGCTTGCCGCCGGAACCGCTGCGGGCGTGGGCGCCGGCGCGGTCTTCGACCTCAACCTGCCGGTGGTGGCCGTCTTTGCGGCGGTCGTCGCCGTCGCATCCGTGCTGGGCGATCTGGCGATGTCCCTGTTCAAACGCAGTTTCAACGTCAAGGATTCCGGAACGCTGATTCCGGGCCATGGCGGTGTGCTGGACCGTGTCGACGCGCTGATGCTGGCCGTGATTACCGCCGTGCTGTTCCAGCGTGTGATCCCGTTGGGCTGGGGGGCGGCATGACCGCGCCCCGCCGTGTCAGCGTTCTGGGCGCCACCGGCTCGGTCGGGCTGTCAACGCTCGACCTGGTCGCGCGGGCTGAACCGGGAATGTTTGATGTGGTCGCGCTGACGGCGCGGACCAATGCCGTGGAGCTCGCGCGGCAGGCGATCAAACATCGGGCCTCTCATGTCGCGATCGCAGACCCCGCCGCCGCACCGGAATTGCGCGAGGCCCTGGCGGGGCATCCTGACATCGTCATTGGCGTCGGTGAGGAGGCGGTGTGTGAGGCCGCTGCTGTGCCGGCCGACTGGACCATGGCCGCCATTGTCGGCGCGGCAGGTCTGCGGCCGACGCTGGAAGCCGTCCGCCAGGGCGCGGCGCTGGCCTTTGCCAACAAGGAATGCCTGGTCTGTGCCGGGCCGCTATTCATGCATGAGGCAGCGCGCTGCGGTGCGACGCTGCTGCCGGTGGACAGCGAACACAATGCCGTCTTCCAGGTCTTCAACGGCGCGCACAGGTCTGCGATCCGGTCGATCACGCTGACGGCATCGGGCGGGCCTTTCCGCACCTGGCCGCTGGAACGCATGGCGGCGGCCAGCCGCACCGACGCGCTGACCCATCCGACCTGGTCGATGGGTGCGAAGATCACCATCGACAGCGCGTCGATGATGAATAAGGGGCTGGAGATCATCGAGGCCTGCTGGCTGTTCGACCTGCCGCCGGAACAGGTCGAGGTGGTGGTGCACCCCCAGTCCATCGTGCACGGCCTTGTCGAATACGCGGACGGCAGCCTGCTGGCCCAGCTGGGATCGCCGGACATGCGTACGCCGATCGCCAGCGCGCTGGCCTGGCCGGAGCGCATGGAGGCGCCGGTCGAGCGTCTCAGACTGGACCAGATTGCGCGGCTGGAGTTCGAGGCACCGGATCCTGTGCGGTTTCCGGCCATCCGTCTGGCCCGCGATGCGATCCGGGCAGGGGGGATTGCCCCCGCCGTGCTGAATGCCGCGAATGAAATAGCAGTCGAGGCTTTCCTTGCCGGGCGGATCGGCTTCCTTGACATCACGGCGAGTGTTGCAGAGGTTCTGGCGCTCGCTCAGGCGGATGCGGACATGCCGCGCGCGCTTGCGGCCTTCGAGGATGTATTCGCCATCGACCGGCGGGCCCGCGAGCTGGCACGCGACTTGATTGGTGGCCTGTCAGTGGAAACGAGATCACGGAACACGATGTCATGAGCCTGATCGGCACCGGCTTTCTCACGATTTTCTCATTCGTCTTCCTGATCTCGATTGTCGTCGTGATTCACGAGCTCGGCCACTATTGGGCCGGCCGCATGTGTGGCGTGCATGCAGAAGCCTTCTCGATGGGGTTCGGTCCGACGGTCGCCTCGTGGCGCGACAAACGCGGCACGGTCTGGCGCATCGCGGCCTTTCCTCTTGGCGGATATGTGAAATTCCTGGGCGATGCCGGCGCTGCCAGTGAACCCGATGCCGAAAAGCTTGAGGAAATCCGCAAGCGGATGGGGCCGGATGCCGAGCGCTGCTATCACTTCAAACCGCTCTGGCAACGCGCTTTCGTGACGGCGGCGGGACCGATTGCAAACTTCATCCTGGCCATCTTCATCTTTGCCAGCATTGCGCTTGCACTGGGTGGCCCGGCCTACCAGCCGGCAGTCGTAGGAACCGTTGCGGAAGACAGTGCCGCTGCAGAAGCCGGTTTCCAGGTCGGTGACCGCATCGTCGCGATCAATGGCAGCGGTATCCAGTCCTTTGATGACATCGTAACGGAAGTCGTCTGGCGGCCGGGCGAGGAAATGCGTTTCGATGTTGAGCGCGCCGGCGAGATACTCGTGCTGCGGGCGGCGCCGCGGGCCACTGAGGTGGAAGACCGTTTCGGCGGCACCCGGACGCTTGGCCGTCTCGGTCTGGGCTCGGTCATGACGCCGCCGCTGCGCGACAGCTACAACCCCATCACGGCCATCGGCTATGGTGTCGACCGGACCTGGACGGCGGTGTCGATGACGGCGCGCTACGTGGTCCGCGTCGTCACGGGCCGGGTCTCGCCGGAATTGCTCAACGGGCCGGTGGGAATCGCCACGGCCGCCGGCCAGACGGCCTTGACCAGTGTCGAAGCAGGCGGAAATGCCGGCGAAAGCACTTTCTTGCTGCTTGTTAATCTCGTTCATCTGGCAGGCTTCCTGTCGGTTGGACTGGGTTTGGTGAATCTTCTACCGATCCCCATCCTCGACGGCGGCCATCTGGTGTATTACGCCTATGAAGCGGTTGCCCGGCGTCCGCTGAGCATGAAAGCGCAAGCCATCGGATTCCGGGTGGGACTTGCACTTGTGCTCGGTATGATGCTTGTAGCGACCTGGAATGACCTGAATTACCTGCTCGGTCAGATTTTCTGACCGGGCCCAGCAAGCGGCGATCTTCCATGGCGAGTGTTCTGCGTATTCTCTTCGCAGCCCTTTTGACTGTGACATTGCCGGCCATCGCGCCGGCCCAGCAATCCGGTGTGGAAGAGACTCCGCAAGCGGCCCCCGAAGTGCAGGCCCAGCCGGTGATCCGTCAGATCCTGGTTGAGGGCAATCAGCGGGTCGAAGCCGATACCGTTCTGTCCTACCTGCTGATCCAGCCGGGACAGACCTTCGACACCCGCCTGGTTAACCTCTCGATCCAGACCCTGATGGCGACGGGCCTGTTTTCGGACGCGCAGTTCGAAAATCGTGGCGAGCTCGTTGTTGTCCGCGTCCAGGAAAACCCGATCATCAATCGGGTGATCCTCGAGGGCAACAGCGCCATTGACGACGACAGGATCACGGACGAGATCGAGGCCCAACCGCGCGCGATCTTCACGCGGGCTCGCGTACAGTCGGATGTCCAGCGCATTATCGAGGTCTATCGCCGCTCCGGCCGATTTGCGGCATCCGTGACGCCGAAGATCGTCGAGCAGCCGCAGAACCGCGTCGACCTGATCTTCGAGATTTCCGAAGGTCCCGTGACCGGCGTGCGCCGGATCAACTTCATCGGCAATGAGAGCTTCTCTGACCGCCGTCTGCGTCGTGAACTGGTGACGCGCGAATCGCGCTGGTGGCGGTTCTTCTCGTCGAACGACAATTACGATCCGGATCGTCTGGAATATGACCAGGAATTGCTGCGCCAGTTCTACATGAACCAGGGCTATGCCAATTTCCGGGTGCTTTCTGCGGTCGCCGAGCTGACGCCCGATCAGGAAAGCTTCTACATCACGATCACGATCGACGAGGGCGAGATCTTCAACTTCGGTGAAGTCACCGTGTCGACCGAGATCGAGGATCTGAACGAGGAGTTCCTCGCTGCGACCCTGCCGATCCAGGAAGGTGATCTCTACCGGGGCGAGCTTATCGAAACCGGGATCGACCAGCTGACATTTGCGGCCGGCGCTGCGGGTTATGCCTTCGTCAATATCAGCCCGCGCACAGCGCGTAATCGCGAAGAGCGGACTGTCGATATCGAGTTCGTGATCGATGAGGGGCCGCGCGTCTATATCGAGCGCATCGATATCACCGGCAATACCCGCACGCTCGACCGCGTGATCCGCCGCGAGCTGGATATTGTTGAAGGCGATGCCTTCAACCAGGTTCTCATTGACCGGTCGCGCAATAATGTGAGGCGTCTGGGCTTCTTCGAGGATGTCGAAGTCAATGAGACGCCCGGGTCCGCGCCTGACCGCGCGCGTGTCCAAGTCGCGGTGACCGAGCAGCCGACCGGCGAACTGGCCTTCGGCGCCGGTTTCTCCTCGACCGATGCCTTCCTGGTCGATCTGTCGATTTCGGAGCGCAACCTGCGCGGCCGCGGGCAGTTCCTGCGCTTCCGCATCTCGGCCAGCTCAAACCGCGAGTCGATCGACATCCGCTTCACCGAGCCGCGTTTCCTGGACCGTAATCTGGCGGCCGGCTTCGACCTGTTCCGCGTCAATTCGGACTTCATCTCGGAAGCCTCCTTCCAGACGGAATCGACGGGTGCCAGCGTGCGCCTCGGCTTCCCGGTGACGGCGTCGACCAATCTGCAGCTGGGCTACACACTGCGGACCGATGATGTGCGGGTCTATTCGTCGGCCTCGCAGGCCCTGCTGAACCAGGCCGGCGAGCGCACGACGTCCGTGCTCACCTATACGCTCAACTGGTCGCGTCTGAACGACCCGATCGAGCCGAGCCGCGGCTATCGCCTGCAGTTCTCGCAAGGCTTTGCCGGCATTGGCGGCGACGTCCGCTATGTCCGGTCTGAAATCGAGGGTGCCATCTACCGGCCGGTTCTCCCGCGCCTGTTCGACAACAACATCGTCGCGAGCTTCACGATGAATGGTGGTTTCGTTCAGCCGTGGGGTGGAGATACCGTCCGCATTAATGACCGCTTCTTCAAGGGCGGCAATTCGTTCCGGGGTTTCGAAGTGGCCGGTATCGGTCCGCGTATCGTCACCCGGAATGAAGAGACGGGCGAGCTGAACCGGGGCGACGCCCTGGGCGGCCGTCTGTACGCAGTCGGGGCGTTCGAGGTGTCCTTCCCGACCGGGTTGCCGGAGCAGTACGGGGTTCGAGCCAGTGTCTTCACCGAGTTCGGTACCCTGGGTCTACTGGATACTCCCGACCAGATCGACGAAGGGGCCGCCGGGACAGCTTTCACGATCGACGACATGGCCCTTCGGGCCTCCGCCGGCGTGAGCATTTTCTGGGATTCACCTTTCGGACCGGTGCGTTTCGACTTTGCCGAGGCCTTCATCCGCGAGGACTACGACAGAGCCGAATTCTTCCGGTTCAGCACGAGAACAGGGTTCTAAAGTTATGAAGTTTATCAAGTCTCTCCTTCTTCTTCCGGTGATGGTCGCCGGGCTGGCGGCGCCGGTGCTGGCTCAACAGCCCAACATCGCGGTCATGAACGAGGAACGTGTGCTGCGCGAAAGCTCTGCTGGTCAGCACATCCAGACGCGCATGCAGGAAATCGCGCGGGAAATCGATGCCGAGCTGACCGCCATGGGGCAGCCGATCCAGCAGGAGACCGAGCGTTTGAACGCGGAAACTGCATCCATGACGCCGCAGGCCATCCAGCAGCGTCCGGACCTGATGCAGCGTATCGAAGCACTCAATCAGCAGGCCCAGCAGTTCGAACTGGCCCGCCGTGCACGCCAGCAGGAAATCGTCCAGACCGAGCGTCAGGCGATGCGCCCGATCTATGATGCTCTGGGGCCAATCCTGGAAGCCGTCGTGGCGGAACGCGATATCGACATCCTGGTTGATCGCGCCAACCTCGTTTTCGCGTCGCCGGACGTCGATATTTCCGCCGATGTGATCAGCCGCCTCAACACTCAGGTGCCGACTGTCACCGTGACGCGCGTCCGCGTGTCCCAGGAAGCGGCGGCCGGGGCTGGCCAGCAGCAGCAATAAGACGGCACGGACCATGGCCGATCCGCGTTTCTTCGACGGACTTGGACCGCTGACACTTAACGAGATCGCCGCGCTTTCGGGTGCGGCGATTTCCGATTCTGCCTTCGGTTCACGCACTGTGTCTGAGGTCGCGCCGATCAGCGAGGCCCGTCCGGGGTGCCTGTGCTATCTGGAAAACGGGCGCCTTCTCAAAGCCTATCCGGACATCCGTCTGGACGATGTGGTGATCCTGGCACCAGCCAGCCTGGCTGATGCCCTGTCCGAACGCGGTGCCAAAGTGCTGGTGCACGAACAGCCGCGGGCGGCATTCGGCCGCGCGGCTGCCGGTCTCTTCCGCCCGCGTGAACTGTCAGCCGACCATGCGATCGACCCGTCCGCGCGCATCGCGTCCGGCGCCCGTCTGGGCGTGGGCGCGGTGATCGGCGCTGACGCAGAGATCGGCGAGAATGTCACGATCGGGCCGGGCAGTGTGATCGCGCCCGGTTGCCGCATCGGCGCGGGCAGCCGTATTGGTCCCCGCGTGATCATTCAGTGCGCGGATCTGGGCGAGAACTGCAACATTCTTTCAGGAGCCGTGATTGGCGAGACAGGCTTCGGTGCCGCAGTATCCAACGAAGGTCTCGTGGATATGCCGCATCTGGGCACGGTCGAGATCGCGGCGTCGGTGACGATCGGTGCCAATAGCTGCGTTGACCGGGGCCTGTTCGGTCCGACGCGGATCGGGGAGGGCACCAAGATCGATAATCTCTGCCATATCGGTCACAACTGCCTGGTCGGCCGCAATGTCGCCATGGCCGCCTTTGCCGGCGTTTCGGGCAGTTGCGTGATCGAGGATGATGTAATGTTCGGTGGCCGGGTCGGCCTGCAGGACCACATCACAGTGGGCAAGGGTGCGCGGATCGGTGGAAATTCGGCCGTCGCGCAAAACATTCCGGCTGGCGAAACCTGGATGGGCGATCCCGCCCAGCCGTTGCGCCAACATCTGCGCCAGGTCTCCGAAGTGCGCCGCCTGGCCCGGCGCGATACAAAAACATCGAAGAAGAAGGACTGACCGGCGTGTCCGACCGGATTGAACACAACGAAATCCTGAAACTCCTGCCGCACCGTTATCCTTTTCTCCTCATCGACGCTGCCGAGGACTACCGGGCCGGCGAATCGATCGTGGGGCTGAAGGCCGTGACGGCGAACGAGCCCTTCTTTC
Source organism: Maricaulis sp. ABE4_448 (assembly GCF_056160825.1). Classification (NCBI taxonomy): domain Bacteria; kingdom Pseudomonadati; phylum Pseudomonadota; class Alphaproteobacteria; order Maricaulales; family Maricaulaceae; genus Maricaulis; species Maricaulis sp. ABE4_448. Next base: position 416,085 of record NZ_JBSWXX010000003.1, read on the forward strand.
CGGGGCATTTCCCCGGTAATCCGGTGATGCCCGGCGTGCTGATGATTGAGGCGATGGCCCAGGCCGGCGCTGTGCTGATGTACAAGACGCTGCAGGCCGCCCCCGATTCGGCGACGGTCTATTTCATGGGCGCCGACAAGGTGCGGTTCCGTTCGCCGGTCCGCCCCGGAATGATGCTGCGCATGCCGGTCTCGGTGACCGCCGCGCGCCACGGCGTCTTCAAGTTCAAGGGCGAGGTCTTTGCCGACGGCGTGCGTGCCGTGCAGGCGGAATTCGCGGCCAAGGCGGTGGAACACTGATGAGCGCGACCATTCATCCCACAGCAATTGTCGACCCGGCGGCCCAGCTGGGCGAGGGCGTGGAGATCGGTCCTTTCTCGATCGTCGGTCCGAAAGTGAAGCTGGGCGATCGTGTGCGGCTGATGTCGCATGCCACGATTGCCGGCAATACGACGCTGGGCGAGGATTGCGTGCTCTATCCGGGTGTCCATCTCGGTCATCCGCCGCAGGACTTCAAATACCAGGGCGAGGACACGCGGCTCATTCTCGGCAAACGCAATATCCTGCGCGAGAATGTCACCATGCATCCCGGTACCACATTCGCACGCAGCCAGACGGTTGTGGGTGATGACGGCTATTTCATGGTCGGCTCGCACGTTGCCCACGATTGCATCGTCGGCGACCGGGTCGTGTTCGCCAATTGCGCGGCCATCGGCGGTGAAACCACGGTGGCCGACCACGTGATCCTGGGCGGTTATGCCGGCATCCACCAGAAGAGCCGGATCGGCCGTCATGCCTTCGTCGGCGCCATGGCCATGGTGACAGCGGATGTCATCCCCTATGGCTCGGTGATCGGCAATCACGCCCATCTGGCGGGGCTGAACGTGGTCGGGCTGAAGCGCCGTGGCATGCCGCGCGAGACCCTGCGCGATCTGCGCGCCGCCTATCGATTGCTGTTCGCCCAGGAAGGCACGTTCGAGGAGCGGGTCGACGATGTTGCGCACACTTATCGCGACAATGCGCCGGTGATGGAGATCATCGGTTTTATTCGCGAAGACGCAAAACGCTCCGTCTGCATGCCTCATGACTGACACGCAGAGCGCGGCATCCTGGACCCGTATCGGCCTGATCGCCGGCGGTGGCGGGCTGCCGCGTGAAATTCTCAATGCGCTCGACCCGCAGTCGGTTCTGGTGATCCGGCTGAAAGGCTTTGCCGACGACCCTTTCGACGATATCGGGCATGTCGAGCATTCGGTCGGCGAAATCGGGGCGATCACACGGTCACTCAAATCGGCCGGATGCGATGCGGTTTGCTTTGCCGGCTATGTCACACGGCCCGACTTCAAGGCGCTGCGCCTGGACGGGGCCGGGCTGAAACTCCTGCCGCGCGTGCTGGCGGCAGGACGCAAGGGGGATGATGCCATCCTGCGTGTGGTGGTCGAGGCTTTCGAGCGCGAAGGCCTGACGGTTGTCGGTGCTGACAGCCTGCTCACCCGGAACCGCCTGGAGGCGGGGTGTCTGGGGAAGGTCGAGCCGGATGCCAATGCCAAAGCCGATGCCGACAAGGCGATGCATGTCGCCGCCGAGATCGGCCGGCTGGATATCGGCCAGGGCGCCGTCGTTGCCGATGGGTTGATTCTGGCCGTCGAGGCCCAGGAAGGCACGAATGCGATGCTCGAGCGTGTGGCGGGTCTGCCTGCCGCGCTGCGCGGATCGCGGGCTGAGCGTCGTGGCGTGCTCGCCAAACGGCCCAAGCCAATCCAGGAGCGCCGGGTCGACATGCCGGTTGTCGGGGTCGAAACGGTGCGCCTGTGCGATGCGGCGGGACTGGCGGGTATCGTGCTGGAGGCGGGCGGAGCGCTGGTGGTGGATCGCGAGGCGGTGATCCGCGAGCTCGACGCGCGCGGCCTTTTCCTGGTGGTGAGGGACGCCGACGCATGACCGGCACGCCGCTCATTTATGTGGTTGCAGTCGAACGGTCCGGCGATCTTCTGGGCGCCGCCCTGATGCGCTCCCTTAAGGCGAAGACCGGCGGCGAGGTCCGCTTTTCGGGCATTGGCGGGCGAGCCATGGCCGAGGAAGGCGTGAGTTCGGCCATCGACATCTCCGACCTTGCCATTTTCGGCTGGATAGACGGGCTGATGGCCTACAAGCGCGTGAAGGCGGCCGTGGCGGCCAGCGTCGAGGATATCCTGAAGGTCAAGCCCGATGCGGTCGTGCTGATCGACAGCTGGGGCTATACGCTGCGCGTGGCCCAGGGCGTGCGGGCGGCCGATCCGTCCATCCGGCTGATCAAATATGTCGGACCGCAGGTCTTTGCGACACGGCCGGGCCGGGCAGCGACCCTGGCGGCGACGGTCGACCGGCTGTTGACGATTCTCGATTTCGACGCGCCCTATTATGAAGCCCACGGCCTGCCGGTGACCTTTGTCGGAAATCCCACGCTGGAACGCCTGGAAGCGGGTGATGGCGCGGCCTTCCGTGCCCGGCACACCCTTGCGGCCGATGCCCCGGTACTGACCGTGCTGTTCGGCAGCCGGACATCGGAAATCAGGCGCATGTTCGGACCGTTCGCCCGGGCGGTGGCGCGATTGCGGCAGCGCTATCCCGGACTGTCGATCGTCATTCCCATTGCCGATCCGGTCGAGGCCGATCTGCGGGCGCGCCTGGAAAACGCGCGCTGTTTCGACGGTGCCGTCCTGGTCGAGGAGAGCGAGAAGGCCGACGCCTTTGCCGCGGCGGACGCGGCGCTGGCCTGTTCCGGCACCGTGGTGACCGAGCTGGCCACGGCCGGTGTGCCCACCGTGACGAGTTACCGCCTCGGCTGGATCACCTGGGCGCTGGCCCGCGCCTTTAACCTGATGAAGGCGAAATATATCAGTCTGGTAAATATCTCGGCCGATGCGGAACTGGTGCCCGAACTCGTCCAGACCCGGGCCACCGGCGCCAATCTGGCAGAGGCAGTCGGTGTTCTGTTGGACGATGCCGCGCGCCGGGAAGCGCTCTCGCATCACCTCATTGAGACCACGGCGCGGATGCGCGGGGACGGCAGGGCCAGCGATCGGGCCGCCGACGCCGTGCTCGAGACGTTGGACTTGTCGTCCGAACATTAAAAAAGGCCGCTCCGGAGAGCGGCCTTTTCTGTACAGGAAGTCCCGCGTCTAGCGCTTGGAGAAATCCACATAATCGCGCGGCGTGGCACCGGTGAAGAGCTGGCGCGGACGGCCGATCTTCTGGGACGGATCCTCGACCATTTCGGTCCATTGCGCGATCCAGCCGACAGTGCGGGCCAGGGCGAACAGAACCGTGAACATCTCCGTCGGAAAGCCCATCGCCTTCAGCGTGATGCCCGAATAGAAATCGATATTCGGATAGAGCTTCTTCTCGACGAAGTAGTCGTCTTCCAGCGCGATGCGCTCCAGCTCCATGGCGACCTGCAGGGTCGGGTCGTTGCGCACGCCCAGCTCGTCGAGCACCTGGTGGCAGGTGTCGCGCATGACTTTCGCGCGCGGGTCGTAATTCTTGTAGACCCGGTGACCGAAGCCCATCAGGCGGAACGGATCGTCCTTGTCCTTGGCGCGCTTCACATATTCCGGAATCTTGTCGACTGAGCCGATCTGGTTGAGCATGTTCAGTGCAGCTTCGTTCGCGCCGCCATGCGCGGGGCCCCACAGCGAGGCAATGCCCGAAGCGATACAAGCGAACGGATTGGCACCGGACGAACCAGCCAGGCGCACCGTGGAGGTTGACGCATTCTGCTCGTGGTCGGCGTGCAGGATGAAGATCTTGTCCATCGCCTTGGCAAGCACGTCGGAGCCCTTGTAGTCCTCGGCCGGAACGGCAAAGCACTGACGCAGGAAATTACCCGCATAGTCCATGTCGTTGCGCGGAGTGATGAAGGGTTGGCCGATGGAGTATTTGTAAGCGCGGGCCGCGATCGTCGGCATCTTGGCGATCATGCGGTGTGACGCGATGGTGCGCGCCTCCGGATCGTTGATATCGGTCGAGTCGTGGTAGAAGGCCGACAGCGCACCGACCGTGCCGACCATGATGGCCATCGGGTGGGCATCGCGGCGGAAACCGCGGAAGAACTGGTCGAACTGGTCGTGCAGCATCGAGTGCCGGCGGATGGTCCAGTCGAAATTCTCGAACTCGTCGGCCTTGGGAAGCTCACCGTGCAGCAGCAGGTAGCAAACTTCCATGAAGTTGGAGCTCTCGGCCAGCTGGTCGATCGGATAACCGCGGTAAAGCAGCGTGCCTTCGCCACCGTCGATATAGGTGATCTGGCTCTCACAGCTTGCTGTCGAGGTGAAGCCCGGGTCGAAGGTGAACAGGCCAGTTTCCGCATAGAGTTTGCGGATGTCGATCACATCAGGGCCGATCTCGCCACTCAGCACGGGCAGGTCAAAGGACTTGCCGTTGTACGAGAGCGTGGCCGTCCCGTTCGGTTTGGCTTTATTTTCCATCACGTCATCCCCTAGGTTCGCGGCCGCTTACGCGTCCGCCATCATCTGGTCCTTGATCCGATCAAGCGCTTCGTCGCGGCCCAGGAAGGCCATGACCAGCGACAGATCGGGGGCGGGGGCCCCGCCGGTCAGGGCCGCACGCAACGGCTGCCCGACCTTGCCGAAACCGACCTCCTCGGTTTCGGCGAAATTCTTCAGTTCTGCGGCCAGCGCCTCGTCCGTCCAGCCATCCAGATCGCTCAGACGGGTGAAGAGGCGGTAAAGACGCTGCCGGGCCTCGTCGTCCAGGGGTTTGGCGGCCTTGCCTTCCAAGTGGAACGGGCGAGTTTTGAGCAAGAAATAGCTCTGCCGGGCGAGTTCTTCCAGTGTGGCCGCCCGGGTCTTGAGCACAGGCATCGCAGCCAGAAGTCGCTCACGCGTTATCTGGGTATCGGCAATGCGGTCTTCAAGCACATCGAGGAAGGGCATCACCAGTTCGACCAGTCGCGCGTCAGCCGCCCGGCCGATGTGGTGCCCGTTGATATGGTTCAGCTTGTCCAGGTCCATACGGGCCGGCGCCTTGTTCAGCCCGTCCAGCGTGAAGGCCGCAATTGCCTCCTCGTCGCTGAAGATTTCCTGGTCGCCATGGGCCCAGCCCAGGCGCAGGAGGTAGTTGCGCAGGCCTTCGGGCAGATAGCCCATGTCGCGATAGGCTTCCGCGCCCAGCGCGCCGTGGCGTTTGGACAGTTTCTTGCCGTCCTGGCCGTGGATCAAAGGCACATGGGCAAAGACCGGACGCTTCCAGCCGAGTGCGTCATAGATCTGGCTCTGGCGGCCGCCATTTACCAGATGGTCGTCACCGCGCACGATGTGGGTGATGCCCATATCGTGATCGTCGACCACGACGGCCAGATTATAGGTCGGGCTTCCGTCCGAGCGCAGCAGGATCAGATCGTCGAATTCCTTCGCAGCCCAGCGCACCGTGCCCTGGACGGCGTCTTCCAGCACGACATCGCTGTCCGGCGCGCGGAAGCGCACGACGAAGGGCGTATCGGCGGGGGCATCACTGGCCGGGCGCTCGCGCCAAGGCGAGCGCAGGGCACGGCCCTCGGCAAAGGCCTGGTCGCGCAGCACCTGCACCTCTTCGGTCGTGCAATAACATTTGAAGGCCTTGCCGGCGGCCAGCAGTTCGTCGACGACCTCAACATGGCGCGGGGCGCGTTCGAACTGGGAAACGACATCGCCGTCCCAGTCCAGACCCATCCAGGTCAGACCCTCCAGGATCGCGTCGATCGCGGCCTGGGTCGAGCGGGCGCGGTCGGTATCCTCGATGCGAAGATAGAAGGCGCCACCGTGATGCCGGGCGAAGAGCCAGTTGAAAAGCGCGGTACGGGCGCCGCCAATATGCAGGAAGCCCGTCGGCGACGGGGCGAAGCGGGTGCGGATGGGGTTCTCGTTGTTTTGCACGTGCGAATTCATGCTGCGCTGCGGGAAGGGAAAGTCGTGTTAGCATGAATATCAGCTTTTGCGATAGACCGAAGGCTGCTTCGTGCTTCATCTCGCCGCAAGCCTGCCCCGATCGGCGGCAGGCCGCCTTAAAAAGCCGGTATTGAGCAACGGGACTGAAAACTATTTCAGCCCGGCGATCCTGTTCGCGCTCGGACTGGCGGCGGGGGCATCCATGACGCTGGCGACCCCGCTTGCTACCGGCATGCCGATGCTGGCTGGCGTAACCCTGGTGCTTGGCCTTGCCGCTGTTTGGCGTGGCCCGGACCGGTTCCGGCGTTTCGCCTTGCTGACGGCCGTTTTCGCCGCGGGGCTTCTGGCGGGGCAGATGCGGACCGAAGCGCGGATCGCCGGCGCGGCGGTCATTCCCGCGATCGATACGCGTAACGATGTGGTGCCGCTCACCGGCTGGCTTGGCGCGATCGAGCGCAGCGGCAGCGGCCGGCAAAGGCTGGTGATCCGGGTTCCGGCCACGGATGAGAGGTCTGGCTATTCCGTGCGGGTGCTGGGCGAGCCGGGGGAATTGCGGCCCGGCGACCCGGTTTCGTTGGAGGCGGTGCTGTCGCCGCCGCGGCCGGCCGCGATTCCGGGCGGCTATGATTTTGCCTTTCATGCTTTCTTCGCCCGTATCGCGGGAACCGGATACGCCGTTGCACCGGCGCAGCCAGGGCCGCAGATCGAACAGGAGCGGGTCCGGCGTTGGATCGCGCAACTGCGCTGGCGGATGGCCGAACGCATTGCGCAACAGCTTCCCGGACGCTCGGCCGCGCTCGCGGCAGCGCTTCTGACCGGCGACCGTTCGCGGCTGGACCCGGCCGATGTCGACGCCCTGCGCAATGCGGGGCTGGGGCATATGCTGGCGATTTCCGGCATGCATATGGGACTGTTCGCCGGCGGTGTCTTCTTTGCCGTGCGCATGATGGCGGCCGGGCTGGGCGGCTGGTCTCGGCGTCACGATCCTGCCGTTCCGGCGGCCCTGGCGGCGCTGGCCGCCGCGGCGATGTATCTCGCCGTGTCGGGCGGGGCCATCCCGACCCAGCGCGCCTTCATCATGACGGTCTCGGCGCTGGGCGCGCTTCTGGCCCGGCGCCGGGTGCTCTCCTTCCACACGCTGGCCATCGCCATGACGGCCGTTCTCCTCCTGACGCCGGAAGCCGTGGTCACGCCAGGGTTCCAGATGTCCTTTGCCGCCGTGGCTGCCTTGATCGCTGCGGCGCAGGTCTGGCAGGCGAAGCGGCCGCCGCCCGCGCCGCTCGATCCGGGCCGGGGCCTGCGGCAATTTTTCGGCGGGCTGGGCATGACCAGCCTGGTCGCCGGTGTCGCGACATCGGGCTTTGCCGCTTTTCACTTTCACCGCGTCGCGGCCTGGGGGCTGGTCGGCAATCTTATCGTCATGCCGGTCTTCACCCTGCTGGTGATGCCGGCCGGTGTGCTGGCGCTGTTCCTGATGCCGCTGGGCCTGGACGGTGTGCCGCTGGCTGTCATGGGATTCGGGCTCGACCTGGTTCTGACGCTGGCCCACATGGTGGCGGACTGGCCGGGTGCGGAGCGCGCGATACCGTCCGCGCCGGGATGGGTGCTGGCGCTCTATGGCTGCGGATTTGCCATTGCCTGTGCCGCGCGGGGGCTGTGGCGGGCGCCGGGGATCGGTGTGATGCTGGTCACGATCGCGATCTGGGCGAGCGGGCCTCGTCCGGATCTCTTCGTAACGCGTGACGGCGTCGTGCTGGCTCAGGGGGATGAGGCGGAGGGCTGGGCGGTCAGCGACCGCCGGCGCAGCCGTTTTCCGGTTCGGGTCTTCCTGGAGGCCGAGGGGGAGCACGAGCGGCCGGTCCGCCTGACGCTGGCTTGCGACGATACAGGATGCACCGGCCGCACAGCGGGAGGGACCGTGTTCGCGCTGCTCGAGGGATTGGAGAGCCTGGCAGAGGATTGCCGGTTGGCGGGGCTGATCGTGACGCGGGTGCGCATTCCGGACCACCGGATCCGCACCTGTGCCGCCCGTGTGATCGACGGTAGTGTGTTGGCAAGGCAGGGCGGGGCACTGATCCGGGAAGCGGCGAGCGGTGAGCTCGTCATCAACCATGTCCTGCCGCGCGATACGCGCTCGCCCTGGCACACACGCCGGACGACCCGTCCGGATCGCTTCAGATAGATCGGATCAATTCAGGCAAGGCAGAGGGGCGGCACCCGAACGGCAGATTGCCTCCGGTACAGGCGCTGGCCCGTCAGTGATACTTGCGGATCAGGCCGACCAGCAGGCCCTGTACCTTGACCCGGTCGGGGCCGAAGATCCGGGTCTCGTATTCCGGATTGGCCGCTTCCAGCGCGATCGAGCCGCCCTTCTTGCGCAGGCGCTTCAGCGTGGCTTCCTCGTCATCCACCAGCGCCACGACGATGTCTCCGGTATTGGCGGATTCGCAGCGGCGGATCAGCACGGTGTCGCCATCGAGAATGCCGGCTTCGATCATCGAATCGCCTTTGACCTCGAGCGCGAAATGCTCCCCGCCGCGGATCATGTCCGCCGGGATGGGCAGGCGGTCGGTCTCGTGCTGGATCGCGGAGATTGGCACGCCGGCGGCGATGCGTCCGAGCACCGGGATCTCCACCGTAGTTTCACGTTCGCTGTCTTCCGGCTTGTTGAAATTGGCGCGCACGACATTGGGGCCAAGATCGCCCGGCGGCACCGGCGCCTTGGCGCTGGCGGCGGATTCGGGGAGTTTGAGCACTTCCAGGGCGCGGGCCCGGTGCGGCAGGCGCCGGATGAAACCGCGCTCTTCCAACGCCGTGATCAGCCGGTGCACACCCGATTTCGAGGCCAGCTGCAGGGCAGCCTTCATCTCGTCGAAGGAGGGCGACACGCCCGTTTCCTTGATCCGCTTGTGGATAAAGAGCAGGAGTTCGTTCTGTTTCCGGGTCAGCACGACAGGCCCTCGTCTGGACGAATCCCGACACGATTCACGCCGGGAACAAATCAGGAATTCTGCCGTTTGTTCTATAAGTGTTCCTCAGGCGCGTCAAGCGCCGCCCGGCGGCGTCATGAGCGCACGCGTCGCGGCCGTGACATCCTCCTGACGCATCAGGCTCTCGCCGACCAGGAGCGCCCGGGCGCCGGCCCGCTGCAGACGGCGGGCGTCCCCGGCCGTGAAAATCCCGCTTTCGCCAACCAGGAAACGGCCGGAGCCGACATGTGGGGCGAGGCGTTCGAAGGTTTCCAGCGAGGTCTCGAATGTGCGCAGATTGCGGTTATTGATGCCGACCAGCGGCGCGTTTAGATCGAGGGCGCGCTCCATCTCAGCATCGTCATGGACCTCGACGAGGACATCCATGCCCCAGCGTTCGGCCTCGTCGGAGAGGCGCCGGGCCGTGTCATCGTCGACGGCGGCGAGAATCACCAAAATCGCGTCCGCGCCCAGCATGCGCGCTTCGGCGACCTGGTAGGTGTCGTACAAGAAATCCTTGCGCAGGGCGGGCAGGGCGGCGGCATCACGGGCGGCGCCGAGAAAGACGTCGGCGCCCTGGAAGCTGGGCCCGTCGGTGAGGACGGACAGGCAGGCTGCACCGCCCGCTTCATAGGCGCGAGCGAGGGCGGGCGGATCGAAGTCGGCACGAATCAGCCCCTTGGAGGGGCTGGCCTTCTTGATCTCGGCGATGAGACCCAGCCCGTCAGTGCGGGCGGCGGCTTTAAGCGCGTCAAGAAAACCGCGCACGGGCGCGGCGTCACGGGCTTTCGCCTCGATCTCGGCAAGCGGACGCTCGGCCTTGCAGGCCTCGATATGGGCGCGTTTGTAAGTGCCGATGCGGGCAAGGGTGTCGGGTGTGTCGGTCATGATCAGGCGTCGCCCCGGGAAATGGCAATCATGCGGTCAAGCGTGGTGCGGGCGCGTCCGTCATCAAGGGCTGCGGCTGCCAGGCCGGCGCCCTCGGCAATCGTCGCCGCCTTGCCCGCCACCAGAAGGGCGGCGCCGGCATTAAGCACGACGATGTCACGGAACGGCCCGGTCTCGCCGTCGAGCAGGCGGTTGATGGCGGCTGCATTATAGGACGGATCGCCGCCGCGCAGGTCTTCTTCGGACGCGAGCGCAATGCCGGCCTCGCCGGGATGGAAGTCGAAGGTGTCGATCCGGCCCTGGCGCAGTTCGGCGATATGGGTCGATGCTGTCGTGGTGATCTCGTCCATCCCGTCCGCGCCGCAAATGACCAGTGCGTGTTCGCAGCCCAGATCGCGCAGTGCCTCGGCCATGGGGACCAGCCAGCGGCGGTGATAGACGCCCAGCAATTGCCGCTTCACACCGGCCGGGTTGGAAAGCGGTCCGAGTAGGTTGAACACCGTGCGTACACCCAGCGCCTGACGGGCAGGACCGACATGGCGGACGGCGGAATGGTGCGCCGGGGCGAAGAGAAAGCCGGCGCCGGCCTCGTTCAGCGAGCGCTCGACGCGTTCCGCGCCGCAATCCAGATCGATCCCGAGGGCGGCCAGCACGTCGGAGGAGCCGGATTTGGAGGAGGCGGCGCGATTGCCATGCTTGGCGACAATGGCGCCGGCACCGGCGGCCACGATCGCGGCGGCGGTGGAGATGTTATAGGCGCCCTTGCCATCGCCGCCCGTGCCGCAGGTATCGATGGCGCCCTCCGGCGCGGTGATCCGCGCCATGCGAGCGCGCATCACGCGTGCCCCGGCGGTGATATCGGCGGGGCTCTCGCCCTGGGAGGCCAGCCCCATCAGGAAGCCGGCAATGGCCGGATCGGAGGCTTCGCCATCCATCAGCTCGGCAAAGGCGCCGGCGATGGCGTCATGGGACGGGCGTTCGGCCCGGCTGAAAGCCTGAAGGCAGGTCGGCAGAAAACGCATGTTGAACAGGGTCCGGTTCGGAAGGTCTCGGGGCAGGGCGGGCAGTCGGTCAGGCCGATGTGCGCCAGCATCCCGTTGCGGCCGCCACGTATCGAACGCGCGCTCCGCACATCCACGCGCCGTTTACCGCGCGGGTGGCGGTGCAGACTGAAGCGGAGGATGTGGAACAGATCGGCATACGTGTTTGAAGACCGGTGATGAACTTCGCGAACCCGTTGCGAATAGCGTGCACAGGCGGGCGAGGCAATCGCCAGCCGCGCCGGAGCACACCTAGGCTGCAGCCGCGTGCGGCTTGCGCGTCATGGCCAGGAAGTTGGCCAGGAGATCATGACCGTGTTCCGAAGCGATGGATTCCGGGTGGAACTGCACGCCATGCACGGGCCGTTCGCGGTGCGCCAGCCCCATGATCTCGCCATCGCTAGTGCGCGCCGTGACTCGCAGTACGTCCGGTACGCTGTCGGGCTTCACGGCGAGCGAATGATAGCGTGTCGCGGTGAAGGGATTGGCCAGCCCGGCAAACACACCGGTTCCGTCATGTTCGATCGGGCTGGTCTTGCCGTGCATGATTTCCATCGCCGAGACGATTTTGCCACCGAAGACCTGGCCGATGGATTGGTGGCCCAGGCAGACGCCCAGGATCGGCAGGTCGGCCGGCGCTTTCTCGATCAGTCCCAGACAGATGCCGGCGCGATCAGGATCGCAGGGGCCGGGCGAGAGCACGATTCCTTCCGGGGCAAGCGCCAGCGCTTCCTCCACGGACATTGCGTCATTGCGAATGACGCGAGTCGTGGCACCCAATTCCTGGAAGTAGTGCACCAGGTTGAAGGTGAAGCTGTCATAATTGTCGACGATCAGAAGCATGGTTTTCTCCGGTTGGCGGAAATCTAGGCGGTCCGGCCCGTGGCGCCAATCCCGCGGGCTGTTTAACGCCGGTTTAAGCCCTTTGGAGCGTGGTTAACGCATGAAACCCGATGAGCGCCCCCTGATTCGCAGCGCAAGCTCTGCCGTACCGGCCTTTGCCGGTGCGCTTGTGGCGTCTGCCTATCTCGTTGGCGCTGTGGTGTTTTCCTTCGCCAGCCAGTCCGGTGAACCGGATGCGGGGGTGGCGGAGCCGGCCGTTGCCGTTGCGGATGCCACGGTCGTGATTCGCGACCCTGCCCATGCGCAGGGCGGTGCCAAATCGGGTCGGACATCCGACACCGCACGGACTCCCATCCCGCCGGCGATCAGCAATATCGACGCCGTCGACGCTTTCCTGCCGGCCGGACCGCGCCTGGCGATCGTGATCGACGATGTCGGGCTGGACCTGGCGGCCGCGCGGCGCGTCATCGCGCTCGATGCCGGAATCAGCATCGCCGTTCTGCCCTATGCCGATGCAGCCGCGGCAGTGTCTTCCGAGGCCTTCACTGCAGGCCATGATGTCCTGTTGCACATGCCGATGGAGCCCGTGGGACTGGCCGATCCGGGACCGAACGCCCTGCGTCTGGGCATGAGCGACAGTGATCTTGAGGCCCGGATCCGCTGGGCGATGAGCCGCGTACCGGAGGCCGTGGGTCTGAACAATCACATGGGCAGCCGCTTCACCGCCGATCCGCGGGCGATGCGTGTGGCGCTGTCTGCGATCGCCGACCGCCAGCCGCTGTTTCTCGATTCCCTGACGACGGGCGAGAGTCGCGGCCGGGCCGTGGCAACGGGGCTGGGGCTGAACGCGCTGCAGCGCGACATCTTTCTCGACCACGTCCGGACGCCGGCTGAGGTTACCGCCCGGCTCGACGAAGCCGAGGCTTTGGCGCGCACGCGCGGCTGGGCGATTGCCATCGGCCATCCGCACGAGACCACGCTGGATGTGCTGGAAGCCTGGATCGCGGATGCGCGGGAGCGGGGTGTGGAATTCGTCACCGTGACGACCCTGTCCGACCAGATCGCCCGCACCGTCACACCGACGGCCGATGCCTCAGCCCTGCAGTGAGTCTTCCGCGGCGCGGAACAGTGCAGCGGCCTTGTTGACGGTTTCCACCCGTTCCGATTCCGGATCGCTGTCGAGCACGACACCGGCTCCGGCCTGGACGTGAATCCGCCCGTCCTTCACCACCGCCGTGCGCAGCGCGATACACGTATCCATGCCGCCATCGGCCGAAAAATAGCCCACCGCGCCGGAATAGATGCCGCGGCGGTGCGGTTCCAGCTCGTCGATGATCTCCATCGCCCGCACTTTCGGCGCGCCCGACACCGTGCCGGCCGGGAAGCCTGCGAAGAGGGCTGAGACGGCGTCTTCGCCCTCGGCGAGGTCGCCTTCGACATTCGAGACGATATGCATGACGTGGCTGTAGCGCTCGACCATCTCGCGCGAGGTGATGCGCACCGAGCCGGGTTTGGCGACACGGCCCACATCGTTGCGGCCCAGATCGAGCAGCATGAGGTGTTCGGCGCGTTCCTTCGGATCGGCCAGCATATCGGCCTCGAAAGCATCATCCTCGGCCGGTGTCTTGCCGCGCGGACGTGTGCCGGCGATCGGGCGGACCGTCACCGTTTCGTCGCGCAGCCGGACCAGGATTTCCGGGCTGGAGCCGACAATCTCGAAACCGTCAAAACGGAAAAAGAACAGGAAGGGCGAGGGGTTCAGGCGCCGCAGCGAGCGGTAGAGCCAGAACGGATCCGCGGGGTAATCGGCGGAGAAACGCTGGCTGGGCACGACCTGGAACGCGTCGCCGGCACGGATATAGCCGCGCGCTCGGTCGACGGCCTCGCGATAGGTGGTGTCGTCCTGGTTCGAGGTGCGCTTGCCGAGCGCGCCGACCGGGGCCGGCATGTCCGGCGTTGCGCCGGCGAGCGCATCCAGCGCCATCTGCATGCGTTCCACTGCGGCATCATAGGCTTCGCGGGCGGAATACTCGCCGGGGCGAACCGGGCTGTAGACCTGGATTTCCTGCTTCAGCGCATCGAACACGATCATGACTCGCGGGCGCAGGAGACAGCTCTCGGGCACGTCCAGCGGGTCCGGCGCGGCATTTTCCGGCAGGCGTTCCAGATAGCGCACCATGTCATAGCCGACATAGCCGAACAGGCCCGAGGCCAGCGGCGGTGCGCCGTCGGGCAGGGGGCAGCGCGCATCCTCGATCACGCGGCGCAGTGCCTGCATGGGCGGTTCGTCGACGGGTGTGAACTCGCGGCGGGCTACGGCGAGCCCGCGCGCTTCGGACACCTGGCCGTTACGGCATTGCCAGATCAGGTCGGGATCGAGGCCGATCGCCGAATAGCGGCCGCGCCAGGCGCCGCCTTCCACCGATTCCAGCAGGAAGGTGTCGGCCCGGTTGCGGGCGAGTTTGAGGTAGGCGGCGACCGGCGTCAGCAGATCGTCCACACGCCGGGCCTGGAGTACCGCGGTTTCGCCACGTTCGAACGCAGCGGCGACGGTTTCGAAGTCCGGCGAGACCGTCGCGCGTACGGTCATGGCTGGGTCGTCTGGTCTTGGCCGAGGGCGCGAGCAAAGAGCTGGCGATCGACGGCACCGTCATTCAGCCCGTATTCCTGCTGCAGGGCCTGTTGCAGGGCGATCAGCACGTCTTCGCCCATCTCGTTGGCGAGTTCTTCCTGCATCGTGGCCATCTCGCTTTCGGAGATCGCGCTCGTATCGGCCGGAATGATCTCGTCCACACGGACCAGCGCATAGCTGCCCGTGCCCGCCTGGATACTGTCCCAGACGCCGGGATCGAGACCGAAGGCGCGGCTGACGACATTGCGGCCGAAATTCGGGGCGGTGGCGCTGCGTGTCGTCGTGGTGCTCTCGGTGCGTCCACCGGTCGTCAGGGCGACCACGTCGAGCGGCTCGCCGGCCTGGAGCTGTTCCAGCGCCTCGCCGGCGCGGGCGGAGAGTTGCGTGTCGACCTGGATCTCGCGCCAGCGGGCCTCGGCGACATCGCGGACATCGTCCAGCGCACGCGGAGCCGACGGGATGATCTCGTCGACGCGGACGGTGAAATAATCGGTCTCGTTGTACTGTTCGAGGTCGATAGCAAAGCCCTGGGACTGTTGGAACGCCGTCGCCAGGATATCGGGGCCCAGCTCTGTAAAGCGCTGTATGTCGATTTCCAGGCTCTCATCGCGGCCATACTGGTCGAGCGGGCCGTAGACCTCGATCGGAGTGCCCGACTGGGCGGACGCTTGTTCCAGCGTCGAACCGCTGGCGCGGGCTTCCTCGAAAGCGGCGATCTGGTCGTAGAGTGCGTCCAGCGCGTCGGCGCGGGCGGCTTCCTCGCGCAGCTGGGGCAGCTGCTCCTCGAAAGTCGGCAGCTGCTCGTCTTCCGACATGGTCACGAGGACAGCATTCCAGCCGAACCGGCCCTCGACGGCGGCGGTCGCGCCTTCGCTCATGCCGAACACAGCCTCGGCGACCTGGCTGTCGGGAACCTCATAGGCTTCCACTTCTTCCAGCTCGACCGGTTCGCCCAGGCCCATATCGGCCGCGATTGTTGCGGCGGTCTCGCCGGCTTCCAGGCGGGAGGCGACGGTTTGTGCACTGGCCTCGTCGGAAGCGGTCAGCTGCACGAAGGAGCGGCGGGCCGGCGTGCCCAGCTGGCCGGTCTCGACCTGATAATCATAGGTCTCGCGCAGCATCGTCTCGTCGATCTCGATATCGCGCAGGAAGTCAGCGAGCCGGAAACGGACCAGGGTGACAGCGCGGAATTCCGGTGCCGTGAAGACCGGCAGGCCGTTGCGGTCAGTCATGTCCTGGTTGTTGGCGATGAAACCTTCCAGCTGCTCTTCGGTGGGATTGTCGATCTCATCGGCCGTCGAGGCATCCAGCAGCAGCGCCGTGATCCGGCGGCGCTCGCGGCGGACATCATAGCGCGTCTCGGCGAGGAAATCCGGCGCCGGAACAGAGCCGGCGAGGGCGAAGACAAGCTGCTGACGCAGAAGATCGCCCTCCAGCTCGGAGCGGAATTGCGCTTCGGTCATGCCGTTATTCTGTAGCACGCTGATCATGGTGTTGTAGTCGAACCGGTCGGTGACCGGATTGCGGAAGGCCGTCTGGCGCGCCGCTTCTTCGACCAGCGCGTCCGGCGAGATGGCGAGACCCAGCTCGCTCGCTTTCGCTTCCAGCGCGGCGAAGGTCGTCAGGCGCTGCAGAACCTGCTCGCCCAGACCGAATTCCAGGGCCTGCTCACGCGTGATGTCGGGATTTTCCGTCTGGACGCGCTGCAGCTCGCGTTCGAAGGCTTGCGCGACCTCGCGCACCGAAACCTGCTGATTGCCGGCGACCACGACCGCGGTCCCGCTGCCGGTGAAGATGCCGCCCACGCCTGTAAATGCAAAGGCGAGCACGATGAGAAGGATGATCACCAGGGCAAACGGCGATTTGGCGAAGGACCGGAATAGGGTCAGCATGGTCAGCAGGGCCTCAGATCAATGTCGCGCGGAAGGTAACGGGGCGGATTCACGGTCGCAAGCGCCAGTCGCGGTTGCAGCGCCTGCGGCGCAGCCATCGGGCGCAGGCGCGGTTATTGCCCCGGGCGCCGGAGCCGACTAATCCTCGGCAGGCTCGGGGCAGAGCTGAAGACAGGCATGGGAGGGGTTATGCCGAGACAGAAACTGATCGCCGGCAACTGGAAAATGAACGGTCTCGCGGCCGATCTGGAATTTCTCGACGCAATCGGACCGGCTGCAGTGGCAGCGGATGCCGAGGTACTGATCTGCCCGCCGGCGACGCTGCTTGCGGAAGCCGCGCGCCGGGCAGCGGCTCTCGGGATCAAGGTGGGCGGGCAGGACTGCCATACCGCCGTGTCGGGTGCCCATACCGGCGACATTTCCGCTTCCATGCTGCGCGATGCCGGCGCCAGCCATGTGATTGTCGGTCATTCCGAGCGCCGTTGTGATCACGGCGAGAGCGACAGCACTGTTCGCGACAAGGCCTCTGCGGCGCTTGCAGCCGGGCTGACGCCCGTGATCTGCGTCGGTGAGACGCAGGACGAGCGTGAAGCCGGCCGTGAAGAGGCCGTGATCGCGGCGCAGCTCGCCGGATCTCTGCCGGACAATCCGGACGAACGGGAATTGGTCATAGCTTATGAGCCGGTCTGGGCGATCGGCACCGGACTGACGGCCGAGCCGGAGGATGTCCAGGCCATGCACGCCTTCATCCGCAGTCGGCTGCCCAACCCTTCCCACACACGGATTTTGTACGGAGGGTCGGTGAAAGCGGACAATGCATCGACGCTGCTCGAATTGCCGGATGTAGATGGCGCACTGGTGGGTGGCGCGTCCCTGAAAGCCGATGATTTTATACCAATTATAGAGGCCGGCTGCCGCGAATCACAACCATTCCGGTAAGTGGATTGAAACTTCTTTCTGCGCAGTATTCCGGTTCGATGACACCTGTCTGCCGAACCGGGAGCTTCTCAGCGCATGGCCGAAACCGACTACGCCCGAGCGTCCGTCCTGCTTTTCGATCCGGTTCATGTGAACCAGCGGACGACGCGCTATGCCCTTTTCGAAATCGGCTTTCGGCAGATCGAGTGCGTTTCCTCGCTGCGGGAGTTCAAGTCGACCCTGGCAGAAACGGCACCCGCGCTCGTGGTTGCCGAAACCAGCGCGACCGATACCGATATCTTCAATCTGGTACGGTCAGTGCGTCGCGGGGATCTGGGGAATAACCCGTTCTCCGTTATGCTGCTGACCACCTGGAGCCGCGACACCTCTCATATCCGCAAGGCTATCGAGTGCGGTGCCGATGACGTGATCGTGCGGCCATTCTCCACCATGTTCGCGGAAGAGCGGGTCAAGACCCTGATCAAGAATCGCAAGGAATTCATCGTCACCAGCGATTATATCGGCCCCGACCGCCGCAAGGATGCAGACCGGTCGTCGGATGCACCGCCGCTGAAAGTACCGAATTTCCTGCAGGCGACGGTCGAGAATGACTACGAGGCGCTGAACAACGCCAATCAGTGGATCCGCGAAGCACGCGAGACCGTGACGGCCGAGCGTCTGCGCCGACTGGCCATGCGGATAGTAATCACGGCCGAACTGCAGCTGTCCAAGGCCGGTGTTGGTGACAACCCGTTGGTCAGGCTGGACGTCGCGGATCTCGGCCGCTCGGCACGTGAGCTGAAAGCTCAGCTGATCAAGGCCAACCGGCGCGAGGCTGCCGAGGTTGCCGAGGCGCTGATCGACCAGATTCGTGCGTTGGGCGACGGTTCCAGCGTGCCGGCGAGCTCGCTGCGCCTGATCAAAGAATTGTCGATGGGCGCTTATGCTGCCTTTGCCAATGGCGATACGCTGGAACGCTCGAAGGACGAGATCGGTCGCACTGTCTCCAATCTGCGCAAACGGCTGCACGCCAAGGCCGAGCTGGCCCAGCGCCGGGCCGAGCTGGCCGCCGAGCAGGCGGCGACATCCGGTGCGGGTGAGGACGCAACCGCAGACGATGCTGGCCAAGTCCAGAACGCTGGTATAAAACGCGCCGCGATGTAGCCGGGCTTGGGTTCGCCGATGTGCGGGCCCATATGCGTTCCGGGCAATATGCACTTGTGTGTTGAACGCTTGTGTGTGGAGCCAGACCGGCAGGTTCCGAAGCGACGGCGGTATTCATGACGACAGTCCTCCTGATCATCCAGCTCCTGGTTGCGGCCGGTCTTGTGGGCGTGATCCTGATGCAGCGTTCCGAAGGCGGAGCCCTCGGGATCGGTGGCGGCGGCGGTGGCGGCATGATGTCCAGCCGCGGTGCCGCCAATGTTCTGACGCGCACGACAATGCTGCTGGGCGCCGTTTTCATCGCCAATTCCATCCTGCTGGCCGTCGTCGCCAGTGTCGATGCGGATGGCCGCAGCGTGTTCGACCGCACGGTCGAGGAGAACCCGGCGGTCGGCGTTCTCGACGAGGACGAAGAGCCGAATACGGGCGTCCCCACCGACGGCTAGATCGCAGCTTCCACGCTTTTCACATCAAATCTTGCAGTCGCGTCTTTCGGGGCGTCCGAATCTCGGATAATCAGACGGCCCATGCCGCGATATATTTTCATCACCGGCGGCGTGGTCTCCTCTCTTGGAAAAGGCCTCGCTTCAGCCGCTATCGGAGCCTTGCTTCAAGCGCGTGGATACAAGGTCCGCCTGCGCAAGCTCGATCCCTATCTGAATGTCGACCCGGGCACGATGTCGCCCTACCAGCACGGCGAATGCTACGTCACCGATGACGGGGCAGAGACCGATCTGGATCTGGGCCATTACGAGCGCTTCACCGGCGTTCCGGCGAGCCAGGCCGACAATATCACCACCGGCCGGATATATTCCCGCATCATCGAGCGAGAGCGCCGCGGCGACTATCTCGGCGCGACGGTGCAGGTGATCCCGCACGTCACCGACCAGATCAAGCAATTCGTGCTCTCCGATGCCGGCGATGTCGATTTCGTGCTGTGCGAGATCGGCGGCACGGTCGGCGATATCGAGGGCCTGCCCTTCTTTGAGGCGATCCGCCAGCTCGGCCAGGAGCTGGGCGAGGGCAATGCGGTCTTCCTGCACGTCACCCTGCTGCCCTTCATCAAAGTGGCCGGCGAGATGAAGACCAAGCCGACCCAGCACTCGGTCAAGGAGCTTCGCTCGATCGGTATCCAGCCGGACATCCTCCTGTGCCGCTGCGAAATTCCGATCCCGCCCGGCGACAAGCGCAAGATCGCGCTGTTCTGCAATGTCCGAGAAAGCGCCGTGATCGAGGGCCGCGATGCGGCCTCGCTCTACGACGTGCCGATGGAATACCACCGCCAGGGCCTGGATACGGAAATCCTGCACCGCTTCGGCATCGACGATGCACCGGATCCCGACCTGTCGCGCTGGCAACAAATCTCCGACACGATCCACAACCCCGATGGCGAGGTCACGATCGGTGTGGTGGGCAAGTATGTCGGCCTGTTGGACGCCTACAAATCCCTGATCGAGGCGCTGAACCATGGCGGTATCGCCAATGGCGTGAAGGTCCGCCTGAAATGGCTGGATTCGGAGCAGTTCGAGAAGGACGATCCCTTCGAGCCTCTGGAAGATGTGCACGGCGTGCTCGTGCCGGGCGGCTTCGGGGAGCGGGGCGTGGAAGGCAAGATCGCGGCGGCGAAGTTCGCCCGGGAACGCAAAGTGCCTTTCTTCGGCATTTGTTACGGCATGCAGATGGCGGTGCTGGAAGCGGCGCGCAATCTGGCCGGGGTGCCCAATGCGGTCTCCTCGGAATTCTCCAGCGAGGGCGAGCCGGTTGTCGGTCTTCTCACCGAATGGACGCGCGGCAACGAAGTCGAGATCCGCTCGGCCGCGGGTGATCTGGGCGGCACGATGCGTCTGGGCGCTTATCCGGCCGTTCTCAAAGAGGGCAGCCGTGTCCGCGAGATCTATGGTGCCGCTCATATCGAGGAACGCCACCGTCACCGTTATGAGGTGAATGTGGCCTGGAAGGAAAAGCTGGAAACCTGCGGGCTGACCTTCTCCGGCCTGTCGCCGGACGGCATCCTGCCCGAGATCGTCGAGATTGAGGATCATCCCTGGTTTGTCGGCGTGCAATTCCACCCGGAACTGAAATCGCGCCCCTTCGAACCGCACCCGCTCTTCGCCAGCTTCATCGCTGCAGCGCTGCATCAGAGCCGGATGGTTTAGGTTCGTGCTTCATCCTTCCCCATACCGGGGAAGGATGACACAACGTCTCCTCAGCAAAACTGCGGAGGCATCCATGTCCGATCTCGTCCTGACGACCTATGACTGGGTGCCGGAGACGCCGCGGGGCTATGTCCGCGACCTGCGTATCCGCTGGGCGCTGGAGGAGGCGGGGCTGGCCTATCGGGTCGAGAGCACGCCATTCCATGACAGGAGCGCGGCACATTACGCCAGCCAGCCTTTCGGCCAGGTGCCCTGGCTGACCGATGGCGGGGCGCCGATTTTTGAGAGCGGGGCGATCCTCCTCTATCTGGCCGAGCGCAGCGAAACGCTGATGCCTGAAGACGCGGACGGGCGGACCGAAACGATCGAATGGCTGATCGCCGGGCTCAATTCAATCGAGATGGCCAGCGTGCCCTGGTCGATCTTCAAATTCATGGGCGATACCGAAGAGACGCCGGGCCGGCAGGCGCTGGATGCATTCGTGACGTCACGCCTGGAAAATCTCGAACGCGTTCTGAAAGGCCGGGACTGGTTGGCGGCCGGGCGTTTCACCGTCGCCGATATCCTGATGGTGGACGCGCTGCGCCTGGTCCACCGGTTTGGTGCTCTGGCCGATCACCCTGCCTGCCGGGCCTATATCGCCCGTGCGACGGCCCGTCAGGCCTTCATCAAGGCCCATGCCGACCAGATGGCCCATTTCGCCAAGGCGGATTGAGGCGGACGCTAGGCTCCATCGGCCAGCTCTCCGATTGCCGCCACAGCCGTCATCACATCCTCGCGCGTACAGTCGAACTGTCCGACCTGGAAGCGGATGACGTATTGGCTCTCATACCGCGTCTGGGTGAGATAGGTGCGGCCGTCGGCATTGATGCGTTCCAGCAGAGCGGCTGTCGCCGCGTCTGCGCCCTTGCCGGCTGGCTCGAAGCGGAAGGTGAACAGGCTGAACCGGCCCTCCGTGACGATGCGAAAACCGGGCAGGGCGGCAATGGCCGCCTCGGCCTCGCGTGACCAGTCGATATGATTGCGAATGCGCTGGCGCAGCCCGTCCAGCCCGTAGGCGCGGATCAGGAACCAGAGCTTCAGCGCCCGGAAGCGCCGCCCTAGCGGAACGGTCCACTCGGAGTAATTCACCACCTCGTCAAAGCCCGGCGTCTCCAGATAATCAGGCCGCAGGGTGAGGGATTTGAGCTGGTCGGCCGGGTTTTTCAGAAACTGGATCGAACAGTCGAACTGGGCGCCGAGCCATTTATGCGGATTGAAGACGATGGAGTCGGCCCGCTCCGCCCCCGACCAGATTTCCCTTAACTCTTTGCAAATCATGGCAGAACCGGCCCAGGCTGCATCGATATGTGTGTATAAATCCTCTTTTTCTGCCACGGCCACGATTTCCGCCACGGGGTCGCAGGCGCCGATTGAGGTGCCGCCAACGCAGATCACGATGCCCGCAGGCCGGTGTCCGGCGGCCCGGTCGGCGGCGATAGCGTCGCGCAGGGCGTCCGGGTCCATTCCATGATCCGATCGGGTCGGAATTTTCACCAGATTGTCCTGACCGATTCCGGCGACCCAGCAGGCCTTGTCGACCGAGGAATGCGTCTGCGCCGAGGCATAGATGCGCGGCGCGATCTCGCCGGCCAGACCCGAACGGATGCCGCGCCAGTCGAGTGCGCGTTCGCGCATGGTCATGACGGCCGAGAGCGTGGCCGAAGAGGCGCTGTCCTGGATCACCCCGCGCCAACCCTCGGGCAATCCGACGGCCTGGCGCATCCAGTCGATCATCCGCGTTTCCATCTCGGTCGCGGCCGGCGAGGTCTGCCAGAGCATGCATTGCGCTGCCATCGTGTTGGCGAGCTGCTCGGCGAGCATGGAGGCGGGGGCGGCATTGGCCGGGAAATAGGCGAAGAAGCGCGGATGCTGCCAGTGGGTCATGGCGTCGGGCACGATGGCCTCGAAGTCCGCGAAGATGCGCTCCATCGGTTCGGCGTCTTCGGGTGGCGAGACGGGCAGGGTGGCGATCACCTCGCCCGGCACCGTGCGCGGGCGGACCGGGCGGTCCCTCAAGGAGCGCAGATACTCGGCCGACCAGTCGGCAATACGTTTCGACCAGGTCGTGAATTCCGCCAGATCCATGGTGAGTCCTCCCGTACCGTTCCGCCTAGCACCTTTTTTGCAGGACCGGCGCATCCGATCGTCTTCCCGCGTGCATCTCGTACACATCCCGGTATCATGTCGATGCTTCATGACGCCGGGGGGCGAAACGGGAGTAACGGGATATGACGAAATACATTCTGGCAGCCCTGGGCGGCGCCGCGGTGCTGGCCGGGTCCGGCTGGGCACAGGACAGCCGCGATATCGAGGTAGGGGCGTTCGACCGGGTGGAGGCCCGGGGCGGCCTGCGTCTCGAGATCGTGCGTGGTGATAATCCGGGCGTGCGGCTGGAGGGCAATGGCAGTGATTTCGACGGTATCGAGGTCGCGGTGCAGGGCGACGAGCTGCGCATCCGACAGGATACCGGCTGGTTCATGCGCAATCGTCAGCTCGACGTTGTCGTGCACGTCACGATGAGCGATTTCGAATCGCTCGATTTCAGCCGCGGCATTTCGGCTCGCGTGACGGATATCCAGGCCGGGCATCTCGATGTCGATATCAATACCGGTGCCGCCGCGCGCCTGTCCGGCGCTTGCGAGACGCTTGTCATCGGCCTGTCGACCGGCGTGTCGCTGAATGCGCGGGATCTGGTCTGCGAAGACGTGGAGCTGGAAGCGTCGACGGGTGCCGATGCCAGTGTCCATGCGACATCGCGGATCGAGGCCCGGGCTTCCATGGGCGCGGATATCGATGTCTACGGCTCACCGGGCGACCGTGATGTCAGCGCGTCGATGGGCGGGGACATCTCCTTCCGGAACTGATCCGGCACTTCGGCAGGCCACCGGGTCTGCCGATAACGGAAGCCCGCGCTTGCGCCGTGTGCATGGAACCTGTATACGGCGCGGCTCGAACGGATGGCGTGGGCCGTCCGGAGCATGATTAAAAGAATTGCGGAGAGCCCGATGGCCGTCCCTAAGAGAAAAACCACGCCGAGCAAGCGCGGCATGCGCCGGGCCCACGACAAGCTGGCTAGCCCGGTCTACATCGAAGACAAGGACAGCGGTGAACTGCGCCGTCCGCACCATGTCGACCTGAAGTCGGGCATGTATCGCGGCCGCCAGATCCTGGAACCGAAGGACGACTGATCCGTCCTGACGGTATTGCCGTTTCCAAAGCGCGCCTGGTGAAAACCGGGCGCGTTTTCGTTGGGGATGCCGGTACTGCACGCCTGCAGGTCCGGCGAGAAGGGGATCGCCCATGGCCAGTGATATCGAGATTGCCCGCGCCGCCACGCTCAAGCCGATGCAGGAGATCGCCGCGGCGCTGGATATCCCGGCCGATGCGCTGGAACCCTATGGCAAGACCAAGGCGAAACTGTCCGGCGACTATATCGCCACGTTGAAGGACCGCCCCCGCGGCAAGCTGATCCTGGTCACCGCGATCAGCCCGACGCCGGCCGGCGAGGGCAAGACCACGACCACGGTGGGGCTGGGCGACGGTCTGGCGCGGATCGGCCGCAAGGTTGCGATCTGCCTGCGTGAACCCTCCCTAGGGCCCTGTTTCGGCATGAAGGGCGGCGCCGCCGGCGGTGGCCGCGCCCAAGCCGTGCCGATGGACGATATCAATCTCCACTTCACCGGCGATTTCCACGCCATTACGGCCGCGCACAACCTGCTCGCAGCCATGCTCGACAATCACATCCACTGGGGCAATGAGCTGCGCATCGATACGCGCCGCATCGCCTTGCGCCGGGTGCTGGACGTCAATGACCGCTCCCTGCGCGACGTCGTGACCGGGCTGGGCGGGCCGGCCAATGGCACGCCGCGCGAAGCCGGGTTCGACATCACCGTTGCCTCCGAAGTGATGGCCATCCTGTGCCTTGCCAGCGATCTGGACGACTTGCAGCGTCGCCTGGGCAATATCGTGGTCGGAGAACGTGTCGATCGCTCTCTCGTCACCGCCCGCGAACTGGGCGCCGACGGGGCAATGACCGTGCTGCTCAAGGATGCCCTTCAGCCCAATCTCGTGCAGACGCTGGAACACACGCCGGCCTTTATCCATGGCGGTCCCTTCGCGAATATCGCCCATGGCTGCAACTCGCTGGTCGCCACCGACACGGCCCTGCGCCTGGCCGACTATGTTGTGACAGAAGCCGGGTTCGGCGCTGATCTGGGCGCCGAGAAATTCTTCGACATCAAATGCCGCAAGGGCGGTCTATCCCCCGCGGCGGCCGTTCTGGTCGCGACCGTGCGGGCGCTGAAGATGAATGGCGGTGTGCAGAAGGGCGATCTGGGCGCGGAGAATGTCGCGGCCGTCGAGCGCGGCTGCGCCAATCTCGGCCGGCATATCGACAATCTCAAACAATTCGGCGTGCCGCTCGTTGTCGCGATCAATCATTTCACAGCCGATACCGAGGCCGAGCTGGCTGCGGTGAAGGCCTTCTGCGCCGAACGCGGCGTCGAGGCGGTCCTGGCGACGCATTGGGCCGATGGCGGAGCTGGCACGGAAGCGCTGGCGCGCAGCGTTGCGGCGCTGGCTGACAGCGGTGAGGCCGATTTTGCGCCGCTTTATGGCGATGAGCTCTCCCTGGTTGAAAAGATCGAGACCGTGGCGCGCAGGATCTATCGCGCCGGCGAGGTCGATATCGACAAGGCCGCGAGGATTCAGCTGGAGCGCTGGCAGGAGGCCGGCCATGGCCGTCTGCCAGTGTGCATGGCCAAGACGCAGTATTCCTTCTCCTCGGACCCGGAGCAGCTGGGCGCGCCGGAGGGGCATGTGCTCAAGGTGCGCGAGGTTCGCCTGTCGGCCGGGGCCGGTTTCGTCGTGGCGATCTGCGGCAGTATCATGACCATGCCGGGCCTGCCCCGTCATCCGGCTGCCCTGGACATCCGGCTCAACGAGGATGGCGAAATCGAGGGCCTGTTCTAGCAAGGATGTCGGGCTTTCCGGCAGCGCCAGACTTGCGTCTGCGCACACCTTGGGTATGAAGCGCGCAACACGCTTTTTGCCGAAGAGAGTCGCCATGACCGCCATTATCGACATTGTCGCCCGTGAAATCCTCGACAGCCGCGGCAATCCGACCGTCGAGGTCGATGTGCTGCTGGAGGACGGTTCGCTGGGCCGCGCGGCCGTGCCGTCCGGTGCCTCCACCGGCGCTCACGAGGCGGTCGAGATGCGCGATGGCGACGAGCGTTATGGCGGCAAGGGCGTCCACAAGGCCTGTGCCGCCGTCGAGGGCGAGATCTTCGAGGCGATCGCCGGCATGGATGCCGAGGATCAGCGCCGCATCGACGAAGCCATGATCGAGCTCGATGGTACGGCCAACAAGTCGCGCCTGGGCGCCAATGCCATGCTGGGCGTATCGCTCGCCGTGGCCAAGGCCGCAGCCGATGTCCAGGGCCAGCCGCTCTTCCGCTATGTCGGCGGCATGAATGCCCGCGTTCTGCCGGCTCCGATGATGAATATCATCAATGGTGGCGCCCACGCCGACAATCCGATCGACTTTCAGGAATTCATGATCATGCCGGTCGGCCTGCCGACCTTCTCCGAAGCCCTGCGCTGCGGCGCCGAGGTGTTCCATGCGCTCAAATCGCGCCTGAAGGCCGACGGGCTGAACACGAATGTCGGCGATGAGGGCGGTTTCGCGCCCAATCTCAACTCGGCCGAACAGGCGCTCGACGTGATCATGGCGGCGATCGAGGCGGCCGGTTACAAGCCGGGCGAGGACGTCGCCCTGGCACTCGACGTGGCCTCCACCGAATTCTTCAAGGACGGCAAGTATGTGATGGCCGGTGCTGGCGTCACGCACGACTCGGCCGGTTTCGCCCAGTATCTGGAAGAACTGGTCGGCAAGTATCCGATCGTCTCCATCGAAGACGGCATGGCCGAGGATGACTGGGACGGCTGGAAACAGCTGACCGAACGCGTCGGCGAGCGCTGCCAGCTGGTCGGCGACGATCTTTTCGTCACCAATCCGGAACGCCTGGTGCACGGGATCGAGACTGGCGCTGCCAACGCCATCCTGGTCAAGGTCAACCAGATCGGCACGCTGTCGGAAACGCTCGACGCCGTCGATATCGCCCTTCGCTCGGGCTATGGCGCGGTGATGTCGCACCGTTCCGGCGAGACCGAGGATGCCACGATTGCCGATCTGGCCGTTGCCACCAATTGCGGACAGATCAAGACCGGCTCCCTGGCCCGCTCCGACCGGACGGCCAAGTACAACCAGCTGCTGCGCATCGAAAGCCTCTTGGGCGACACGGCGATCTATGCCGGCGACAGCGGGCTGGCCTAGGACCGGTCCGCCGCAATCCGACCCAATCCCTTACCCAGTCCTGAATCCTGGATTCACCGTTCCTAAAGCCTGCTCGTGTTGAATCACTGGCAGGATATGAAGCCGGTGCGGGACAACCGGCCAGTTACAGGTGGTGGATTTGGACGCGATCAAGCGTTTCGGGACGAGTGCCTTTCTTGCGGTGGCGATTGCCTATTTCGGTTATCACGCGCTCACCGGCGAGCAGGGCGTTCTGAACTGGATTGTCGTCAAGAACGAGATTCGCGCCGCTGAGGCCGAACTCGCCATCGCTGTTTCTGAACGTGAACAGCTTGAAGAGACCGCAGCGCGCCTGCGCTCGGACAGTCTCGACCTCGACTATGTCGAGGAACGCGCCCGCGACATCCTCAATGTCGCCCACCCCCGCGAATTCATCGTCGAGATCGAACCCGCTCCGCAGCGCTAGGGGGTATTGCGATCCCATCCTCTCCCCGCCCGGGGAGAGGTCCGAGCGCAGCTCAGGGTGAGGGGCGGCCGCTAGGCGGCCTTCAGGGATTATCCCGCTCCTGCGCGTCAGCTAAATCAGAACGACCAAAATCATCAGTAGCACGGCTTCGCCGCGCGCCCCTCATCCGGGCTTCGCCCACCTTCTCACCGGTCGGGGAGAAGGACCGTTCCCCACCGCCAACGCGTCTGCAGCATGCCCTTTTTTGCGGCTTGAGCTTGCCGTTGCCGTCATCCATCTGATATGCGGCAGTGACCGTCAGATGGGAGCGCGAAGCTTTATTTCGCGTGCGAAGAAATGGCTTCCAAGCGTACGACCAAGACCACCGCATCGAAAACCTCGGCCAAGTCCGCCGGAAAAGACGAGCTTCTCCAGTACTATCGGGACATGCTGCTGATGCGGCGTTTCGAGGAGAAGGCCGGCCAGCTTTACGGCATGGGCCTGATCGCGGGCTTCTGTCACCTCTATATCGGCCAGGAAGCGGTCGTCACCGGCATCCAGGCGGCTCTGGAAGAGGGCGACCAGGTGATCACGGGCTATCGCGACCACGCCCACATGCTGGCCTGCGGCATGGATCCGAACGGCGTCATGGCCGAGCTGACCGGCCGCGAGGGCGGGTATTCGCGCGGCAAGGGCGGCTCGATGCACATGTTCTCCCGCGAGAAGCAATTCTACGGCGGCCATGGCATTGTCGGCGCCCAGGTCTCGCTCGGCACCGGCCTGGCCTTCGCCGACCGCTACAAGGAAAACAAGAAGGTCGCCGTGACCTATTTTGGCGATGGCGCAGCCAATCAGGGCCAGGTTTATGAGAGCTTCAACATGGCCAAGCTCTGGGACCTGCCGGTCATCTATGTGATCGAGAACAACCAGTACGCCATGGGCACCGCGGTCAAGCGCGCCTCGTCGGAAACCGCGCTGCACAAGCGCGGCCTCTCCTTCGGCATTCCCGGCGAGGAAGTCGACGGCATGGATGTCGAGGCGGTAAAGGCGGCGGCAGCCAAGGCCGTCAAACATGCCCGCGACGGCAATGGTCCCTATATTCTGGAAATGAAGACCTACCGCTATCGCGGTCACTCCATGTCCGACCCTGCGAAATACCGCACGCGCGAGGAAGTCGACGACATCCGCTCGCACCACGACCCGATCGATCTCGTCAAGAAGCGTCTCATCGAGGGCAAGCATGCCACCGAGGATGAGTTGAAGGAGATCGACAAGGAGGTGAAGAAGATCGTCAACGACGCAGCCCAGTTCGCCAAGGACAGCCCCGAGCCGGATCCGTCCGAGCTCTACACGGATGTGCTGGTGGAGGTGTGATGCCGGTTGCGGCACTCATATCCAGCCTGTTGGTAGCGATCGGCGGAACGGCGATGACCGAAGTCACACCAGCCCAGGAACGTGCCTACGAAGCATTGATCGAGTTGGGCGTGACCTTGAACGCACCTTTCGACCTGAACGATGTCGTTACCTATGAGGATCCTGCAATACGCTGGTCTATCGAGCACGGCTTTCTGGTTATGGACGAAGCGTCGCCACCGGCCGGTCAGAACAATGAACAGGCTGCTGCGTCCGGATTGATCTGGACGATGGGACGGGAATGGCTGCCCGATAACATCATGGAGCTGGATCCGCGTGAACAGTTGGCGCGCGAGCCTGTCTTTTTTTCCAATGATGTTGCCCTGATTGATTTCGAGTGTATCGAGGATGACGGGTCTTACGTTCGCTTGTTGGGCGAATTGATGCGCTTGGGTGAGGGCATCGTTGCGGTGTCGAATGCGCGCGACAGCTTTGCAAGCTGGGAGGTCCGGGAAAGCGGCGGTGGCGAAGCCGTACTGGAATTCGAGTTCGGAGGAGAACTCCGGCGCTGGACCATGCAACTGGATTTCGACTGGGTCGATCCCTTGTTCTTTGTCCGTTTCGATCAGCTCGTCGAAATGGCAGACCCCTCCAAGCGACTTTATTCCTTCAATAATGGCGGTCAGAGCGACCTGTTCTTCATTGCATCTCCCTCGACAGCTGCTGACCTCGCTCGCCTTGTAGGCGAACCTGTGCGGGACTGGCGGAGTTTTAGGGGAGAAATCCAATGACACCGCAAGTGAAGCACTTTCTCGATACCTGGCACCGCGCCGTTGAAACGCGCGACGAGACGCTGCTGGCGTCGATCATCGCAGAGGGCTGCGAGCTGCACTCGCCAGTCGTCTGGAAGCCGTCGGCCGACACGCATTATCTGCTGCACATCCTGATGGGTGTGATCACCACGATCGAGGGTTTTGCCTACCGCCAGGAATGGGTGGACGGCAATGAGATCATCCTGGAATTCACCGGCACGGTGGACGGCAAGGGCCTTGTCGGCATCGACAAGATCTCGCTCGACGATGCCGGTCACATGAAGCGGATCGAGGTGCTGATCCGCCCGATGAACACGCTGCTGGAATTCGCCACGCGCATGCGTGAGCACGCTTTGAGATACAAGCCGGAAGCCGCCAACGGCTGACGGGTAACCGTTTGAAGACAGGACACGGGAAGACGCCATGTCGATTGAAGTTCTCATGCCGGCCCTTTCGCCCACGATGGAAGAGGGCACGCTGGCCAAATGGCTGATCAAGGAAGGTGACAGCGTCGAGAGCGGCGATGTCATTGCCGAGATCGAGACCGACAAGGCGACGATGGAAGTCGAAGCCGTCGAGGAGGGCGTGGTCGCCAAACTCCTGGTCGAGGAAGGCACCGAGGGGGTGAAGGTGAACTCCCCGATCGCCCTGCTGGCCGAAGAGGGTGAGAATCCCGACGAGATCGAGGCGCCCGAAGCCGGCAGTGAAAGCGCTGCGGCCTCAAGTGCGTCCGATGAGGACGGTTCGGACGAGGCGCAGGACGAAACGCCGGCAGCGCCGGAAGGCGAGCCGGTCTTTGTCGATCATTCCGCACCGGATGCGTCCGATCCGGAGCTGCCGGAAGGCACAAAAATGGTCGAGACCACGGTGCGCGACGCGCTGCGCGACGCCATGGCCGAGGAAATGCGCCGCGACGAGACGGTCTTCGTGATGGGCGAGGAAGTCGCCGAATACGAGGGCGCCTACAAGGTGACGCGCGGCCTGCTGGCGGAATTCGGTCCCAAGCGCGTGGTCGACACGCCGATCACCGAGCACGGCTTTGCCGGCCTGGGCGTCGGCGCGGCCTTCAACGGTCTCAAGCCGATCGTCGAATTCATGACCTTCAACTTCGCCATGCAGGCGATCGACCAGATCATCAATTCGGCCGCCAAGACGCTCTACATGTCCGGTGGCCAGATGGGCTGTCCCATCGTCTTCCGCGGCCCCAACTCGGCGGCCAGCCGCGTCGGTGCCCAGCACTCCCAGGACTATTCAGCCTGGTATGCCAATGTGCCCGGCCTCAAGGTGATCGCGCCCTATGACGCGGCCGACGCCAAGGGCCTGCTGAAGGCCGCGATCCGCGATCCCAACCCGGTGGTCTTCTTGGAGCATGAGCTGATCTACGGCGAAACCTTCGACGTGCCGGACACGGATGACTGGGTGCTGCCGATCGGCAAGGCCAAGATCCGCCGCACCGGCAAGGACGTCACCATCACTGCCCATTCCCGCATGGTCGGCTTTGCCCTCGAGGCGGCCGAGAAGCTGGCGGAAGAGGGGATCGACGCCGAGGTGATCGACCTGCGCACCCTGCGCCCGCTGGACACCGAGACCGTGGTCAATTCGGTGAAAAAGACCAACCGCATCGTCTGCACCGAGGAAGGCTGGGGCCGGATGGGCGTCGGCGCGGAAATCGCCGCTGTCGTCACCGCGGAAGCCTTCGACTATCTCGACGCCCCGCCCGCCCGTGTCCACCAAGCCGACGTGCCGCTGCCCTATGCCGGCAATCTGGAGAAACTCTCCCTGCCGGGCGTGGAGGATATCGTGAAGGCAGCGAAGGCTGTCTGCTACGCGGAGTAGGGTGGTGTTCGGCTGGTTTGGCAGCAAACAAAAGTCGCGGCGCGGCTATGACGAGGTTAACGACCCTACCGGCGGCGAGGGGGTCGAGTTTTTTCGAGCTTGGTCCCACAACAACGAACTCGTCGTGAAGCTAGATGCGGAAATGTTCGACCAGACGTCGTTTGCGGGTGTGTTCCTTGCTGATATCGCTCGCCACTACGCCAGTGCGTTCGTCCAATCGGGGCGGTGCGAAACAGAGTCTGATGCACTGGCGAAGATTCGTGCGGCATTCGATGCTGAGTGGTTTGAACCTACCGATCAGGTGCGAGGGGAAATATTGAAGCAATGAACAGCCCCACCAAATCCTGGCGCCACGGCGAATGCCATTGCGGCGAGGTCGGCTTTGCGGTGAACCTGCCGGACAGCGTCGTTGCGCTGTCCTGCAATTGCTCGGTCTGTTCCAAGTCCGGCTTTATCCATCTCATCATCGAGAAGGATGATTTCCGGATCGAACGCGGCGCCGAGAGCCTGACGACCTATACGTTCGGCAGCCACACGGCGAAGCACATGTTCTGCTCACGCTGCGGTGTGAAGGCCTTTTATGTCCCGCGCTCGCATCCGGACGGCTGGACCGTCAATCTGCGCTGCCTGGATGCAGACACCAATCTCCAGCTCCGCCTCGAGGAATTCGACGGCGCGAACTGGGAAGACAATGTTGTGAAGATTAATCCGGACATGGCTCCACCAAGCGATTGCAGCGAAAGTGGGAACCGGTTTCGCAGTTCGTAATCGCGATAGAGCAAGGAGTTGGCGCAAATTCACTGTTGGCCACATCAGGGAATTTGCGCGACCTGAACGAGGAAAAGACCCATGGCGATCGAAATCCTGATGCCCGCCCTGTCGCCCACGATGGAAGAGGGCATACTGGCCAAATGGCATGTGAAAAAGGGCGATACCGTCGAGAGCGGTGACGTCATTGCCGAGATCGAGACCGACAAGGCGACCATGGAAGTGGAAGCCGTCGACGAGGGCACGGTCGGTGAAATCCGGGTCTCCGAAGGCACGGAAGGCGTGAAGGTCAACGCCGTCATCGCCATCCTGCTGGAAGAGGGCGAGGATGAGAGCGCGCTCAAGGACGCCGGCAAGGGCGACGACAAGAACGGGGACAACGCCGAGGCGAAATCGGACGACAAGGCGGAAGCCAAATCGGAACCCAAGTCGCAGCCTTCCGGCAGCGCCAGCCCGCGCAAGCTTGAAGATGTGCCCGCCGGGAGCAAGG
This sequence comes from Maricaulis sp. ABE4_448, assembly GCF_056160825.1. Taxonomy (NCBI): domain Bacteria; kingdom Pseudomonadati; phylum Pseudomonadota; class Alphaproteobacteria; order Maricaulales; family Maricaulaceae; genus Maricaulis; species Maricaulis sp. ABE4_448. The sequence continues at coordinate 448,572 of NZ_JBSWXX010000003.1, forward strand.
CACCGCCGCCGCCGTCCCGGGATGGCGACCGGATCAAGGCCAGCCCGCTGGCGCGCCGCATCGCCGCCGACAAAGGTCTGGACCTGAAAACCATCGAGGGTTCCGGCCCTTATGGCCGTATCGTCAAGCGTGACGTCGAGAAGGCCCAGCCGTCTGCCGCGCCGTCCAAGGCTGCCGAGGCCCCGGCCGCGGCTCCGGTCGACATGGACGATCCGCTCAAGGCCTATGGCATTGCCCGAGACCGCTACGAGGTCGAGAAGGCCGACAATATCACCAAGATCTCGGCGAAGCGCCTGTCCGAGAGCTTCCGCGACATCCCGCACTTCCCGCTCAATGTGGATTGCCGGATCGATGCGCTGCTGGACTTCCGCAAGCGGGTCAATGCCGCCGCCGAGAAGGATGGCGACAAGGTCTCCGTCAACGACATCCTGATCAAGGCGTCCGGCCTGGCGCTGAAGAAGGTTCCGGCGGCGAATTCTTCCTGGATCGAGGGCGGCCATATCGCGCGGCACAGCCATGCCGACGTTTCCGTCGCCGTGGCGATCGAGGGCGGTCTGATCACGCCGATCGTCAAGGACGCCGATCTGAAGGGCCTGGTCGAGATCTCCCGCGAGATGAAAGATCTGGCTGCCCGCGCCCGCGAGAAGAAGCTGAAGCCCGAGGAATTCCAGGGCGGGACGTTCTCGCTCTCCAATCTGGGCATGTTCGGCATCGACAGCTTCGCCTCCATCATCAACCCGCCCCAGGGCATGATCCTGTCGGTCGGGGCCGGCGAAGAACGCCCGGTCGTCAAGGACGGGACGCTGGCGATTGCCACGGTGATGACGGTGACCCTGACCTGCGACCACCGCGTGGTTGACGGCGCCACCGGCGCGAAATGGCTGCAGGCCTTCAAGACCTTCGTCGAAGACCCGATGACGATGCTGATGTGACCACAGGTCTTCGACGTCTGGCGTTCAGGCGGGCCGGTCAGTCCGGCTCGCCGAGCATCAGGATTTCGGCCAGCAATTCGCCATAGCCCGTCATGCCCAGGCGCGGTGTACCGGGCTCATCGGTATTCATCCGGTTGACGATCACCATGTCGCGGCTGGGAATGACGGTCAGATAATGTCCGCCCGCACCGGCACCGGTATACATGTCCGGCGCCAGCCCCGCGGCTTCGGCCGTCGCGTCATCTCCCGGTTTCCACCACATATAGCCGTATCCGGTGCCCCAGGCGCCGGGCCAGCCGGTTTGCGAGTGGGTGGCAGTGCTGTCGGCGACCCACTCGGTCGAAATCAGCTGTTCGCCATTCCACGCCCCCTCCTGCAGGAAGAGCTGGCCGAACAGCGCCAGATCGCGGGCCGAAATGCGCAGGTGATAGGCCGAGAAGGCCGTTCCGGGCACGTAGAACCGATAGGACTCGAAGGCGTTCCAGTCCTGCATGCACAGGGGTTCTGCGAACATGCGCTGGAAGGCGCCATTATAGGTCCGGTGCGACACGCGCTCGAAGATGTGCCCCGCGACGTTGAAGTCCCAATTATTGTAATACCAGTGCTCCCCGGGCGCATAGGCGCCACGCTCCGGCCGGGATTCCGCCATCGCCGGTGATTCAGCGGCTGCCGGGATATAGATGCCCGAGCGGGCAGAAATGATGTCGCGTACAGTCGCGCTGCGCTCGGTCTCGGTCAGACCGGCCAGATCGTCTATCTCCAGTTCGGCGAGCGTCGTGTCCAGCGTGATCGCGCCATTGTCGACCAGTACGCCGATCATCGCGCTCATCACGGATTTGCGCAGGGAGTGAAGCAGGAAGGGGCGCTCGATCTCGCCCCGGCTGTACACGATCTCGCCACCCTGCACGATCATCAGCGCGGCCGAGCCGATCTCTTCAGCGCGTGCGTCCAGCGCTGCCAGATCGCTCCCGCTCCAGCCCAGCGCGGCCGGATCGGCGGCGCCTGCGAGCGGGTAGGCGCCGCAATCCGGCGCGTCCTGCGCCAGCGCAGCCCCGGACATAACGGCCAGGCTGGACGCGGCCGCAATGGAAATCCGCGTCAGGAACGCGGTGTGATGGTTGAGCATGAAGTCCCCCAGACTTGTGGCCGGAACCCGGCATGGAGGATATTTCTTGGCGGCACCGCCCCGTCCGGAGTGTGACCGGCAGATGTCGATCTGTTCAGATGGGCCGCTGTGTCCCCTGAACCGGGGAGGGTGGCCCGTTCCCGGAACAGGCACTCTGCCCGCATGCCCTGTGTTTCGATCCTCTTTCTGGGCCTCGCCCTGCAGGCGCCCGACAGCCTCCATCCTGACTTGGCGGCACTGGCGCCCTATGAGGGCCTGTGGCAGAGCCAGAATGGCGGGCGGGCGCTGCATGTCGAGATCGCCGGCGACACCCTTGCCCGCCTGTGCTATGGCATCTGGCAGGACGAGGCCTGGCACTGGGACGAGCCCTGGCGGATCGAGGTCAGCCCGCATGGCGGCTGGCCGAGGGGCTGGCAGCCCCACGAGGCCCGCAACGCCCCGCCGCTGGAACTGCACGATGACACGGATCCGGGCATCGAGTGGCACCGCGATTCCGGCGCCTACGGCATGGGCTATATCGTCGAGATCGATATCTGGGACGAACCGCAGGAAGACCGTTTCACCTGGCTGCGCCTGCATTCACGCCGCAATGGCACGGACCGAGTCGGCGAGGGGGTGTGGATCGCGGTGACCGGGTAGCTGCACCTTCGGATGCGAAAAGGTCCGAAGGCCGGTAGTGTCGTGCCGTCAGCAGGAGGCCGATCATGACCCAGCCCGCCCATCTCGCCGAAATCCGCCATACCGATCTGGTGTTTCCGCACCAGACCAATCATCAGGGCAGCTATTTCGGCGGTGCGGCGATGGCCGAGATGGACAAGGTCGCTTTCCTCATCGCCGCACGGCACGCAAGGCGGCCCTTCGTGACAGCGTCCTGCGACAAGCTGGATTTCGTTGCGCCCGCCTATGTGGGCGATCTGGTCGAGTTGACCGGCCAAGTGCGCATGGTGGGACGGCATTCCATGATCGTCGATGTCGAACTGGCGGCGGAGAATCTCCTGACCGGCGTGCGTCATATCTGCACCCGCGGCGCTTTCACCATGGTGGCCGCCGACCGCAAGTCCAATCCGGAACGCCTGCCGCCGGCCCCTGATTCGCGTCCGGACTTCGCGCCCAGCCCGGCCGGTTACGCCCGCACGCTGCAGCTCGTCTTTCCGGGCGACACCAATCATCTGGGGCAATTGTTCGGTGGCAATGCCATGTCGCTGATGGGGCGTGCAGCCTATATCTCGGCCTCGCGGCATACGCGCAGCAATGTCGGCATGGCCGCTTCCGACAAGATCGACTTCATCGCCCCCACGAGAGAGGGTGAGCTTCTGGATGTGATCGCGGATGTGGTGTCGGTCGGCCGGACCTCAATGCAGGTTGCGGTGCGCGCGGAAGCCGAGGACCTGATGAGCGGCGAGCGCCGTCTTGTGGGCGAGGCGAGCTATGTCATGGTGGCGCTGGACGGGGAGGGGCAGCCGACGCCGGCATCGCCTCTGAAAGTCTAGCGCAATTTCATCGTCATCGAGGCAGATGAACTTGCTTCGGATTTTTGAGTGGTCGCATTTTCGAACCGCAAAACCGGTTCCCACTTTTGCTGAAAATGCTCCGGCCGGGTTACTGGTCCCGGCGCGGACCGCCGGCACCGCCTGGCAGGTTCTGCTCGCCGCCGAATTGTTCGGACGGCAGACGGCCGACATTGCCCAGCAGCTGTTCCAGGAAGCTCAGCTCGCGGCCACGGGTCGGCGTCTCGCGATCGGCATAGGCGACGATACGGCCGTCCTGCAGCGAGTATTCATTCACCGTCGAAACCGTGCCGGCATCGTCGAAGCTGACCGCGATGATGCGGCGATCGCGCGTGGCCGGACGCAGATAGGCCAGGCTCTCGCGGGTCGAAGAAATGTAATACCAGGTGTCGTCCTCGAACGTGCCCGTGGTCGAGGGATTGCCCAGACGCGCCAGAACCGTGTCGCGGGTGTCCTCGGCCGGAACGATGTTGGGCTCTTCGGTGACCGTGTAACGGTAGCCGTGGGAGCGAAGCACCGGGTTGCAGGCGGATACGCCGGCAGCACTGACGGCAACCAGAAGGGCAAGGCTGAGGTGACGCTTCATGGACTTTCAAAACTCCCTGGCACACGACGGGCGGGCGCAAAGCGTCCCTGTTGCCGTGTCTTGACCTAACCAAGGGTGAGCTTAGCTTCAAGCGTGAATTGATGGGAGCCCGCAATCACATGCTGCGCCGCCTGTTTGCATCCAGACCGGAAAAGAAGACTGCTGAAACGCTTTATCGCGCTATTGTGGACGCGGCGCGCCAGCCTGCCCTGTATGGCGATGACGCCGTGGCTGACACGCTGGAAGGGCGGTTCGAGCTTGTCGTGCTGCACACCGCGCTCGTCATGCTGGAGCTGCGCAGACCGCCGGACAGCCGGGCCAAGGCCGTCAGCCAGGCCCTGTTTGACATCATGTTCGACGATTTCGATGCGGCCATGCGCGAACTGGGCGTTGGAGATTCGGCCGTCGGCAAGAAGATCCGTTTCATGGCGGAAGGGTTTTACGGTCGAGCCCAGGCGCTCGAAACAGCACTTGGGGCCGGGGATCAAGGCCGGGAATTGCAGCAGGTTCTCGCCCGCAATCTTCTCGGGCTGGAGGGGCCTGATTCTCGTGCCGAACGCCTTGCCCTATACGTCAACTCGGCTGCCCATGCTCTGGGCGAGCAAGGTGGCGAAGCGATCGCCGCTGGCGCCCGCCCGGCCTTTCCCGCGGCGTGACAGCAGGCCTGCCGTCTTGCATCTCGACAAGCATGGTCTAAGTTCCGCGGGCCCGGCGCTACGCCACCCTTGCGAAGGATTGAATATCGCGGCTCATGACAGCTATCCCCACGATTTCCGTTGACGCCATGGGGGGCGATCTGGGTCCCCAGGCGGTCGTCGAGGGTATTGGCCATGCGCTCAAACGCTGGCCGGACCGCAAGGCAAAATACCTCTTGCACGGCGATGAGGCTTTGCTGGCGCCCCTTCTGGCTGCCAATCCCAAAGTCGCTGCCGTATGCGAATTGCGGCACACTGATACGCTCGTACAGATGACCGACAAACCGTCCGAGGCCGTGCGCCGGGCGCGCGGCTCCTCGATGTGGAACGCCATCCAGTCGGTCAAGGCCGGCGAGGCCGGTGCTATTGTATCGTCCGGCAATACCGGTGCGCTGATGGCGATCTCCAAGGTCATTCTGCGCATGAAGAAGGGCGTGCATCGCCCGGCGATCTCGGCCAACTGGCCAACGCCGAAAGGGCATACCGTTGTGCTCGATGTCGGCGCCAATGTGCAGTGCGGTGCGACTCAGCTCGTCGAGTTCGCGATTCTCGGCGAGGCCTATCACCGCGCCGTGTTCGGCGGTGAGGCGCCCACAGTGGGTCTGCTGAATGTCGGCCAGGAAGAACTCAAGGGGAATGATGTCGTGCGCGAGGCGGACCAGCTGATCCGCTCCTCCGGTCTCGATATCGCTTATCAGGGCTTCATCGAGGGCAATGATATCTCCGGCGGTAGCATTGACGTCGTGGTGACGGACGGCTTCACGGGCAATATCGCCCTGAAGACCGCCGAGGGCACGGCGCGGCTGGTGGCGGGCTGGGTACGCGAGGCGCTGACCAGCTCCCTGATCAGCAAGGTTGCCGCCGGCCTCCTCTCGCTCGGTGCGCTCGACCGGCTGCGCCAGCGCATGGATCCGCGCTATATCAATGGCGGCGTGCTGCTGGGTCTCAAGGGTATCGTGGTGAAGAGCCATGGCGGTGCCGATGGCGAAGGCTTCGCCTCCGCGCTGGGCCTCGCCTATGTCATGGCCCAGAGTGATTTCATGTCCGAGATCCGCAAGAATCTCGACAAGTTCGCCCAATCCGAAGAACAGGGTGTCGCTGCGGCCTCATGACCGACCGACTTGCGCGTATTGCCGGTATCGGGAGCTATCTGCCCGACCAGATTCTCTCCAATGAAGACCTTTCTGCAATGGTGGACACCAGCGACAGCTGGATCCGCGAACGCACCGGCATCCGTCAGCGTCATATTGCACCTGAGGGCGTGACGACGGCGGATCTGGCAGAGCAGGCCTGCCGCCGGGCGCTGGATGATGCCGGGCTGACGGCAGGCGATGTCGACCTGATCGTCGTGGCAACCACAACGCCGGATTTCACCTTCCCCTCGGTCGGCACCATGCTGCAGGCGCGGCTGGGAGCCACGAAGGGCGCGGCCTTCGACGTGCAGGCGGTGTGTACCGGCTTTGTCTACGCAATTTCGGTCGCCGACAACATGATCGCGCGCGGACAGGCGGAAACGGCGCTCGTCGTCGGCGCCGAGACGATGTCCCGCATTCTCGACTGGACCGACCGTTCGACCTGCGTGCTGTTCGGCGACGGGGCGGGGGCGATGGTGCTGACGGCCGGCGAAGCGGCCGGCACCGATGGCGCAGACGGCATCCTCGCGACCTATCTGCGCTCGGATGGCCGCTTCAAGGATCTGCTCCATGTCGATGGCGGCCCGTCCTCCACCGGCTCAGTGGGCCATCTGCGCATGGTCGGCAACCAGGTCTTCCGCCATGCCGTCACCAATATCGCCGAGTCGATGACGACGATCGCCGGCCGGGCCGGTATCCCGATCGAGGAGGTCGACTGGTTCGTGCCGCACCAGGCCAATCAACGGATATTGGAAGGCGTCGCGCGAAAATTGTCGATCCCGACCGAAAAAGTGATCTCCACCGTGGCCGATCACGGCAATACCTCGGCCGCCTCTGTTCCGCTTGCCTTTGACCGGGCGGTCCAGGACGGCCGGATCAAGCGTGGCGATCTCGTTTTGATGGAGGCTCTGGGCGGCGGTTTCACCTGGGGCGCGGTTCTGGCGCGCTTCTAGCGCGAAATCGTCGTGTTTATTCCGTTGAACCAAGGCCTTGGCGTTGACCTTCCGGGGTAAGCAGGCGTAGCCTGTGCTCATCTATGTGGGGATGGTTATGTCGGACAAAACTTTAACGCGAGCAGATCTGGCGGAAGCCGTGTACCAGGAAGTCGGATTGTCGCGGCAGGAATCAGCCGATCTCGTTCAATCCGTACTCGGCATGATCTCGGATACGCTGGCCGCGGGCGAGAGCGTCAAACTCTCATCCTTCGGCTCCTTCCTGCTGCGTGACAAGCGCGGCCGGGTGGGCCGCAATCCCAAGACCGGTGTGGAAGTCCCGATCGATGCCCGCCGCGTTCTGGTGTTCAAACCGTCGCAAGTTCTCAAGGAGCGCGTCGACTCCTCCCTGTCCAAGGATTGATCCGATCGGGCAGGGCGGCGCTGGCGCGGTAACACATGTCGGTCAGCAAGAAATCGCCGGAAGCCTTCCGGACTATCTCCGAAGCCGCCGAGGAGCTGGATGTGCCTGCGCACGTCCTGCGTTTCTGGGAGAGCAAGTTTCCCCAGATCAGTCCGCTCAAGCGTGCTGGCGGACGCCGCTTCTACCGGCCGCAGGACCTGCAGCTCCTGCGCGGCATCAAGCGCCTGCTCTATGAAGACGGTTTCACCATCAAGGGCGCCCGCAAATTCCTCAAGGATAATGGCGTTTCGTCCGTGATGGATCTCGGCGCCGGCGTGGTGGAGACCGGCCCGATGGCGGTGGATGCCGCCGACATTGAAACACCGGCCCAGCCGGTACCGGCCACGCCGCGCCCGGCCGACGGGCCGCAGCGCCAGCTGCACGACATCATCGCCGATCTCGAGAACGCCCGTGCCAAGCTGAAATCGGCCATCGAGCCGTAAGCCGCACCGATTGCATTTTCCGCTGACAGGCTGGTTGCAGCCGGTTTCGCCTCACCCTATAACCGGCCTCCCCATCGGACGGGTCCGCCTGTCCAAAAGTGAGTGTCGGAGCGTGGCGCAGCCCGGTTAGCGCACCGGTCTGGGGGACCGGGGGTCGCGAGTTCGAATCTCGCCGCTCCGACCATTTTTCTTTGAATTCCAGGCCGGTCTTTAGCTGCCGGCAGCGGGCTCCCAGAGCTCGACCGGATTGCCTTCCGGGTCATGGATGCGGGCAAAGCGGCCCAGTTCCGGCATGCTTTGCTCGTTCGATACCTCAATACCCGCTTCGCTTAGGGCTGCGAGCAGGCCATCCATGTCATCGACACGGAAGTTCAGCATGAAGGCGCGGTCTGCCGGGAAATACTCGGTGTCGGCCGCGAACGGCGCGAAAACGGTCACACCCTTGCCGGAAACCCAGGGCGTCATCGCCATATCGGTCGGCGCCGGATTGATCCCCAGATGCGTTGAATACCATGCCGCGAGGGCTTTCGGATCCTTGGCGCGGAAGAAAACGCCGCCAATTCCCAGTGCTTTAGCCATATCGATCTCCTCTGCTCCGGCCGTTCGCCGTCTAGCGGGCGAGGGCCGCCTTCATCACATCCTTCATCGGCACATCCGGATTGACCAGATCGTCCAGGTCCGGTTTGGCGCGCTGGGCGATCATCATCTTGGCGGCCATGAAGCCATGGGCGTCATTGACGCAGTCCGCCGCGATGAGCACGCCGTCCTTGAGATGGAACAGGGTGAAGTGACCGGCAGCCGGATCGGCCGGGCGTCGCTGCAGCGTCGTGTCCTGCCGGCCGATCACGCCGGCGGTCTGCAGTTTCAGCTCGAACTGGTCGGACCAGAACCAGGGGACTTCCGGCTTCGGCGCCGGTGAGCCGCAGATCGAAGCGGCCGCATGCTTGGCCTGGTCGAGCGCATTGGGCACGGATTCCAGCCGGACCCGTGTGCCTGTCAGCCAGTTTTCCTGTTCGGCACAATCGCCGATCGCGAAAATCGCCGGATCCGAAGTACGGCATTCACTGTCGACACTGACGCCGTTTCCTGTGGTCAGCCCCGCCGCAGAGGCGAGTTCCTGATTGGGCAGGACGCCAATGCCGACCAGCACGCTGTCGCAGGCGATTTCGCGTCCATCGGCCAGCAGCACGGCATCGGCGCGGCCCTGGCTGCCCTCGATGGCCTCGACCTGGGCGGACAGTTCGACCGCCACACCGCGCGTGCGGTGGGCGTCCAGATAGAAAGCTGACAATTCGGGCACCGCGACCCGCGCCAGGAGGCGATCCATCGCCTCGATGACAACCGGTTCCGCACCCAGCTTCTTCGCCACCGAAGCCGCTTCCAGACCGATATAGCCGCCGCCGACAATCGCGATCCTCTTGCCCGGCTGGAAATCGGTCTTCAGCACGTCGATATCGGCAATGGTGCGCAGATAGCGCACGCCATCCAGGTCGGCGCCGGGGACGGGCAGGGGGCGCACGCGCGACCCCGTGGCGATGACGAGATGGGTATAGGTTTCCGTTGAGCCGTCGTCGAAGCTGACGGTTTTTGCGTCCCGGTCGATGGCCGTCGCAGTAATGCCCAGGCGCAGGTCGACCTTCTGGTCGGCCCAGACCTCCGGCGGTTGCAGCCAGAGCCGGTCCTCGCCGATCTCGCCGGCCAGATAGGCCTTGGACAGGGGCGGACGCTGATAGGGCGGGTGCGGCTCACTGCCGGCGAGCAGGATACGCCCGTCGAAACCGGAGCGTCTCAGGCTCGCGGCGCACTGTCCGCCGGCCTGGCCGGCCCCCAGGATTATGACCGTCGCGTCCGTCATGCTGTTCGTCCCCCGTCTTGCTTCGTCTTTTTGGTTCTGTCTGCGACACAATGGCGCGTCAGCGTTCGATGTGCGAGTGCATTCTCAGATGCGCAAGCCTGAAGCTGCGCCCCGGGCCTTGCCCCCTTCGCCGATTGCGGTAGTTACCGCGCAGCGGAGGTTCCATGGCCTACCATACGAGTACCACCAGTCGCGCCGTTTCCAACTGGCTGCTCATCGTCGCTCTCATGGTTGTCGGCATGATCATTGTCGGCGGCACGACCCGCCTGACCGACAGCGGCCTGTCGATCACCGAATGGAAGCCGATCTCCGGTGCCATCCCGCCGCTCACCCAGTCCGACTGGGAAGAGGAATTCCGCCTCTATCAGCGCACCACCGAATTCCAGGAACAGAACGCCTCCATGACGCTGGCGGAGTTCGAGTTCATCTTCTGGTGGGAGTGGGGGCATCGCCAGCTGGGACGGCTGATCGGCCTCGTCTTCGCCGTGCCCTTCGTCTTCTTCTGGCTGCGCGGCCATCTCAGCGCCCGGCTCAAGCCGCGCCTCTTCCTGCTTTTGTGTATGGGCGGCGCCCAGGGCGCGATCGGCTGGTGGATGGTCGCCAGCGGGCTGGTCGACCGGCTGGATGTCAGCCAGTACCGGCTCGCCACGCATCTGGGCATGGCCTTCATCATCCTGGGTTATTCGGTCTGGCTGTCGCTGGAAGCCCGTTTCGGACCGCCGCCCCTGCGCCGCGGCACCCTTGGCGGCGTGTCCTTTGCGCTGCTGGCCCTAGTCTTCCTGCAGATCATACTGGGCGCTTTCGTGGCGGGACTGGATGCGGGCCGCATTTACAACACCTGGCCGCTGATGAATGGCGATCTGATCCCGGACGGCTATCTGGGCGGAATGAGTTTCGTCCCGGCGATTTTCGAGAGCCATGCGGCGGTGCAGATGCATCACCGCTGGACAGGCTATCTCGTGGCGCTGGCGGTCTTCGCCTACTCGATAACGATCTGGCGTGAACCGCGTGTGTCGCTGAAACCCTTCATGGTGATCCTGCCGGCCCTGGTCGTCGGCCAGATCGCCCTGGGCATCGCCGCCCTGCTGGCGGTTGTGCCCCTGGGCCTGTCGCTGGCGCACCAGCTGGGCGCCGTCCTGCTCTTCATTGCGACACTGTGCGCCGCCTGGACGGCGCGGCGGGCCGGTTAGCCCGCCTCGCTGTCGGTTGACGGGCTGACCGGATTGCTGCCGGTGATCACAGCGCGTGAGAAGGCATCGCGGGAGATCACTTTCACACGCTGATCGGCCTGGTCAAAGATCGACAGCATGCCGTTGGAATAGGCGGTGAAACCGTAATCGGCCGGCGACACGGCAATTGCCCCCGGGCGGCCGATGCCCGGTGTGGACAGGCCGTCGACGACATCGATCGCATCGCGCTCTTCCAGCGTGCGGCCGTCGAAGCTGCGCACGGTTTCGCCGGCCCCGTCGGTGGTCAGCAGCAGGCGCGTACCAGAGAACTCACCCACGGCGATGCCGGAGGCGGGAATATTGGCTTCAGCCAGAACCGTGCCCTCGGACGACAGGCGGGTTACGCCGGCGGCCGGACTGGCAGTGTATATCTCGCCGTCGAACACGGCGCACTGGCGGGCCGGGGCCGGCAGCGGGAAGCTGCGCATCTCTTCCACCGACAGCGTGTCGCCACCGGCGTCGCGGACGCGCCAGACAGTCGCGTTCGCACCGGTTTCCAGCACGACGAGTTCGACAAATCCGGCGCCTTCACGCAGCAGGCACAGGCCGGCCACACCGGAATCCGTCCCGGTTTCGCCCAGCGGCAGATCAAGGACCTGGGTGCCATTGCGCACGATGGCATAGCCGAACACGGCACCATTGTCGGGCGAGGCCCCGAAGACCAGCGGCAGGTCTTCCCCGCGCAGCTGGAAGCCCGGGGCAGTCGCCAGACCGGTCAGGCGGGCACCGGCATGACGCCGCTGCAGCTCACCGTCCAGATTGAAGATGTCCAGACCGCCTTCGCGCGGCGCCGAGATCACCAGGCCGAGCGAGGGGGCATCGCCATCCGGCAGGAAGGCGAGGGCGCTGGCGCCGCCTTCCACGCCGGTGAAAGCCGCCGTGACCAGCACTTCCAGTGTCTCCGGACCGCTTGTCGCGTCCGGCGCCTCAGCCGCGTCCTCGCCCGTCTGGCCGCAAGCAGCCAGGGCCAGCAGGCTGGCGCCTAGAGCGAGCGCTCGGCCCAGGGACCGCGAACCGCGAAAGTGCGGCCGGGATTGCGTTGCACGTTGAAGAACAGGGTCGAACCGTCGGAACTGAAACATGGACCGCAAATCTCGCTCTTTTCGCCATCGGGGGCCGCATCGGCATTCCGGCCGATCGTATACACGCGGCCTTCGGGCGTCACGCCGCGGATGTATTGATCCTCGTCGCCATCTTCCACGACGATCAGATCGCCCCAGGGCGCCACGCAGACGTTGTCGCATTTCTCCATCACGCGTGCATCGTCCGATTGCACGAAGAGCTGCAGGCGCCCGGGCTGTTCCGCTTCGCGCTCGGTGCCTTCGAAGGGGCTGGGCTGGTAGCGGAAGATCTGGCCCAGCCGGGCCGGACCGCCATCGGTGCAGGCGAAATAGCACTCGCCTTCGCCCCACCACAGACCTTCGCCGCGGGTGAACATGGCGGCGCCATCGGCATGGCCGCGCTCGGCCAGGTCATTGTCCGGGTTCTCGACATCGGCGACATCGACCCATTCCACCTCGACCCAGTCGCCGACCGGCAGGGCGTTGCCCGTCCAGTTGCGCGTATCCAGACCCGGCTGGCCGCGCACGGCCAGCGCCTGCAGCCGGCCGCCGCGGGCCAGCTCGCCCGGCACATCCGGGATGTATCGGTAGAAGAGTGCCAGGCCCCGGCGATCCTCGGTCTGGTAGACGCAGCCCGAAGCCGGATCGACGGCAATCGCCTCGTGACGGAAACGGCCCATACCGATGATCGGCACCGGCGTTACCAGGCCCGTCGCATCTGCGGGCACTTCAAAGCAATAGCCATGGTCGACCTGGGCATCGCCGCCGGCCTGCCACTCGGTCTCCTCGCAGGTGATCCAGCTGCCCCAGGGCGTCGCACCGCCGGCGCAATTATTGATCGTGCCGGCCAGTGACATGTATTGCTCGGTCACTTCCAGGGTTTCCGGATCGACGACGAGATGGCTGGTGCCGCCCAAATGCGGGGCGCCGTCATCGGTCCAGTCATGCACCTTGTCGCGATCGATCAGGTCCAGTCCGGCGGCATCAGGTCCGAAGGCCGACTTCCCGATGTCGTCCGGTGTGAGTTCGTGATTGCGCACCAGGACCCATTTGCCGTCCGCGCGGGTGAAACACGCCATGCCGTCGAAATCGCCCGGCGCGACCAGACCGTCGGTCATGGCATCGCCGACGGTCGAGATGACCTCATAGGTGAAGCCTTCGGGCAGGTCGAACAGGCCGGCCGGATCGGCAACCAGCTCGCCAAAGCCCTCAATCTGGTTCAGCCAGGGCTGGGTGATCCCGTCAGCGCGCGCACAGCCGGCCAGCGCCGGCAGTCCGGCGAAGGCGACGGAGGTCGCTGTGGCGGATTTCAGGAAATTGCGGCGGGACAGGGACATCGAACAACTCCGGACGTTCAGAGGAGGGTGTAATTTAGTGTGGCAATACAACGGGTTCACGACGGAAAAATGACGCATTCGATATATGTGGTATTATTTAACCGTATGCGCAGGTGTATAAAATTCAACGCGGAATTCCGCCCAGGCTTGACCGGATCGCATTTCACCTCTAAACGGCGCGCTCGAATTCAAACCGGGGCCAACCGGCCAAAGGCGAGAGAGTTATGAAGACCTATTCCGTGAAACCGGCGGATGTCGAGAAGAAGTGGGTCGTGATCGATGCAGAAGGCGCCGTTGTCGGCCGTCTGGCTGCCTACATCGCGACGCGTCTTCGCGGCAAGCACCGTCCGGACTACACCCCGCATGTCGACATGGGCGACAATGTGATCGTCGTGAACGCCGACAAGGTCGTGTTCACCGGCCGCAAGCGCGACGACAAGCGTTACTACTGGCACACCGGTCACCCCGGCGGCATCAAGGAAACCAGCCCGGCGAAGCTGCTGGACGGCCGTTTTCCTGAGCGCGTCGTCGAGAAGGCCGTTCAGCGCATGCTGCCGAAAGACAGCCCGCTGGCACGTCAGCAGTTCTCGAACCTGCGCGTCTACGCCGGTGCCGACCACAAGCACGAGGCCCAACAGCCGGAAGTGGTCGACTTCAAGTCCATGAACACCAAGAATACGCGAGGCTGATATGAGTGACGAAGCCCGCTCGCTCGAAGACCTGAAAGACGTCATGAAGGACGCCGATACCGGCGCCGTCGCGACTGAAGAGTCTGTCCCGGCCGAGCCCAAGATCGACGAACACGGCCGCGCCTACGCGACCGGCAAGCGCAAGAACGCGGTCGCCCGCGTCTGGATCAAGCGCGGCAATGGCAAGATCACTGTGAACGGCAAGGACCAGGAACAGTATTTCGCCCGCCCGGTTCTGCGCATGCTGCTGCAACAGCCGCTGGAAACCGCCGAGCGCAAGGACGAGTTCGACATTGTCGCCACCGTTGTTGGCGGCGGCCTGTCCGGTCAGGCCGGTGCCGTGCGTCACGGTATCTCCAAGGCGCTGACGATGTTCGAACCGGGCCTGCGCACGGTCCTGAAAGCCAATGGCTTCCTGACCCGCGACAGCCGCGTGGTCGAGCGTAAGAAGTACGGCCGCAAGAAGGCCCGCCGCAGCTTCCAGTTCTCGAAGCGCTAAGGGTTTTCGGAGCGATCCGATTTCAAAGAGACGGGCGGTGCCGCTGGCGCCGCCCGTTTTTTATTGCGGGTTCACCGCCACAGCTTGCCCAGCTCCTCGGCCAGCGTGTCATAGACCAGCCGGATCTTGCGGCTGGTATTGAGCTCGCGATGAGTGACCAGCCAGACCGGGACCGGGATGTGGGGCAGGGCCGGAAAGACCGGCTCCAGATCGGGACAGAAACCGATCATGTCGCGCGTTATCACGCCGATGCCGAAACCTTGGCGGATCAGGGCGAGATAGGCCGGGCCGCTCTCCGAGGTGACACGGAAACTCTCCGGTGTGAGATCGAGCCCCAGCTCCCTCAGGAACTCCAGAATGCGCGGATCGCGCTCGAAGCCGACGAAGTCGAGCCGGCTGACCTCTTCGGCCGTTTGCGGCCGGCCCACCCGGTCGAGAAAGGCCGGCGCGGCATACAGATGCGCACTGGTCTCGCCCAAAAGCCGCGCGATCAGGTCCGGCTGGTCCGGACGGCCGTGCCGGATCGCGATATCCGCCTCGCGCTTGGTCAGATCGCGCACCGTGTTCGAGGCGATGATCTCGATCTGCAGTTTCGGCGCGATGGTGCGCAGGCGTTCCAGCGCAGGCGGCAGGAAATAGGTCGCCACAAGGTCGGTCGATGTGATCGAGACAAAACCCTCCACGGAGTTGGCCTGACCGGACGCCGTCAGTGAGATGCGCTGGGCGGCCTCGCCCATGGCGCGGACGTGTTCGACCAACTCCTGTGCAGCGCCGGTCGGCCGCATGCCGCGCGGACCGCGCTCGAACAGGGTGACACCCAGAGCCTCCTCCAGCGCCGTGATCTGGCGTGACAGGGTCGGCTGGGTCTGACCCAGCGCACGCGCTGCGGCGGAAAATGATCCTTCCTCCACCGTCGCCAGAAAGGCGCGGACCTGGTTCCAGTCAAAGGCGATACTCGTCCAGTTCATCGGTTTTTGTATATCAGCTGCAGGGATTTGCAGATTTATATCCGATTTGCGTATGGGTACATGGTGGCTGACAAACAGGGGATTGAATCGATGGACCGCAACCAGCGCTTTTGGGACCGCACGGCGAAAAAATACTTCAAGTCGCCGATCGGCGACGAGGCGGCCTATGAGCACAAGCTGGAAAAGACGCGGGAGTATCTCACGCCCGACAGCGAGGTGCTGGAGTTCGGCTGCGGCACGGGGGGGACCGCCGTGCTGCACGCGCCCCATGTAAAGCACTATCTGGCCACCGATATTTCCGATGAAATGCTCAATTTCGGCCGTGAACGCGCCCGCGAGGCCGGTCTGCAGAACATCACCTTCCAGCGTGCGAATTTCGACGAGCTGGATGCCGAACCGGAAAGCTTCGACGCCGTGCTCGGCCTGTCCATCATCCACCTCATGCAGGACCCCGATGCCGCCATCGCCCGGGCCTTCCGCCTGCTCAAGCCCGGCGGGGTCTTCGTTAGCAGCACGGTGTGCATTGCCGACGGGCTGTGGTTTCTGGTGCCGATCATCCCGCTCATGCAGCTCTTCGGCCTGGCCCCGCATGTGAAAGTGCTCAAGGCCCGCCGCGTCCGCGAGGGTATGAAAGCTGCGGGCTTCCGGATCGAATACGATTGGTGGCCCAAACGTTCCAAGGCCCTCTTCCTGATCTGCCGCAAGCCGGAGTAGGGGTGCGTCACGTCCTTCTCCCGTCTGGGGAGACTGTGCACGCAGGGCAGATGAGGCGCTCGCGGCAGCGCTGCAAAGAGTCCTGAGTGGACCGCTGCGCGGCCGCCCCTCACCTTTGATTCCTCTCCCCGGTCGGGGAGAGGGGGTGTCAACGCCCCCACAAACACCGTCACCCTGACACCCGCTTTCGCGGGCGCGGGCTTCAGTCAGGGCCCGGTTCGTGAGGCACGGTACCCGCGATCTCGCACTTATCCCCGCCTCACTCACCCACCCCAACCCGTCGTCATCCCCCGGCTTGTCCGGGGGACCTGCGCTCGCCGGGG
Source organism: Maricaulis sp. ABE4_448 (assembly GCF_056160825.1). Classification (NCBI taxonomy): domain Bacteria; kingdom Pseudomonadati; phylum Pseudomonadota; class Alphaproteobacteria; order Maricaulales; family Maricaulaceae; genus Maricaulis; species Maricaulis sp. ABE4_448. The sequence continues at coordinate 465,065 of NZ_JBSWXX010000003.1, forward strand.
GGCGATTTCGCTGTAATGCGAGGGGCTTGTCCCCGCCGACACGATGGCTGAGGTCCCCCGGACAGGCCGGGGGATGACGGCGGAGAGAGAAAAGCGCTAGAACTTATCCCCACCCTCCCAGATGCACCTATGCTCGCAGACGGTTTCCGCATGAGCTCAGCTCCTTGTGCCCGGGAGCGTGCGGAGCTCGTCCGCGCCTGGTGGGTGACAGCATCAGGCTCCGGCGTGGCCATCTGCGGGGACACCGGCAAAAAGCTCGACCGGCCCGTGGAGAGTTTCGTGCTGGGTGAGGGTCACAGAGTGCCGCTTTCCCCGGACGTGTTCCGCCAGTACGACCGGCACGTCTTTCCGGTGTCATCCGCCGGGCGGGATCCGAAGCGGGGGAGGGCATCGCTCGCCGACAGGGTCGGGGCGCTCACCGGGCGGATGCGTTGCCACCATACGCTGTGCTGCTTCCAGCCTTTGAAGCATGCCCGACGCGGTATCCAGCCGGGTGAAGCAGTCAACAAGCTCACCCGTGTCCGATGCGGCAATGAAGATGAGCCCGGTCAGGCCGGCATACCGGTTGTAGACAGGCCCCAGCCGCATATCCAGAAGGGTCATGACACTGGCGTCATAACGCGCTGCGGAGGCCGTCATGTCGAGTACGGTATGCGTGACAAAACTATCGTTCTGTGTCGAACGGCCACGCACATCTTCCCAGACCGGGTCGAGTAGGCGGCAATTCCCGCACCAGTCAGCCCTGAAGTAGGCGGTCGTAATGCCCGGCGGGGTATCGCTGAGCGCCACTGGTCCTGCGAGGCCCGCAAGAAGAAGGCAGGCGAGGATACGGGCGATCATTTGTGTCATGCGAGTTGGGCGGCTGCGGGCGAGTATTCGCCCGCAGCCGATCCCTCGTGGTTATTGCACGCCCGAATTCGGGTAGAAGTTCACCGTCAGCGGAGCCCACGGAACACCCAGGTGCTCAACGAACACACGCGTCAGCTGACCGGTCGGCAGACCATTGGCTTCCTGGTAGGCAACCATGGCATCATAGGTCAGCATATCGAAGATGCCGTCGATCGGACCCGGGTTGTAGCCAGCATCACGCAGGCCAATCTGGATCTGGCGGATCGCCTCCGGAGTGGTGTTGATCTCGCAAAGCACTTCGCGCCAGTCGAGACCGCTTTCACCGTTGAAGACGGTCCGTGTCACGGTTTCGGTGACTGCCGGGATCACGCGGGTTTCCTCGCGGGCCGGCGAGACAATGCGCTCTGCCGATACCGTTTCGAAGCGCGCCGGAATGACGTCCTCGACGACGCGCTCAGGTTCGACCAGAACCGTGCGCGTCACGGTCTCGTACTGAGCCGGAATGACGTCTTCGACAACCTGCTCCGGCGTCACCAGTTCCTGACGCGTGACGGTCGAAGTGCGACCGGGAAGCGTAACCGGCGTGTCCGACGTGCCGCCATTGGCCGTACGGTAGACGATACGTTCCGGCGTCACCAGACGGGTCCGGGTCACGGTCTCGTATTCGGCAGGCACTTCGACGCGGCAAAGGATTTCGCCCGTCGGAAGCTCGCGCAAATCGGACGCGGAGAAATTCTGCCGGGCGTAGGCCGACGCATTCGGAGCATCGGTATCAGCTGCTGCGAACAGCGGCTGGGACGGCTGCCAGGTGGTGTAGGCTTCGCGGACGAGGACCTGTTCCGTGTAGGTCTCGTACTCGGCAGGAATGACCACCGGCTCGATATGGGCTTCTTCGATCGTGATGGTCTCGGTGACGGTGCGGTATTGCGCCGGAATGATGCGCGTTTCGACACGCTCCGGAGCGATCATCACCTGTTCGGTCACGGTCTCGTACTGCGCCGGGATGACACGGCGAACCACGCGTTCCTCTTCAAGAACGACCCGTTCGGAAACCGTCTCGTACTGAGCCGGGATGATGAAGGTCTCGGTACGCTCGGCCTGCAGCACGACCGTCTCGGTAAGGGTCTGCGGCGGCGGCGGCACCAGAACGCGGGAGAAGCACTGACCATCGGCGCTGGCCGGCGGAAGGTCGGCATTCATGCGACCTTCAAGCTGACGGATGCGCTGCTGCGCTTCCTGGAGTTGTCGACGGAGCTCGGAATCAGACTGCGCATAGGCGTCAGTCGAAAACAGAGATGCGGCTAAGCTAAAACCGGCGCCTGCCAGCAAGAAACGCTTCATGGTTGCCCCCCTTGGCACAATACACGTAGGCACAACTCGTTAACGGCCCGGCAAGGCAATGGCAATCTTTTAAATACGAAAAGACAAAAAATATCAGCATTTCAGCATGGTAAAATCTCTCACCAGCGATATCCGCCCAGCACACCGCCGCGCGGACTCGCTGGTCGTTGTTGCCGGGCCTCATACATCCGGAACCGCAGGCTCAACTTGATGGAAACCGCGCACGGGCTTATGTGCTGGGCATGGCCAATCTGATCGACAATACGGCGCGCAGCGCCGCGTCCGACGTCCGCGCTGCCCGTCACCCGGAAAAGCAGAAGCGAGCCGATACGCCCGTCCTGCGCAAGCCGGACTGGATTCGCGTGAAGGCGCCGCTGGGCAAGACCTTCTCGGAGACGCAGGAGATCGTGAAGAAGGGCGGTCTCGTCACCGTGTGCGAGGAAGCCGGCTGCCCCAATATCGGCGAGTGCTGGGAACAGAAGCACGCCACTTTCATGATCCTGGGCGATACCTGCACCCGGGCCTGCTCCTTCTGCAATGTGAAGACGGGCCTGCCGGGTCCGGTCGACCATGACGAGGCCCGCCGTGTCGCCGAGGCGACGGCCCAGATGGGGCTCAATCACGTCGTCATCACATCGGTCGACCGGGACGATCTCGATGATGGCGGTGCGCAGCATTTCGTTGATGTGATCGAGGCGATCCGACGTGAGACGCCGGGCACGACGATCGAGATCCTTACCCCGGACTTCCTGCGCAAGCCGGGTGCGGCCGAGCGCGTCATCGACGCCAAACCGGATGTGTTCAACCACAATCTGGAAACCGTGCCGCGGCTCTATCTCTCGATCCGCCCGGGGGCGCGCTATTACCACTCCCTGCGTCTGCTGGAGCGGGTGAAGGAGCGCGATCCGGCACAATTCACCAAGTCAGGAATCATGGTCGGCCTGGGCGAGACCAAGGAAGAAGTGATGCAGGTGATGGACGATATGCGCTCCGCCGGCATCGATTTTTTGACCATCGGCCAGTATCTCCAGCCGACACGCAAGCACGCCGCCGTCGATCGGTTCGTGACGCCGGACGAGTTCAAGGCCTATGAGACGATCGCCCGCGCCAAGGGCTTCCTGATGGTCTCCGCAACACCGCTGACCCGGTCGAGCCACCATGCCGGCGATGATTTCCGCAAGCTCCGCGAGGCGCGCGACGCCATGCTGGCGCGCGGCTGACGGGGCCGGCGTGACCGTCGAGACCCGCGAACGCCTGCGGCTGTTCCATGCACCGGACGATCTATTCGATCTGGTGATGGATGTGCGCACCTATCCCAGATTCATCGAGCAGATCACCGCGATGCGCGTGCTCAACGAAGCGCGCGACGGCCCACTGACCGAGCTGACGGCGGAAGCGCGTGTGCGCTATAAATTCGTCTCGGAACGCTTCACCTCGCGGGTGATCGCCGACGCCTCGCGCCGCTCGATTGATGTCAGCTTTGTCGCCGGGCCTTTCCGCGTGCTGGAAAACGCCTGGCGTTTCCGGGAATTGTCGGACGGGTCCACCCTGGTGGAATTCTCGATCCGGGCGGCGTTCAAGAACCCGATCCTGCAGATGCTGCTGGAGACCAATCGCGAGCGGGCAGGCCGCATCCTGGTGCAGAAATTCTCCACCGAGGCCGAGCGTCGCTTTACCCGGACGGGCAACCCGTCCAGGGACTTATCCGAAGAAATCGACGCCCTGCGATAACAGGTCGAGCGCGGTGGCCACGCTGGCCAGCCGCACCGCATCACGGCCGCGATCGCCAAACCGATGGACCTCGGTGATCGTCGCGCCATCGCGGCGGGCGAGGGCGAAATGTACCAGGCCGGCCGGCTTGCGCTCCGATCCGCCCGGGCCGGCCACGCCTGTGATTGACACGGCGATATCGGCATTCGAGCGCAGCAGCGCTTCCTCGGCCATGCGGCGCGCGACCTCGTCGGATACGGCCCCCTGCGCCTCGATGACCCGCGCCGGAATACCCAGCATCTCGGTCTTGGCGGCGTTGGAATAGGTCACGAAGCCGCGATCCACCACATCCGACGAGCCCGGGATTTCGGTCAGCAGGGCAGCGACAAGTCCGCCGGTGCAGCTTTCCGCCGTGGCGATCATCACGCCGGCAGTGCGCGCCCGCTCCAGCAGGGTTTCCGCCTGGTCGACGAGGGAGTGGTTGAAGATCATGACAGTCTCGCGGTGACGATGGCCTGGGCGGCGAGGCCTTCGCCGCGCCCGGTGAAGCCGAGTTTTTCCGTCGTGGTGGCCTTGATGTTGACGCGCTTTGGATCGAGTCGCAGGAGCTGCGCCAGCCGGGTCCGCATTGCCTCGCGATAGGGCCCGATCTTGGGCCGTTCAGCGATCAGCGTGACATCGGCATGGATGACCTCGCCGCCGGCTTGCCGGAGGAGCTCCAGCGCATGCAGGAGAAAAGCATCGGACGCCGCGCCTTTCCATTTCGGGTCGGAGGGCGGGAAGTGCTGGCCGATATCGCCGGCGCCGGCACAGCCCAGCACCGCATCGGTGACGGCATGCAGCCCTGCATCGGCGTCCGAGTGACCCACCAGACCCAGGCCTTCATGCAATTCCACACCGCACAGCCACATCGTTTCGGCCGGCTCCAGACGGTGCACGTCGAAACCCTGGCCGCTCACCGTGATCGTCTCGCCCATCAGCATCGCCTCCGCGCGCCGGAAATCTGCCGGCATGGTCAGTTTGAAATTGTCTGCATCGCCCTCGACGGTGTGGACCTGGCCGCCCGCAGCCAGGATCACTGCGGCATCATCCGCCAGTCCGCCGCCGCCCAGCCGCGCATAGGCGACGCTCAGCGCATCGAAGCGGAAAGCCTGCGGCGTCTGAGCAGCGCGCACGACCGCCCGGTCGACCGGTTCGGCAATCATGCCATCGGTCATCACCCGCATCAGCGCATCGGTCGCGGGCAGGGCGGGGATCACGGCGTCGTGCCGGTCCAGCGCCCCGGCGAGGCGATCGATCAATGCGGCGGACAGGAAGGGGCGGGCAGCGTCATGGATCATCACCGCATCGGGGGGGGCGTCCGCCAGCGCCGCCAGCCCGGCCCGGACGCTATCGGTCCGGGTGGCTCCGCCGGGCACCGTTGTGAAACTGCGGGCGGTTTCCCCGCGCACGGCTTCGACATGATCCGTATCCTGTGGATTGACGACCACAATGACCCGGCGGATTGCAGCATGGCCGGCAAGCGCGTCCAGCGTCCGCGCCAGCACGCTGCGGCCGGCCAGAGACCTGAATTGCTTGGGAATACCGCCGCCGGCGCGTTCGCCGCGTCCCGCAGCCACGATGATGGCATCGATTGTCATCCGGCACCCTCATGCATTGCCGCAGCGCAGCATAATCGCTAGCCTGACGGGCTTACGATGCCCCTTCAGGATTTGTCCAGACGCATGCACTTCTCGATCGGTCCCCACCGGATCACCGTTCCGGCCATTCTGGCGCCCATGTCGGGCGTGACAGACCTGCCTTTCCGCTGCCAGGCGCAGCGTTTCGGGGCGGGCATGGTCGTGTCGGAAATGGTCGCCAGCGATGCGCTGGCCCGCGGCCGGGTCGACATGGTGCGCAAGGCGGCGCTGGACGCGTCCCTGTCGCCCTGCGTGATCCAGCTGGCCGGGCGTGAGGCACACTGGATGGCGGAAGGCGCGAAAATCGCCGTCGATGCCGGGGCCGATATCGTCGATATCAATATGGGTTGTCCCGCCCGCCAGGTGACCAAGGGCCTCTCCGGTTCGGCCCTGATGCGGGATCTCGATCATGCGCTGACCCTGATCGAGGCGACTGTCGCCGCGTCCAGCGTGCCGGTGACGCTGAAAATGCGCCTGGGCTGGGATCATGACAGTATCAACGCACCGGAACTGGCGCGCCGGGCCGAGGATGCCGGTATCCAGCTGGTGACGGTGCACGGGCGTACACGCCAGCAATTCTACAAGGGCGAGGCCGACTGGTCGGCGGTGCGTCCGGTGAAGGAGGCGGTCTCCATCCCGCTGATCGTCAATGGCGATATCCATACCGCCGAGGATGCCCGCAAGGCCATGGCGGCCTCCGGCGCCGATGCAGCGATGATCGGCCGCGCCGCGCAGGGACGGCCCTGGCTGGTCGGCGAGATCGGCGCTGCGCTGCTGGGCAAGCCCGTCGAAACGCCCTGGGCCGACAAGCTGCCGGCGCTGGCCGCACAGTTCGACATGTCGCTCGATCATTATGGCGGCGAGCTTGGAATTCGCATGATGCGCAAGCACTTCGCCTCCTTTGTTGATGTCGAGGCGCAAGCGGAGGGATGCGATCCGGATTGGCTCTCGGGGCTGAAAGCCACGCTGTGCCGTTCGACGGATGCCGCGGCGATCCACGATGTCCTGGCCCGGCTGGCCGTGCCGGAAAAACGGGCCGTCGCATGAACGGACCCGCGGCCCCGACATCGCCGGCCGAACCCGCTGCCGAAATGGCGGCGATCCCCTTGCTGCAATTCTCCGAAGATGCCCGCTTCACCTGGGCCAATACCCAGGCTGAGGAATGGCTGGGCCTGTCGGCCCGCCACCTGCGGAAGGGCGATTTCGGCACCCAGTCGCCGGTCTGCGCCAATCTGGCCGAGATTGTCGATCAGGCCTGCGCAACCCGCAGAACCGTGGTCGCGCTGGGCTGTGCGCTCGGTCCCGGCGGACCGTTCGACCTGCATGCGCGCTGGTCCGACGAGACGTCTTCAGTGACGCTGTCCGTGCTGCCGCACCGGGAACCGGGCGCCAAGGCCTCCCAGGCGCCGGCTCTGGGCTTCGGCCGCATGCTGGCGCACGAACTCAAGAACCCGCTCGCCAGTGTGCGTGGTGCTGCGCAGCTGATCCGGCGTGAGAGCAATATCGAGGCCTCCGCCGAGCTCGCCCAGCTCATCATCCAGGATGTCGACCGCATCACCCGCCTGGCCAATCACTGGAGCCGGGTGGGGGATATCCGTCTGGGTGAGCGTGGCGAGGTCAATCTCAATCACCTGGCCATGGATGCGATGGAGAGCATTGTGCGGGCCGAACCGCGCGTCAGACCGATCCTGAAAGAGGATTTCGATCCCTCGCTGCCGCCGGTCGATGGCGACCGGGATCTCCTGCTGCAGGTCGTGCTCAACCTTCTGCAGAACGCGCTGGATGCGGTGCGCGACATGCCGGATCCGAAAATCCGGGTCGAAACACGCTTCGATACGGGACCACGCAGCCGTACCGGCGCGAATCCGACGCCGCTGGTCCTTGTCGTGCGGGATAATGGTCCGGGCATCCCCGATGCGCTGGGCGCGGGTATCTTTACCCCCTTCGTCACCACCAAGCCGGCGGGCGAGGGGCTGGGGCTGGCTTTCGCCGCGCGCATCGCCGCGCTGCATGACGGCCAGCTGGACTATGAAAGCGAACCGGGACGGACGGGTTTCAACCTGCGCCTGCCGGTCGCCAGGGAGGAAACATAGTGAGCGCGCGCATCCTGCTTCTCGAAGACGATGAAAGCCTGAAACTCATCCTCTCCCGGGCGCTGGGCTCGGCGGGCTACCAGGTACGCGCGACGGCCTCGCCGGATACCGCACTGGGCTGGATCCGCAATGGCGAGGGCGATCTCCTGCTGGCCGACGTTCTGCTGGACGGAACGAATTTTCTGGATAATCTCGGCATGGTGGCCCGGCTACGCCCTCAGATGCCGGTCATTGTGATGAGCGCCCAGGCCACCGCTTCTACCGCGATCAATGCCGCCAAGGGCGGTGTGTTCGAATACCTGCCCAAACCCTTCGACCTGGATGATATGATCTCGGCCGTCGCGGCGGCGCTGGGCGACAAGCGAGCCGGCCAGCAATCGCGCTCGACCGATGAGCCGACGGGCTTCATCGGCCAATCCGTCGCGATGCAGTCGGCCTTCAAGGCCATCGCCCGGGCCGCCACCAGCCAAGCCCATGTCATGATCACGGGCGAGCCCGGTGTCGGCAAGCGCCAGGCGGCCGAAGCCCTGCTGCGCGCCCGCGGTGTAGCCTCCGAGGATGCCGTCGTCGTTACGCCCTCCAACACGGCGACCGATATTTTCAGCTCTACCCAGGCTGCCCGTCAGGTGGTCTGGCTGCGTCTGGAGGAATGGAGCGCGGAACAGCAGCGTGCGGCGCGCGATGCGCTGGACGGGGGCGCTGGCCGTGTCATCGCCACGGTATCGCAGGCACCGTCCAATCCCATCGACAACCGGCTGGCAGCCCGGCTTTCCGAATGCGTCATCACCGTGCCGCCACTTCGCGAACGGCGCAGCGATATCCCCGCCCTGTGCGAAGCCTTCCTCGGCCAGTTTGCCCGCCGCGACAAACAGGACCCGGTGCGCCTGTCCAAGGAGGCCGTCGACTATCTCGTGAACTCGCCCTGGACCGGCAATGTCGTCGAGCTGCGCTCGGTGCTGTCGCGCCTGGCGCTCGCAACACGGGGCCGGGTGGCTGCACTGGACGATGTCGCCCAAGCGCTCAATGCCGACGGTGCCAATGCGAGCGAGGATATTGCTGTCCATGCCAATGCCCTGGCCGCGCTGGCCCTGTCGCGGCCGGATGCGCGCCAGAGTGCGGTCGACGCGCTGGAGCGAGCCCTGTTCACCCAGGCGCTCAACCGCTGTAGTGGCAACCGGTCGCGGGCAGCCGACCTGCTCGGGCTAAACCGTAACACGCTGGCGCGGCGACTGTCCGAGCTGGACGGAACAGACGAGGGAACAGGCTAACTGTTGCGGGTGCGGCACTGTGTTGATTTCGTGCAACGCAGGAGTAAGCTTGCTCTCTTGAAGCATGTGAGGCTGATTTGCCGAACGCGTCCAGGAACACTCTGATCCGGAACATTTCCCCGCGCTCGGCGGCACTGTTCGGTGCGGGCTTTCTGGTTTCGCTCAGCCTTCTGGGCGTGGCCGCCTTCATCCTGCTGAACGAAGGCGGGCTGACCGGCGCCAATAACCGGATCGCGCTCGGTATTCTCGTCGGTAATCTCGTGCTTCTATTCGGCCTCGCCGGCGTCGTCGTGCTGCGCTTTGTGCGACGGGTGAGGGCGCGCCGCTTCGGCGAGCCGACGCCGCGCCTGCATCTGCGCTTCGTGGCGCTGTTCTCGATCGCCGCGGCCACGCCGGCGGTCCTCGCCGCTATCTTCTTGGGCTTTGTTATTACGCGGGGTGTGGACCTGTGGTTCGACGACCGGATCGCCACACTGGTCGACCGGCTGGAAGATGTCGCGTTCGATTTCTATGAGCGAGAAGCGGCCACAGCGTCGGGTCATGTGGAAAGCATGGCCACCGATCTCAGCCAGGACGGTTCGGTCGAGGCTTTCACCACATCGCGGATCCAGTACATCACCTATCTCAACAACCAGGCCGCAGCACGACGGCTTGCGGCGGCCTATATCGTCGATGGCCGCGGTACCCTGCTGGCCCGCACGCGTTTCCGGGAAAACGAGGACTATGTCGCGCCGTCGCAGGTGCTTTACGACTATGCCAATGACGGCGATGTCGCGGTGTCCACGCCCAGCTCGTCTGCCGAAGCCGTCGATGTGATGCGGCTCCTCTACCGTCTGGATGCCTATCCGGACGCCTATCTCTTCGTCTCCTATCCGGTGAATATCGATCTGTTCCGCGAGATGGCGCAGGCGCGCAATGAATTGCGCGATGCGGGCAATCAGGAAAGCCGCGTCCGGGGGTCGTTCTACTTCCTCTATTTCGAGGTCGCAGTGCTGATCGTGATCGGCTCGATCTGGCTGGCCCTGTCGGCGGCGACCCGGGTGGTCACGCCGATCTCGCGCCTGGTCGGGGCTGCCGAGCGTGTGCGTCGCGGCGACCTCGATGCGCGCGTCCAGATGGGGCGCGAGGATGACGAGATCGCCGCGCTTGCCCGGGCTTTCAACCGGATGACACGGCAATTGCGCAGCCAGCGGCGTGAACTGATCGAAGCCCATGCCGAATCCGAACAGCGCCGCGCCTTTATCGAGGCGATTCTCGCCGGGGTGCGGGCCGGTGTGATCGGTCTGGACAAGGATAACCGGATCACGCTGATCAACCGCTCGGCGATTTCCATGCTGGCGCCGGGAACGGACGATCTGATCGGTGTCGGCATTGATGAAGTCACGCCGGAGCTGGCCGGGATCGCCACGGAAGCGCGCCGCCGTCCGGGTGCTGTCGCCGAGGCGCAGATCGATCTTAACGCGCCGGACGACCAGATCCGTCACCTGACAGCGCGAGCCTCGATGGACGAGGAGGCCGGCCTGGTCATCACATTCGACGATGTGACACGCCTGGTGACTGCACAGCGCAATGCGGCCTGGCGCGAGGTTGCGCGGCGCATCGCCCACGAGATCAAGAACCCGCTCACCCCGATCCAGCTGTCGGCCGAGCGGATCCGGCGCAAATATCGCGACGAGATCACCTCCGACGTCGAGACCTTCGACCGCTGCACCGACACGATCGTGCGCCAGGTCAGCGATATCGGCCGCATGGTCGACGAGTTCTCCAGCTTTGCCCGCATGCCCCAGCCGAAAGTGGAGCGCGTCGAGATGGGCGAGCTGGTGAAGTCTTCGGTCTTCACCCAGCGGGTCGCCTCGCCGAATATCGAGATCGTGTTCGAGTATCCCGGCGTGCAGGTGCATGCCTTGTGTGATGCCCGCCTTTCCGTGCAGGCGCTGGCGAACATTCTCAAAAATGCCTGCGAGAGCGTCTCGACCCGCATGGATCAGGACGGCGGCCCGGGACAGCTCGTCGTCAGCCTGACCGAGGCAAACGGCTATGCCGTGATCGAAGTCGCCGACAATGGTCTGGGCTGGCCGACACCCAATCGCGAACGCCTGACCGAACCCTATATGACCACGCGCGAAAAGGGCACGGGCCTCGGCCTCGCCATCGTGAAGCGCGTGATGGAAGACCATAACGGACGTCTGGAACTGGACATTCCGCGAAGCGGGCAGGGCGCCGTCGTGCGTCTCGTCTTCCCGCTGGCGGACATGGCCGATCCGGCGCCGCAATCCCTGAAGGAGGCTTGATAGATGGCCCGGGATATTCTCATCGTCGATGACGAGGCCGATATTCGTGAGCTGATCGGCGGCTTGCTCGAGGATGACGGCTATGAGCCGCGCGAGGCAGCCGATGCCGATGGTGCCCTGGCGGTGATCCGCCAGCGCAAGCCGTCGCTGATCATTCTGGATGTCTGGTTGCAGGGCAGCCGGCTGGACGGGATCGAACTGCTCGACGAATTCCGTGCGCTCGATCCGGACCTGCCGGTAATCGTGATTTCCGGCCACGGCACGATCGAGACCGCCGTCGCGGCGATCCGCAAGGGCGCCTATGACTTCCTGGAAAAACCCTTCAAGAGCGACAAGCTCCTGCTCACTGTGCAGCGTGCCCTGGAGACGAGCCGTCTGCGCAGCGAGAATGCCGAGCTGCGCGCCCGCACCCAGGCTCAGAGCACGCTGATCGGCGATTCCAGCGGCATCCTGCAGGTGCGCCAGCTGATCGAGCGCGTTGCGCCCACCAACAGCCGTGTCCTGATCCGCGGTCCCTCGGGCGCCGGCAAGGAACTGGTCGCCCGCCTGATTCACGAAAATTCGCCACGCGCCAATGCCGATTTCGTCGCCGTCAGCGCGCCGGGCATGTCGCCGGAAGGGGTCGAGGAGGAGTTGTTCGGCCGCGAGAATGATGACGGCTCGGTCAAACATGTCGGCCTGCTGGAACGCGCCCATGGCGGCACGCTCTATCTTGACGAGATCGCGGACATGCCGACGGCGACCCAGAGCAAGCTCCTGCGCTTGCTGGTGGAACAGCGTTTCCGCCGGATCGGCGGGGCCGGGGATGTGCAGGTCAATGTGCGGGTGATCTCCTCGACCGCCCAGGATCTGGCCGTGCGCATCCAGGAAGGCCGTTTCCGCGAGGATCTCTATCACCGTCTCGCCGTCGTGCCCGTCACCGTGCCGGCCCTGGCCGAGCGGCGCGAGGATATTCCCGCGCTGGTCGATCATTTCGTGAAGAACCTGACGCAATCGGCCGGCCTGCCGCTGCGGGCCTTCGGCGATGATGTCATGGCGGCGCTGCAGGCGCACAGCTGGCCGGGCAATGTCCGTCAGCTGCGCAACAATATCGAGCGCTTGCTGATCCTCGCCACCGGTCCGGCCAATGAGCCGATCACGCTGGACGCCTTGCCATCGGAAGTCGTCACGCGCGACAATCACGAGACCGGCTTCGATGCCGAAAAGATGATTGCCCTGTCGCTGCGCGAGGCCCGGGAGAATTTCGAGCGTGAATATCTCAAGGCCCAGATCGACCGGTTCGGCGGCAATATCTCCCGCACGGCGGCCTTTATCGGCATGGAACGGTCGGCGCTTCACCGCAAACTCAAATCGCTCGGCGTCACCTCGCCGCAGCGCGACGGCGCGGCCTAGTCCGCACCCCACGGAGACGACATGAAAGCCATAGTCTGCGGAGCCGGGCAGGTCGGGGTCGGCATCGCCCGGGCACTTGCGCGGGAAGGCAATGCGGTGACCGTCGTCGACTGGTCGACCGAGCTGATCGACAATGTCGTGACCGACCTCGATGTGCGCGGCGTGGTGGGCCATGCCTCGCATCCGGACGTGCTGGAAAAGGCCGGGGCGGCGGAAGCCGATCTGCTGGTCGCCGTGACCTATTCGGACGAGGTGAACATGATCGCCTGCCAGGTCGGGCACTCCCTGTTCTCCACGCCGATGCGGATCGCCCGGGTGCGGGCCCAGGAATATCTCGATCCGGCCTGGGGCGATCTCTTCTCCACTGGCAATCTGCCCGTCGATGTCGTGATCTCGCCCGAGCTCGAGGTCGGCCGCGCCATCCTGCAGCGGGTGGAAACGCCCGGCGCCTTTTCCACGGCAGTGTTCGCCGGCGGACGGGTGCAGCTGCTGGGCCTGCGTCTGGAGGAAACCTCGCCGGTGGCAGGTTCCACCACCGAACAGGTGATGGAACTCTTCCCGGACCTGCGCCTGGCCGTTGTCGGCGTGCAGCGCGAACGCACGCTCTTCATTCCCAAGCTGAAGGACCCGCTGCTGCCGGGCGATGATGTCTATGTCGTCACCGAAAGCGCACAGGTGCGGCGACTGCTCGACATTTTCGGCCGCAGCGCCGAGCAGATCCGCCGCGTCGTTGTGGTCGGGGCCGGCAATATCGGCGTCTATGTCGCCCGCGCCCTGGAACGCGCCGGCGGGGTGAAGGTGCGGCTGATCGAGGCCGACAAGGCCCGCGCCGAACATGCGGCCGAACGGCTCAAGCGGACCGTCGTGCTGCATGGCGACGGTCTGAATGCCCGCATGCTGCGCGAAGCCGGCGTCGCCAATGCCGAGCTGGTCATCTGCGTCACCAATGACGACAAGGTGAACATGCTCTCAGGCGTGATGGCCAAGCGGGAAGGGGCCGAGCGCGCGCTCAGCCTGATCAATGACCGCACCTTCGAGGGCATGCGTGAACCGCTGGGTATCGACGTGCTGATCGATCCGCGTGCGACCACCGTGTCGACCATTCTCCAGCACATTCGCCGCGGCCGGATTACCGGCCTGCAGACGCTTGGCGGCGGTGAGGCGGAAGCGCTGGAAGGTATCGCCCTGTCCACCTCGCCACTGGTTGGCAAGACGCTGGACGAGCTGGAATTGCCGGACGGGGTGGCACTGGGCGCCGTGGTGCGCGGCGACAAGGTGATCCTGCCTTGCGACGAGGGCCGGATCCGCGAGAACGACCGCGTTCTCCTGTTCTGCAACAAGGCGCTGGTGCCCAAGGTCGAGCACCTGTTCCGGGTCAGCCTGGAATATTTCTGATCCATGTCGCCGGCGGCGCTCTTCCGCCCCCTGGGGGCTCTGTGGGTGCTGGTCGCGCTGATCGCACTGCTGGCGGCGGTCTGTGCGCCTGCCGTGGAGGAATGGCACCTGGCGCCCTTTTTCATCACCACGGCCGGGCTGGCCTTCGTGCCGGGTGCGCTTGTCCTGGCAGCCACGCGCGGCGTCCAGGTCGGGGCCAGCGCGCTCGATGCGCTGGGATTGGCCCTGCTCGCCTGGGTGACGACCCCCGCCTTTGCAGCGCTGCCATTCTGGCTGACCGGCTATTTCGGCCCGATGGATGCGCTGTTCGAGGCCTATTCGGCTCTCACCACAACCGGCGCGACCCTGCTGCCCGCCGATGAGTTGCCGCGCTCCTTGATCTTCTGGCGCGCCGTTCTGGCCTGGCTGGGCGGGTATGCGACCCTCTTGCTGGCCATTGCCGTCTTCGCCGCGCTCGACCGGGATGTGCCCGCGATCCGCAAGTCAGCACTCCTCACCGTGCGGCCTGACAATATCCTCTCCCACCTGCCGGTCGCGGCTCGGCGGGTGGGACTGGTCTATGCCGTGCTGACCGCTATCACCTGGCTGCTCCTGCTGTTTGCCGGCAACGGCTTCTTCGACGCCACCGTGCTGGCCATGTCCGCGATCTCCACCTCGGGCTATGCACCGGTCGATGGGGGGCTGGCGACGAATTTCGGCACGGTATCGATGCTGATCGTGGCGCTGGCCTGCCTCGCCGGATCGGTGAATATCGCCCTGTTCTGGGATGCCTTGCGCGACCGGGGCGTGCTTCGGGACCCTGACCTTGCCGGTATCGCTGCGCTTGTTATCGGCCTGGGCGGGCTCTACGTGATCGCCGACACCTCGCACATCCCCTCGCACTTCATTGACGCCTTCTTCGTCGTCTCGACCAGCGGGTACACGGTGTCCGCGCCGGCATCGCCGGTCCCGGTGGCAGCAGTCTTCGTGGCGCTCGTGGGCGGGGCGGCGGCATCCACCACGGGCGGTGTGAAAATCTCCCGCATTCTTCTGCTCTGGCGTCGCATGGGCTCCGAGCTCGCCGTACTGACCGACCCGTCCAGCCTGGTGCCCGTCACCTTCCGCGGACGCTCGGTGCACGACACGGCGCTGATCGGTATCTGGGCCTATGTGCTGGGTTTCCTGGCTTGCCTGGGGATTGGCGCCCTGGTGCTGACTTTGACCGGGCTGGATTTCCAGACCGCCTTTCTGGCGAATGCCGCCGCGCTGGCGAATGCCGGACCGCTGCTGCACGAGATCAATGCAGGACATGGGTGGGACGAGCTTGCGGACAACGCCAAACCGATCCTTATTTCAGCCATGATTCTCGGGCGTCTGGAGGTGCTCGCCGCGGTCGCGGCGATATGGGCGCTCTTCATCAGGAAATAAGAGAGAACGCGTGTCCAGGATTGCCTATGTCAACGGCCGCTTCCAGCGCCACGACCTTGCCGCCGTACACATTGAGGACCGGGGTTTCCAGTTCGCCGACGCCATCTATGAGGTCTGGGCGGTGCGCCGGGGCGGGCTGCTGGACGCCGACGGCCATTTCGACCGGCTGGACCGGTCCCTGGGCGAGCTGCGCATCCCGCATCCGGTCACCCGCGCAGCGCTGACGATCCTGATCCGCGAACTGATCCGCCGCAACCGCATCAGCGATGGTCTGGTCTATCTCCAGATCAGCCGCGGCCGGGCGCGCCGCGACCATGGATTTCCGCCCCCCGGCACCCGGCCAACCCTCGTCCTCACGACCAAGCGTCTCGACCTGGATGCCGTGGCCAGACGGGCAGAGCAGGGGGTTTCGGTCATCTCCGTACCCGACCAGCGCTGGGCACGTTGCGATATCAAGACCGTGAACCTGCTGCCCAACACGCTCGCCAAACAGGCCGCGCGTGATGCCGGCGCCTATGAGGCCTGGCAAGTGGATGCCGACGGCTTCGTCACCGAGGGCACGTCGTCCAACGCCTGGATCCTGACGGCCGATGGCGCGCTGGTCACGCGGCCCGCCGATCACGCCATCCTGCACGGTATCACGCGGGCAACGCTGATCCGCACAGCGACGGCCGCCGGCTATCGTCTGGAAGAACGCCCCTTCACGATCGCCGAAGCGCTTGAATCCCGCGAGGCCTTCCTCACATCGGCCACGAATTTCGTGATGCCCGTGACGCAGATCGACGGCCGTCCGGTGGCAAATGGCGAACCGGGTTCGGTATCTGCCGAGCTGCGTCAGGCCTATCTGGCAGCCGTGTGATCAACATTCCGGCTTTCTCGGAAAGATGAGATGGTTGCAGGCCATGGCGGGGCCTGTATACCCTGTTTGGCGAATCGCTTGCTTCAAGCGAGTCATGTGGAGCCGACATGTCGCACGATAAAAAACAAAACCTGCAGGACGTCTTCCTGAACTCGGTGCGTAAGACGAAAACGCCGCTGACCATTTTCCTGGTCAATGGTGTGAAGCTTCAGGGCGTCGTAACCTGGTTCGACAACTTCTGTGTTCTTCTTCGCCGCGACGGGCTTTCCCAGCTCGTCTACAAACATGCCATCTCGACCATCATGCCGGCTGCGCCGGTTCAGTTGTTCGATACGGACAGGGCGGACGAGGATGACGCGACGGACGAAAGCACCGCGGATTGATTGATCGCGAGGCGCCGGTATCGCGCGCCCTTGTCATTCATCCCACTGCCCGCGATGGCGTGGCGCGCTCCGAGGCGCGTCTGGAAGAAGCCACCGGTCTGGCCGAAGCGCTGGATCTGGAAGTGGCGGAGGCCTTCATCGCACCGATCCGCAAGATCGATGCGGGACGCTATTTCGGCCGCGGCAAGCTGGATGAATTGAAGGCGCGGATCGAGGAAAACACGGCGGATGTCGCCGTGATCGATACGGCTTTGTCGCCGATTCAGCAGAGAAATCTGGAAAAGTCTTGGAATGTCAAGGTGATAGACCGTACCGGTTTGATCCTTGAAATCTTCGGCCAGCGTGCGCGCACCAAGGAAGGCGTGCTGCAGGTCGAGCTGGCACGGCTGGCCTATGAGCGCTCGCGCCTGGTGCGGACCTGGACCCACTTGGAACGTCAGCGTGGCGGCCGCGGCTTCCTGGCCGGTCCGGGTGAAACGCAGATCGAAACCGACCGGCGCCTGCTCAACGAGAAAATGGCCAAGCTGCGCCGGCAGCTTGAGGAAGTCCGGCGCACGCGCAGCCTCCACCGCGCGCAGCGCCAGGACGTCCCGTTCCCGACGGTCGCGCTGGTGGGCTATACCAATGCGGGAAAATCCACGCTTTTCAACAAGCTGACTGGGGCAGGGGTGTTTGCCCAGGATATGCCCTTCGCAACGCTCGACCCCACGGTGCGGGCCGTCGACCTGCCTGGTGGCACGCGCATCCTCCTGTCTGATACAGTGGGCTTCATCACCGACCTGCCGACCGAGCTGATCGCGGCCTTCCGGGCGACACTGGAAGAAGTGCGGGAGGCCAATCTCCTGGTCCATGTCATTGACGCTTCGGATCCTGATCACGAGGGCCGGATCGGCGATGTGATGAGCGTGCTCGATGCCATCGAGGCCGGCCCCGCGCACGAGCAGCCGATGATCGAAGCCTGGAACAAGGCCGATAACCTCGGACTCGAAGACGCCGAGGATCTCGCCATCCAGGCGGACATTGCCAATATGAAGGCGGGCCGGGCCGTCAAACTGCCGCTGTCGGCGGTCTCAGGCGACGGTGTGGATGCACTGGTCGATGCGATCGAAAAAGCTCTGGCGACCGATGATGAGCGGATCGAGGTGCGCGTGCCGCCGGAACAGCCGCGCGCGCTCGCTTGGCTGCATTCCCATGGCGAGATCCGTGATAGCCAAATGGACCCGGAAACCGGCGTGACGACAGTCAGGGTGCGCCTCGCGCCGGCCGAAGCCGGTCGCTTCCGGGCCCAATTTCCTGACCTGGCCATCCCGCAAGGGATTGGCGAGGTGGAAGAGGACGAATTCTAGGGAGGGATTCAGGCCGGTGCCGCGGCCTTCTCCTTGAGCTTTGCCTCGGTCCACAGCGCTTCCATCTCGTCCAGGCTGGCATCCTCGGGCTTGCGCCCCTGTGCTGCAAGGCGGTCCTCGATATAGCGGAAGCGGCGCTCGAACTTGGCGTTGGCATCGCGCGTTGCGGTCTCGACATCAACCTTCAGCTTGCGGCCAAGATTGGTGCAGACGAACATCAGATCGCCGATCTCCTCGGCGATATGCGCCGCATTGCCCGAGGCGATGGCTTCGCGGACCTCGGCGATTTCCTCATCCACCTTGTCCAGAACGCGCTCGGCGTCCGGCCAGTCGAACCCGACGCGGGCTGCGCGCTTCTGAAGCTTCTGGGCGCGCTTGAGTGCGGGCAGGGCAACCGGCACATCGTCCAGCACGCGATCACCCTTGGCCGATCCGGCGCGCTCGGCCGCCTTGATGGCCTCCCATTCGACGGTCTGCGTCTCGCTGTCACGCGTGTCCGCATCGCCGAAAACATGCGGATGGCGTCGAATCATCTTGTCGTTGATGGCGCGGCAGACATCGGCAAAGTCGAACAGGCCGGCTTCCTGCGCCATCTGGGCATGAAACACGACCTGCAGGAGAAGATCGCCCAGCTCGTCCTTCAGCTCGCCATGGGCGCCGCGCTCGATCGCATCGGCAACCTCATAGGCTTCCTCGATCGTGTAGGGGGCGATCGAGCGGAAATCCTGTTCCAGATCCCAGGGGCAGCCGCCATCCGGATCGCGCAGTTTCGACATGACGGCGAGCAGGCGATCGATAGGGGCGAGATCGGGCGATGGCGCGGTCATGTCGGCTCCGTGGCGGCGGTCGCGGGAATCGAACGCCATGCTAGCCCGTAACGGCCGCGCGACGCGATGCAGGATACTTCAAGCCGCAACACAGAATACACCTGCCATACCACGCGAACCAGAAACCCGAATGAGATATTGGTTTGATAGTTGAGCATTTAACTTTGAAATTGCACCGGAATTTGACCCTCAAACCGACGAGGGCGCCGAAGCCGCAGTGCCGGGTTGCGATATCAATTTAGCGCATAATAAATATTATGAGAAATATTGGGTCGGTATCCGCATGATGTCACAACGAACTGCGATGTCACGAAAACACGCCGGGAATCGATGTTACATTTGTAGCGAAAGTGTTCCCTGTATCGCGTCTGGAGAGGTTCCTCATGCCGTTTCCCGCTCTTGTCATCCTCGGCACCCTGACCGGCCTTCAGGGCGTCGCGGCGATCACAGGCACCGAGGTCCAGTTGGCCGAGGGTGATGCGCATTACAGGCCGGATTGCGTCCGGGCCGAGCGTGACGGTGCGAGCAAGATTGTCTGTCCGCCGAACTAGAATGCGCGGATCGCCGCATCGTCCTGTCAGTCCTTGTCTGCTAGACAGTGCGACGAAACGCAAAAAAGCCCCGGAGCCCTTCATGATCGACCGCCGCACCCTTGTCCTGACCGGTCTGGCCAGCCTGGCGCTCTCCAGCCGCGCCCGCGCGGAGGACCATCCTGTCATGATGGTTTACAAATCCCCGACCTGCGGCTGCTGTGGTGCGTGGATCGAGCATGTCGAGGCGGCCGGTTTCCGGGTCGCGGTCCGCAACATGCCGGATGTGGTGCCGGTCAAGACCGAGTTCGGCGTGCCGCAGGCCTTGTGGTCCTGCCATACGGCCCGGATTGGCGACTATACGATCGAGGGACATGTGCCGGCCGAGGATATCCTGCGAATGCTGGAGACCCGGCCGCAGATTGCCGGTATCGCCGTGCCCGGCATGCCGGCCGGATCGCCGGGCATGGAAATCCCGGGCTATAGCGAAGCTTATGATGTGTATGCCTTTTCCGGCGACAACCTGGCGATTTTTGCCAGCCATGAGGGCTGAGGCACCCTACTCCGGAAGGTCATCGAAACGCACGCGCTCGCCGTCCCAGATCAGCCGCATCCCGTCATAGCCGGGCCAGACATGCTCGGGCAGCGTGTCGACCAGAACGTCGTAATCCAGCGTGATGTGCATATTGGTCAGCACGCCGAAGCGGGCGCCGACGCGTTCCAGCGCTTTCAGGGCATCGTCGACGGTGAAATGGGTCGGATGGGGTTCGCGGCGCAGGGCATCGACAATCCAGCAGCCCACACCGTCCAGCAGCGGCAGGCTCGCCTCCGGCAGGGCGTTGACGTCCGGCGAATAGGCGATATCGCCGATCCGGAAGCCGAGCGAACGGATCGATCCGTGCTCCTGGTCGACCGGAATGAGCGAAACCTCACCGCCCGGCCCGTCAATCGTCACCGGCTCGCCGAAATCCGGCATGTTGCGGCGATCGAGAATGGCCGGATAGCTGGAACCCGGCGGTGTGTCGAATGTGTATCCGAAACGCGACACCAATGTTGCTGCTGTGGGTGCATCCATCCACACAGGGATGCGCTGACGTTGCAGGTATGCAAAGGCCCGCAGGTCGTCGATGCCATGGGTCTGGTCGGCATGATCATGGGTCAGGACGACACCGTCGATCCGTGTCACCCGGGCTGACAGCATCTGTTCACGGAAGTCCGGCGACGTATCGATCACGACCCGCGTCACCGCCTCCCCGCCATCCAGATCAGCACGTGTTTCTGCACGCTCGACCAGCGCCGAGCAGCGGCGGCGGCGATTGCGCGGATTGTTGGGACTGCAGTCGCCCCAATCGCCGTTCGCACGCGGCACGCCGCCCGAGGACCCCGTGCCCAGCAGGGTTATCCGGACCAGGCCCGTCACGGTTTCTCGATCCGGTCGAACAGGTTGAGCGCGGCTTGCGTGGTCCGGGCTGCACACTCCTCGACCGTCCAGCCCTTCACGGCAGCCAGTCCCGCTGCGACATCGGGCAGGAAGGCCGGCTCGCAACGCTTGCCGCGATGCGGCACGGGCGCGAGATAGGGACAATCGGTTTCCAGGATCACCCGGTCGTCCGGCACCTCGTCGCGGAACACGGCACGCACATCCTCGGCCTTCTTGAAGGTGACGATCCCTGACGCCGAAAACCAGGCGCCCAGCCGAGCGGCCCGGCGGGCCAGGTCGGCACCGCCGGTATAACAGTGCAGCAAGGGCCGGAAGGCCCCCTTCCCCATTTCCTCTTCCAGAAGATCCGCCATCGCCTCATCCGCTTCGCGGGTATGCAGGACGAGCGGCAGATCCGTCTGGCGCGCCGCCTCGATATGCGCTTTCAGGCTGGCGAACTGGTCCTCGCGCGGGGAATAGCCGTAGTGGAAATCCAGCCCCGTCTCACCGATGCCGACGACCTTGGGATGGCGGGCGATCTCGATCAACTCACCGGCTGTGATGTCCGGCCGGTCCTTGGCGTGGTGCGGATGGGCGCCGATCGTGCAGTAGATGTCGTCATGGGACTCGGCGATGCCGGAGACAGCCTCGAAATCGCTGAGACGGCAGCAGATCGCGATCATGCGCTCCACACCGGCTGCACGGGCCCGTTCGATGACGGCGTCTAGATCGTCGGCAAACTGCTCGCCGTGAAGATTGACGTGTGTGTCGATAAACATGACCGGTCTCAGGCGACTTCCTTTCGCGCAGCGTCCCGGGCAATCGCAAGGGCTGCCAGCGCGCTCTGTTTCGGGTCGAGATAAAGTGCCTCGGCGTCCCGGACAAGCGAACCAAGCTCCCGCCACGCCGTAAGCCAGGCTGTCACGTCTTCGCCATTGGCAGCCCGGCGGCGCGCCTGATTGCGCAGGGCGCCGGAAAGCGCCTCGTAGAACAGGCCGCGCAGATCCTCGCCGGCCTTTGTGGAAATCCGGTCGGCCAAGCGGCGCATTTCCGGTTCGCCGGCCGAACGCCCCTTCTCGACAATGGCCTCGACATCGCGGGCCAGGCCGACGCCGCCCGAGACATGCAGCGACAACGCCCGGCCCGGTGCGCCCGCGGCCAGCCGGGACGCAGCCAACGCACCACCGGCATCGGCATCGCTGATCCCGGCAAGCCACTCGGCTGTCGCCTCGACGGATGGCGCGCGCAGATCGAGGCGACGGCAGCGTGAACGAATTGTGGCCGGCAGGCGGCCCGGTGTATGGGTCACCAAAAACAGGACACCACGTTTAGGCGGCTCCTCAAGAGTTTTCAGCAAGGCATTGGCGGCGTTGGTATTCATATCGTCGGCACTGTCGACGATGCAGACGCGCCAGCCGCCCTTGGCGCCGGAACTCATCTCGAAAAAATGCGGCGCCCGCCGCGCTTCTTCCACGGTGATCTCGGCGCGCCAGCGCTTGCGTTTCTCGTCCCATGGACGCCGAAGCAGCAGGAGGTCCGGATTGGCTTGGGCCTCCAGCAGCTTGCAGACAGGGTCCTGCGGGCTGGAGCCGAGCGGGCCGCCCTCGTCCATCGGCACAGCACCGAGAACCCGGCGTGCGGCCCGCCAGGCGAAGCTGGCCTTGCCGACGCCGCGCGGTCCCGTGATCATCCAGGCGTGATGCAGGCGCCCGCTCTGCCAGGCTTTTGCGAAAGCCTGTTCTGCGGCCTCGTGGCCGAACAGATCATAGCGCTCGCGCGGCGGCAGGCAGCCCGGCAGGACGTCGGACCCGGTATCCGGATCGGCACTCATACCGGGGCGCTGAGCCGTGTCTCGATGGCCTGGAGAGCCGCCGCAGCCACGGCATCCGCATCGGAACGGGCATCCAGAACGACACAGCGGTCAGGCTCGCCCGCAGCGATATCCAGGAAGGCCTGGCGCAGGCGGGCGTGAAAATCTCCGTCGAAGCGCTCGAATCGCGTCGCATCCTCGCCGCGCGCGACCGTCCGCTCCAGCCCCGTCCGCGGGTCGAGATCGAGCACCAGGGTCAGATCCGGCCGGAAGTCGCCCAGCGCGGCCGCATGCAGCTGACGGATACGGTCGAGCGGAACGCCGCCTGCCGTGCCCTGATAGGCCATGGTGGAATCGGCAAAACGGTCGGAAATCACCCAGGCGCCACGGGCCAGCGCAGGCTCGATCAGTCGCTCGACATGATCCACACGGGCGGCATACATCAACAACGCTTCGGTGACCGGGGACCAGCGATCCGTTGCCCCCTTGAGCAGGATGTCGCGCAAGACTTCAGCGCCGGGCGTGCCGCCCGGCTCGCGGGTAACGACCACATCCAGACCCTTTGCCACCAGGGCCGCCTGGACGGCCTTGATCAGCGTCGTCTTGCCGGCGCCCTCGCCACCTTCAAGGGTGATAAACTTGCCCCGCACGCCAATCAGCCCCGGATCATGTGAACAAGTGCGGCGCCGATACGGCCCATGAGCCCCTTGCGGGAAACGTCATTCGCTGCGACCAGCGGAAAGTCCTGCGGCTCCATGCCGGGCGCTTCGACGATCAACGTGGCGATAACATCGCCTTCCGCGATCGGCGCGGAAACGGGACCGTCATAGTTCACCGAAACCGTCATGTCGCGGCGGGCGCGGCGATGCAGGCCGACCGCAATATCCTCGTCGACACGCAGCGCGACGGTGGACGCCGTGCCCATGAAGACTTCGGCTTCATGCTCAACCGTGTCACCGGCAGCAAAAAGATCGTAGACGCCGTAATCGGCGAGCGCCGCGCGCATCATGCGCTCGGCCTCGGCAGCGCGGGCCGCATTCGAGTCCATGCCGTTGAACACGATAATACGGCGTTCTCCATCGCGTTCGGCAGACCCCACCAGCCCGTAGCCGCTGTCTTCCGTATGGCCGGTCTTCAAACCGTCAGCGCCCGAAAACACGCCCAATAGCGGGTTGCGATTGTACTGACGGATGCCGTTATAGGTGAATTCCCGCTCGGCCCAGATGCCATAGAAATCCGGATGATCGCGGATCAGGATTTGGGCGATGCGGGCAAGATCTTCCGCGCTGACCATATGATCCGGATCGGGCCAGCCCGTGGAATTGGCAAAGTGCGCATTTTCCAGACCCAGCTCGCGCGCCCGGTCGGTCATCATGTCGGCGAAGGCCGGCTCGCTGCCACCGATCGCCTCGGCCAGAACAATGCAGGCATCATTGCCGGACTGGATGATAACACCGCGCAGCAGGTCCTCGACCCGCGCCCGGCTGTTCACGTCCAGGAACATGGTCGACGACCCCGAAGCCGCGCCCCCGCGGCGCCAGGCTTCTTCGGACACGGGCAATTCATCGTCCAGCGACAGTGACCCCGCTTCGATCGCTTCCAGCGTCATCAGGACGGTCATCATCTTGGACATGGAGGCCGGCGGCATGGGCTCGTCACCATTTTTCGAGAACAGGATTGTCCCGGTCTCGAAATCCATGATCACCGCATGGCTGGCATCGGTCTCATAGGTGTTCTGGGCGACGGCCGGCGCGGCGGCAACCGGAATGGCGAGAAGAAGAATCGCGAGAAGACTGCGCACGGAGGAACTCCCTGGCCGGAATCAGATGGGGCGGCTTGGCAACAGGAAGCATCAAAGCGCGGCAAGACCATGGCGTCCAGCGTCACGGACGCAGCAGGCTCAGTCGAGGGCGACGATCCGGGCGCCGAACACCCCCCAATCAGCCAAGGTCGCCCGCGCAGCATCGGCGCCGCTGCGATCGGCCCAGCGTCCGAAAAAGACCCGATATATCGGGCCATGGTCGGACTGGCCGGGCTCGACCCACACCTCGCCCGCTCCGGCGACGCGCTGGACCAGCCGATCGGCATTGTCAGCATCGCTGAAAGCGCCGAGCTGCAGCGTCACATCCCCTCCGGCGCGGACCGGAGCGTCCTCAGCAGCAGCCACGGTCTGCGTGGGGGCCGGACTGGATGGTTGCCCAGCGGGAACTGCAGCAGGCACCCCGGCAACCCGGACATTGCGCTGTGGCGGCGGCGCATCGGGATGGGCCGGGCCGAGATAGCGGACCCGTACCCGGGCAAGGCCCGAACCGACATAATCCAGCTCGGTTGCCGCGGCCCGTGACAAGTCGATAATCCGGTCATCGACGAAGGGGCCGCGATCATTGACGCGAACGATGATGCTGCGCCCGTTCTCCAGATTGGTGACCTCAGCGATTGAGGGAATCGGGAGGGTCGTGTGCGCGGCAGTCATCGCGTACTGGTCGAAGACTTCCCCATTAGCCGTTGGTCTTCCATGGAAATTCGGACCATACCAGGATGCTATTCCGGTGCGATCATAGCGATCATCCCGCTGCGGGCGATAGGTCCGGCTTCCCACGCGATAGGGGTTGCCGACCTTCTGGTGACCGCTGTCTGTCGCAATCAGTCCTGCCACATCGATATCGACCGGCGTCGCCGTCCCGCTCGTCTGTGGCGGTGTAGACGGTACCGAGGCCGGATAGCTGGAATAGCGTTCGGGCGAGGATGCGCACGCAGCGAGCGTGGCAGTCACGAGACCAACAAGAGCAAGAGACAGTCTGGACAAGGCTGAACCGGATTTGCGTTGACGACACTGTAGCGAGACTATCCCGGATTGGTGAAGGGAGGGTAACCCTGTTTCATGTCGAGACCATGCTGAAACGGGTTGGCTGACCTGCGCTGAATTCTGCATCCACACTTGCACCAGCGACCATATCGCCGTTATCTGCGCGTGACCGGAGGGGTGGCAGAGTGGTCGATTGCGGCGGTCTTGAAAACCGTTGAACCGCGAGGTTCCGGGGGTTCGAATCCCTCCCCCTCCGCCACCGGGTCCAAATCCCTGTCGCTATCCTTCAAGACCGGCCGGACCGCAAGGCACCCGGGTCGAGCTGCGAGCCGCGGCGAAGCCGGAAGCCTGTGATGTGCGTTCCCACTGTCAGGCTAGGCTGGTGTGGGTCGACTAGACAGCGAGCGCGTCCGCGTCGGCGCGCTTGACCGCCTTGTGTTCATCCTCGACGAGACCGCGCTTCCAGTAGCTCGAGATATAGAGTTCCGACGGCCCCAATCCGCGCTCGTCACGCAGATAGCCGCGCAGGCGGCGCATAAGGTCGAACTCGCTGGCACACCAGCCATAAACCTGTCCGGTTGGCCAGGGAATGGCTCGAATTGCGCTCTCGAAAAGATGCGGGCTGGTGCCTGGCTGTGCATTGACCAGCCAACGGATGTTGAATCCGGGTGGATGATCGATTGCCTGCCGGTCGGCTTCGCTTTGAATCTCGATGACCGCCTGCCCTGACGCCTCCCGGGGAAGCGCTTCCAGATTGACCGCAATGGCCGGCAGGGCCGTCATGTCCCCCGCCACGACGTAATATTCTGCATCCGGCGGAAGCGGCTTGGCCGGTCCCGGACCGCCAACAAGGACCTGCTCGCCCGGGCGAACATTCTGGGCCCAGCTCACCGCAGGGCCGCCCTCTCCGCCGGCGCCGTGCAGGGCGAAGTCGATATCGAGTGCGTTCTCGTGATGATGCCGGATGGTATAGGTCCGGACAGCGGTGCGGCCGTCGGACGGCAGCATGAGTTTTACATATCCGCCAGCCTGGCTGGCCGGAAAGCGCTGCAAGGCCGCACCTCCCAGAGAAACACGGTGCATGTTGGGCGTCACACGCTGCGAGGACAGCACATCGAATATCTGGGGGGCAGGTCTGGGTTTCATGACCTCTCATATGAGGTGGCTTTTGCGACTTACAAGCATTTGCATGTCAGCCATGAGCACAATTTCGCAGGTCTTGTGGGCTACGGGGTAAGATCGAGGTCTTGCCGCGCGTTCACGCTCGCCTTCACCGGCTTCCCAAGCGGCCCGCACGTGCTAATCTCCAGGAGTGTTCCAAAAAGGAAATCTCCCAGTGAAAAAGCTTGCTGCCGGCGTCCTGATCGCCCTGACTACCCTCTCGCTTGCTGCCTGCAACACGATCCGCGGGATCGGGCAGGATGTCGAACGCGCCGGTGAGGCCGTGCAAGACGCGTCAAGCTAGGCTGTTTGGGCAGACCCTGAATTTTTTTCGCAAGTTTCAGGACAGGGTGCGGAACCCTTTCCTGCACTTATGCGTATCTCCTGCACATGTTCTGCAAATGGAGATTGTTGCGATGAAAAACCTTGTGATCGGCCTTCTTCTTGCCCTGACCACGCTTTCGCTGGCCGCCTGCAACACGGTCCGCGGTGCCGGACAGGATGTCGAGGACGCGGGTGAAGCCGTCCAGGACGCCGCGGATTGATAAGCCGCGCTAGTCCAGGAAATTCCAGCTGTCAGCGCCGTCAAACTGCCGGACCCGAAGATGTGCAATCTGTTCAGGGTCCGACATGGCGGCGTTGACGGCCATGCGCGTCTCCTCCGAGCTTTGATCTCCGGCCCCTGCAGACAGGTTCTCCCAATGCGTCGTGCAACCGCAATGCCGGCATGACACGAATGCGAGCGTTGCCTCGCCATGCGTGTAGCGGATCCTGTCGGCAGGGTTTCCGTGCAGCTCGATCTCGGCCTGGCTCGCATGCGCCCAGATCGCGCCGCTGCGCCGGCAATACGAACAATTGCAACGCGTCAGCCATTGCGGCTCGGTGTTCAGGGTCCAGCCCAGGCGCCCGCAATGACAATGACCGTCGTAAGGCACAGCTTCAGGCACCCGCGTCCCGCGCAGCCTGCCCCGGTGCACCGCCGATACGGCGCTCCAACCGGTCCGCGAACCAGCTGATGATGGATTGCCAGAGCGCATCCTTGAGCACCAAGCCTTCCACCTCCGCGTCGAGATTGGGATTGTCATTGACCTCGATGACAAAGACGCCGCGATCATTCTGCTTGAGGTCGATGCCATAAAGCCCCTGCCCGATCATACGGGCAGCTTTCACCGCGACATCAATGACCTCGGCCGGAGCATCTTCCACGGCGACCGTTTCCGAACCACCTTCGGTGACCTTGCCGCCCTCGCCATGCTTGATGATCTGCCAATGGCCCCGCGCCATCTTGTACTTGCACGCATAGAGCGGCTTTCCGTCCAGTACACCGACGCGCCAGTCATAGGCGGTGGGCATGTATTCCTGGGCGATGATCAGGGCGGTGTCCTTGAACAGCGCCTTTGCGCGTTCCTTCAGTTCGGCTTCGCTGGCGACCTTGTGAACCGAGCGGCTGAAGGATCCATCCGGCGCCTTGAGCACGACCGGACTGCCCAACCGCTCGATCAACCCGTCCAGGGACTGGTTCTCGTCCAACACTTCGGTGCGTGGACACGGTACACCGCCCAGCTCCATCAGCTCCTTCAGGAAGACCTTGTTGGTGCACCGGATCATCGAGGCCGTGTCATCGATGACCGGCATGCCTTCCTGTTCCGCGCGTCGTGCGAACCGGTAGGTGTAGTTGTCGATGGCCGTCGTCGCGCGGATAAAGAGCGCGTCGTACTCCGCGAGGCTGGACAGGTCGTTGGGACCGATGGGGGCAACTTCAACCCCCATTTTCGCAGCAACCGCTGCGAGGCGTTTCAGAGAGGCCGGGCTCGAGGGCGGCAGGGCTTCCTTGGGATCGGCAAGAACAGCCAGAGACCAGCGCGCCGGCACACGGTCCTTCTGGGCCGTCCAGGCTCGTCCCGTGTGGGCGTCCAGGCTTTCCAGGAAAAAGCTGCGCGCCTCGCCCTTCAGCGTGTTGGGCGGCACAGGACGAATACGTTCGATCCGGCCGCCCGGGTTGACGCTCACTTCAAGGACGGGAACCCGGAACCAGTCGAACAGCAGCCGCCCGAACCGTTTCAGTCCCGGTTCACGCACACGGCCGAAAGCCACAAGGAGCGGAACGGCCGGCATAGTCCGCCCTTCAATCTCTCGCGCCAATGCCGCATCGAGTTCCGGCAGTGCCTGGGCGTAGAGCGTCTTGCGCGACAGCTCGACCATGGACTGGGCCGTTGGCACGATCCGGTGCCCGCGTGCCTCGGCCAGTAGCGATGCATAATAGCCGTTGGACTGGTAGGCATAGGAACGGGCGAGATTGATGATGTTGGGACGGCGCGACATGAAGAGACGCGGGTTCGCCAGATAGTCCCGCACACGCAGAACCTTGTGCGGCGTTTCGTGCTGCGCCACGTCGGTGGCGTGTTCGACGAGAATGAGCCAGTCGCTCACGAGATGCGTGTCTCCCGGGGCCGTGCCGGCTCCTGGGAATCAAGGAGCGCTTCGAGTTGCAGGGCCGCTTCGCCGTCCTCGTAATAGGCCGGACGCCGCTCACGCAAGCAAAATCCTTCGCGCTCATAGAGCCGGCGTGCAGCCAGATTGCTCTCCCTGACCTCAAGGCGCAGTGCACGCAGCCCTTCACACAGAGCCAGCTTGCGCGCCGCGGCGATCAGCGCGCTTGCAGCCCCTCGCCCACGCGCGTCCGGATGGATCGCCAGGGAATAAATCCGCCCGGTGCGGCCGCCGCGCCGCAGGCTCAACGCCAGGTATCCGGCGCCTTCGTCTGCCAGGAAAAAACGGGTCCGCCCCCCCTTCAGCATCCGGGCGAGATTGCGCCGCGCAAAGCGGTCACGATCGAAGCTGGCGGCTTCGATCGCATCGATAGCCAGAAGGTCGCCCGGACCGGCTTCGCGGACGGCTACCGCTTCCATCGAATGGCGTAGAGGTCGAAGCGGCGATCGCGCAGATTGCGGACGGTGCCTTCCTGGCGCGCCCAGTCGAGATCGGTGAGATCGAGATCGGCAATCGACACCGTTTCGACATTCTCCGAGCATTCCTCGGCGATCCCGTCACGGGCAAAGTTGAAGTCGCAAGGGGTGAGAATGCAGGACTTGGCGTACTGGATGTCCATGTTTTCCACACCCGGCAGATTTCCGACATTGCCGGACATCACGACATAGCACTGGTTTTCGATGGCCCGAGCCTGGGAACAGTAGCGCACCCGCATATAGCCCTGCCGGTTATCGGTGCAGAACGGCACGAAGAAGATTTTGGCGCCCTCATCCGCCAGCTTGCGGGCGAGCTCGGGGAACTCGCTATCATAGCAGATCAGGATGCCCACCGGGCCGCAATCGGTCTGGATCGTGCCGATTTGGTCGCCGCCCTTGATATTCCACCAGTGACGCTCCGACGGTGTCGGGTGGATCTTCTCCTGGGCGTGAACAGAACCGTCGCGCAGGAAGACATAGGCGACGTTCTGGATGTCGCCATCATCCGTGCGGGTCGGATGCGAGCCGCCGATGATGTTGATATTGTAGCTGATCGCCATCTGCCGCATTTCCTCGACAAAGCGCGGCGTATATTCCGTGAGCCGCTCGATCGACTGGGCATGTGTCAGACGCGTCTCCTCCAGCGCAAGAAGCTGAAGGGTGAACAGTTCGGGGAAGACGACGAAGTCTGATCGATAATCCGAGGTCACCGAGACGAAATACTCGATATTGCCGATGAATTCCTCGAAGCTGGACACGCGCCGCTGCTGGAACTGAACCGTGGCAACGCGCACCACATCCTTCGAGCCTGGCGGTGCGCTGTCGCTCTTGGTCTGCTCGATCGCATAGGGATTGCGCCAGACCATGTGGGTGGCAAAGCCGCCCGACTCCCGGTCCGACGGCAGATAGGCCTTCAGCACACCGATCGGCTCGAACCCCATACGGGTCTGGAAGCGGATCACCGGGTCGGCAACCTCCTGGGCCATCACGGCGGCGAGATAGGCCCGGGGCGTCGAATACTGCTTGCGGCGCCGTTTCCAGTGCGGCATCCGGCCGCCGAACACGATGCCCTTCAGCTCCATCCGCTCGGCCAGTTCGCGCCGGGCATCGTAGAGGCGCTGGCCGATACGCAGGCGCCGGCGGTCCGGATCGACACAGATTTCCATGCCGTAGAGCCAGTCGCCCTTCGGATTGTGCCGCGAGGCATAGCCATTCCCCGTGATCGCGTCCCATGTGTGCGGAGACAGCGCAGCGGCTTCGTCGATGATGAAGCTGGCGGCATAGCCGACGACTTCGCCCTCATATTCGACGACGACCTGACCTTCGGGGAAGTTGATGAGCTGCCCCTGGATCTCACTTTCCGAATAGGCCCCCATCACAGGATAGACCTTCCCGGACAGGGCGACGATACCGGGAATGTCCTGCAAGGTGGCATTGCGGACATTGAGAGCGGAGCGGGATGTGTGGCGGGGCATGGGACCGTTCGATCTGTTGTCTGCATCACCTGGTCTCAAGCCGGTGCCGGCGTCAAGCCATCCGGCATTCAGGCTGCACGGCGGCCTGACATCCTCATCACGATCGCGTGGACCGGGAAGACGCGGCGCGTTTGCGCCCTATCATCAAGGTCAACAAAGCTAGTTATGGACCGAAGCCATGTTTTTCTATCGCAAGCCCAAACCCTGGCAGGGGCAAGAAGCGGACGTGACGCCGCGCGCGCTCTACATCAACCGGCGCCAGATCATGGCGGCCGGTGGCGCCGCTGCCGTGACCGGCCTGGTGGGTTGCGGCGGCTCGGAGACTGAAGCCTCCACGCGCGCTGCGACCACGGCTTCCAACGCTGCCGTAGTCCGTCAGCCGGCCCCGGCTTCAGGCGGTCTGCAATATGCCGAGAGTGGCTACAGCCTTCCCGATCCGCTCACCCCCGTCGATGCCGTCACCGGCTACAATAATTTCTACGAGTTCGGCGTCGACAAGTCGGACCCTGCCCGCCACGCGCACCAGATGTCGGTCGATCCCTGGTCCATCGAGGTCGACGGGCATGCCGGCCGGACGGGCCGTTTCGCGCTCGAGGACGTCGTTGACTTCGGCGCTCTGGAGGAGCGCATCTACCGGCTGCGCTGTGTCGAGGCCTGGTCGATGGTGATCCCCTGGATCGGCGTACCGCTTGCCAGCGTGCTGCAGCAGTTCGAACCCACCTCGGACGCGCGCTATGTCGCCTTCGAAACCCATCTCGACCGGCGCGAGATGCGCGGTACGCGTTTCCCGGTTCTGGACTGGCCCTATGTCGAAGGTCTGCGCATGGATGAGGCGATGAACGAGCTCGCCTTCCTGGCGGTCGGTCTCTACGGCGATGTCCTGCCCAACCAGAATGGCGCTCCGGTACGGCTCGTCGTGCCGTGGAAGTATGGCTACAAGTCGATCAAGTCGATCACCCGGATCAGCTTTGTCTCCCGGCAGCCGGAAACCGCCTGGAACAAGGCCGCGCCCAACGAGTACGGCTTCTATTCCAACGTCAATCCGAACCGCGCCCACCCACGCTGGAGCCAGCAGAGCGAGCGCGTGATCGGCGGCAATCTGTTCAATCGCCGCGAAACGGAGATGTTCAACGGCTATTCCGAACAGGTCGCGCATCTCTATGCCGGCATGGATCTGATCGAGAATCACTGAGCCATGGCGAAGAGTGCCATTCTGCGCAGTTTCGGCCGTCACGGGCTGAAACCCCTCACCTTCTGGCTGCTCGCCCTGCCCGGGCTCTGGCTCGGCTGGCAATGGGCGATGCTGCTCAACGGTCAGCCGCACGCCCTCGGCTTCAACCCGATCGAGACGACGCACCGTTTCCTGGGCGATACGGCGTTGCGGATCCTCCTGATCTCGCTGGCCGTAACGCCGTTCCGGGATATCACGCGCTGGCTGCCCGTCATGAAGGTGCGCCGACGCATCGGGCTGGCGGCATTCTGGTATGCCCTGCTCCACGTTGCGGCGTATCTGGGACTCGACCTCCTGATCGCGGCGAATATGAGCGTTGCCGGCATGTTTGCGGGCCTGTGGGAAGACGTCGCCAAGCGGATCTACATCACGCTGGGCATGGTCGCCTTTGTCGGCCTTATCCCGCTGGCCATCACCTCGTTCAACGCCATGGTGCGATGGCTGGGCGCCCGGCGCTGGCAGCAGCTGCACTGGGCGATCTATCCCATCGCGCTCCTGGCCGTGCTGCACCACGGTTTCATGGAAAAGGGCAATCAGCCGATGCCCTGGATCCATGGCGGCATTCTGGCCTTGCTGCTGGGCTACCGGCTGGTACGCAGTGCCCGCAGCAGATCGCGGCCCAGCCCCGCGGCCTCGTGACGGTTGATCACCAGCAAGGCAAGACAGGACAGCCAGACCAGGCAGGCGGCCACGAAAAGGCCGCCACCATCATTGTTCGGATCAATGCCCAGCGGGGTGAACAGATGGAAATTCACCGCGCCTGTCATGATGGCGAGACCGAGAAGACTGCCCAGCGCCTGCAGGCGCTTCAGCCCCGGCAGGAAACCGGTGAGCAGAAGCGCGGAAGCAACGAGCTCGGCCGAACCGATGACGTATTGGCTGAACAGTCCGGTATGGCCGAACAGGCCCGCCGCGCCCCAGCTGGCCGCCCAATCGTCGAGCAGGCCGAAGATCACCTGCGTCTCCGCAGCGTCGGTAAATTTATAGCGCAGCGAATCGAGAAAAATTGCGCTGACGAAAAGCGGCAGTCCGATCGTGATGATCCGCCAGATCCAGGTCTTCATGCAGGCCTCCAGCCTCTTGGCGAACCGGCACATGCCGCCGCCCCATATCTCGGACGGGCATTATGGGCTATCCCCCTCACAAGCCAGTCACCCTTTCGCGAGCTGCCGGAGACGACCCTATGAGCCTTCACATCACCGACGCTTTCGACAGCGGCAATATCGAGGTTCTCGATGCCGCCGATCCTCAACGCATCCGTCTGGAAATCCGCAAGGATCACGGCTCGGACTTCTATCAATGGTTCCACTTCCGGGTGACCGGCGCACGCGGCTCGGCATTGTCCATGGCGATCGAGAATGCCGGCGGGGCCGCCTATCTGGAAGGCTGGCCGGACTATCGTGCCTGCGCTTCCTATGACCGGGAGACTTGGTTCCGGATCGATACCGATTATTCCGACGGTGTCCTGACGCTGCACCATACGCCTGAGTGCGACACGGTCTGGTATGCCTATTTCGCGCCCTACTCGATGGAGCGCCACCAGAACCTCATTGCCTGGGCGCAAACCCATGTCGATGTCGATCTCGAAGTCCTCGGCGAGACCCTTGACGGTCAGGCGATGGACCTCCTGCGCGTCGGCGCGCCGGGCAGCGGCAAGCGCACGATCTGGGTCACGGCCCGCCAGCACCCCGGCGAGACCATGGCGGAATGGTGGATGGAAGGATTTCTCGGGCGCCTGCTCGATGATGAAGACCCGGTTGCCCGTGTCCTGCGGGACCGCGCTGTTTTCCACATTGTTCCGAATATGAACCCGGATGGCAGCAAACGCGGGCACCTGCGCACCAATGCCAAGGGCGTTAATCTCAATCGCGAATGGGACAAGGCCAGCGTCGAGAACTCGCCAGAGGTCTTCCACGTGCTCAACCGCATGCGCGAGACCGGGATCGACCTCGCCCTCGATGTCCATGGCGACGAGGCCCTGCCCTATAACTTCATCGCCGGCGGTGAAGGCGCGCCGAATTTCGACGCCAAGGGCCAGGAATTGCTGGACGCTTACAAGGCGGCGCTGAAGACGGCGAGCCCGGACTTCCAGACCGCGCACGGTTATGCCGTCGACGCGCCGGGAACCGCCAACCTGTCCGTCTGTACCAATTATCTGGCGAACGAATTCCGCTGCCTGGCGATGACGCTGGAGATGCCGTTCAAGGACAATGCCGACTTGCCCGACAGCGAGCATGGCTGGTCGCCGGAGCGCTGCCGCAAGCTGGGCGCGGCCAATCTCGACGCCATGCTGGCCCTGGTGGATCGCCTGCGGTGACCATTTACGTCGATGCCGATGCCTGTCCGGTGAAGGACGAGATCATCCGGGTCGGTGAACGCCACCGCACCGAAATGCTCTTCGTCTGCGATGGCGGGCTGCGCCGGCCCAACTCCCAATGGGCGCGGTTGGTGATCGTCAATGAAGGCCTCGACGCCGCCGACAACTGGATCGCCGAACAGATCGGTCCGGGCGATGTCTTCGTGACCGCCGACATCCCCCTGGCCGACCGTTGCATCAAGGCGGGTGCCATCGGGATCGATCCGCGCGGCAAGCTCTGGACCGTAGACAATATCGGTGCCTCTTTGGCGACGCGGAACCTGATGAGCGATCTGCGCGAAGCGGGAACCGTAACCAGCGGCGCCCGGCCCTTCGGAACGAAGGACCGGTCGGCCTTTCTCGACGGTATGGAGCGCGTCATGCAGCAGGCCGGCTCGGCGCGCGGCGCTTGACCCGCAAGCCGATAAGTCGAGGATGGGCGCGGGTAAGCAAATCGCCCGTTCAGGGCGTGAAGGGGAGAGACCAATGAGAGCACTACTGGGCGGCGTCGCGATCGGCGCCATTCTGGCCGGCGCCGGCGTTTATTATTTCGCACCGGGCTTCGGCTCCGTGCCGGATGCCAGCGAACCGGCTGCAAGCGAAACCGGCAACGCGGCCTCCGGTGCCGGGGGCGCTGAGACCGGCGAAGTGACCATCGCCGACGCCGAAGCCTTCCTGGCCGAGACCGAGGCAGATATGCGCGAGTTCGGCGAATTCGCCTCGCGCACGGCCTGGGTCCAGAACAATTTCATCACCTACGACACCAACTGGCTGCTCGAACGCATGTCGACACAGGCCACGGAAATGTCCGTCGCCGCGGCGGGTGAGACCGCCCGCTATGCCGACCTCGACCTGCCCGAGACCATGGCGCGGAAGATGAACTTCCTGCGCGCCGGCATCACCCTGCCCGCCCCGGCTGACAGCGCGGCTGCGGCGCGCCTGTCCGAGCTGACGACGCGCATGGGCTCGTCCTATTCGTCCGGCCTGATGGAAATCGACGGCGAGATGGTCGATCACAACGAGCTGGAAAACATCATGCGGACCAGCCGCGACCCGGAATTCCTGGCACATGTCTGGGATGGGTGGCGCCGCGCCTATGATCCTGAGCAGATGTCGACGGACTATGCCGAGATGGTCGAGATCGCCAATCAGGGTGCCCGTGACCTGGGCTTCGACAATCTCGCCCAGATGTGGCTGTCGAACTACGATATGCCGGCTGACGAGATGGAAGCGGAAGTCGAGCGTCTGTGGGGCCAGGTGGAGCCGCTTTATCAGCAGCTGCACTGCCATGTCCGCTCCAATCTCAACGATCTCTATGGCGACGAGATCCAGGCGGCTGAAGGCCCGATCCGGGCCGATCTTCTGGGCAATATGTGGGCCCAGTCCTGGGCATCGCTCAGCGATGTGGCCTCGGTCAGCGACAGCGGTCCGGCCTATAATCTCGACGACCTGCTCGTCGAGGCCGGCTATGACCAGCACCAGATGGTCGAGACCGCCGAAAGCTTCTTCACCTCGCTGGGCATGGAGCCGCTGCCGGACACGTTCTGGGATCGCTCGCTGATCACCCAGCCGCGTGACCGCCAGGTGGCCTGTCACGCCTCGGCCTGGAACATGGATTACGAAGACGATCTGCGCATCAAGATGTGCACGCGCATCAATGGCGACGACTTCGTCACCGTGCACCATGAGCTCGGTCACAATTTCTACCAGCGCGCCTATAACGAACAGGATGTCCTGTTCCAGACCGGCGCCCATGACGGTTTCCACGAAGCGATCGGTGATTTCATCGCGCTCTCCGTGACGCCGGAATACCTGGTGCAGATCGGTCTGCTCGACGAGGCCGACATGCCGGACGAAAGCGCCGACCTGTCGCTGCTGATGGATACGGCGCTCGACAAGATCGCCTTCCTGCCCTTCGCCGTGATGATGGATCAGTGGCGCTGGCAGGTCCTGCGCGGCGAGATCACGCCGGAAGAGTATAATGAGCAGTGGTGGGCGCTGCGCGAGAGCTATCAGGGCATTGTGCCGCCGGTCGACCGGCCGGGCGACGCCTTCGATCCGGGCTCGAAATATCACATTGCGAACAATGTTCCGTACCTGCGGTATTTCCTGAGCTTCATCATGCAGTTCCAATTCCACGAAGCCGCCTGCGACATGGCCGGTTGGGAAGGCCCGCTGCACCGCTGCTCAATCTATGGAAACGAGGAAGTCGGCGCACGCTTCAATGCGATGATGGAAATGGGCGCGTCCCAGCCCTGGCCGGACGCACTGGAAGCCTTCACCGGCACCCGGGAAATGGATGGCTCGGCCATCATCTCCTACTTCCAGCCGCTGATGCAGCATCTGGAAGAAGAGAATGCCGACCGCAATTGCGGCTGGTAGACTCCGCTTCATTGCAAATCGGAAAAGGCGGTCCTTCGGGGCCGCCTTTTTCTCATCCGGGAGGCAATTTCACAGATCGGCAAATTGTCGAAGCAGGCCATTCTGCAATTGCCGCGTGCAGGCGTTGCGGCTTACCCTGTCACAGCAGCAGACAGGGGGTTGCTCATGTTCCAGGATTTCCTTCGTCCGGCCGCCGCCGGCCTTGCCGCAGCGCTCTTCCTTGCGCCGGTGGTATCAGCCCAGGACTATTCGCTTCAGCCGTCCTTCGGCTCGATCAACCTGTCCTCCGGCTTTCTTCCTGACCCGTATGTGCGGCGTCTGACCGCCGGCGGATCGATCCGGGCGCAGAACCGGTTTTCCAACTGCCGCGGCTATATCGCCAATGCACCGGACTTTTCGCTCTACTACACGGCCGGCTCGCAGGACCTTTTCATCAATGTCGACTCCGAAGCCGACACCACGCTGGTGGTGAACGGTCCGGACGGGCGCTGGTATTGCGACGATGATGGCGCGGACGCCCCCTTTAACCCCCTCCTCCATTGGCAGAGACCCCAATCGGGCCGCTACGACATCTGGGTCGGCACCTATTCGACGGGATCGGGTGTTCCGGCCACCCTGTTCATTTCAGAACTCGGCGAAGCCACCGTGCGTGGCGGGCTCAACATGCAGAGCGCCAGCGGCGTCGATATCTCGGCACCGGCCCGCTACAATGTCACCGTGAATGGCGGCTTCCTGCCGGATCCGGAACAGATCCACCTGCAGGCGGGTGGCAATATCCGCGCGGCCGATGCAATCTCCAGCCAGTGCCGCGGCTATGTCGATTACGCGCCGACGGTCCAGCTGACCTATAACGGCTCGGGCACGCTGCACATCTACACGCACGGCAGCGCAGACACGACCCTGGCGATCAACGCTCCGGACGGTCAGTGGTTCTGCAATGATGACGCGATCGGCACGGATGCCGGCATCAGCTTCACGGCCGGTACGCGCGGCGTTTACGACATCTATGTCGGGACCTATAGTTCCAGCCGGGCGGATACCACGCTGCGGATTTCGGAAATTCGGCTCGGCTACGCGCCGGGCGGGAAATAGCGCCGTCTTTCAGGCGATCGGAAGGGCGGCCAGGCGGTCGCCCTTTTCATTTACGCTAGCCGCCGAGAAGCGTCCGCTCCAGCGTCCACCAGAGCGCGATCAGGGCGATGCCGATCGACACGATCCGGACGAGCCAGGGATACCAGGTCGTGTCGCGGAAGCGGTGCAGCGCGAGCCAGCAGCCGAGCACAATCGTCAACTGCCCCAATTCCACACCGGCATTGAAGCTCAAGAGGGCCGGCACCAGTTGCCCGGCGGGCAGGCCGAGTTCGGAAAGTACGCCGGCAAAGCCGAGCCCGTGGAAGAGACCGAAAACAAAGACGATCATCGGCCGCCAGCGGGTCATGTCCTTGAAGACGAGATTTTCCACCGCGACGAAGGCGATCGACAGGGCGATGATCGGTTCGACGATCGAGCCCGGCAGTGTGACCAGGCCCAGCGTTGCCAGACCGAGTGTCAGCGTATGGGCAACGGTGAAGGCCGAGATCTGCCAGACCAGCGGCTTGAGACGGGTCGAGGCGAAGAACAGCGCCAGCACAAACAGGATATGGTCCAGCCCCTTGGGCAGGATGTGCGTGTAGCCGAGCTGCAGATAGAGCCCGATCACGTCCCACACGGTCTGTTCGCTGACTTCGGCAAGCATGCTGTCTCCCCCTCATGATGCGCGCAGACGCTAGCCACACCCGCCGCCCGCTTCAAGCGCGGCTCGCGGTTGGCCGCGAAGCAGGCTAGACCGGGACAATACAAACAAGACGGCGGCCCGATCCGCCCGAACCGATCCGCGGGAGAGGCAGAATGAGCGAGCAATTCTCGTCCAGCGTGGACGTGTCCGGCGAGAACATCCACTGGGACTTCAAGGACGCCATGTCCTATGGCGGCTATCTGGGGCTGGAACGGCTCCTCACCTCGCAGAAATGCCAGACCGAAGAGCATGACGAGATGCTGTTCATCGTCATCCACCAGGTCGGCGAGCTGTGGATGAAGCTGGTCCTGCACGAGACCGAGGGCGGTATCGCCCATCTGCGGCGTGACGAGATCGGGCCGGCGCTGAAGATGTTTGCTCGCGTCAGCCGCATCCAGGAACAGCTGATCCACGCCTGGGACGTGCTCTCCACCATGACCCCGGCCGACTATCTCGCCTTCCGCGACGCGCTGGGTCAGAGCTCGGGTTTCCAGTCCTTTCAGTACCGCACGCTGGAATACCGGCTGGGCAACAAGAATGCCGCCCTCGCCCGCGTGCACAAGGATAATCCGCCGGCCCACAAGATGGTGACGCGGGCGCTGGAACTTCCCAGCCTGTGGGACGAGACCCTGCGCCTGCTCGCCCGCCGCGGCTATGCCATTCCGGCTGAACTGGTCGAGCGTGACTGGACCCAGCCCTATGCACCGTCCGAAGCGGTCGAGGATGTCTGGCGCACCATCTATCGCGACAGCGAGACCCATTGGGAAGCCTATGAGCTGGGCGAAAAACTGGTCGATCTGGAGCACAAATTCCAGCAATGGCGCTTCAACCACATGAAGACGGTCGAGCGCATTATCGGCTATCGCAAGGGCACCGGCGGCACGTCGGGTGTGTCCTATCTCGTCAAAGCGCTGGATCTGCGCTTCTTCCCGGAAATCTGGACCGTGCGCACCACGCTCTGAAGCTTCACGAGGCCTCGCATGAAAACGCTCGAAGACGTCCGCGCCCTTGATGCCGCCGATCCGCTGCGCGGTTTCCGCGACCTGTTCGACCTGCCCGAGGGTGTGATCTATCTGGACGGCAATTCGCTGGGGGCCCGGCCAAAGACGGCCGCGGCGCGGATGGCCGATGTGGTCGAACGCGAATGGGGCCAGGATCTGATCCGCTCCTGGAACACCAATCACTGGATGGACATGCCGCGCCGGCTGGGCGGCAAGGTGGCTCCGCTGATCGGGGCGAAGCCGGAGGAAGTCGTTGTTGCCGATTCGACGTCCATCAATATTTTCAAGGCCCTGTCGGCCTGTATTCAATTGCGGCCCGAACGGCCCGTCATCCTGTCCGAGACCGGGAATTTCCCGACCAATGTCTACATGATGCAGGGTCTGGCCGCGGCCTCCGGCGGCCGGGTCGAGCACAGGCTGGTTGCCACCGAAGAGCTGGTCGATGCGCTCGACGAGACGGTCGCAGCGCTGCTGATCACCCAGGCCCACTACAAGACCGGCTATCTGCACGATATGCAGGCAATCACGCGCGCGGCCCAGGACAAGGGTGTGCTGGTGATCTGGGATCTGTGCCACTCGGCCGGCGCCCTGCCGATCGACCTGAATGCCTGCAATGCCGATTTCGCGGTCGGCTGCGGCTATAAATATCTCAATGGCGGACCGGGTGCCCCGGCCTTCATTTTCGTCGCGGAGCGTCACCAGGACCGTGTCATGCCGGTGCTCAGCGGCTGGCTGGGCCATGCACGGCCGTTTGATTTCAGTGACATATATGAGCCAGCCCCCGGCATAGACCGGTTCAGATGTTCCTCGCCGAGCATCCTCGCAATGGCCTCACTGGAGTGCGGTCTGGACATCTTTGCGGATACACAGATGACCCATATCCGCACCAAATCTGTTGCATTGTGTGACCTTTTCATCGAGCAGGTCGAGGCTCGCCTGGCCGGGCACGGCTTCACACTGGCCAGTCCGCGCGATGCCGCAATCCGCGGCAGCCAGGTCTCCTTCACGCATGATCAGGGCTATCCGATCGTCCAGGCCCTGATCGATCGCGGTGTGATCGGCGATTACCGCGATCCGGGCATTATGCGTTTCGGCTTCACCCCGCTTTATGTCAGCCACGAGGATGTGTGGCAGGCCGTCGAAATTCTGCAGGATATCATGGCCACGCAGGCGTGGGATAAACCGCACTTCCACGCCCGCGCTGCCGTGACCTAGGCGGGGATAAACCGCCGTTTTCGCCGCGCCCGGCCACGGCAGATGCGTGTCCGCATCTACAACCGGATCACATGCCCGATGGCGGGGTTGCCGCCATTGGCCGCCAGATCCGTCATCACGGCCTGGGCACCGTCGAAACCGGTCCGCGTATCGACGCTGACCCAGCTGTCGCCGGCGCGGGCAAGATGGGCCAGGAAATGACTTTCCGCAGCGGCATAACGGCTGGCAAACCCGTCAGCGCCCCAATCCTTGTGCCGCTTGCGGATCTGGTCCGGCGCAAAGAAGAAGGCCGGGCGCGGACCGGGCAGGCCGTCGACCTGGCCGAAACCGCGATTATTCGTCGAACCGACGACACAATCATGCTTCAGCGCGTCGCCGAAATGCGTATGCACGGTCTCGCGTAATCCCTTGTCGCCGGAAAAGTCGACATAGGTGGTCTCAACACCCGGATCGAGCGTCGTGACCGCATCATAGCGGCAGACGGTTTCATAACATCCCAGCCCCGTTACATACGCTGTGTTGCGCGGCGATGTCAGACCGATCCGCGGCCCCGATTCGCTACCCAGGCAGAAGGCCGTGGCATAGGCGGTCTTGCTCGACGCGCTGGAAATGAGGGTTTGCCGGGCACCGAACAGACCCGCATCGCTGAGGAAGTCCGCCAGCAGGAAGGCCGTCATGAAGAGCGGCCGGTACAGCGCCTGAAAAGCCTCGCCGTCCGGCGTGTAGGACGGGTCGGCCTTGCAACGTGTGTACTGGTTATAGGCCGGCGGCAGGTCCCGGCGATGCTCGGCAGCATCGTGAAAGGCGCCATCGCTGATCCGGTCCGGCCGCATCGCAACCTGGCTGGCAATGGGGAAATAGCCATAGACCCGTTCGCCCGGCTCGAGACCGTCAACATTCGACGCGGTGATATCGGCATAGCCCCAGACCGGAACCTGGCCCCACCCCGCCTCGCCGGCCGGAAAGAACTCCCAATAGCGCATCGCATCGCCGAACAGGGCATAGGTGATATTATTCGTGGTCAGCGAGAAATGCTGTGGTGCCAGCACGATTTCGCCGGAGCCGGGTTGCAGCGGCGGACCGGTCACGATGCGCGAGCGGGCGGGGTCGGACCGGTCGGTCAGAAGGCGTGTGAGATCGGTCATGGCATCCTTTCCTGATTTGCATCCAGCATGCCACAGACCTGCCCGGCCTCAAGCGCATTGCGGCAGTGGCGAAACGGGCTTTCGCGCCGGTCGCGGGACGACTAGGGTCCGCCGCGCCCGATGGGGCAGAAGCCGTTCGCAGTACAGGGAGTTCAACCAGCATGCATTTCGGTGTCTTCGACCTGTTCAAGATCGGTGTCGGTCCGTCCAGCTCGCACACGGTCGGGCCGATGAAGGCGGCGAAGATCTTTGTCGAGCGCTGCCTGGCCGATGGCGCGTCTGTCGCGCGCCTGAAGACCGAGCTCTACGGCTCGCTGGCTCTGACCGGTCTGGGGCATGGCACCGATACGGCCGTGCTGCTGGGCCTCGAGGGCAGCGACCCGGCCAAGATCAATCCGGACACGATTCCGGACCGGCTGGCCCGCATCCGCAGCGAGAAGACGCTGAAACTGGCCAATGGCCGGCAAATCGCTTTCGAGGAAAAGGCCGATCTGGATTTCCGCGGCGATGTGCGCCTGCCCTTCCACTCCAACGCGCTGAAATTCTTTGCCTATGACCCGCACGGCGATGTCGTGCGCGAGGAGATCTGGTACTCGATCGGTGGCGGTTTCGTGATCGACGAGCACGAGGCCGGCCGCAATTCCGCCGCCGACGTCAAGGAGGGCGAACCCTTTCCCTTCAACTCCGCCGCGGAACTCCTGGAGATCGGCGAACGCGAGGGCCTGTCCATCCACCGCATTATGCTGGCGAACGAGCGCACCTTCCTGCCCGAGGACACGATCCGCGCCGGCATTGAAGGCCTGTGGCGCGCGATGGAGGATTGTATCGATCGCGGCCTCACCGAGGACGGCGTCCTGCCCGGCGGACTGGGCGTGAAGCGGCGCGCGCCCAAGATGCATCGCGATATCCTGGCCAATCCGGTCAGCCCGGAAAAGGACCCCCTCGCCCCGATGGACTGGATCAATCTGTGGGCGATGGCGGTGAACGAGGAAAACGCCGCCGGCGGCCGCGTCGTCACCGCGCCGACCAATGGCGCCGCCGGCATCATTCCGGCCGTCGCCCGCTATTTCGACAAGTATCACCGCGACCCGGATGACGAGGAAGCCCTGCAGCGCTTCTTCCTCACCGCCGCGGCGATCGGCTCGCTCTACAAGAAGAATGCCTCCATCTCCGGCGCCGAGGCCGGCTGCCAGGGCGAGGTCGGCGTGGCCTGTTCGATGGCGGCGGCGGCACTGGCCGCGGCCATGGGCGCCAATAATCACCAGATCGAGGACGCCGCCGAGATCGGCATGGAGCACAATCTGGGCCTGACCTGCGACCCGGTCGGCGGTCTGGTGCAGATCCCCTGTATCGAACGCAATGCCATCGGCGCCATCAAGGCGATCGACGCCGCCCGTCTCGCCCTGCGCGCCACCTCCGCCGACATGAAGGTCTCGCTCGACCAGGTCATCGAGACGATGCGCCAGACCGGCGAGGACATGCAGGAAAAGTACAAGGAGACCTCGAAAGGCGGTCTCGCGGTGAATGTGGTGGCGTGCTGACGAGCGCCCGCGCCCCCTTCTCCCCCGGGGAGAAGGTGCCCCGAAGGGGCGGATGAGGGGGAAAGCCGGGTGCTGGCGTTTCAATCGTGAAGGCCGGCGTTTCCCCCCTCTCCCTCGATCCCTCTCCCTTGGGGAGAGGGAGGAACGGGTTCAGCGCTCAGCGGGCGTTCCAGCCCCTATTTCGCCAATCGACATGACCGATTTCCAAATCGGCTAGACCATCTTTGCGCACTGGTGGAGGCTGGAGATCAGTGTCCACCTCTTGAACCGGAGCGTATTGATGACCCTTCGACTATCCGATGGCAGACTGGCCGGCCTGCTGTATCTCCTGCTCGTCCTGACCGGGATTTTCAGCCTGATCTATGTGCCCTCTCAGGTGAGCGACATGAACGATCCTGAGCGGATGCTGTCGCTGATCCGGGACAATCGTGCCCTGTTTGCCGCCGGGATCTGCGTCGGGCTGACGGCCTATGTGATCTATCTCGCCTTGCCGGTGGTGCTCTATCGCATCCTGGCGCCCCATGGCGCGACCGCGGCGCGGTTGATGGTGCTGTTTGCCCTGGCGAGTGTGCCAATGACCTTCCTGGCGCTGGGCGAGAAGCTGGCTTTGCTCGATCTGGCGGGCACTGACGGCGCCCTGGCTGCTGATGCAGGCGCGCAGGCGCTGGAGCGGATGGAGACCTATTTCCGCTACACGAATCTCGCCTCGATCTTCTGGGGCTTGTGGCTCTTCCCGCTGGGCTGGCTGGGCTGGCGCTCGGGCCTGCTGCCGCATGTCCTCGGCTTCCTGTTGATGTTCAGCTGTATCGGTTTCCTGGTCGAGTTTGCCGGCCCGCTTTTCATGAGCGGCTATTCGGACAGCCTCCTCAGCACGATTGCCGGCACACCGTCCTCCTTCGCCGAGATCGGCACCTGTCTGTGGCTGCTGATCATGGGC
The DNA here is from genome assembly GCF_056160825.1 of Maricaulis sp. ABE4_448. Taxonomy (NCBI): domain Bacteria; kingdom Pseudomonadati; phylum Pseudomonadota; class Alphaproteobacteria; order Maricaulales; family Maricaulaceae; genus Maricaulis; species Maricaulis sp. ABE4_448. The sequence goes on from NZ_JBSWXX010000003.1 coordinate 509,655, forward strand.
GAACCGAAGGCGTGGCGGCGGGAGGCCGCATAGCCGGGATAGCCGCTCCCCGACGCGGCGGAGCTCCCCCTTCTCCCTCCGGGAGAAGGGGCCCCGAAGGGGCGGATGAGGGGGAAAGCCGGGTGCTGGCGTGTTAATCGCGAAGGCCGGCGTTTCCCCCCTCTCCCTCGATCCCTCTCCCCGGGGAGAGGGAGGAAAGGGTTCAGCGCTTGCCGTTCTTTCTTCCCCACGCGAGTGGGGAAGTGGGCCCTCCGTAGCCTTGGCGAAGGAGGGGTCGAAGGGGCGCGGCCGCAGGCCGCGGACGAACCTCGACCCGGGGCCGGCATTCCGCCGCGTTCCGCGGCGGCCCCTCCCCCGTTTCACTGGTCCCCCTCCCCATGAAATGGGGAGGAAAGAAAGCCCCCTAAGCGTCCTCGCCGAGTTCCTGGACCGGGCGGCCGTCGCTCAATGTCTCTGCGCCGGAGACGACGACGCGCTGGCCGGCTTCCACTTCGCCGTCGATGGCGACATAGCCGCCTTCGCGCACACCGGCCACGACAGCGACCTGATGGGCGATGTCTTCGGCGTCGACGATGAAGACATGGCTGCCGTTGGCGCGCAGCACCACCGCGTCATAGGGCGCGGCGGCCTGCAGGCGCGGGGTTTCGGCCGGGAAGGCCGCGCGGGCGGCCGAACCGACAATCCAGTCCGAACCGGTCAGATCGATGCGCACTTCGAAGGTGCGTGAGACGGCATCGCCGACCGGGATGATGGCGCGGATCGGGGCGCGCTGGCTGGTGCCGTTGGCGAGCGACAGCGTGACCTCCTGGCCGACCTCCAGGAAGGGCGCGATGGCGACGGGCACCTGGGCGACGGCTTCCTTGTGTTCGATATCCACCAGGCGGACGATCTCGCGGCCCGGCGCGGAGATTTCCCCGGCCTGGATCAGGCGTTCCGCGACCCGGCCCGGAAAGGGCGCGATGATCTGCGTGCGTTCCAGTTCCAGCTCGGCGCGCATCACCGCGGCCCGGGCCTCGCGCAGGTCCTGGTCAGCCAGATCGCGGGCGAGTTCGACCTCGCGCAGCCGGTTGGCCGGCACGGTGCCATTGGCGGCCAGGCCTTCATAGCGCTCGGCCTCGGCGTTCTGGTAATTGGCGTTTGAGGCGGCGCGGGCCAGGCGGGCACGGGCCTCGTCGAGCTGGATGCGGGCCTGACGGTCGTCCAGCTGGGCGATCAGCCCGCCGGTCTCGATCATGTCGCCCGGCTCGGCCACGAAGGTGACCCGGCCGGAGGCTTCCGCGGCGATGCGGGCATCATTGCGCGCCATGACGCTGGCCGGTGTCATCACCGTGCGGGCCATGTCGCGCTCGACGATCTCGGCGGTGCGCACCACGGCCGGCGGCGGACCGTTCTGGGCCAGCACTGCGGCAGGCGCGGCGGCCAGGAGCGCGGCGGAGCCGGCAGCGAGGCAGATGAAGGATCGCAACATGTCGGGGCTCCGGATTTATTCGGCCGGCAGTGTAGCCGGATCTGCCACCGTGCGGGCCTGGCGCAATTCGCCCAGGCGCAGGAGACAGGGAATGAGAACGAGGGTGAAGATGAGGCTGACGCTCATACCGCCCACAATCGCGGCCGCCAGACCGCGATAGATGGTCGAACCGACGCCGGGCACCAGCAGCAGCGGCAGCATGCCCAGCAGGCTGGTCATGGTCGACATGAAGATCGGCCGCAGACGCACGCGCAGCGCCTGGTCGACCGCATCGCGCCGGGCCAGGCCTTCGCGCTCGCCCTGGCGGGTCTGGTCGACCAGCAGGATGGCGTTGTTGATGACCAGGCCCAGCAGGATGACGAAGCCCATCATGGTGAGAAGATCGAGCGGCTGGGAGACGAACAGGTTCAGCACCTGCAGCATCACCACACCGCCCACCCCGGCCAGCGGGATCGAGACCAGCACCAGCAGCGCATCGCGCAGCGAGCGGAACATGCCGGCCAGGATCAGGAAGAGGATCACCATCGCCATGCCCATATTCATCAGCATGGTGCTGATCGCCCGGTTCAGGCTGTCAGCACTGCCGCCATAGACGATCGAACCGTCGGCGGGCAGTTCGGCGCGCATGGCCGGTTCGATCTCGGTACGCACCGTCTCCAGTATCTCTTCCAGCGAGACGTTTTCCGGCTGGTTGATATTGATGGTGACAGTGCGGCGGCGGTTGAGACGCTGGATGGCGCCCGCCCCCACTTCCTCGCGGATTTCAACCAGATCGCCCAGCGGCACAACGGCACCGGACGGGGTCGCCACCGGCATGCCGGTCAGCGCGTCCGGCGTTTCCCACGGGGTGGAGCGCAGGATCATGTTCATGCGCGTCTCGCCGTCGAAATACTCGCCGATGAACTGGCCGTCGCCGAGCATGGCGATCATGCCCGCTACATTGCGGCGCGCCCATCCGGCCTCCTGGATCCGCCGGTCGTCCGGCACCAGGGTCAGGCGCGGCTGGGTCGCCTGGGGCGGCGGATTGGCATTGATGTTCACGCCGGGGAAGCGCTCGCGCAGCATGGTCAGGCCGGTCTGGGTCGCGCGGGCCCGCGCGCCGGCATCGGCGGACTGGATATTCACCTGGATATTGCCGCCCTGGGAGAAGCCGCCGAACAGATCGCCCTGCTGGGCAAAGCCGAACACGTCGGGAATGCCGGTGATGATCTCCTCGCGGACGATGCGCTCCAGCTCGCCGACCTGTGACTGGTCCTGCACGCGGATACCGGCCGTCGCCCCGGTGCCGCCGGGGAAAGTGCCGAAATAATAATTGCGCAGCGCCGGCTCCCGTTCGCCGCTCATATAGGGCTCGAGGCGTTCGATGACGGTGGCGGCGACCTCGTCCTCGATCCAGTCGAGATTGGAGCCCGGCGGGAAGATCAGGAACGCGTCTACCGCATCGCGTTTGACCGGCGGCAGATAGTCCAGATCCGGCCGCAGGAACCAGGTCAGGGCCAGCGGGATGGCGATCAGCGTGCCGGCCAGCGCCAGGCGGCGGCGCGGACTGTCGCTCAGCATCATCACGCCGGAGGCGATACGGTTGAGCATGGGCTGGCGGGTCTGGGTCGCGCGGTCGCGCACCCAGTATTTCGCCGCCACCGGCAGGATGGTCACGGCAACGATCATCGACACGGCGACGCCCACCGCGATGGTGATGGCGAGATCGGCGAAGATCTGGCCCTCGGCATTGCGGGTGAAAATGATCGGCAGGAAGATGGCAACGGTCGTGGTCGTGGAGGCCAGAAGCGCGCCCCACACCTCGCCGGCCCCGCGTTCGGACGCGGTGTGCGCATCCTCGCCGCCCTCGCGCCGGCGGATAATGTTCTCCAGCACAATGATCGCCGCATCCATCACCATGCCGGTGGCAAAGGCCAGGCCTGCCAGCGAGATCACGTTGAGCGAGCGGCCGAGAAGGAAGAGTACGATCAGGGTGGAGAGCAGCGAGACCGGGATGGCGAGCGAGATGATCAGCGTCGCCCGCGCCCGGCGCAGGAAGAGCCACAGGCCGAAAATCGCCAACGCCACACCCAGAAGCAGATTGGTGCGCAACAGGTCGATGGCGCGCATGATGAAGACCGAGGCGTCGAAGGACGGCGCCATCACCAGCTGGCGTTCGGCGAGCAGCGTCTCGTTGATCGTCGCGACTTCCGCCTTCACCGCATCCAGCGCGGCGAGCACATTGGCGCCCTGCTGGCGGCGCACCTCGATGCCCATCGCCGGATTGCCGTTCTGATAGGTGAAATTCGTACGCTCGCCATAGGTCACCTCGACCGTGGCGACATCGGACAGGCGCACCGGCGTGCCGTCGCGCCAGACAATCACCAGATCGCCCATCTCGGACGGTTCGAACTCGCCCTCGAAACGCATCTGGTAGGAGCGGCGCCCGATCTCGGCATTGCCGCCGGACACGTCCTGGTTATTGGCGATGGCGGCGGAGATTTGCGGCAGGGTCACGCCCAGCGCGGCGGCGCGGTAGGGATCGACAGTGATCAGCAATTCCTCGGGCCGCTGGCCCCAGCCGATATTGACACTGGCCACGCCCGGGATCGCTTCGAGGCGCGGCACCACCGTGTCCTCGATGAAGCTGGTATAGTCGTGGATCTCCAACGGATTGCCGGGCAAGGCCTGGACGAAGAACCAGATCAGGCTCTGCTGGGCGTCGCCGCCGAACCCGCCGACATTGGGCCCCACCGCATCGCGCGGCAGCGGCGGCAATTGCGACAGGCGATTCGAGATCTCGATCGCCGTCTGCGTCATGTCGGTTTCAAGCGCGAAGGTGAGATTGATGAAGGCCGCGCCCTCATTGGTGAAGACACGCATCTCCTCCAGCCCGGGCAGTCCGGTGAGGAGCTGTTCCTGCGGCTCGACGATTTCCGATTCCATTTCCAGCGGCGAGGCCGAGCGCCAGAAGGTGGCGATATTGACCTGCGGACGCTCGGTGTCCGGGAAGAGCTGAACAGGCAGGCGTGTGAAGGCAAGAATGCCCATCAGCACGATCAGGGCAATTCCGACGCACACGGCGGCCGGATTGCTCAATGACAATCGGGTGAGCGGCATGTTTTCCTCCCTCGCCCGGCTTTCATAGCACTGCGGTGCGGGGGCAGGATTAAACCTTGTAAAGGCGGCTCACACTTTGGTGAGCCGCCTTGCAAGTCAGCAAGTTAGCGCTGATTACTTTTGCGTCAGGTCAGGCCAGTTCAGGCTGTCGCGTGCTCTTTCAGCTGCGGTGAGACCGTGTAGCTGGCTTCGGTCTTCGACTTGATTTCGTCCAGCGTGACGTCGGGAGCCAGCTCGATCAGTTCGAGATGATCGCCCTTCACATCGAACACGCCCAGCGTGGTGATGATGCGGTCGACACAGGCCTGGCCGGTCAGCGGCAGGGTGCAGGCCTTCAGCAGCTTGGGCTCGCCCGCCTTGTTGGCGTGATCCATGATCACCACGACGCGCTTGACGCCGGCGACCAGGTCCATCGCACCGCCCATCCCCTTCACCAGCTTGCCCGGGATCATCCAGTTGGCGATATCGCCCGTCTCGGACACTTCCATCGCGCCCAGGATCGAGATGTCGATATGGCCGCCGCGGATCATCGCGAAACTGTCGGCGGAGGAGAAATACGAGGTGCGGCGCAGCTCGGTGATGGTCTGCTTGCCGGCATTGATCAGGTCGGGATCGACCTCGTCCTCATGGGGAAACGGCCCCATGCCCAGCATGCCGTTCTCCGACTGCAGGGTGACGTCGATATCGTCGGCAATATGGTTGGCGACCAGGGTCGGGATGCCGATGCCGAGATTGACGTAGAAACCGTCTTCCAGTTCCTGGGCGGCGCGGGCCGCCATTTCATCGCGTGTCCAGGCCATTATGCGCTCTCCCTTTCGCGGATGGTGCGCTGTTCGATGCGCTTCTCAAATTCGCCCTTGAACAGGCGCTGCACGAAGATGCCGGGCGTGTGGATATGGTCCGGATCGAGCGCACCCAGTTCGACGATTTCCTCGACCTCGGCCACGGTCACCTTGCCGGCCGTCGCCATCATCGGGTTGAAATTGCGGGCGGTCTTGCGGAAGACCAGATTGCCTTCCGGGTCGGCCTTCCAGGCTTTCACGATGGAGACATCGGCGGTCAGCCCGGTTTCCATGATATAGGTCTCGCCGTCGAATTCGCGGTGTTCCTTGCCTTCCGCGATCATCGTGCCGACGCCGGTCTTGGTGAAGAAGCCCGGAATGCCGGCACCACCGGCGCGGATGCGCTCGGCCAGCGTGCCCTGCGGATTGAATTCCAGCTCCAGCTCGCCGGACAGGAATTGCCGCTCGAATTCCTTGTTCTCGCCGACATAGGACGAGACCATCTTCTTGATCTGTTTGGCGTCGAGCAGGACGCCCAGACCGAAACCGTCGACCCCGCAATTGTTCGAGATCACGGTGAGATCCTTCACGCCGGCTGCGTGCAGGGCCGCGATGGCGTTTTCCGGAATGCCGCACAGGCCGAACCCGCCCGCCATCAATGTCATGCCATCGAAGACAAGGCCGTCCAGGGCCGCCTTGGCGTCAGGATATACCTTTTTCATGCAGACCTCTGCGTCAAAGTTGATAACTGGTTCATGTTTATATCGCGCGCCGGGCAAAATGCTACCCGCCCGGCTCCGGAACATGCTGCGGATACCGGCTAGCCCTTGTCGGCCAACCCCTTCCGGGGGCCGCTCGTGCCGTAACGGGCATCGATCTCGATCGCCAGCGCGCCGCCGAAGAACACCGCATAGGCCGACCAATAAATCCACAGAAGGAAGACGACAAGGGCGCCCAGTGACCCGTAGACGCCAAAATCGATCACCTGGCCGACATACAGCGAAAAACCTTTCGACAGCCCCAGCCACAGACCGGTCGAGACCAGGGCCGCGACGGTCGAGGCCCGCCAGCTGACGGCTTCGGAGCGGCGGCGCATCGTCATGCGGTAGAGCAGTTCCAGCGCCACGAACATCACCAGGGCGGCAGCCGTCCACTCATTCACCAGCCCGCCGAAGTCGAGCGGTTCCAGGCCCAGAAGCTCGAACACCTTGCGCAGAAGAACCGGGATGGCCAGCACGGCCAGATTGGCCAGGGTCAGCATCATCCCGCCAATCAGCACCGACCCCATCGCCAGGATGTTGAAATGGATCACATTGCGGATGTCCTGGTCTTCCGCGAGATGGTTGAGCCCGGCGATCACCGCCTTCACCCCGCGCGAGGCGGCAAACAGGGCAATGGCCAGAGCAATGGCCCCGTTTACCGACAGCGCCGAGATCGGCGCCACGGCCAGCCGCGCCATCTGGTTCAGCACGAAATCCTGGGCGCCCTGCGGCATGATGCCGGCAAAGCGCGCGATCTGCGCTTCCACATCGGAGACATCATTGGTCAGGCCGTAGATCGACATGGCCAGCGCCATCGCAGGAAACAGGGCCAGCATGCCGAAATAGGAGGCGCCGCCGGCGAACAGCATCACGTCGCGCGCCATCGACCGGCTGACCGCCTTGACGATAATCATCAGCACGTCGAACACCGGATGCGATTCCGGGATGTGTTTGCGAATGGACTTGAACATTGCCTGTCAAACGGGCCCTCTGCCGCACGAAAACGGAATCAGTCGCGGCCCTGCTGCCCCGCTTGCCCGTGAAACTAGGATAACCCGATGGCGTTTTCCAAGGCCGTGGAACTGTTGCAGCTGGCGCGCATGGCCAGCGGTTATGCCGGCGTCTCGCTGAACGAGATCGAGGCGGAGTTCGATTGTGTGCGCCGCACCGCCCAGCGCATGACCGATGCGCTGGTGCGCGTCTTCCCTGACACCGAGGATTACATCGATGCCGAGGGGCACAAGCGCTGGCGGGTGCCGCGCCGCCGGGTGGCCGAATTCTTTGCCCCCACGGCCGACGAGGTCGCCGCGCTGGAACTGGCCGGCACGACGCTGGACCGCCAGGGCCTGACCCGCGAGGCCGGACAGCTGCGCACGCTGCGCGAAACCATCAAGATCCTGATGCCCGACAAGCGGCGCCCGGGTCTGGAAGCCGATGAGGAAGCACTGCTGGAAGCCATGGGCCATGCCGCCCGCCCCGGCCCGCAACCGGCTTCGGATCCGCGGATCGACAGTGCCATCGCCGAGGCGCTGAAAGGCCCCTTCGTGCTGGAGATCGCCTATCGCGGGCGCCAGGACAGCGCCGCCAAGACCCGCCGGGTGGAACCCTATGGCCTGCTGCTGGGGGCGCGGCGCTATCTGGTCGGCCGCGACCGGGCGCGCGGCGACACGGTGATGCGTCACTACCGGGTGGAAGACATCGAGAGCGCCGTGGTGACGGATGACTGGTTTGCCCGCGACGAGGCCTTCGACCTGGAAGCCTATGCCAACCGCTCCTTCGGCGTGTTCCAGAACGAGGCCGAGTTCGGCGATGTTGTCTGGAAATTCACCCCCGCCGCCGCGCCCCACGCCCTGCGCTACCGTTTCCACCCGCTGCAAACGGCCGAAACGCAGGAAGACGGTTCGGTGATCGTACGCTTTCGCGCCAGCGGTCTGCTGGAAATGTGCTGGCACCTCTATGCCTGGGGCGACCAGGTCGAGGTACTGGAGCCCAAAGCACTGGCCGACATGGTTGCCGGCCATCGCCGCGGCGATTTCCCGGGGCTGCCGTAAGACTTTCTTCCCCACCTTGCGGGGAAGTGGGCCGATGCGCAGCATCGGGTCGCCAGACTTTTTTGGGGGGCGGCGCGTGAGCGACGGGAGGCGGTGGGGCTTACCGCGATCGTAACGCCGCGAGCCGCGGCGCCCCTCCACCGCTTCGCGGTCCCCCTCCCCACTTGCGTGGGGAGGAAACCCCTCATCCGCCCTGCGGGCACCTTCTCCCCGCGGGAGAAGGGGTTTTCTGTCATCACACGCTCCGCCGGAACTCCCTCTCCCTGGGAAGAGGGCTGGGGAGCGGGGGAAAGCACCGCTGTGAAAAAACAGGTCTCACCGCACCGCGATGCGCACCATTTCTGCCGGCTGCCAGGAAGGCATGGCGTGACCGTCGGCCGAGCTCATGGCGAGCTGGTAGCCCTTGTTGAGATAGCGGCACACCGAGCGCAGGTCTTCCACGTGCAGGCAGTCGATCTCGTCGCCGGGACGCTGCATGCGGAAGAAACCGTCGCGGAAACGGTGCGGGACCATGTTGCGCAGAACGCCGCCTGCACCTTCGACATAGGCATTGATCGCGATGGCCATTGGGGCTCTCCATCTGTGTTCATCTTCGATGGAGATCACTCTGACAGGCGCACAGGACAAAACCTGTCACCCCTCATTCGCCTTGCTGAAATAAAAGAAACGCCGGCTGTTGGGGGCAGCCGGCGTTTCGGGTTTATCTAAGCGATATCGAGACCGGAAAACGAGCGAGGGACTACAGGGTGTTCGCCGGTCTCGAGACGGACATTGCCAAAGGCCCGCTGAACCCGACATGAACGTTATTCATCATCCATGTCCGTCGCGCCCGGCAGCGCTGCTTGCCAGTATGCGGGCGCTTGGGTATCGCAGTTGCACAACACGTTTCAGGCCGCACGGACGAATCTTTGACCGCACAAGCATTCCGCAGCTGGGATCGGGCCGGCATCGAAACTGCCTGCCGGCGGCACGCGGCTTTCCTGAAGGGCGAGGCCGAGGGCGGCCGCGCCGTCTTTTGCGGAGCGATGCTTGCGGGCCAGGATTTTGGTGGCCGGGATCTGCGCGATGCGGATTTTTCCGATTGCGATCTCTCCGACACACGATTTGACGGGGCAGACTGTGGCGGTGCCCGTTTCCGCGGCGCCGTGATGCGTCAGGCGAGCCTGGTCGGCGCCCGGCTGGAGGGGGCCGATCTGCGCGGCTGCGATCTGACAGGCGCGCGTCTCGTGGCGGCCCGCTGTGACGGCGCGGATTTCCGGGAACACCCCCTCCCCGGCCTTGATGGCAAGCCGGCGACGGTCAAGGTCAGCACTCTCGACGGTGCAGACTTGTCCGGCGCTTCGCTGGCCGGCGCACGGCTGGGCGGTGTGTCGGGGCGCGCGGCACGGTTCGAGGATGCCAATCTGTCGGGTGCCCGCCTGTGCCGGGCCGTTCTGCCGGAAGCCCGTTTCACGCTCGCGCTTGTTGCCGGCACCGATTTTTCCAGCGCGTCGCTGAGCGCGGCCGATCTGCGCGGCTGCGATATGGAGGGCGCGCGCTTCGACATGGCGGTGACGCGCGACATGCAGACCGGTGCCCATCCCGACCGCCCCATCCCGGAACCGGCCGGCGTGCTGACGGCGCGCGAGGCCGAGACGCGGCTGACCGAGCATATCCAGCAGGTGCGCGGCAACGCCAGCGGCCAGCCGGTCGATTTCACCGGCCTCGACCTGCGTCCTGCCGGTTCGCTCGCCGGGCGGGCCCTGACCGCGCTGCGCGCGCCGCGGGCCTGTCTGGCCGGGCTGGACCTTACCGGCTGCGAATTGCAGGGCGCCCGTCTGGCCGGAGCCGATCTGCGTGGCTGCAAACTGGCCGGTGCCGATCTGCGCGGGGCCGATCTCAGCGGCGCCTGGCTCACCCATGCCGATCTGTCGGGCGCCCGCCTGACCCCGCTCACCCTGGGCGGCGGACGTGTCCTGCCGGTGCAGCTGGACAAGGCCCAGTGCCGCTACAGCGACTGGCACGGCGCCGATCTGGGCCAGGCGCGCCTCGCCGGCACCGACCTCGCCTATGCGCGGATGTCCGGTGCGCGGCTTTCGCCCGATGCGCTCTCCGCCGCCCTGGGCACCGACCGCCTGCTGGACCGGTAGCTGGCTATATTTCCCAATCCGCCAAAATCGCTTCACGATCGGCGCCGGGCACCGGTGCCGGTCCCTGGATCGCGCCGGGCGTGCGTGAGAAGCGCGGCGCTGGAGCCGGCTGGCGCACCCCGCCCGGTTCGGCATAGCTGCCGCGCTCGCGCATGTGCGGATGGGCGGCGGATTCCTCGTAGTTGAGGACCGGCGCAAAACACACATCCGTGCCTTCCAGCAGTTCGCACCATTCATCGCGGGTCTTCTGGCGGAAGAGTTCGGCGAAGACCGGCTTGGCCGCCTCCCAGTTGCGGCCGGACCAGTCGGCCGGCAGGGCCTGGGCATCGACGCCCAGTTTCTCGCACAACAGCGCGTAGAATTCCGGCTCCAGCGGGCCGATCGAGACATGACCGCCATCGGCGCATTCATAGACAGTGTAGAAATGCGCCGCGCCGTCGAGCAGGTTGCGGCCGCGCTCGGGCGACCACAGGCCCAGAGCCGCCAGCTGGTGCTGCGAGGCCATCAGCGAGACGGCACCGTCGACAATGGCGGCATCCACCACCTGCCCCTCCCCGTGGGTGCGCGCATGATGCAGCGCGGCCAGCACACCGAAGGCGAGATACATCGCCCCGCCGCCGAAATCGCCGACCAGGTTGAGCGGGATGGCCGGTTCGTCCTTGCTGCCGATCGCGCCGAGCGCGCCGGACAGTGAGACATAATTGATGTCATGGCCGGCGGCATGGGCGAGCGGTCCGTACTGGCCCCAGCCCGTCATGCGGCCATAGACGAGGGCCGGATTGGCCGCCAGGGCCACGTCGGGGCCCAGGCCCAGACGTTCCATCACGCCGGGGCGATAGCCCTCCAGCAGGATGTCCGCCTTGCCGATGAGATCGCGGCACAGGGCCAGCTCCGCCTCGTCCTTCAGATCCAGCGCAATCGAACGCCGGCCACGGCCCAGAACATCGGCATATCCCCCGCCCAGCGCGCCCTGTCTGTCGATGCGGATCACGTCTGCGCCCATATCCGAGAGCATCATGGCGCAGAAGGGTGCCGGACCCAGTCCGACAAACTCAATTACCTTAACGCCTTTTAGAGGTCCTTGGGGTTTCATGTCGCCAACCTTTGATTCGTTTGTTCCAGAAGCGTGGCACTTGTGACAAACTCGCGAAATACAGCATCGGCGCTCAAATCGGCAGGGGGACGAATGGGACGCTCGCTCGACGTCCTTATATTCGGATTATCCGGCCGCGTGGACGGACTGGCGGAGCAGTTGGGCCGGCTGGCCCTGAACTGCCGCATCGTCCGGGCCGACAGCCCGCCTGCCCGGCGGCACCACTTCTGGGCCGGTGGCGTGATCCTCGCTGAATGTGAAAACGATATCGATGACGGGCTGCGCGCCTTTGCGCGTTTTTCCGACCAGGCCCTCCCCGTGCTTGTGGTCGGACCGGCCGGTCTTGCCCCGCGCAATACGGTGGATGCCTGGCTGCGCGACCCGGCACCGGCGGTGCAGGTCGCGGCGCGCCTGCGTGCCCTCTTCCGTCTGCACTCGATGGAAATCGTCGCCGCCCGCCGCGCCGAGGTCACCGCGCTCTACGGTCGCGGCCGCCCGCAGGTGGAGCGCCAGGACACGCCGCCCAGCGTGCTCTATGTCGGCGATGCCTCGCCGCGCTTCATGGGGCTGCAGCACGTGCTGGAACAGGCCGGCGCCGACGTCGTCGCCGCCTTCTCCTCCTATTCCGCCTTCGACTATCTGCACGAACGGCCCTTCGACGCCGTGGTGCTGAACGCTACCGGCAAGCGCGAGATCGCCTTCACCATCTCCTCGGCCATGCGCCGCAATGCCCGGCTCTATCACACGCCGGTCGTGCTGCTGGCCGACCGCGTCGACAACCAGACCTCCGAAGAAGCCTTTGCGCGCGGCGTATCCGACATTCTTGAACCCTCCGCGGGCGATGCCGAGCTGCGCGAGCGCATCCTGACCCTGACCGAGGAGCGCAAGCGCCGGCGCCATGCCAAGGCGGCGCTGGATGCCTGCCGCGATCCGCGGACACTGGATATCGAGACCGGCCTGTTCAATTCCGGCTTCCTGGTGTCACACATCCAGGACCTTTTGAACGTCTCGGCCCGCGACGAGCTGAGCTTTGCGCTGATTGCCCTTCAGATCATGCTGCCGGAGGGCCGCGAACGTCCGGACGACACCTCCGCCGAGAAGGCGCGCCGCCAGTTTGCCGCGATGCTGCGTCACCTGCTGCGCACCGAGGACGCCGCCGCGCGCTTCTCCGGCGACGTCTTCATGGCGGTCCTGCCCTTCACCGACGCGCCGGGCATTGACTGTGTCGCGTCCCGGATCGCCGCGATCGCGGAATGCACGGCCTTTGAAAGCGAGGATCCGCTGCATCCTTTCCGGCTGACCGTGCGGGCTGCGCCCGTTCCGGTCCGCACCGGCGAGACGGCAGAAGCCCTGGTCGAGCGGGCGGTGCGGGCCCTGCAGAGCCCGGCCCAGATTGTCGCTCAGGCTTGAGGCTTGCCGCCGACGGGGCCGTCACGCACCAGAAGCACCATCCCGCCACCCATCAGCATGAGGCTGATAAAGAAACAGCCGCCGGCCGCGAGCAACAGGCCGGCCGCGCCGCCGAGCGAGTATTCGCGCCCGGCCTGCGCCAGGATCAGGAAGCCCAGCGGGATCCCCAGCATGGCGAGTTTCAACAGCATGCCGCCGGCGCCGCACAGCGCGGCGCGGATCCGCAACATGACCAGAAGAAACAGCATGAAGCCCAGCCCGGTCAGGATCTGAAAGGCCGGTGTGAGCATTTCCTTCGAGGCGTCCATCGCACATCTCCCCGCTTGATGATGGCCGCAGGCTCGCGGGAAACAGCGCGTCGGTCTCTCCCCCGTTCCGGGGAGCCTGGCGGGGGCGGTCCTGGCAACGGACACAGGCACGACAAGAAATTCCTGCCCTTTCCCGGATAGTCCTTGTTATTCTTCTTCCAGTCGGCTCGGGACTTTCCAAGACTTCCGGAACGAGCCGCGCAGATGCGCTGCGGCCAGACCGTGAGGAAGACCATGAAATTCGGTGATTATCTGCGCCAGAAGCGCGAAGACAGGGGTTGGACCCAGCCCGAGGCCGCCGCAAAGGCGCGCATCGAACAATCCTATCTGTCCAAGCTGGAAACCGGCCGGTCCTACCCGTCCGACGACGTCTTCGAACGCCTGGTCGAGGTGTTCGGCATCAATACGGGCGAGCTTAGCGAGAGCGTCTCGGCGGCGGAACTCGACCGTCTGCGCGAAATCCGTGAAGTGCGCGCTGCGGTATTGGCCGGACAGGCCGGGCGCCTGCGCCTGACGCGCGGCTGGCTGCTGGCCGGCCTGGTCTTCCTGATGCTGGGCGGCGGCGCGCTGGGCCTGTCCCGCATCGATCTGTCCCAGGACAGCCACCTCTACTACTACCGTTCCGATGGCGTACTGGGCGTCGATGAGAGCCCGCGCCTGTTCAGCGACACCCGCCACACCGTGTCTGCCGAGGATCCCCGCTATGACGCGATCCGGGCCCTCCGCGAGCGGATCGACCAGGTCGATGTCGTGACCGACCGCAATCGCGGCAATGGCTATTACGAGGACGTCGAGGGCGGACGGCGCTATTTCGACCTTTATGAGCACGAGGTCGTCGCCCTGCCCAACCCGCTGCGCTGGTTCCTGGTGCCCGGGCTGATGTTCCTGCTGGGCAGTCTGGGCTGTTTCTTCATCAGCTTCCGCTGGCGGTAAGCCCCTCCCGCGTCAGGCTCAGGCCGTTCCGGTCTGGGCCTGTTTCGCCCGGGCGGCGATGTCGGCCAGCGGCGCCATGGCCCGCTCGATCGCGCGCAGGCGATCCTCCGGCGCATCCCATTCGGCGCGCAGGACCAGCTTGTGGTCCGGCCGCACCTTGAACAGGGCCGGGTTCTTCGAGATGTGCTCGATCAGGGCCGGCGGATCGACGAATTTGTCGCCACGGAAATGGATGACGGCGCCCTTCGGACCGGCATCGACCTTTTCAACGCCGGCGTGCTTGCACAGCGATTTGACCGCCACGACGCGCATCAGCGTCTCCACCTCGTCCGGCAGCGGGCCGAACCGGTCGATCAGCTCGGCGGCAAAGGCCTCGCGCTCGGTCTTGGTGTCGAGCGAGGACAGGCGGCGATAGAGCTGCAGGCGCACATCGAGATCGGGGACGAAATGGTCCGGGATCAGTACGGCAGCGCCGGCATTGATCTGCGGCGACCATTCACCCTCATCCTCGGCATCCCCGCCACCGCGCAGCGAGGCGACGGCCTCTTCCAGCATGGACTGGTAAAGCTCGACGCCGACATCCTTGATATGGCCGGACTGTTCCTCGCCCAGCAGGTTGCCGCCGCCGCGCAGGTCGAGATCGTGCGAGGCCAGGGTGAAACCGGCGCCCAGACTGTCGAGCGACTGCATGACTTTCAGCCGCTTGTCGGCGCTGTCGGTGATCTTCTGGCGCATCGGCGTGGTGAGATAGGCGTAGGCGCGGGTCTTGGAGCGCCCCACCCGGCCGCGCAGCTGGTAGAGCTGGGACAGGCCGAACCTGTCGGCCCGGTGCACGATCAGCGTATTGGCGGTCGGGATGTCGATGCCGGATTCCACGATCGTGGTGGACAGGAGCACGTCATAGCGGCCCTCATAGAAGGCCGTCATGATGTCTTCCAGATCGCTCGCCGCCATCTGGCCATGCGCCGCGATGAAGGACACTTCCGGCACGCTTTCACGCAGGAAGGTCG
The DNA here is from genome assembly GCF_056160825.1 of Maricaulis sp. ABE4_448. Classification (NCBI taxonomy): domain Bacteria; kingdom Pseudomonadati; phylum Pseudomonadota; class Alphaproteobacteria; order Maricaulales; family Maricaulaceae; genus Maricaulis; species Maricaulis sp. ABE4_448. Next base: position 524,699 of record NZ_JBSWXX010000003.1, read on the forward strand.
CGGTCTCTTCCAGATCGGTGATACGCGGCACCACGAAGAAGGCCTGGCCGCCGCGATACTTCTCACGCAGCAGCGCCTCGCGCACAGAGACCGGATCAAAGGGCGCAACATAGGTGCGCACGGCCAGCCGGTCGACCGGCGGCGTGGCGATGATGGAAAGGTCGCGGATCCCCGTCAGCGCCAGCTGCAGCGTGCGCGGGATCGGCGTCGCGGTGAGCGTGAGCACGTGCACATCGGTGCGCAGCTCTTTCAGGCGCTCCTTGTGCTTCACCCCGAAATGCTGCTCCTCGTCGACGATCAGCAGGCCCAGATCGGAGAATTTCACCGTCTTGGCCAACAGTGCGTGCGTGCCGACGACGATCTCAACCTTGCCGGCGGCCAGCTCGTCGCGCGTGGCCTTGGCTTCCTTGGCACCGACGAGGCGCGACAATTGCCGCACCTTCACCGGCCAGTTGCGGAAGCGTTCGGAGAAGGTCTTGTAGTGCTGGCGCGCCAGCAGCGTCGTGGGTGCCACGACAGCCACCTGGCGGCCGGACATGGCCACGACAAAGGCCGCCCGCAGCGCGACCTCGGTCTTGCCGAAGCCGACATCGCCGCAGATCAGCCGGTCCATCGGCCGGCCGCGCGCCAGATCGCCGAACACATCCTCGACTGCATTGAGCTGGTCGTCGGTCTCGGCATAGGGGAAGGCGGCGCAGAACTCGTCGAAAATACCGCTGGCCGGTTCGATCGGATCAGCCTTGCGGGCCATGCGTTCGGCCGCGATCTTGATGAGCTGGTCGGCCATGTCGCGCAGGCGCTTCTTGGCCTTGGCCTTGCGCGCCTGCCAGGCGACACCGCCCAGCTTGTCCAGCTGCGCCGTCTCGCTCTCGGCGCCATAGCGCGAGAGGAGCTCGATATTCTCGACCGGCAGGTAGAGCTTGGCCGCGCCGGCATATTCCAGCTCGATACAATCGTGCGGCGCGTCCTGCACCGGCAGGGTTTTCAGACCAATGAAACGGCCCAGACCGTGATCGGCATGGATCACCAGATCGCCCGGCGACAGCGAGCCGGCCTCGACGATAATGTCTGCCGACTTGCGCCGGCGGCGTGGCCGCGCCAGCCGGTCGCCGAGGATGTCCTGTTCGGAGACAATGGCGAGTTCGTCGGTCTCGAAACCGCGTTCCAGCGGCAGGATGACGCGCGCCACGGCTGCGGCCGGCAGGCTGGTCACATCGGCCCAGCTCTCGCATGCGCGGATGCCGGAAATCCCGTGATCACCCAGCACGCTGGCCAGGCGTTCCGATGCGCCGCCGGACCAGGAAGCGAGCACAACGCGTTTGCCGGCCTTGGTGAGGTCACGCACATGCCCGGCCGCGGCGTCGAACACATTGACGTTCTGCGCCGTGCGTTCGGCGGTGAAGGCGCGGCCCTGCTTGCCGCCGGCATCGATGGTCTGCGGGCCCGGTTCTCGGAAAGCTGTAAAACGGCGCACCGCCCGGCCCTGCAGGGCCCTGGTCCAGTCGCCTTCGGCAAAATACAGCGCTTCCGGTTTCAGCGCCCGGTAGGTTGGCGCCGAGAGGCTGCTCTCATGCCGGCTCTCATCGACCGTGGTGCGCGCTTCGTAATAATCGGCGGCCTGTTTGAGCCGCTCGTCCAGCGCATCCTGGGCCAGGTGATCGATACCGATCAGCGCCGTGTCCGGCAGATAGTCGAAGGGCGTGGCGAGGTGTTCGTAGAACAGCGGCAGCCAGTGCTCGACACCCGCCGGGCGCGCGCCGGCGCTGACCTGTTCATAGACCGGGTCGTCCTTGATCGCTCCGAAGGTCTTGATGAAGCCGGAACGGAAGCGCGACACCGTCTCCTCGTCCAGCAGAACCTCGCTGACCGGTGTGAAGGATATGCCGTCCATCTGGCGGGTCGAGCGCTGGGTTTCCGGATCGAAGGCGCGGATCGATTCCAGCGTGTCGCCGAAGAAATCGAGGCGGACCGGTTCCGGCGCGCCGGGCGGATAGACGTCGATCACGCCGCCCCGCACAGCGTAGTCGCCCGGCTCCATCACCGTAGCAGTGCGGGCATAGCCATTGACCGCGAAGTGATGCTTGAGCTTTTCAACATCGACGCTGGCACCGGGGCGGATCGCAATGCCCGCACCGGTGAGCACCTCGACGGGGGCACAGCGCTGGGTCATCGCATTGATCGTGGTGACCAGGAAAACCGTCTTGCCGCCCAGACCACCAGCCAGCCGCGCCAGCGTCGCGGCCCGGCGTGCCGCCACACGCGGCGATGGCGAGATACGGTCATAGGGCTGGCAATCCCAGGCCGGCAGGCGCAGGATTTCCGCGTCAGGTGCGAAGAAGTCGAGGGCCGAGGCAAAGGCGGCGGCACGGGAATCGTCACGGGCAATGAAGACGCTCAGCCCGCCATGCAGACGGCCGGCATCGGCCAGCATCAGCGCATCCAGGCCTTCCGGCGCACCGCAGACAGTGGCCGGGCCCTGCGCCCGGGCGATCATCTCGATATCGGACATGTCTGCGCTGCCTCGCGAATATCAGGCCTTGGGGCCGTCGCCGAAAGCCGCGTCCGCATCGACGCGGAAGGCCTTCAACCGGGCCATCACCGGCGTGTCGAACTCGGCCGGTACGGGCTCACGCCCGATGATCCAGCCGTACACATCCTGGTCGGACTGGTCGAGCAGGGCCTCGAACGCGTCCAGGCCAGCCTTGTCCAGGCTGTCGATATTGTCGTCGCAGAAGCGGCCGAGGATCAGGTCGGCTTCCTTGAAGCCGCGCCGCCAGGCGCGGATCCGCAGTTTCTTGCGTTGGGTGTCGAGCGTATCAGTCATGATGGGCGCATATAGTCCCGTTGAAAGGCCGCGTCGACCGGTGGCAGCCGCGCAACTTGCCGATAAAGTAGATAAGGATGCGCCCAGAGATTCTCTTCCCCCTGTTCCAGGACGTCACCGCCCTGCCCGGCATCGGCCCCCGGCTGGCCACGCTGGTCGCCAAGGTGGCGGGGCCGCGGGTGAAGGATGTGGTGTTTCTCAAACCGGCCAGCATCGTCGACCGCTCACGCCAGGTCAGTGTGATCGATGCACCGGAAGACCAGATCATCACCCTCACCGCCACGGTCGAGGAACATCTGCCCGGCCGCCGTCAGGGCCAGCCCTACAAGGTGCGCATGTATGACGGTACGGGTTTCCTGCATCTCGTCTTCTTCCATGCGCGGCCCGATTATCTGCAACGCATCCTGCCGGTAGGCGAGAGCCGCATCGTCTCGGGCCGCTGCGAACGCTATGGCTCGGAAATCCAGATGCTGCATCCCGATCTGGTGATGACCGAGGAGGAAGCTTCGGGCACGCCCTTGATCGAGCCGGTCTATCCGCTCACTGCCGGCCTTGTTGCCAAGACAATGCGCAAGGCGGTGTCCGGTGCCGTGGCCATGGTGCCCACCTTGCCCGAATGGCTGCCGCCGGATATGAGCGGCGAAAAGGGCTGGCCAGATTTCCGCCAGGCCGTGCGCATGCTGCACGCCCCGGAATCCGCCGCCGATCTGGAACCGTCGCATCCGGCCCGGGCGCGGCTGGCCTTTGACGAGGTCTTTGCCCGCCAGCTCGCCCTGCAGCTGGTGCGGGCACGCCGCAAGGCCCAGTCCGGCCGGGCGCTCAAAGGCACAGGCGAGAAGGTCCGCGCCATTCTCGACAATGCGCCGTTCGCGCCGACCGGCGCCCAGACACGGGCCTTCGAGGCCATCCGGGCCGACATGGAGTCCGGCGAGCGCATGACGCGCCTGCTGCACGGGGATGTCGGCGCCGGCAAGACCTTCGTCGCGGCCCTCGCTGCAGCCCAGACCGCCGAGGCCGGTACCCAGGCCGTGATCATGGCACCGACAGAAATCCTGGCGAGGCAACATGCCAAAACCCTGGCGCAGCTGCTTGAACCGGCAGGGCTTTCCGTGACCGCCCTGACCGGGCGTGACAAGGGCTCAGCGCGCAAGGAAATCCTGGAACGCATGGCCACCGGCTCAGTCGATGTGGTCTGCGGCACCCATGCGCTCTTCCAGGAGGGTATCGAATTTGCCGACCTCGGCCTGGTCGTGATCGACGAGCAGCACCGTTTCGGCGTGTCCGACCGCATGCGGCTGACGGCCAAGGGGTACAAGCCGGACACGCTGGTGATGACCGCCACCCCGATCCCGCGCACCCTGTCGCTCGCCGTCTATGGCGATCTCGACGTGTCGCGCCTGGACGAGAAACCGGCCGGGCGCATCCCGCCGGAAACGCGGCTGGTGTCTATGGAGCGGCTGGACGAGGTGGTGGAGGGCGTGCGCCGGGCGATCGGCCGCGGCGACCGGGTCTACTGGGTGTGTCCGCTGGTCGAAGAATCCGAACAATCCGAACTCTCCGCCGCCGAGGATCGCTGGCGGCATTTGCGGGCTGCGCTGGGGGATCAGCGCGTCGGCCTGCTGCACGGCCGCATGAAGGCCGCCGAGAAAGAGGCCACCGCCACAGCCTTCCGCAATGGCGCGATGGATGTGCTGGTTGCCACCACCGTGATCGAGGTCGGCGTCGATGCACCCGACGCCACGGTGATGATCATCGAACACGCCGAGCGCTTCGGTCTGGCGCAGTTACACCAGCTGCGCGGGCGCGTCGGCCGGGGCGACAAGCCGTCCTCCTGCCTGCTCCTGTACAAGGGTCCGCTGGGGGAGACAGCCCGTTCACGGCTGGAGACCATGCGCGAGACCGATGACGGTTTCCGCATCGCCGAGGAGGACTGGCGCCTGCGCGGGGCCGGCGACCCGCTGGGCCTGCGCCAGAGCGGTCTGCCGGATTTCCGTCTCGCCGACATGGAAGCGCATGGAGATCTGATCGCCGAAGCGAATGACCAAGCCCGCCTGCTGGTCCACCAGGACCCCGAACTGACGGGCGATCGCGGCGACGCCCTGCGCGTCCTGCTCTACCTGTTCGAACAGGACCAGGGCGTGCGCATGCTCAGGTCCGGCTGAACATTTCCGGCGGCAAGGTGGCGCGCACTGAACTGGGCAGCTTGTCCGGCGTGACCATGCCGAAGGAGATGATCAGCTTGGCCGCCTCCTCCACCGACATGTCGATCGGGATGGTGTTCTTCTTGGGCGTATAGAGCAGGAAGCCGGAGGTCGGGTTGGGTGTCGTGGGCACGAACAGGCCAACCACATCATCGGAGATCTTTTCCTTCAGATTATTGTCGCCATTGGCCGAGACGAAAGCGACGACATAAAGCCCCTTCATCGGGTATTCGATCAGCACGACTTCCTTGAAGGAATTGCTCTTCCCGGAGAACACCGTCTCCATGATCTGCTTCAGCGCGCCGTAGACATTGCGCACCAGCGGCACGCCGGCGACGATCCGGTCGCCCAGATTGATCAGCGTCCGTCCGAACACATTGGCGGCAAAGGCGCCGAGCAGGGTCAAGATGACCACGGCGATCAGCACGCCCAGTCCGGGAATGGTGAAATCGCCGGGCAGGTAGTTTTCCGGATTGTAGCGCGCCGGGATCAGCGGCTTGACGACATTGTCGACGAAGCCGACGAATGCGACGATGAGGTAGAGCGTCACACCCAACGGGGTTGCGATAACGATCCCGGTGAGGAAACTGTTGCGAAGCCAGCGAAACATGGCACTCCCGTGTCCGGACGGCGCAAGGCGCGTGAAATGAGCTGATTCCCCCGCAGCAAGGGTAGTCTACGTTATGGATTCCGGTGCGCCAATCTCGGCACGCGACGTCTTCCGGCAAGTCTGCAGGGAGACCGTGACCGCATGAAGGCCAATCCTGTCTCGATCGCCCGCTGGATGATGCTGGCCGGCGCGGCCGGCTTTCTGGTCCTGCTTTTTCTGACGGCCTGGGCCCTTCGCGACCAGATCTACCAGACCTTCCAGGATCCCGGCGAACCCTTCCAGACCTACACCCCGCCACGCGGCGCCAATTATGCCGCCGCAGAGGCCTGGTTCACTCGCGGTGCATTTTCCGGTGAGGACGAGCCAGCCGTCTTCTTTGTCCACCCGACCACCTACTCGGGGGGCTCGAACTGGAATGCCGAGCTGGACAAGGAGCGCGCCGTGGAGGCGGTGACGCGGACCATCCTGCCCAATTATGCCGCCCCCTTTGCCAATTCCGGCGTGCTCTTCGCGCCGAAATACCGTCAGGCGGCGCTCTATACCTTCATGAATAATCGCGAGGATTCCATCCTGGCGCGGCAGTTTGCCTATGGCGATGTCGAACGTGCCTTCGACGCCTTCCTGATGCAGGTGGGCGATGACCGGCCGATCCTTCTGGCCGGTGTCGGACAGGGCGGTTTTCACGTGCTGGGCGTGCTGATCGAGCGGGTCGCGCCCGATCCGGAACTGCGCGAGCGGCTGATCGCCGCCTATATCCTAGAATCGCCGGTGCCGCTGGACCTGTTCAACAATGTGCTCTCCGACGTCCCGCCCTGCGAGACGCCGGAGGATGTGCGTTGCGTGCTGGCCTATTCCTATGCCCGCCAGGGCGAGGAGGACCGCATACGCATCCACACCGAGCGCTCGATGACCTGGACGCCGCGCGGCGGTCTGGACTTCGTCGACGGGCGCGGCCTCCTGTGCGTCAATCCGATCCTGTCGGCGCGCACAGCGCAATATGCCTCGGCACGCCTGCATCGCGGCGGTGTCGCCGCCGAAGGCCTGCCGCCGGATTCAACACCCGCGCCGGTACCCGGGCAAACAGGGGCCCAGTGCGGCGACGGCATCCTGTTCGTGGAAGAGCCGGACTATGCGGACCTGCGCCGGCCCAACCGGATAGCCGAGGAATACCGGGTCCCGCCCTTCAATCTCTTCTATGAGGATTTGCGGCTGGATGCAGCACGGCGCAGCCTCAATCTCTCGACCATCCTGCAGGAGGAGCGCCGCTGGGCGCCGGCACTGGACGGTATCGAGGAAATCGAGGATGCGCCCGTCGTGCCCATCCCCGACAGACGGGAATTCCGCTAGCTCCGGTTTTCGCATTTTCGAACCGCGAAACCGGTACCCACTTTCGCTGAAAATGCCGGTCCTTGGTGGTCGCATTTTCGAACCGCGAAACCGGTACCCACTTTCGCTGAAAATGC